>NZ_PVXN01000040.1 GCF_002995795.1 Clostridium thermopalmarium DSM 5974
TCTACAATTGTCTTTCTAAATTCTTCTGTATAATACTTTTGCCCTTTTGCCATTGTAGACACTTCCTTCCCTTTTTATATTTTAAGGTGTTCGGCTTTTTGTGTCTACACTAATATACTAACACCAAGGAGATAAATTTTATATCAAATTTAAATACATCTTATGTTAAGGTTCAATCAACAAACTTTTCATAACTGTTCGTCGTCATAGCATTTAAATACATCTTATGTTAAGGTTCAATGTATCTATTTGATGTACATAAGTTAAAACCAGTTTAATTTAAATACATCTTATGTTAAGGTTCAATTGTCGCTCCAATAGTCATAATAAGCATATTCAACGTATTTAAATACATCTTATGTTAAGGTTCAATTACAGGGAATAACGGTTAGGGAATTATTAGGAATGATTTAAATACATCTTATGTTAAGGTTCAATGATAAATACTTTTTATGGGGAATATAATGAATACCAATTTAAATACATCTTATGTTAAGGTTCAATGCGACTATAGGGGAAGTTACCCTTGTAGCCGATATATTTAAATACATCTTATGTTAAGGTTCAATCAGGACTGCAAGGTTAAAGGCTTTTACAAGAAAGCATTTAAATACATCTTATGTTAAGGTTCAATGTATGACCCATGTCAAGGGATAGAGGAATGCATGAGATTTAAATACATCTTATGTTAAGGTTCAATATTTATCTTCAATATTCCCTGGTTTTAACCAATTAATTTAAATACATCTTATGTTAAGGTTCAATGAGAAGCGGAAAGTGTTTTATAGGAGAATATTTTAATTTAAATACATCTTATGTTAAGGTTCAATTTTCACGTAAACGTGATATAATATAAGTATAGGATAATTTAAATACATCTTATGTTAAGGTTCAATTGTTTTTTTAGGTGATATTTGATTGTACATTTTTCTATTTAAATACATCTTATGTTAAGGTTCAATCTTTGCAAATAAGCCATTCTCGTTTTTTATTTTACACCAAAAATATAGATTTACTCAATAGTTTACAATATTTTTACCAAGTGAATTTATAATGACTAAATTACTTATATAAAATTTAATCAAATGCTTATATCTACTACATTTCATAATACTTCATAAATTCAATAGCCTGGTAAAAACTTTATCAATCTATATTATTAAATCTTCTCCCGTATTGCTTTGCTTATTTCCTAATACTTCTTCTCCATAGACATTATTATTCATTAACTTTATAATACATACAAAATCCTCATTTTCATCTATTACCTTCTTTAAATCTTTCTTAAGTAATATGCAGTTTGCTGGTGCTAATTCTCCTCTAAACACAGACTTTTGAAAATGAGATAAATACTTTTTACATATCTTAAACACCTTATTTACTCTTTTTTCACCTACATCATAAAAAAGAAATGCGTAGTTATAATTATAATTTTTACTCATTTACATTTTCTCCTTTAAGCTAAAAGGTTTAAATTCCTTATCTTCTAATATAAATTTAATAAGCTTATAACAATCTAGTTTTATAGCTGTTCTATAGGTTACTTTTCTTTTAAGTTTACTGTGCATAAATACACTTTCTAATCTCTCCTCAAAAGCCGTTATAAATATCTTTCTTCCATCTTCATTAAGTAGACAATAATTAACTTTTTTATCAAAATGCTTGGCCACCTGCAATCTTTTATTATTAACCAAATCAAATATAGTTTTAAAAACTATTATCGGCTTAAAAGCTTCACTTATATCCAGACTAAGAGAAAATCTTCCTTCTGAAGGTTCATGTAAAAAACTTATTCTTTGATCTAAATGAGTATTATAAATAATAGCTATGGTTTTTCCATATAGTAATGTGTTTCCAAATGAGATTAGCGCATTTATAGGATTATCAGGTGGTCTTTTTACCCTTTTATTCATAACAAAATCTTCAGGAAGTATATGTTTAAATTCTCCATAAAATCTTTGCCAAGTCTCCCCTTCTACCTGCATTATTTGTTTAATATCATTGGCTTTATCAAGATTTATTTTCATATCCTTCCTTATCCAATCAATTGTCCCCTTAACTTCTTTTTTATCATGCTTATAATAATGGTATAAGACTTCATATATATTTTCCCCAATAGCTTCTACTATAGCTTTAGCTATTATTATTCTCTTACTCTTATAAGCTTCTACTTGTTTTATTAACATTTTTCCACTATTATAATGCTCTTTAGGATAAAAAGTTCCACTATAGCCTTCATAATAATTAAAAAAATGCATAACTACATTATTTTGAGCTAAAAAGTCTAAAAGCTTACTATTTATACTTACTTCTGACATGCAATAAATTTCTTTTGTATTTTCTACTGGTATATAAACATTTTTATTATCTTTTCTAAAACATAGAGAGTTATCTTTTCGTGTTAACTCCCCCATAGATGTAATATATCTGGTACTTCCCATTTCTTCCTCCTAAATATAACAATACTCAAAATACGCACATTTTTTACACTTAGGCTCATTAATAACTTCTGGTGCCTTTTCTTTTGATATGAGTTCTTCTATATCATTTTTTATCTTTTCTAGACTTACTAGATTTTCTTCATTTAGTTCAACAATAATTGCATTTTTAACCTTATTCTTTTCTACAAACTCTAGTTTACCTTTTCTTTCTATCCCCTTATCTTTTAAAATCTTTAAATATAATAAAACTTGCCACTTAGCAGCATCTACATCCGCATCAGATTTTTTTATCTCTGTTAAATATTCTGATGTAAGCTTATCAATTTTTATATTGTCAATGCTAATTTCAGATTGTTTGCTTTTCTCCTTTTTAACTTCATGGATTGCTTTTCCTACCTTTACATCTTGACTGTTATCTTCTAAGTTAATTCTATTTCCATGGAGCCAACATTGTCTTTTGCAATGAAAATAGTAATTTATTAATGTACCATTTACTTTCATAAGGCCTCCTATATAAAATCACCAATTCCTTTATCAAAATTTTCTCTATTAAATTTTCCATTCTTAAAATACTTTTCTCCATCAGAGATATAATATAAACCACCTATCCTATCCTCATAAGAAAAATCATTTTTTCTTACTTTGTATATAAAATAATTTAGTTTAGATGTTATTTCAGATAACTTTACCTTTTTTTCTGCATAATTCAATTTATTATTTTTAAGTAAATTAGCATAGTCATTCCATACCTTTTCTCCTTTTAATAATTCTCCATTTTCCAAGGTTATTTTTCTATTTAAAAATACACTATACTCATAATTCTCATCTATAAGTCTCATTCTCTCTTCAACTTCTTTAAAATTTAATTTGTTAACAGAGTTATTAATAAAATCATCGAAATTCTTATCATTACATGCATTTGCTTGTTTATTTAAATACTCCAAAACATAATCATAAAATTTATTAAAATTCTTATCTTTAAGTATTTCTCTTATACTTTCAGATAAAAGACTTATATTCTTCTCTTTTCTAACATCATTTCTATAGATACTACTGGCAGAGTCTAAATCAAAAAAGTATACTTTACATCCTGTCTTTTTACAAGAACGATTAATTCTTCCTAAAAACTGTTCTTCAGAGTCCAACATAGATATATCTTTATATCCTATATCCATATCTATGTCCACGCCAGCCTCTATAACTTGAGTAGCAACTAAAATTATATTTTCTTTTCTATTTTCATCCTTAATTTTTTTTATAATAGTATTTCTATCTATGCTGTTATCATCTCCTGTCATAAGCTCTATCTGTTTTTCTCCATTATCATCTAGAAAACAGCTACATTCATTTAATTTATTAAAAAATTCCATAGCAGTTTTCTTTTTTATAAATTCAATTAATATGTCTTTTTTATTTTCCTTTGCAGTCTTAATAACATGATCTAATAATATCCGTAATGTATTTTCTTTTTCTTCTAATAAAGAAAAATCTAGTTCTACCCTATTTTTAAATATTGGGTTGCTAAAATACTTTTCTCTATCATCTATTAAATTTACTGTCTCGATTTCACCATCTATTAGCTTATTTAGATTCGGCAATGTAGCTGACATTATTATAAATTTTATATTTAAAAGTTCTGAATAATGTTTTAGAAATGTTATTATTTCCTTCCAAATGCTATTTTTATAACTTTGTATTTCATCAAGAATTACAATGCTATTTGCCATTTGTGCCAAAGGAAATAAATTATCTTTAGAAGTTCCAAATAGATAGTTGAACATACTTACATGAGTTGTTAAAACCATTGGATAATGCAAAAACTGCCTATCTAGCAGAGCTTTTTCATAATTTATTACATAACTTTCTTCATTTTTATCTATATCGCTTTCTAAACTTTTCTTCGTTTTTATTGGAACTATTGAATTTATTATAGCTATATCATTAATAATATTGCTATTTTCAAATACTTTTTCTAAATTACTTATATTTTGCTCTACTAAAGTATTAAAAGGATATACATAAAATATCTTATTTATGTCTTTATTATTTTTTATCATTTGAAAGCTTAAATTCATGCTCACATTGCTCTTGCCACTTCCTGTTGGTGCCTCTAGATAGAATATGCTTTTATCAATATTTTTTAGAAATTTTTTCTCTGCATCTAAAAACAATTCATTTCTTAATATGTTAATATTTTTTACTCCTTTTAAATTATTTATCTTTCCATAAGCTTCTCTTTCATATTTTCTTATTGATTTATAAACTACCGTGCTTTTAAAAACACTATAAAACTTATTTATATCAGTTATTTCTCTTAAGTTTTCTACTTCTTTTTCATTCTTAAAGCTAGATGTAGAATAATAATCACAGCTCAATAATAATGAGCTTAAAAATCTTGTATATATATACAATTGAAAAGAAATTCCCTTTTTCTCTTTTTCTTTATTCAATAAAGTTTCCCTAACTTTTCCAAATAATATTTTTAACCACTCTGTTTTTACTTTAAATATTACATTTTCATTATATAAATTCTCAAATATAGAAAGTTCATCTGTATATAGTTTCTTCCCTTCTCCATCATCACTTAAAAACTTTTTATTATATTCACTGAAACTATCTAAGTTTCCATGGTGTTTAGATATTACATAAGAATTTATTAACATAAACATTCTCAAAATATCCTTTTCACTTTTAACAGAATGTTGATTTATTTTTGGGAAATAATGATTTAAATATATTAAAGAGGAGAGTATAGAATGATTTGAATTATTATGATTTAAATCAATCATATCTTTAAAATATTCATTATTCATCTTTAAATATTGAAAATTACAATTTATCTTTCCTAAATCATGCATATATATAGTATTAAGTAACATTTCCTTATATAATATTTTACCTTCATTACTAAAGTCTTTTACAAACTCATTTTCAAAATTTAAAAATACATCGTCTAGATTTTTACTTGAAATTATCTTATATAGATACTTCAATGATAAATCTAAATGTTCTCTTAATTTTTCTTTTCTACCGTCTAAAACATGAGCATAAATCCTATTGCTATTCCTTATTAAATTTTCTATATCAAATTTATTTATTTTATCAAAATACATATGTATTCATTCCTTTATCTAATAATATGGAGGGTTCCCCCTCCTAAAGTATTAAAAGAAAAATATCTTTTTTCCATTACAATCATATATTACTGAATCCTTTATTTGTTTTAATTCTGAATTGCTATATACAAAGGTTTCTAAAATATATTTATTAGTTGTCTTCTCTAAAGCTATTGGCAGCATTTCCTCATACTTATAAATAGGAACATACTCATCATCAAATTCATCACAAGTTGGAACAAATTCAAAATTATTCTTTATAAATAAGCTATCTATTTTATCTGAATTATTTATTTTATTTATATCTTCAATAGTCTCTACATTTTTAATATTCGCAATATGATCATTTTTGCCTAAATAAGGAATATACGTAGTTTTTAAATTTATTATCCTATCAGCTAATTTCTTTTCAAGTTCTCCTTCAATAAGAATATATATATCCCATTCTGGATTTTCTAGCCATTGCTCCTTAACAATAAGATTTCCTCCAAGTTCCTTTGATGCATATCCTACTGAATTGTTAAAAACTTGAATCTTCTTAGGAATATATCCATTTTCGTTTTTAGGAACTATTCCAATCTTAATATCCGCAAGTTTTTCATAGAACTCTGGGTATGTTGTTTCTTCTAACTTCTGTTGGTTATAACCTTTATATCCACTTATGGCCCCTAAGATACCTAACAATGCTACTTTGTGAATATTACCATAAGTGAAATAATAGTAAGTATTTACATCAGGCTTTTTAAAAAAAGCTGTTTTTCCACTTAAAGTAAACTTTAAAGCATTCATATTTATACCTCTTCTTTAGTAAAAATATTAAACTTTTTAGCTTTTTCTATATCAGATTGGATTGTTGTAGTATATGGATTGTAATAGATTTCTATATTTTTTATTCTATCTTTTAATTTATTAAGCATATCATTACATTTTAATATTATTATATTTTTATCTTCTCCCTTTTCAAAATCAACATACTGAGATAAGTCCGGAAGATATAAGTCAGGTTCTGTCTCTACGAATAATGCAAATTCATTCTCGCAGCCTATTTTAGAATTTGTGCTAAAAGATGTAGCAGCCACTAATGCCGCTTCTTTAAATTTCTTATAATCATCTTCTGTATATCCATCAGTTACTCCAAGTTCCTTAAACTGATTATATACAGAAGGATTTATAGTAAATGGATAAAAATAATGAGCTTCATCGCTAACTATCTTAGTTCCTAAAGTAGATGATTTAGCTTCCTCATCCTCTTTCTTTCCATCCTTTTTTGATGCATCTCTAAATGGAGAAAGTATTTGCTGCTCTTCAGCATTTGTTTCATCATACTTATTGAATCCTTGTCCAATTTGAACAGCTCCAGTTATAGATATATTATTTCCTTCCTCAGCAAAGGTGGCACCAAAGTTTTTAACATCTATAGCACTAAATAAATTTGTTAAAACCTTCTTACTATCTTTATTCTTTTTTAAATCTTCTTCATTAAAAATATACTCATACCTTTCCTTAAGAGACCTTGGCAAAAGTTCTATTTCCCCCTTTTTACCTTCTTGAAATCTTAAAGATTTTATATATAAAACCTTTTCTCCCTGCTGTTCCCACATCTTTTTCATAGGATATTTGAAAGCTTTATCACTGCCAAAAACATCTCCTGAAGAAGTTGTTTTTGGATATCCAGTAAAATCAGCATTCCAATTACTCATCCTTGAAACTATGCCTAAAACTCCATATACTCTCTTATTCATCTTTTTCATCCTCCCTAACTGACTTTTCATAAATTAAATTACTGTATAAATATCCTGCTATAATTAGATCTTCTTCAACTTTTCCCTCTGGTTTATACGCGAAAACCATTGCAAATAAATTGTTAAATTTTTTATTTCTAACGTCAATAATGTAGTTGTATTTCTTATATAACTTTCTTAATTCTTCTTTTATTCTATTATTTGTTTTAGCATTAATAATTGGATTAGCTAAAGAATGCACCTTATTTTTACCCTTACTTAATGAAATAAAGTAACTAGCTAATTGTCCAACTGCAAACCAATATTCATTGTCATTATCTATAGACGATGTATCTTTTTCATTTATTTTACTTCTCAATGAATTTCTAACACTCATTAAAATATCAGCCATGCTTTTTCCTCCTTCGAAATAGCTTTTTAAAGAAACTCTTAGATTAAATTGCTCACCAGCCTTTTGTAAATATCCATTGTTTATCGAACCCTTTATTAAATGTAAACTTGTAACATTTAAAATCTTCCATACACTATTTCTATTGCCTTTATAAAACCATCTAAATAAAGTTGTTCTTGCTAATAATAGATTTCTTTTTAAATTAATATCTTTTATATTTAAATCTTTAGGTTCTGTAAAATAGTTTGATGTTAAAAACTTGCTAAAAAACACTTCATTTATTACTTTCTTTAGCCCTTCTAATGTATATATATTTCCATAATTTACACTTGACTTTTCAAGTTGCAAAACATTTTCTAATCTTAAAGGTTTAATTTTAACTTCATAAAGTCCTATTATATCAAAATCAAGAATCTCAACTTCTTCTTTACCTTTTCTTATCCGAAGATAATATCCACTAAAATCTTCGTCTAGTATTTCATCCAACTTTTCGTCGTCAGAAATAGCCGTTATATTATCTTCATTTATATAGACATTAGTTTTATCTATAGATGCTTGATTCATTAAGTAATCAAAGAATTTTTTTTGTATTAAAGCTTCATTTTGAGATAATAAATAAGGAACCTTTGTTTTTCTACTTTTATTTTCTAGATATGGTTTTTTAGAGTTTAATCCCATATTATCATTTGGAAGTCCGTAGATATGCTTGTCTATTGTAATATTGTAATCATTTTTATTATAAATATTTGTAAGTATGTACTTTTCACTTTCTTTTCTATATTCTTCTAAATCATATTTAAAAAAAATTTTTATATATGATTCATCCTTTATATCTTTTGGTACTAAATCATATATATTATTTTTAATCCACTCTTGAATTTTTTCTATCCTTTTTTCATCAGCTTTGCCATTTATCTTTTCAACTTCTTGATAAAGCTTTTTAGATTTAGGATTTTTATATTTTAATAATGGATTTTTTAAAATATTATAATATTCTTCAATTATGTTGTTAGTTATTTTACCATTATGGACATTTTTCTTTTTTACAAAAAAAGTAAAATAATTATTACTGTATATGTTCTTATTTTTTATTGCTTTATTAGACCCTAAATATCTACTCATATAATCTGCCTTACGTATAAAATCAAAATATTGGTTTGTAGTATCTAACTGCTTTGTTTTTTTATCTTGCTTAATAACAATTTTATCGAGTATTTTAAACTCTTCTCCGCTAGTATCAACAATTATATATTCTCCATCTACTGGTACATAAGAGTCAGTTATAAAGGAATCTCCTTTAGCTTTATATATCTTTTCAAAAGTTTTTATAACGTCGTTTAACACATTATCACTTCCTTAAAGCCATCTATAATTTACAAACCCGTATCCTCTTGAATTCATCTCCCCTAATCCTGTGCCTATAGCTAAATATGCTAATCTCTGAGCAGTTTCATTTTCTGCAATATTCAAGGTTAGCTTGTCCCCTAAAAGAGATACGGATTTATATTTACAGGAAATAGGTTTAACATTGTCAAAACTAATCATGTTAAATAGCTGGAATTCTTCATTTATCTTAGTATTAAAATAATTATTGTACTTCTTTATTAAATTTTCTTTTAATCTTTTTTCAAATTGGTCTAAAGATAAGTTTCCTTTCCAATAACCATTATCTGTTTTTATAACAACAGAAGTTATAGAATAAATTTTTTCTATATGTCTTTTACTTATCATTTTATCTTGTATTGTTAACGATTTTATATACTCTGTATATTCATTACCAAGGTTCTTTTTAAAATAACTAGCTAGTTCTTCATCTATAGTTCGTATTTTTATAGAATATATATTACCTTCTTTATAAACTTTTGAAGATCTTTCTACAGGGAAAAAAGAGTTATAAGTATAATTTTTAAATTTATTACTCTTATGAAATTCCAAAAATTTTTTATCTTTTGCTAGGCATTTATCTATAAGATCTGATATTTTCTCTAAAGATTCTGTAATTTGAATATCCTTTAATAAAAACACTTTCAATGTTAACTCATTCACCTTTATTTCATTAATCATTATATCACCTCCTAATAAACACCATTCTACTAATTATCAATATTAATTTTTTTGCTACACATACAAAAAAACCATATTAACTCTTATATTTCTATATTTTACAACGTATTGTTATTATACCATTTTTTTATTATATAGTAAATAATTATCATTATATTTATTATTGATTTTACAAAATAGATTTCAATTATCTAAACAATTGAAGCTACATCATATGTTACGGTTAAATAAAATAATCATAATATTAATTATATTTAAATACATAAAAATGTTATGGTTAATATATTAAGCTTTAGGTATTTAATAACACATTCATCTAATTTTTAATAAATATTAATCTCATAACATGAAGTGCTCTTTTCAAAATTCTGATTTAACATATCTCCATCTCCTAATATTTTCATTTTTATTGAATTTAATCTAATATTTCCCTGAATATTATTATACTAATACACTGCTCCTAAGTCCAATTTTATAATTCTATATGCTAAATTCTATAATAAAAAAAGAACTACTCCTTAGAGTAATTCCCTTAATCTTACATTCTCTTATCAATTAAAATTTAAGTTATGCGTTTATCATTAAGACTTCCTTTTAATTTTTTTAGTTTTTTATTATTGTACATATCTACATCAGCTAAAATAAGTGCTTCTGTGCAAGTTATACTATTACATCCTTCTACTTCACATATACCATAGCTAAATGAAATAGTAACTCCATTTATTTTGTGTGATGCCACTATTTCAGTTATTTTGGTCATTTTCTTTTTGGCTTCATCCATAGGGCAGTTCAAAAACAAAATAGCAAACTCATCTCCAGAAAGTCTTGCTATTATACCAGATCTCTCCATAGAACTTTCTAATAAATAAGAAAAAAATCTGAGTACCTTGTCTCCAAAATTATGGCCATAGGTATCATTAATCTTTTTAAAATTATCTAAGTCTATCATAACAAGGCAAAATGTTCTTCTCTCTTGTTTAGCTTTTTCAATTTGAAAACTTAATTCTTTATTAAACCTTCTTCTATTCATAACACCAGTAAGTTCATCGAAATTTGCTAAGTATTTAAGCTTATTCTGTGCAAAAGCATTTTTCAGTGCAATTTGGAGCTCACTTTTTATTAAGTTCATAAGGTTTAGCTCCTTTTTAGTAAATACATATCCTGGTTTTGAAGAATCTACATTTAAAAGTCCTATAAGTTTATTATCTATATATAGGTGCTGATATGGTGCAGTAAATGTCTAAAGCTCTTTTATCTTTAAGTTTCTTTATTGTATCTGTGTCAATAATATTAGCTTCGTCAAATTTTCTTGGGTTTTCTATTATAGCAGTTTCCTTAAATTTATTTACACTATAAAGGTATGCTTCTTCTTTTCTTAAGTTAAAATCTATTAAATCGTTTTCAAATCCTTTGACAGCTTTAAAATAAAAATTTTCATTTTTGTCCATAAGTAATATGCTGCCCTTTGTTGCATTTGGTATTAAATCAACAACAGTATCTAAAACGATTGAGTATATCTCATCTTCATTTTCAGTCATTAATATCTTTTCACTAGTTTTACAAAACTTTTCCTTCATTTTTTCCATAAATTCTTGGCTTTTCTTAATGTCTTTTATCAATATATATTCATATAAAGCTATTGATGCAAAAATCAACATTAAAGCTAATAATAAAATATCTAATTTCCCCATAATGTTTCACCTTCAATTGCTTACAATTTAATTGTTTTTTACTTGTTATATGCATAAAATAACATTTGATTGTCCCCTCTTATAGAGTATTATACCACTTTATGGCATGCTGCATAATATATTTATAAATTTTAAACTTATCTAATACTTTACTTTCATGCATATTTTCTTAAAATCCGGTTACTCTATTAAATAAGTTACATATCTATATTAAGGAGTGAATTAAAGTGGGAAATTCAAAGAAAAGGGATAGTAAGATTCTAGATAAAAGAACTTCTAAACCTGATATTATCCATGAGGACGAAATGAGAAAACATAAATCAAAAGGTGTTAAGGGAACTACAGAAAGAGATATATAATAAATTTTAATAATAAAAAAGGAGATTGTTTAAGATTATGTCAGATAGTAAAATGCGCAGAACTCAAAACAATAAAAAAGAAGATGGTCATTTTAAAAAAGTTAACATAAAACACGGCCAACCTGAAAGCGTGAGAGCCGTATTCAACTCACGTGGAAAACTAGATAAAGAAGAATAACATAAATAGAGGACTCTAAGAAAAAGCTTAGAGTCCTTCTTTGCTTATGCTTTATATTTTAAATTTATTGATCATTTGTTTTAATTCATTTGAATAAGAATCCAGTTTTTCTGCAGATAAAACTATTTCCTGAAGTCCAGATGCTTGTTCCTCTGAAGATGCACTTACCTCCTGTGATGTTGCTGCTATTTCCTCTGCCACAGCAGAAACTTCTGAAATATTCATTATAACAGCATCCTTATCTTCTTTCATTTTTCTCAGTAAATAGTTAACATTTTCTACATTTCCTTCTAGTTCCTCTATAGCAACTTTTATTTTATCAAAGCTATTTTTTGTATTGCTTACATTAAGTGCCGTTTTATCGCTGAGTTCTGTTGAATATTTTAGCTTTTCAAAAACTTCATTAACGCTTAATTTTACTTCATTTATTACTTTTTCAATTTCTAAAGCAGAATTTGCAGATTCTTCTGCTAGCTTTCTTACCTCGTCTGCAACTACTGCAAATCCTTTTCCCGCTTCTCCTGCTCTTGCAGCCTCAATAGATGCATTTAATGCTAAAAGATTTGTCTGCTCCGTTATGTCTTTTATAACATTTGTAATATCACCTATTTTGCTTGATTTTTT
This sequence comes from Clostridium thermopalmarium DSM 5974, assembly GCF_002995795.1. GTDB lineage: Bacteria > Bacillota > Clostridia > Clostridiales > Clostridiaceae > Clostridium_H > Clostridium_H thermopalmarium. The sequence goes on from NZ_PVXN01000040.1 coordinate 12,607, forward strand.
ATCTAGTTCTTCCACCTTTTCAACCACGTCTAAATTTGCAATATAGCTCTCTTCAAATGCCTGAGATAAATCATTTATAAACAAAACGCCTTGTTCACTGACTTCCTTAGCTTCCTTAGAAGCATTTATCATATTCTCCGAACTCTTTGCTGTGCCATCTACTCTTTTTCCTAATTCTTCAGATAAACTTACGCTTTTAGCTAACTTTTCTGATTGGCTCACAGAGCCTTCTGATATTTGTTGAACTGCCTTTGCAACCTCATCTCCAATAGCACTAGATTCCTCTGTAACAGCCATAAGTGATTGGGAATTGCTTTTTAAATCTTCCGATACCTTTACTATACCTTGGAGAATACTTAAAACTCCGTTCCTAGTCTCATCAATAGCATCTATTATACTCTCCAACTCCTGTATAAGCTTTTTATCTTTATGAATATCTGCGGTAAAGTCTCCCTTGCTTAAACCATCTAATAAACCTACAATTTTCTTTATAGGATTAGTAATACTTCTTTTAATAACCATATTAGTTACAATTATAGCTAACACTAAAGTTGCAACTGTTACCATAATAGTATAGTAAATAATCTTGTGAAGAGTAGCTTCAAGCTCCACTCTTGGTATAACTCCAAGTATAGTATATCCTGTATTATCTTCCTTGGACTTAAACACCCTATAAGAAGTTCCATCTATATCTCCATTAAAAATAGATTCATCTGTGTTCACCAAAGTCTCTATTGTCTTATCTTCTTTTATATTCTTTCCTATTTTACTAGAATCTTTGTGAGATATTATGTTTCCGTCTTTATTTACAACTATTACGTATCCATTATTTCCAATAGAAATTTCTTTAATTAAATTACTTATATATGTGAGATTTATATCTATTGATGCAACCCCTACTACTTTCCCTGATGCATCCTTTATGGCTCTAGCAATGCTTATATCATATTCATTTTTATTATCTCCATTTTGATATGGATTAGTTACAACCACTTTATCTGGAGTTTCTAGTGCCTTTTTATACCATTCTCTTTGGCTAAGATCAAATCTCTTTGGAATTGTCTGAGAAATTGCTGTGATAAATTTATTATTCACAGTACCTATATAAACATTACTAATTCCTTTATGAGATCTTAAAAAAGAATCAAGACTCCTTTTTAATAAAAATTCACTGTTCTTATTGGATAGAATATCTTTAGCATTAGGGTCTTCAGATAACATTTGTATAGATTCCATATTATTTGTAATCACGTTTTGTATTATAGAAGTTGCATCTCCTATACTAGCCTGAGCCTTAGTGTGAAAATTTTCTCTTATATTTTCCTCTATAATGTAATAACTTATTCCACTTACTAATACTAAGGGAACAAGAATTGCAAAAGTTATCAGTAATATGATTTGTTTCTGTAAGTTCCTACCACCATTTTTCATGACAGTCTCTCCCTTCAACAACAGCATACTATTATTCTTTTGTTATTCTTATAAGTTTCTATAAAGTAGCTACCATAACCGCCTTTATAGTATGCATTCTATTTTCCGCTTCATCAAATACTATAGAATACTTACTTTCAAAGACCTCATCCGTAACTTCTAAGCATTCAGCTCCATACTTTTCGTATATTTTTTTACCAATATCTGTACCTAGATCATGAAAGGCTGGTAAGCAATGCATAAACTTTACATTTTCATTTCCTGTTTTTCTTATCAAGTCCATATCTACTCTATATCCATTTAATAGTTCTAATCTTTCTTTCCATACTTCTTCAGGCTCTCCCATGGAAACCCATACATCTGTATATAATACATCTGCATCCTTAACACCACTATCCACATCATCTGTAATAGTTATTGTTGCTCCAGATTTTGCAGCGGATTCCCTACACTTATTTACTAGTTCCTCTCTAGGAAACAACTTTTTAGGAGATACTATTCTGAAATTCATTCCCACCTTTGATGCTCCTATCATAAGCGCATTTGCAACGTTATTTCTGCCATCTCCTATATATACTAAGGTAACTTCTTCTAAGGGCTTATTTATATGTTCCATTATAGTTAGAAAATCTGCTAAAACCTGCGTTGGATGATCTTCATCTGTAAGTCCATTCCAAACTGGCACTCCTGAATACTTGGCTAATATTTCAACTGTCTCTTGAGCATATCCCCTATACTCAATGCCGTTATACATTCTTCCAAGAACTCTTGCTGTATCTTTAATGGATTCTTTCTTTCCAATCTGAGAACCTGATGGTCCTAGGTATGTCACATAAGCCCCTTGATCATGTGCTGCTACTTCAAAAGCACACCTTGTTCGAGTAGAATCCTTTTCAAATATCAAAGCTATGTTTTTTCCAACAAGCCTCTGCCATTCAGTTCCTTCCTTCTTATCACGCTTTAACTGTGCTGCTAGTTCTAATAGCCATATAATTTCTTCTTTAGTATAATCCATTAATGTCAACAGACTTTTGCCCTTTAAATTTATCATTTTAGGTCCTCCTTTTGCAAATAATTACAGTTATATACTTAAATTGTATTTATAACATTTTATCATTGTAATTCAATGGTAACTTTTACAAAGTTCATTGTCAATATTTATACATATGAAAAATAAAAAGCACTGGAGTTTATCCAGTACTTTTATCCGTTCTTACTAAGCACATTTGTTAAAGCATTGATGCTAGCAGTAAGGCTTTCTATCTTGCTTTCTATTCTCACTAATAAGTAAATAGACATAGCAATAGGAAATCCAACATTCCCCACTAGTTCCACCAAAGTTTCCACACAAATCACCTTCCCCTCACAGAGTAGATATGCAGTGGAAACCACAATATATAATCTTATTATTATTTTTCTCCGTACTCATCTACAATTTTCTTTGCAAGCTTCTTAATAGCACTAGCTTGAGCTATTAAAGTCATTACTATCAAGAATACTAATATCCTTTCCTCTTCCTCTTCCTTTAAATTACTATCTTGAATAAATTGTTTAAACTTATTCTTATTAAAAATCTCTATATCTAAAAAATTGTCAAAACTATCTCCTTGAATTTTATCAAAAATCTTGTATGCACTTTCCCAAGAAATAATATCATCACTTCTATCATTTATTTCATTAAAAGCAAGAGCAAACACCTTTTTTATTTCTTCCGTAGTTAAGATAGGCCTCATGTAGCTTAAAAGCACTAACTGTACTAGGTGTAATTTTGTATATCCTCTCTTTTTTCCATCTTCCGGCTTTGATATAACTTCATTTTTTATATAGTTTTGCACTATGTTATTTGTATACTTTTCTTCCTCAAACCTATCATTCAAATAATCTATAACTTGAGATAGAAATAAATCATATTGAGGTAAGTCTTCATAAGAAACTAAACTGCTTTTTGAAACTTCTTTTGCTATACCGTTTATCTTATTCATAATTTCTTTATAATCTTTCACGACTGTTACCTCCATACACCTATATATTAAAAAACTTATGCTTAATTTCTAATGATAAATAAATTTTTTATCCTAAATAAATTTTATTCTTAAAATATATTATACGGTATTTGTAACTATATTACAAATTTCATTTTTTATCTAGCAGTTAATTTTTATTTCGATTATATAATATAAACAGTTCCATAATAGTTCATAATAATTTTGGAGATACACCTTGCATATTTTTAGTTACATTAATAATCCTCAAAGTTATTAACATTTATACACAACTTATCCACAATTTTTGTGGATAAGCCTAATTTCCTGTGTATTTATTGATTCTATTTGACTTCATATATGTAACAAAATATTTTTATCCACATTGTACACATATTCTTGTGGATAAATTGTTGATGTTATGTGGAATAATTCGATATATTGCTCTTTAAATATTTCATTTTTTATATAATTCTGTAGAATTTTCGACATTTTTGTCCATCTTATTTAGCTTTATTTTTTACTTTGTGTATTAAAAAAATGTTGCAATTTTCTTAAATTATAGTATATCATTAAGGCAAAATGTTTACAAACAAATTTTACATATAAAAAATCCACATGTTTTCACATGTGGATTTATCGTTTACTTTTTAGACTTATTATAATCTTTTAAAAACTGTTCTATTCCTCTGTCTGTAAGAGGGTGATTTAGCATCTGCATCAATACCTTATATGGTATAGTAGCTATGTGAGATCCAGCTTTAGCTGCATTTAAAACATGCATTGGATGTCTTATACTAGCTGCTATTATTTCAGTTTCTATACCATAGATATCAAATATCTGAGCTATATCTGCTATTAAATCTATTCCATCAGTTCCTATATCATCAAGTCTTCCTGCAAAAGGACTTACAAAACTAGCTCCTGCTTTTGCTGCAAGCAATGCTTGTTGTGCGGAGAATATTAAAGTCACATTTGTCCTTATTCCCTCTTGTGATAAAGTATGTACAGCTTTTATTCCTTCTTCACACATAGGTATTTTTATTACTATATTCTTATGTATTTTAGCTAATTGTCTTGCCTCTTCAACCATTTCCTCATGCTTTAAACTTATTACTTCTGCACTTATAGGGCCATCTACTATGGAGCATATCTCTTCTACAACTTCTTTTACATCTCTTCCTTCCTTTGCTATTAAAGAAGGATTAGTAGTAACTCCGTCTAAAATCCCCCATTCGCTTACTTTTCTTATTTCATCTACATTTGCTGTGTCAATAAATATTTTCATACTTGTACCCCTTTCAAAATATTCATATATATAACTAAGCCAATAAATTAATATAGCACCTTTTCAACATAGCGCTAACTTTTATGACTGATACTTTTTAAATACTTTAGAGCATCTTCCTTAGTTATTATTTCTTCATAATAGGCTTTTTTATCCAGTTCCTCAAGTACTTTTCCTATATTCTTTCCTTTTAGTCCTGTAACTTCAATAATCTCTTTTCCATTTATAAACCTATTATCCTTAACATTTTTATATAGTTTATATTCTTTTAAAAGGTTTTCAATATATTCATTAAACATCTGCTCCTCATTATCTGGGTCATAGAGCATCTTTGTAGCATGCATATCACAATAAGATATGGCTAATATATAAGGTATGTATTCATCATATCTTGAAAAAAACTTATAAAAGCTTCTTTTATAGTTTTTAACATTATTCTTGCAAAGGCCTAAAGGATACATATGTGCTTCTACTAGAGCTTTTATAAACTTTTGTGCTTTTTTAGGAAAACCTAATACTTCAAGAGCTTCTTCTATAATTTTTGCTCCCTCTTTATCATGTCCTATAAAGCTTATCTTCCCATCATTATTTCTATAACACTTTACTTTACCTATGTCATGACAAAAAGCTGCTAGCGAAAAATATACTCCTATAGAAACCTCTCCTAGATTAACTTTAAATATATCTAAATCTAGTCCTTCTACTTTAAGTTCTCCTCTTAAAAGTTCCTTAGAATTACGATAAACCAAGTTCATATGTGTAAAAGCATCTTCTATGTGATATTTGCACTTACCTACGGTTTTAAGCTCATCTATATAAGGCAATAATTCTTTTAAAACACCATATTTATCTAACTCTTCAAAAGCAATTCCATTGTCGTCCACCTTTAATATTTCTATAAGTTCATTAAAAATCCTCTCTTTAGGAGAAAATTTTATATATTTATTTTCTCTTCTAATATGTTCTTCACAAAGCTTACTAAAATGCATTCCATACTTAATAGCAAATCTACATCCTCTTAATATCCTAATTCTATCCTTCTGTATGCTATCTTCCTTCACCTCATGAATAATCTTTGTCCTTATATGTTCCCTTCCCCTAAACGGATCTATTATGTTATTACTGATTAACTTTAAGGCTATTGCATTTATGGTAAAATCTCTGCTTTGTAAATCTTCCTCTATATTGTTTCCATTTAACAAAGCTATATCTAAGATTTTATCTTCAATAACAGCTCTATATATTTTGATGTCTTCTTTTATGGGGAAAATTTTATATCCTTTACTTTCTAAAGCTCTTATAAAGAAATGAATGTCTCCATCATATACTATATCCAAATCCTTAAATTCCTTATTTTTTTGAAGGAGTTTATCTCTAATATATCCCCCAACTATATAAGCATCTCCTCCAATATCTCTTATTATATTTTTTATGTCATTTATTATTTTGTTCACTATTTCACCTACCATAATTATAGTATACTCTAACTTATACTTTAATTTTAACATACTAAGGCAAATCTCTCTTACTACCTTTATGAAAATTTTTCTTATTTTTTACAGTACCTTTTAAAGAATCGCTTTTATTTTTATTTATAGTAAAATTTAAAAAATATTGTTATATATTATGGATGGATTATATACATAATATCCATAAAAATTTAATATATTCCAATTAATATACTGATATGTTAAATTTAAATCTAACTTTACATTATAGTTTCGACATTACTAATATGATTATCCATTTAATTACTATTTTATTCGGCAATTATTTTGTTTATTTTGTTTACAATTTATTACTAATTTTTGAACAACTTTTTAATAAGCTTGTCTTATACCTTGATTTTTCTAGCATTTAACTATTTGTTCTATTTGTATTTTATTTACAAAAAATATATTGACTTTTGAATAATTTGGTAGTATATTAACTTTAGATGGAATTTAATAAGAATTTTGTAACAATATCAAAAAAAATCATTTTACATATTGACTTCTTTTGTCACATTTGTTATTATCTAACGTGGAAGTTGTCGAAATGTGTAAAGCAAATTTCTAGTTCTTATTACTAGTCAATTATATGTTAATTTAAAATTTAAGGAGGAATTATTAATGAAATCAACAGGTGTAGTAAGAAGAGTAGATGAATTAGGAAGAATTGTTATCCCAATAGAATTAAGAAGAACTCTAGATATAGCAGAAAAGGACGCTTTAGAAATATACGTAGATGGTGAGCAAATCATACTTAAAAAATATGAGCCAGCATGTATCTTCTGTGGAGATGCTAGAAACGTTATAAACTACAAAGGAAAAAATATCTGCAGATCTTGTTTAGAATCTTTAAAAGAAGAAGCAAAATAAATATTTATCCCCTTTAACAGATATCCCCTTTGATCCCATAACTTTTGATTATGGGATCATTTATTTTTTAAAAAATATAAAAGCGCCAAAAAAGTTCGGCGCTTTTTCATATGTATTTTTATACTAATTTATCTAACTCTTCTTGCCCAAGCATAATCTGATCTGCTTAATAGTGAACTTATCTTTACAACGTCTCCTGTTCTTGGAGCGTGAATGTAAGAGCCATTTCCTACATATATACCTACATGGTGTACTGGATTATCACCATTCTTAAAGAATACCAAATCTCCTGGCTGTAAATCATCTCTTGAAACGTAAGTTCCTACTTCAGCTTGGTCACGCGAAACTCTTGGTAAGTTTATTCCAAAATGAGCATAAACATATTTTGTAAATCCTGAACAATCAAAGGAATTTGGACCAGTTGCTCCCCAAACATAAGGAGTTCCTAGAAATTGAGATGCATAACTAATTAATGCATCAGATGAATAACTAGAACTAGATTGAGACCCTCTTGATGGTCTATTGCTTGATGAAGTAGATTTTGAACTAGTCTTTGAACTTGAGGCTGCTGATTGATATCTTCTTTTTGCTTGTTCTATAAGCTTTTTAGTTTGTGCGATTTGTTCTTCATCTGCTTTTAAAGCATTAGCATATAGAGCACTTTGCGCTTTTGCTTCTTCAATAAGCTTATTTTGTTTCTTTTTATCTTCTTCTAATTTTTTAATCTTTTCTTGCTGAGCTATATTTAATTTTTTTAGATTACTCTTCTCTTTTTGCAGTTTTTCCTGCTTTGCTTGTAAATCTTCCTGCTTTCGTTTTAGGTCATTAACTATCTTTTTATCTAGTTCTGTAATTTGCTTAACCGCTTCTATCCTTTCAATGAAATCGCTTAAATCTTCCGCACCTAAAAACACTTCTAAATATCCACCTATGCCGTTCATATACATTGCCTTAATTCTTTCATTAAACAGCTCTTGTTCTTCTTCTATGTCCTTTTGTGCCTTTTCTATTTCGCTTTGAGCTAAATCTATATCACTTTCAATTGATTTAATTTTATTCCTGTTTTCTTCAATTTCCGACATTAAGCTTTCTATTCTTCCATCAAATTCTTCAATTTTTGCTTCTAAATTTGCTATTTTATTTTGAACACTTTTATATTGATTTTTATGCTGTTGTAGTGTATTCTGTTGGCTTTTTAGCTTGTCCGATAACGTATCTGCAACAGCTCCAGTTGTGCTCATAGTAACTAATAAAACTGCTGCTGTTACTATTGACGCCACTTTCTTATGCACTATTCCCATCCCCTTTGCAACTTAATTATTTCTTCTCTACGTGAAAAACATACAATATATTATATCATAAAAAGATAACATTTACAGGGTAAAATCTTTAACTTTCTGTAACTTATTACAACTTTAAAGAATATTTATATACCTCTGACTTAGCTATATTTCTGTCTTTAGCTACTTTTTTTATAGCATCTTTTTTGCTTATTCCCTCATTCATATATTTCTTTATATGCTCTTCAATTGTTAATTTCCTCCATACCTCCTCCTCTTCTTTTCTTTTTTCTTCTCTGCTCTTACCTTGAACCACAAGCACATATTCTCCTCTTGGTTCCTTATTTCTATAATATTCTATAGCTTCACTCAAATTCCTTCTTATTATTTCCTCATGAATTTTAGTAAGTTCTCTACATATAGCAATCTGCCTATCCCCTAAATTTTCATATAAAAATTCTAAAGTCTTTATAAGTCTATGAGGTGCCTCATAAAAAATTAAGGTCTCTTCTCTATCTTTTAAATCTTCTATAATAGACTTCCTATCTTTATTTTCTCTAGGCAAAAATCCTCTAAATAAAAACTTAGTTGTGTCAAGTCCTGAATAAACAAGTGCTGTAGTAACAGCAGTGGCTCCAGTCAGCACATCAAACTCTATTCCCTCTTCTATGCACTTTTTCACAATAACACTTCCTGGATCTGATATTCCAGGAGTTCCAGCATCAGACACTAAGGCTACATTCTTTCCTTCCTTTAATATCTCTATAATGTTCTCACTTTTCTCGTTTTCATTAAACTTATGATAGCTTACAAGGGGCTTTTTTATATTAAAATGATTTAAAAGCTTCAGACTCTGCCTTGTATCCTCTGCAGCCACTAAATCTACATTTTCTAAAACTTCCAAGGCCCTTAATGTTATATCCTTTAAATTTCCAATAGGCGTTGGAACCACATACAATCTACCACTCACAGTATCTCCTCCTTTTCTCCGCTCTAAATTCCATTTATCCACTTATCTACTGTACCTATAAGCGCTTTTTACTCCCCAAACTTTTTAACCTCTGTTTCCACTCTTTCCTAATTTATTACTGGCCGCTTCTTCCATAAATTTTATTTATCTGTTCCGAATAGTTTCCATATTCATCATAAACAAAAATAGGAGGTTCCCATTTAAGAAATGCTCCTCCATCTCTCTGCCCTTCTACTAATACAATATTAGGAGCTTTTTTAGTATTAGGATGAATCATCTGTATTCTTTTTGGTTCTATTTTATGTTTCCTCATCAAGGTTAATATATCTGCTAATCTATCTGGTCTATGTATCATATACATTCTCTTATTATTATTTAATAAAATTCTACAGGCTATTATCACATCTTCTAAAGTGCAGCAAATCTCATGCCTTGCTATTGCCATCTTATCCTCAGGATTTACTATGCCTGAATTTGCAAGCTTGTAAGGCGGGTTTACTGTAACTACATCTGCTTTAGGAAGCTTTTTTAAAAGATCTAAATTTCTCAAATCTCCATTTATGAAATTTACCCTATGTTCTAATTTATTAAGTTGAACTGACCTTTTAGCCATTTCAACCATTTCTTCTTGTATTTCAATTCCTGTTATACTTGATGCTTCTGTTTTTCCTGCAAGGATAAAAGGAATTATTCCTGTTCCGCTGCATAAATCTATAACACTACTTCCTCTCTTTACCTGTGCAAAATTAGCAAGTAAAACTGCATCTATTCCAAACCTAAATCCTTTCTTTTTTTGTATTACATAAAGATTTTTTAATTGTAGATCATCTAAAGTTTCATCATTTTTTACTAAATCCATATCCAAATTATATCACCACTTTATAATATTATACCCAATATTCTAACATCTTCTAAGATTATATACTATCCTTAGCCTATTATAATATATCATATTATAAATTTTTTAAAATTGTATAGAATACTCTTTCTTTTTTTCCTATTCTTACAATTGCTATTTCCCGCCAAAAAAGTTGTATTATAATACCTAGTAAATATTTAATGTGGTATTAAAAAGCACATAAAAATATACTTAAAGCCATTATAATGATAGATTATAAAAATTTATATTTTGAATACTTATTTGGAGGTGACAATTTGAAATTATTAAGGCAAATTGCTATTATCTTTAGTATATACTTTTTAGGAGAAGTAATCCAAAAAACCTTAAGCCTTGCTATACCAGGCAGTGTACTTGGAATGCTTATACTTTTACTACTTTTATCCACAGGAGTTATTAAACTTAGAATGATTGAAGATATCAGCAACTTTTTATTAGACCATTTAGCTTTTTTCTTTATACCAGCAGGCGTTGGTCTAATTTCAAGTTTCTCCATGCTTAAAGGAAACTTACTTGCTATTATTATTGTATCCTTACTTTCTACCATAGTAGTATTATTGGTTACAGGAATAATAGTTCAACTTATGATGAAAGGGGAAAACCAATGAGAGGTCTTATTGATACTCCACTCTTTGGAATATTAATTTCATTAATTGCTTTTGAAATTGGATGTTTAATATATTCTAAAACTAAAATAACTTTATTTAATCCACTACTTATAAGCATTGCTTTGATAATAAGTTTTCTTATTAAGTTTAATATAAGCTTAACTTACTATAATATAGGGGGACAATTCATATCCTTTTTTCTCGGCCCTTCTACTGTGGTACTAGCTGTTCCTTTGTATAAAAAAATAAACCTGCTAAAAAAATATGCTATACCTATATTGATTGGTATAACTAGCGGGTCTTGTATTGGAATTATTACTATAATTATATTGAGCTATATTTTTAAAATAGATAGTCCGCTGAATTCTTCTCTAATCCCTAAATCAGTGACAACTCCTATTGGAGTTGAGATATCAAAGCAGCTAGGAGGAATACCATCTATTACTGTAGCAGCTATAATTTCTACTGGTATTATAGGAGCTGTTATAGGACCTGCAATCTTAAACTTATTTAAAATAAAAAATAAAGTTGCAGTGGGTATTGCTATAGGCACAGCATCTCACGCAGTAGGAACCACAAAAGCAATAGAGCTTGGAGAAACAGAAGGTGCAATGAGTGGATTATCTATTGGTATTGCCGGACTTATTACTGTATTTTTAGCTCCTGTTTTATTTAAAATTTTTAATGTACTTGTCCAATAAAAAAAGTCGTCACAAAGACGACCTTTTTTATTACTATTATTCGTCAGCTGAAATTGCTCCAACTGGACAAACATTAGCACAGTTTCCACAGTCTATGCAAGTGTTTGCATCGATGTTGAATTGAGTATCTCCTTGGCTGATTGCTCCAACTGGGCATTCAGAAGCACAAGCTCCACAGCTTACACATGAATCACCGATCTTAAATGCCATGAAAAACACCTCCTCAAAACTTTAGATACATGCATTTATTTAATATGTACATGCCCTTTCTATTTTACCACGTTTGTCTAAAATTTAAAAGCCATAATTTTATATTACATTATATCCCATATCATCTAACAAGTCTTGTATTTTTTCTAAGGTTATAAAGTAGCTGTCATATACTATATCCACTTCTCCTTTTTCCTTTTTTATATGACAAGCTATAATTCCTTCTTCATTACTTAAAGCCGTTCTTATAGTTCCTACGTCACTTTGAGATCGAAGATTAGAAACTTTTATAATCGCTTTCATGTCGCTCCCCCTTAGTTATCGTCTAATAACTCTCTTAAAGTCTCATCATCTATATCTTCAGCTTCTAATTCAATATCATCTTCATTTATAGGTACATATTCATATTCTCCAGATACTAAAGATATTTCATGTATTTTTAACTCCTTTATATCATCCTCACCATCTGGAGTCTTTATTTTAACTTTAACGCTTTCCTTTACCACAGAATTGCTAATAACCTGACCTCTTCCATAAGGAGTATCAACAATAGAATCTACCCTTGGAAGCTTCTTTTTTATATCTTCATAGGTTGATTGTTCGTAATTTAGACAGCACATAAGTCTTCCGCAGATTCCTGAAATCTTAGTAGGATTTAGAGATAGATTTTGTTCTTTTGCCATTTTTATAGATACAGGAACAAAGTCTCCTAAGAAAGAAGCACAGCACATAGGTCTTCCGCAAGGTCCAAGTCCCCCTATCATTTTAGCTTCATCTCTAACACCTATTTGTCTTAATTCTATTCTTGTTCTAAATACAGCTGCTAAATCCTTAACTAATTCTCTAAAATCTACTCTTCCTTCTGCTGTGAAATAAAATATAATTTTGTTGTTATCAAAAGTATACTCCACATCTATAAGCTTCATTGGAAGTTGATGTTTTTGAATCTTCTCTTCGCATATTTTTAGAGCTTCTTCTTCTCTTCTCTTATTATCCATATGCTTATTTACATCTTCTTCTGTAGCCTTCCTTATAACATTTTTAAGTGGAGTTACAACCTCATCTTCACTTATACTCTTAGGCCCAATAACGCACTGACCAAATTCTATCCCTCTAACTGTTTCAACTATTACATTATCGCCTTGTTTTATGTCTAATTCGTTAGGGTCAAAATAATATATTTTTCCTGACTTTTTAAACCTTACTCCTACTACTGTTACCATTTTAGACCTCCTGCATCTTAAGCAACATCATATCAAAAACTAATACTAAATTAACTTTTCTTTCTATCTTCTCTCTCGTATCGTTTATTATATCAATGATTTTACTTAGTTCTTTAAAAGAATATATATTTGAAAGACCCTTTATCTCTTTTATTTTATCAACGTTTATAATAACATCGTATTTTCCCATCTCTTTATAAAGGATAATATCCCTTATATAAGAGATAAAACAATTTAATATTTCCTCCCACCATTCTTTATACTTGTTGAAAAATTCCTCGTATGTTTTCATTATATACTTTTCTTTCTTATTTAGTAAAACTAATATTTCCATAGTTATATTTCTAAGATTTTTAAATGTTTCATTTTCTAAAAAAAGCTCACTCCGTCCAGGTATTCCTTCACAAAAGTTTATAACCTGCCTTATCATCTCATTATCTAAATCAGGGTACTCTCTTTTAATATACCGTTCCATTTCCTCAAAATTTAATCTTTTAAGTCTATGAATTTGGCATCTAGATTTTATAGTCTCTAGTATAAGTTCTGAGTTTTGGCAAAGAAGAATTATAGTAACTCCTTTGGGAGGCTCTTCTATGGTCTTTAAGAAAGCGTTTTGAGCTTCTGTTGTCATTTTATCAGCTTCATATACTATTACAACTTTTTTATCACCCTCATATGGCTTTTTATTTACTTCTTTTATTATGTCTCTTATGTCATCTACACCTATAGATTTCTTGCTTTTTTCAATTCTCCACTCTATGATGTCAACGTAAATTCTATCTATCTCTTTCCCTAAAATCTTTAGAGCAGTTCCTTTTGCTATAAGACTTTTTCCAAGTCCATCTTCACCTATTATAAGATGAGCATGAGAAAACTTTCCTTGCGCTATAGAGTTTTGTATTTGAGTTTTAATTGCTTCATGTCCTATTATATTTTCAAAGCCCATCTTATACCTCCCTTTATGCGAACTCTTTATTTTTATCCAAGTTCACATTAACATACTAGTTTATGCTTATATTTTTATAAATTGATCTACATCAATTACAAATATAGTAGCTCCCCCCACTTCAACCTCAACTGTATAAGGAACATAAATTCCTGTAGATCCAGTTACTGGTGGAGGTGTTGTAACCACCTGATTTCTTTTTTTACAAACATCTTTTATTATAGATATCACATTATCTACATCCTCTTTTTTAACACCTATCATTAAAGTAGTATTTCCTGACTTTAGAAATCCTCCTGTGGTGGCAAGCTTAGTGACCCCGTATCCAGCTTCTGTAATTACGTCTGTTAAGTCCTCTGCATAATCGTCTTGAACAACTGCAATTACAAGTTTCACCATATATCCCCCCTTAATAATTAAAGTCTAATTTATTTAATCGAATCTTAAATGAATATAAATTTAATACTCATTTAAAGCCCTCATTTGTTATTAATTAATTTTATTCTTTACCTTATATTTTAACATATTTATTTCTTATTTCATTAAAAGTTTTTTCTTTACCAAAAAATTCCTTATAATATTAACTTATTATTCCTTAGTAATAGTATCTAATTTATCCTTTATAAGTCTTCTTACATCTTGAAAAACCAATTCTATTTCCCTATTTGCATCTACTCTTTTTATTCTATTACTATAAACTTCTAAAATTTTAAGATAACCCTCTCTTACTTTATTATGGAATTCTAAATTCTCTAGATCTAACCTATTTACTTCCCTTTCCTTATTTTTACCTATTCTTTCAAGACCTATCTTAGGTTCTATGTCAAGATATATTGTAAGGTCTGGCATATATCCTTCAATAGCAAACTCATTTATTTTCATAACTTCATCCATTCCTATTCCCCTAGCGTAACCTTGATAGGCAAGAGAAGAATCAATAAATCTATCGCAAATCACAATTTTTCCATCTTCTAAAGCAGGAATTACTTTCTCAGCCATATGTTGTCTTCTGGATGCAGCATATAAAAGAGCTTCTGTTCTTTTATCCATAGCTGTATTACTTTTATTTAAAATAACCTCTCTTATCTGCTCTGCTATATCTATACCTCCAGGCTCCCTTGTAGATACATATTCAATCTTACTTTTATTTAAATCCTCTTCTATCATCTTTATAATAGTTGACTTTCCAGAACCCTCTGGCCCCTCTAATGTTACAAATAAACCCTTCTTCATATGTTTACCATCACCCTTTTGTTAATTTTACTACCTTAACTTTGATACCATTATCTGTGTTTATTATTCCCATCACATCTATTTTGCTTTCTAAGCAATATTCTATAGTTTTTATAGCTTCTTCACTTATTTCTTCTCCAAGAGCTACTATAGGTATTCCCGGCGGATATGGAATTATGGATTCTGCACATATTTTTCCCTTTGAATCTCTTAGATTAACATATTCTTTATCTTTATCTATTACCTCATATGGTAACATCTTAGTTTCTGGTATATTATGATTTGACATATTATAATTTATATTATTGCAATCATGTTTTAAAATGTCCATAGGGCAATTCTTGAGAACCTTATACAGTTTTTCAAACTCATCTTCCGTATTAAAAGGTGAAAAGATAAGTATAACATTTTGATTATCATTCATCTCTGCCTGAATTTTGTTTTTTCTTAAGTATCTTAATAGCTTTCCCGCATTATAATCTTTTGATAAATTAATTATGTATCTTGATAAGTCCAAATCTCCTTCTATATTATCTAAGTCTTCTCTTCCTAATATATGAATTCCTTTAATCCTATTTATCTTTTTTCTATACTTGTTTGCTATGTCTATAAGTTTTTTATAGTCATCTTTTCCATATTCCTCAAGATAAAATCTAGCATAGTCCATAGAGCACATCAACATATATGAAGGACTAGTACTTAAAAATATATTCAAATAAAATTTAACCTTATCTATGTCATCACTATTATTCAAATGGAGATAAGCTGTTTGTGTAAGGCTTGGAAGCGTCTTATGAGAACTCATTACTACCATATCTGCTCCAAGAGATACTGCACTTTTGGGAAGTTCTTCTGAAACTCCAAAATGGGCACCATGAGCAGAATCTACTAATACCTTCATTTGTCTTTTCTTAGCTTCTTCTACTATAAACTTTAAATTAGGGCAAACTCCATAATAATTAGGATAAGTTATTATAATTCCTTTAGCATCCCTATTTTCATCAAGTACATGCAAAAAATGCTCCTCATCTATAGAAAGAGGAGCATCGTATTTTAAATTAATTTTATTTTTTATATAAACAGGTTTTAGCTTTCTTAATATAATTCCATTAAATATAGACTTATGGCAATTTCGTTCAACAATAACCTTGTCGCCCTCATTAAATGTAGAAAATATCATGGTAAGGTTTCCACTAGTGCTTCCATTCACTAGAAAATATGACCTTTTACTTCCATAAAATTTAGCTAAAGCCTCTTCAGCTTCTTTTATTATTCCTTCAGCATTGTGAAGATTATCTACTCCTTCAACTTCAGTTATATCCATATCTATAAAATTTTTATATAACTCTCTACCAATTTCAGTTGAATTGAAACCTATCTTTCCTTTATGTCCTGGCATAGAAAATCTTATGTTATTCTCTTTTATATACTTTAAAACTCCTTCTACAAGGGGTAATTTTGGCACTTGCATTCCTCTCCTCTTATCATATGGTTCACTATATATTTTTTTATACAGCATTTATAATACTCATAAAAATCTGTACCGCTTTCAGCATTAGTTATTCTATCTTCACAGCTTTTACATATTCCTCTTCCATTTATCATTATACCATCATTTAGAGGCTTTCCACATATAATACATTTTTGTTTTTGCATTTTTACCCCCTCAAAACAATTACTAATATTCGGATTATTGCCCCTTATAGTATATTTTATTCAGTGATCTATATAATCTTATTTTGTCCACAAAATTTTTTTATTTATTTTTTAGTAATATTATGGAACTTATTATAAAAATTTAATATTGTCTTTTTTCATAGTTAATATACAAACTGTACATACTAGATTTGAGGTGATAAATATGAAATATAAAAATGCAAAAACTACAATATCAGTATTTACAGCTTTACTACTTTCATTAAGTTTATCAGCATGTGGTAATAATCAACAAAGCACAAACCCACCACCTACTGGAAGAACAGGACAAAACAATACAGTAAGGAACGGTAGAATGGGAGCTAATCTTAATCCAGATGGTACACTAAATAATAGAGTTACGTATCCTAATATAGAAAATAACACTACAAGATATAATAATGGATATACTAATAGATACAATACTAATATCATTAATGATACTAGAAATAATAATATTGCAAAGGAAGGACTACAAGAAAGTACAACAAGAGATGACTCTGGAAGTGATAACATAAATGCATCTAATAATGATATAAAAAGAGCAGCTGCAATAGAACGTGCTGTAAATAAAGTTAAAGGTGTTAGAAGTTCCAGGGTAATTGTAAGTGGCAATAGAGCAATTGTTGGTGTAGATATTGGATCAGCTCAAGAAGGTAAAATGACTACTGAGTTAAAAAATAATGTTGAAAGAGTCGTAAAAAATGCAGATAAAAGAATTCAAACTGTAGCTGTAAGTGCTGATGCTGATATATTTAAGAGAATTACCAATATTGGTGAAGGTATAAGAGCAGGAAAGCCATTCTCTCAATTTGGTGCTGAAATAGAAGAAATCTTTAGAAGAATAATTCCTAGATAATAAAAAAACGCCAACTTGGCGTTTTTTTATTAATTTTGAATAATTACTAATGTTCCTTTTGGTATATATTTATACATCCATTGTATATTAGGAACTGCTACTCTTATACATCCATGTGAAGCTTTAGAGCCAAGCTTTTTAGCTTCTGAGGCTATCTCTTGTCCACTTCTTGTGTGAAGAGTACTGTGGAATAAAAAGTTATTATTCCATCTAATCCAGTTGTAGCATATTACCGAATTTCCCGTTCCTGTATAGAAATATGGTCCTCTATCTCCTATAACATATGTTCCTGTTGGCGTCGGAGTTGAATCTAGTCCTGTAGAACACTCAAAGCTTTTATATAACTTTCCTTCCTTGAATATATAGACCTTTTGCTCACTTAAATCTACCTTAATTGAGTAATCTGTTCTTGGCTTTATTGTTTTTAACTGAGATTTATAAACATAACCCTTTACTGGCTTTAAGGAATTATAATCAGTTGCTTCTATATAATAAAAGTCACCTACAGTTTTTAGAATTTTAACTCCTACTGTACTTCCATAAAAATATCCTACATTTTTAGAACTTGCACTTGGCTGTGCTTTAATATAAATACGCTGTGTTTCTCCAGCATTTCCAACTACTAAAGAACTAACACTTGGAGCTGTAGATCCTGTAGATGATGTAGGTTCCTTGACTTTATATGGATCTCCTACAAGTATTATTTTTTTTACCTCAGTTATTTTTTCTACTTCTTTGTACTCAATTTCTTCCTTGTCTTCTTCAGAGTTTACATCAAGATTTTGTGTATCATTACTAATGTCTTCTTTATCTTCCTCTAAAGCAGCATCATCAGTCGTTGAAACCTCATCTATTTTCCCATCATCTGCTATCTTATTATTAGCAACTTCCTCATTATTAATTTTCTCATCACCAACTACTTTGTCATCAATTGTTTTGTCATTACTGATTTCCTTATTATCAACTATTCCATTTTCATCTTTATTATCAACTATTCCATTTTCATCTTTATTATCAACTATTCCATTTTCATCTTTTTTGCTTTCACCTTCAACACTGTTTTTATCAGATGCTGCTGAAATATTATTTTTATCTTCTACATTCACTTTGTCTTGATTTTCTACAGCAGCTTTTTCTTCAATTACTTGTCCATCTTTTTCTTGAGGTTTAATATCTAATTTAGACTTTTCATCATCTTTATCTTCTTTAACCTTAGGAACTGCAATCTTTTCTATGCTTTTAATCTTTACCTTCAATAAGTATAGTCCATCTTTGCTGGCTTTCCATGAAAAACTATCCTTATAAGGTGTAAAGGAAACTAGAGTTTTACCTTGTATAAGATCATCAATACTATAACTATATGAATACTGTTTTCCTTCTTCCTTTTTTACCTCTATGTTTCCTCCTACTGAATAGTTATTTTGTATACTGCTTAATTTAACGTTGGGCCCTTGTCCATTATCCTTTAAGCAAAGCATCATATCCCCCAAAAAGTTATCATAACCTTTTGTATTAGCTGGTGTAGCTCCTGCTCTTTTGACCCAAACTGATATACCATATTCCCCTTCTTTTAGCTCAGGAGTAGTTACAGTAAATACCTTTTTACCATCTTGGGCTGCTGTATATCCATTAGTTATATCCTGCCATATATTGTTTTTTCTATTTACTATCCAGACTCTATACTGAACCTTTCCTGCATAATTTGTAAATATATCAATTGTCTGAGTATCTCCTTCCCTTACAATTGCATATTCAAGGTTTAACCTCTGTATTTTAGGAAGAGATTCTGCAGCATAAGCACTTGTAACCCCAGTAAATACTGTTATTATTAAAGCTAAAAATATTGTTTTTACCAATGAATAACTTCTCAGTTTTGTCATACTTTACCCCCCTTTTATTTCCAATTTGTTCCAACAACTTATTCTTCTATTATACGATTTCTATATATGTTTTTCAATAGTTATATATATTTTCTTTGCAAGGGCATACTAATAAATGATATTCTACAAAAGGAGGAAATTTTATGAAAGAAGAGATTATAAAACACTTAACCTTAATAGAGGAAGATATCTGTGATATAGCTAAATATCTATATGATTACCCAGAAGATAGTTTCTGTGAACATAAAGCTTACGAGTACTTAACTAATATTCTTAAAAATAATGACTTTAAAATAGAAGAAAATTATTTAGATATGCCTACAGCTTTTATGGCTCAATATGGTGAAGGTCATCCAAAGATTTGTTACATATGTGAATATGACTGCATATGTAGAGATGGTCATATTTTAGGAACCAACTTAGTACCAGCAATGTCTATAGGTGCAGCTCTTGGACTTTCAAAGATTATACCTAAAACTCATGGCTCTGTAGTTGTAATAGGATGTCCCGGAGAATTTTTAAGCGGTTCCAAGGTAGTAATGGCAAAGCAAGGTGTCTTTAATGATATAGATGCCGTTTTAATGGTTCAGCCTAATGTAATTAATGCTAATTGTTATACTTCTCCTGCTGTACTTCCAGTTAAAATTACATATCGTTGTAATAAAGCTTCTGGATGTACTGAAAATAATGCTTACTCTGCTTTTGATGCGTGTCTTTTTACCTTGAATTCTATAAACACTATAGTAAAGGGATATTCTAAGGAATGTTCTATTGACAGAATAAGCATAAATGGAGATTTAGCTCCAAATGTATTAACTAACAATATAGAAAGCAGCTTTACCATTAAAGCTCCAAATCTTACTTTAGCAGAAGAGATTAAAAGCAAGCTTGAAAAACTTGCCTATGGATTAAAGGACTTAATGAATATAGATTCACAAGTATCACTTGCAGGAGCTCCTTATGAAAATCTTATATCAAACAAAACCTTGTGCAGACTATTTTCTCACAACTTAAAAGAGCAAGGTATTATAGAGCTAGATGATGAAGTAAATGTTCCACATGGATTAAGTCTTGGAAATGTAAGCCACATCGTTCCAACTCTCAGGTTTCTTATAAAGATTACAGAAGATGACTCCATTAAATTTGCATCACAAGAGTTTGCAAAGGCTACTTTATCTTCCTTTGCCAAAGAAAAAATGATGTCTGCTATTAAAGCTCTTGCATTTACAGGTCTTGATTTGATGAGCCAAGAAGCTTTAATTTCCGAGGCAAAGCTTGAACTTAGTCAGTATAATAAAAAACACTAGGGAATAGACCTAGTGTTTTAAAATACCTGTTTTGTTCTTAACCAGTTTAATCTGCTAATAAGCTTATAACTTGGCTCAAAATAAAATCTAACTTTCATACGGCCGTTATCATATAAACACATATATAAATCATTAGCTACATTTAAACAGCTGTATTTTCTACAAAAAATAGTTTTGAACCTTGAAATAATTTTGCCCATATTTTCTAAAGACTGTATATCCTTTATCTTTATACTCTCCATTACTTCTTGTCTTGAATCTTTAATCTTATATATTATTAGTTCATCTTGAATTATAGAGTATTTATACTTTATACTATATTTGTTTATATGCATTATTATCAATAATGATATCATACATACTAACAATATGATAAAATATGTACTAAATTCATTTTTGCAAATTTGTCTCTTTTCAATTACACATGACGTTATTATAGAAACAGCTAGCAAAATAATTATTGTAAGTATAGTTGGAATCTTTTTTCTTACTACTGTTTCCTTATACATTTTATATTATCCTCCACTATTTTTAATAGTCCAATACAAATTATACTTCTTTTTATAATCCTTCTCAACCCTTTTAGTCCTTTTATCTATCTATTTAAGTTTATTTAACTAAATTTTTACGGATTATATATAATAAGATATGATATTTTATATCCTTACTTATTACTTTCTTTATATTTCTAAATAGTAAGTATATTCAGTCAAGATAAAACTCTTCTTAAAACTTCGTTTTATCTTTAGAAATACTTTTTACTAAGTTATAATATAAATATATATACTGGAAAGGATTGAGTCTTATGATTTGTATATATAAAACTGTAAGTGAAGTAAATACTACATTGCAAGAGCTTGATACTGTTGAGCCTGGGTGCTGGATCAATATGGTATCTCCTTCTGAGCAAGAAATATTACTAATATCTAAAAAAACTGGAGTATCGCCTCAATTTTTAAATGCAGCCCTAGACGAAGAAGAAACATCCCGTATAGATGTTGAAGATAATAATCTGCTTTTTATAGTAGACATACCTTTCACAGAGATGGAGGAAAACTCTTTAACTTACGATACATATCCTCTTGCTATAATACATAGTGAAAATGCTATTATAACCGTATGTTTAAAAAATAGTAAATTATTAACAGACTTTGTTGATGGGAACATACGCTCTTTTTATACCTTTAAGCGTTCTAGATTCACTCTTCAGATTCTTTATAAAGTATCTAGTTACTTTTTGCTCTGTCTTCGTCAAATTGGTAAAAAGAGTTTAATGATTCAAAAAAAGTTGCATAAATCTATGAGCAACAAAGTACTTATGCAGTTGCTTTCTCTACAAAATTCTCTTGTATATTTTTCCACTTCCCTCAAAGCCAATGAGATAACTTTAGAGAAAATGTTAAAGCTTGAAGTTATGCAAAAATATGAAGAAGATAGAGATATACTGGAAGATGTAATAATTGAAAATAAACAAGCTATAGAAATGACAGGAATATACACCAATATCTTAACTGCAACCATGGATGCTTCAGCTAATATAATTTCCAACAACTTGAACCTAGTTATGAAGCTCCTTGCCTCTATAACCATAGTTATGTCTATACCTGATATATATTCAGGTATATTCGGTATGAACGTTACGGGACTTCCTTGGTCTTCAGCTCCTGACGGCCCAGGGTTTGCTATTTCACTAGGCTTAATCATTGTCAGCATTATTGCAAGTATTATCATACTTAATAGAAAAGGAATGTTTTAACATCACTTATGGGATTTGCATTTAGAAAAGCTTAACTTCGCGGAAAATGGAGGAGTGGATGTGCCTACAGCACATCCACTAAAATTAAATTGTTGCACAATTTAGTTCTTGAGCATATCATAGTTAGTAAATATAATTAAGCGGGATGTGATACTTTGATAGCAAAACGATTAAAGTTCGGTGATACCATAGGACTTATTGCTCCTGCAAGCCCTGAAGATCCAGATAAAATAAAGAAATCAATTGAGTTTTTTAAAAGCCTTGGTTTTAAGATAAAGGAAGGAAAGCATTTATACGATAAATGGGGATATCTTGCTGGAAATGATAGAGATAGAGCAGAAGATTTTATGAATATGTTCTTAGATGACGAAGTAGATATGATTTTATGTGTAAGAGGCGGATACGGCTCTATGAGAATACTTCCCTTCTTAGACTTTAAAGTCATAAGACATAATCCTAAAATTTTAGTAGGTTTTAGTGATATAACTGTATTTTTAAATACAATTTTTCAAAAATGTGATCTTATAACTTTTCACGGCCCTATGGGAAGCTCTAATCTACAGGATGAAGAAACTTTAAAAAACTTTTTAAGCACTCTTATGAACGGATATCGTCCATATAAGCTCTCAAACCCTTCAAACATAAATCTGAATTGCAATATACGAGGATATGCTAAAGGTAAAATTGTAGGCGGAAATCTTTCTTTAATTGCTTCTACTTTGGGAACTCCTTACGAAATTGATACAGAAGATAATATTCTATTTATTGAAGATGTAGGTGAACAGCCTTATGCCATAGACAGAATGCTCACTCATCTTCATTTAGCTGGGAAACTTAAAAAGTGCAAAGGATTTATACTTGGTCAATTTACAAATTGCTTCTTACCTCATTATGAGAGAAGTTTGACTTTGAATGAAGTTATAAAAGATA
Source organism: Clostridium thermopalmarium DSM 5974 (assembly GCF_002995795.1). GTDB lineage: Bacteria > Bacillota > Clostridia > Clostridiales > Clostridiaceae > Clostridium_H > Clostridium_H thermopalmarium. Next base: position 36,164 of record NZ_PVXN01000040.1, read on the forward strand.
GAATCTTGTCTCTTAAAAAGCCAACTCTATCTAACTTTATGTCCGGACACGATTATCCAAAGCTCACTATTCCAATAGGAGCTGAAGCAAGAATAGACTGCTATAAAGGAGAAATTGACATACTAGAGCGGGTAGTTCAGTGATATTAGCTTAGAGAGTTTAGTTTTTTCTAAACTAAGTGCAGCGACTAAACTCTCTAAGCTCTTAATTTCCTGGGCTATAATCATTTTTATACTATTTTCTTTCTCTTACAAATATCAATTTGTATATTTGAATAAGCACTAATGGAAGAAGTGATAGTGCGTAAACCCATAAATATTGATTAGAATTAAGTTGTGCAGCTTCAAAAACCCTCTCCAGTGGCTTAAAGCCTATAACTATTTGCAGCAATATAATTCCTATTATTAGGGCAATCCAAATAAATTTATTTGAAAACACTCCTATTTTAAATATGGATTCTTTTGATCTAGAATTAAATCCATGAAATAACCTTGCAAGACATAATGTAGCAAAGGCCATTGTACTAGCAATTAGTGTATTATTTGTTAACAAGCCTATATGAAAGGCTATCATGGTACATATAGCTATGATTATTCCCTCTACTATTACCTCAATTCCAAAAGCCCTATTTAATATAGGCTCATTTATACCTCTTGGCTTTTCATTCATAATATGCTTATTATAAGGTTCCAGACCTATAGCTATAGCAGGAAGGCTGTCTGTAACTAAATTTATAAACAACAAATGTACTGGCGCAAATGGAATTGGAAGTCCTGCAATTGATGCATATAATACGGATATTATACCTGCAGTATTTCCCGACAATAAAAACTTTATGGAATTCTTAATATTAGCATATATACTTCTTCCGTTTGCTACTGATTTTACAATAGTTGAAAAGTTATCATCTGTTAATATCATAGATGCTGCATCCTTAGCAACTTCTGTTCCTGTAATTCCCATAGCTATGCCTATGTCTGCCTGCTTTAATGCTGGAGCATCGTTTACCCCATCTCCTGTCATGGCAACTACATTTCCTCTTTCCTGCCATGCTCTTACTATTCTTATCTTATGTTCTGGAGATACTCTAGCATATACAGCTATATTTTCTACTTTTTCCTTTAGTTCTTCATCACTTAGAGAATCAAGTTCATATCCCTCCATAGCCTTATCTTCACCTTGAAGTATTCCTATCTCCTTTGCTATAGCTGAGGCAGTTACTTTATGGTCTCCAGTTATCATAACAGGCTTAATTCCAGCACTAATACAGCTTGCTACAGCATCTTTAGATTCCTTCCTTGGAGGATCCATCATAGAAATCAATCCTAAGAAGATTAAATTGCTTTCATCCTCTAGAGTAGCTTCTTTTCCTTCCTCAAATTCCTTATGGGCAAAAGCTAAAACTCTAAGCCCACTTTCTGAAAACTCCTTATTTATGCGTTCTATTTCTTTTTTTTGTTCTTCTGCAAGAGGATGTACTCCATCAGATTTTCTTATATGAGTACATCTTTGTAAAAGCACATCTAAAGCACCTTTAGTTATCATATAAACTTTATCATCTTCACATTTATTAATGGTACTCATAAGCTTTCTATCCGAATCAAATGGAATCTCACCTAATCTCGGATACTTGTTCCTTATCTCTAACTCATCTAAGTCATATATAGCTCCTAAATTTACTAAAGCAACCTCTGTTGGATCTCCAATTTCCTTATTTTCGGTTGTAACCGCATCATTACATAAAAGTGCCATAAACACCAATAATCGCTGAAGCTTTTCATTGCTGTCAAGCTTATCCTTTTCTATAACTTTATCATCCACAAATATTTTTTGAACTGTCATTTTATTCTGAGTTAAGGTTCCCGTTTTATCTGAACATATGACAGAAATACTTCCGAGGCTCTCAACTGCATGAAGCTTTCTTACTATGGCATTTTCTTTTGCCATCTTTTGAGTCCCAAGAGCTAGAACAATGGTTACAATTGAACTTAAAGCCTCTGGTATTGCAGCTACTGCCAAAGATACAGCAAACATCAAAGCATCAAGGATAGAAGATCCTCTGAATATATTTATTGCAAAAATTATTGCAGATATTATTAATATTATTACAGCAAGCTTTTTTCCAAACTTATCTAGGCTCACTTGTAGAGGAGTTTTCTTCTCTTTCGCATTTTCTAATAGATTAGCTATCTTACCTATTTCTGTATTCATACCAACAGCAGTGACCAAAACAACTCCTCTTCCGTAAGTGACAAAGCTGCCTGAAAAGACCATATTTTTTCTATCTCCAATACCTACATTTTCCTGATCTATTTTTTCTGTAACCTTTAGTACACTTTCAGATTCTCCTGTTAAAGAACTTTCATTTACTTGAAGGCTATGAGATTCAATGATTCTTCCATCAGCACTTACATAATCTCCTGCATCTAAATATAGTATATCTCCTACAGCTATTTCTCTTGAAGGTATTTCTATTCTTTCTCCATTTCTTAATACCTTAGCTGTAGGAGAAGAAAGAGCTTTTAAACTTCTTAAAGACTGCTCTGCTTTAACATGTTGTGCAGTTCCCAAAATAGCGTTTATAATTAATACAACTAATATAACAATAGTACTTTCAAATTTTCCAAGAAAAGCTGATATTACAGCTGCAGCTATAAGTATTATTACTAAAAAATCCTTAAACTGTTCTAAAAATATTTGAAAAGTGCTTTTTTTAGCTCCTTCATCCAGCTCATTAAAGCCATATGTTTGTCGGCTTTTTTCTACTTCTTCAGCACTTAATCCTTTTTCCGTAACTTCTAAGGCTTCCATTGCTTCTTCAATTGTTTTTCTATAAAAATCATCCATAAATATCTTCCTTTCAAAAAATAAAATAAGCTCTTTTAATATAATTCCCCAAATAAACCATATTAAAAGGACTTTTAATCAAATTTATTTTAATATTTTATCAAATACTCCAATAGATGATAGGAATACTATAAACACCAATACAGGTGTAACATATCTCAAAATAAAATAATAGAAATTTATAAGTTTGTTTTGCTCTATTGCACCTTGATTGGATAATTCCTTTTCTATATCTTTTTTAGGTACTGTATAACCAATAAAAATTGCTATAATAAGGCCCCCTAAAGGCAATAATATGTTAGAGGATACATAATCAAACAAATCAAATAATGTTTTACCAAATACAGTTATTCCTCCAAGAACTCCAGATGCATCTGCTGAAAGAGCTGCTGGTATCCCAAAGATAAGTATTATAATTGCATTTATCAAAACAGCTTTCTTTCTAGAAAATCCTTTTTGTTCCACAAAATATGCAATTGCAACCTCACACATAGAAATCATAGCAGTGGTTGCTGCAATTGAAGATAATATAAAAAATACTACTAAAAGTATGCTTCCAAAAGGCAATTTGCCAAATACAAGAGGTACAGTCATAAATAATAATCCTGGTCCTGCTGTTGGCTCCATATTAAATGAAAAAACTGCTCCAAAAACAGCTATGCCCACTAAAAGGGAAACTATAGTATCTGATATAGCTACCTTAGCAGCTGTGGACATCATATTATCTTTTTCAGTAAAGTAACTTCCATAGGTAGTCATAGTACCCATTCCTAAGGACATTTTAAAGAAGGCCAGTCCCATAGCAACGAGTATTCCCTGCTGAGTTAACATAGAAAAATCTACTTTAAATAAGAATTTAAAGCTGTCCTTCACACCTGGTAATGTTAATGCTCTTACATCACATACTAGAATCAATACAAACAATATAGGCATAAGAGTCTTTGTTATTCTCTCAATTCCATTCTTTACTCCTGATGCTAGAATAATAGAGACTACAGCAATAACAACAAGCTGCCAAGCTATAGCACTCACTGGATTAGTTATGGTATCCATAAACATCACTTGTACATTTTCTGCAGTAGCTTCATTGAAATCTCCTTTTATTGCTCTAAATACATAGGAATAAACCCATCCTCCTACAGCACTATAGAAAAACACTATAAAGTATGAAGATAAAATAGATGAAATTCCTATACTTCTCCACTTCTTATGAGAGTTTAATTCTTGTACTGCTCCTACAACGCTTTTTCTTGTTTTCCTTCCCATGTAAAATTCGCTTATCATAACAGGAAGTCCTACAAAAATTATACATATGAAGTATACTAATAAAAATGCTGCTCCACCATTAGAGCCAACTACATAAGGAAATTTCCATATATTTCCCAACCCTACTGCCGAACCTAGAGTTGCAAAAAATGCTGCCAAGCCCGATGAAAATCCTTCTCTTCCCTTATTGTTTTTCATCTCTTATTCCTCCATAATCAAAATATCAATTGGTACTTAATTCCAATTAAGAACTAAAATCATTGCAGAAAATATATTGTAAATAGTATACAATAATTGATTATAAAAAGTAAAGATTAATTAAAAACTTATAATATAAAATATAAAAAAAGCCTCATTAACTCATGAGGCTTTTTAGCACCTTTCCTATGCTATCATTTATCACAAGATCTGCTCTATTGTCATATGATGTAGAACTCTTATTTATAAGAATTAAATTTTCTCCATTAAAATACTGTATAAGTCCTGCCGCTGGATATACTACCAATGAAGTTCCTCCTACAATTAAGGTATCCGCCTCTTGAATATGTTTCACTGCCCTTTCCATCACATCCATATCCAAAGGTTCTTCATATAATACCACATCAGGTTTTACAATTCCACTACATTCATCGCAATATGGAGTCAACTCTTTACTATTTAATACATAATCTAAATCAAAACTCTTGCCGCATTTCATGCAATAGTTTCTATGGACAGAACCATGTAGTTCTAACACATTTTTTGAACCAGCTATTTGATGCAATCCATCTATATTTTGAGTTATTACAGCTTTAAGCTTTCCTCTCTTTTCAAGTTCTGCAAGAACAATATGAGCATAATTAGGCTTTGCATCCTTATATATCATCTTCGCCTTGTAAAAATCAAAGAAATCCTCTGTATGTTCCATGAAAAAACTATGACTTAACATAACCTCTGGAGAATAAGCAAAATTATTTTTAGTCTTATACAAACCATTTTCAGACCTAAAATCAGGTATATTGCTTTCAGTTGAGACACCAGCTCCTCCAAAAAAAACAATATTTGAACTTTTATCAATCATTTCTTTAAACAATTTTAACTTATCCATAATAATCATCTCCTAATAAAACTTTATTTATAATTATACAAAAAAATAAAAAATTAGGATAGGTGTGTATGTTTATACTCCTATCCTTTAACTAATTATAACTTCCTATTGCCTGTTTCTCTAACCTATCAAACATTTTTTTCATATTACCATATCCCTCTGGACACAATTTTTTAACCTCATAAATACTATTTAAAGCTTCCTTAGGATTATTTGCTTTAAGCTGAGCATCTATGAAATAATACCACATTAATGCATTATTTTTATTATAATCTTTTTTTAAATTAAACTTATAATAATCAACTACCTTTTTAAAGTAGTAAGGATATACATCTCTTGCCTCAACTAATCCTCCATCATTAAATCTTAATACCTTAACAACATATGCATCTCCATTTGCCTTTTGCCATAGCGCAATTTCATCTCTTCCATCACATCTTCCTTGTGTATTAGGCATATCCTTTATGAGTATTTTGTGGTACCCTTCTTCTCCAATAAGCTGTAATTTGCAGTCATCATTGAACTTATATATTCTTAAATCATTTCCTTCCTTATATCCAATAAAGCTTCCTATTAAAAGCTCATCTTTATTATCTCCATTTATATCTGCATAATATATATCATAAACTAGTCTGCCTTCTCCATAATCTCTTAATATTTCCTTCCATTCTCCTCCATCCTCTTTTAATACAATTATTCCTCCTACATTATCATTTTTTATAGACTTAAATGTAAATAGTATTTCCTTTTCCTTATCTCCATCTAAATCTTTATACTTAATCGTATTATTTCTTTTAGATTTTATTGCTGAGTATAATTCCATATCTTTTGGCATAAATTTATATACAATATCTTCTACATATTTTGATTTAGTAGTCATAGCTATAGTTTTTGCTGTTGTATTGGTTAAAGAATTGTATTTGTTAAAGCTTATCATAAGTACTCCAGCCATAATAGCTATAGCAATTTTCTTTATCACATTTATTCCTCCTTAAAATTAAATACATAAATTATTATTTACCCATAAATTAAAATAAATTCTAAGAAGGAATAAATAAAAAAGCACTAAGAAATTTCTTAGTGCTTTAATTCTTACCTGGCAGCGACCTACTCTTCCACACCGTCTCCAGTGCAGTACCATCGGCGCTTTGAAGCTTAACCTTCGTGTTCGGAATGGGAACGGGTGTTACCTTCAAGCCATAACCACCAGATATTAT
>NZ_PVXN01000041.1 GCF_002995795.1 Clostridium thermopalmarium DSM 5974
CATAAATGGGGAAATAAATACGTAATTCCAGGAGGACATATAGAATTAGGAGAAAAAATGGAAGAAGCGTTGAAAAGAGAGATATTAGAGGAGACGGGTTTATATATCTATGACATTAAGTTAATTAGTTTAAAGGAGAGCATATATAGTGATACGTTCCACGAGAAAAAACACTTTATTTTTATTGACTATGTTTGTAAGACAGACTCAAGTGATGTTGTCTTAAATGATGAGGCAGAAACATATAAATGGATTGATATAAATGAGATTGAGCATTATGATTTAGGTGGATTTACAAAAGAATTATTGTTAAAGTTAAAATATAAAGATGAATCTAAAGATTGCGTAAAGATATTTTATAATTATTAAAGATATGAACCATTGTGGATTGATATAGATAACTTGTGATTTAAGTGGACATAAATCTTATTTAGGTAGGGAATAAGCATGGAAGATTATAATGTTGTAAAGACTGATTTCAATGAAATATCAGAACTGGATGAGCCAAAATGGAATCACAACAACTGTTATTTTAATCAACTCATGAAACTGATACCGGATAATGTAGAAACTTGCCTTGATATCGGCTGCGGCAAAGGAGAACTTTCATTTATGTTGTCTCAAAAATCTAAAAGAGTAATAGCAGTTGACCTTGCAGATAAGATGATTGAGAAGGCAAAAGTTTTACATCCTAATAAAAACATAGAGTATATTTGCGGAAACATTCTCGATATGGAATTTGAAA
>NZ_PVXN01000042.1 GCF_002995795.1 Clostridium thermopalmarium DSM 5974
GTATAGTTTAAAGGCTTGTCCACTTAATCCTAAGTTTAACACTTCATTTTGTACCATTGTAAAATCTCTCATATCTATCCCCTCCAAAGTGTAGATATGCACCTTTAATACAATGTGTACAAAAATATTTTAAAAATTTTGCTAGTGGATATTTTCGATCAGTATTATTAAATTTGTATTATTATATTGGTATTTTTTATATATCAATTGTGTCATATTAGAAAAGCCATCATTGTCATATAAGATGCGACCTATATGTCGTATCTAATGCGACAATCAAAGAGTATATTCTTTTTAACCGCGAAGCACAACAAAAAGAGTGTTGCAAAATGCATAAAAGTTCTGTATAAAATCAAAAGCCATGCATAAATAGGAAATATACTCCATTACATACATGACTTTTATTTATTATAGTTTATAAATATTAGTTTTGTAATATTGTCTGAGCAACAGCGAGTTTAGAAGGTTTTGAGGTTTTAGAGTCCAGAAATATTAGAGCTTCTTTGCAAAATGAATCTTTCCTAAATGCAAATCCTATATGCAGTCTTATAGTTTGTCATTTACTTTATAGAATATCTTATGATCTCTCCATTTTCCATTGATAAATAGATATTTTTCACTAATTCCTATTTCTTTAAATCCACAAGCTTTTAGTACGTTCTGAGAACGAGTGTTATCAACTAAAGTACTTGCCTCTATTCTGTGCAATTCCATATCATCAAAAGCATAATCTAAAACAAGGTTTAGAGCTTCCTTCATATATCCTTTACCTTGTTCTTCTTTATCAATGGAATATCCTACAAAAGCATTCTGAAACACTCCTCTTACTATATTATTTACTTGAATTTTTCCTATAAGAACCTTGTTTTTATATATTCCAAAATTTACACTACTGCCATTTAAAAACTGTTTATAACTTTCTACTAGACTCTGTCTTTGACCTTCTAAAGTATAAAATTCTTTATCTCTTGTAGGTTCAAATGGTTCTAAGTATTCTTTATTTCTTTTATAATATTCAAGTACGCATTTTGAATCTTCTGGAGTCAGTATTTTTAATTCTATATTTTTACCTTTTAATCTAAGTATATTTATACTGTTATTTCCTTTAAACGTATAGACATCTATACCAAATATAAATTCATCTCTTCTTATTTTATTAACAATATAGCTATTCGATATTATGCCTTCTAAAGCAAAACCTAACTCTATAAATGGCGTCATAATAATATCCTCGCCAGCTATTACACTTACCTTATATACATCCATATTTGTAAATAAAGATGTAATCATTAATTCTAAAGCTTGTTTTAATTCATTCTCATGATTATAATCGTTCTTATAAAATTTTATTCTAAAACTGCAATAGCCCTCTTCTTTATTCAGTTCTATTATGAAAATTCTCCCTAGGTTTATTCCAAATCTATCTTTTACTACATATTCTTTCTCTTTTATTTGACTAACCTTAATATCTATATTTTTTTCTCTATTCATCTAGTGCTCTCCTGCTATCTTACAAATTTTTCTACATAAATTATATATTTTATATTATCTTGTTATATTAAATAAAATATAGATGCTTGTCTTATATAAAAAATAATTTAATTATATATCGTAGAATTACTAATAAATATAAGTATGTATGCTCAGTAAATGTTTAAATTTTATCTTTCATTTATTTTATCTTCTTTAATCAAATCACGTACAACTTGAGATGCAATTATTAATCCAGCTACAGAAGGAACAAAAGCCGTACTGCCAGGAGCTTTTTTTCTTTTATCCATTTCTTCTGGATATATAGTTGCTTTTATTGGCTGTTCTTCCGAATATAGCACCTTTAAATGTTTTACATTTCTTCTCTTTAGCTCTCTTCTCATAACCTTAGCTAATGGGCATATACTTGTTTTATATATATCTGATATTCTTAGTTTTGTAGGATCTAATTTGTTACCTGTACCCATGCTACTTATAAGTTTAATATTTTGTTTTTCACACCAAACAGCTACAGAAATTTTAGATGATACTGTATCTATAGCATCAATTACATAATCCACATCACTATCTATAATTTCACTTATATTATCTTCTCCTATAAAGACTTTATAAGTCTTTACATTACAATCTGGATTTATATCTAAAATTCTTCTTTTCATAACTTCTACTTTATCTTGCCCAATAGTGCTTCTAGTTGCAATTATTTGCCTATTTAAATTTGTTATATCAACCTGATCCTTGTCCACTAGAATTATATTTCCTATACCACTTCTTGCAATAGCTTCTGTTGCGAAACCACCTACTCCTCCTACCCCTAATATTACTACTTTGCTATTACTCAATTTTTTAATATTATCTTTACCAATTATTTTTTCAGTTCTACTTAGCCAATGGTACATCTAAAACTTTCTCCCTTTCTATGCATATATATCTATTTTTTATCCTCTATCAGTATATTATACTAAAAAAATTACTATTTACAGCACAGCTTTAAAATAATTTGAGTTATTTCCTGGGAATATAATTACTCTTTATATTATATAAAAATACAAAATGAGAACTTATAATGCTAAAAAGTCCTCATCTTGAGCTAATGTTTATATTACTTAATATATTAATTCCTTTTTATTGTTTCCACCATGTCATCAAATAATCCCTTTATGCAATTTCCTCTAATATAATTTTGACAGTTATTGCAGCTCTCTGATAGAGAAGTCATACTGAGCAAACTAATTATATACTTTGGCTCATATCCAATACAATTTTGAGCTATTATCATTTTTGTACTATCACAAATCATATTATACATCACCTTATCATTAATATAAATTCTAATATAGTTTGCTCTGAATTTATAATAAAATACATAAAAATAAAACTATACCTTAAGAAATTTTATACTTATTATAATCTCTTAGGGTATAGTCAAATTCTAATAATAATACTCGTCATCAGGATACAGTACAGATTCCGTTTCTCTGCAGTATCTAACAGTAAGACATTCTCCTAAATTTCTAGGACATTTTTTACACATACAGTCATTAACTTTTCCATCACATTTTTTACTGATGAATTCTTGACACTTGCTGCAGTTACTTTTCTGCATAATATTACTCCTTTCAAACAGAGAAAATCTCACTTTTGTGTTTTAGTTTTTCAAGGCAAAGGATAAATTTTATAATACATTAATTATTTTAATTTATCTATATTATATACTTTATACATTATAACCTTTTATCTTTATTAATATTTTGCAGTACTTTTTTAACCACTCTTTTTCCCACTTCATCTTCTTCCATTTGGTAAATGGCATCATCTATATTGCTCCAATCTACCCATTCCACTTCTTTAGATTTATTTATCTCACCTTCTACATAATCAGCCATAAAAGTAAGCATTAACAGTTCTGATTCTGATACTACATCACTTCCTAGATACTTTAAATTATTTACAGTTAATCCTGTTTCCTCTTTTACTTCTCTTATTACCGTGTTCTCCACGCTTTCCCCATTAGCAACATATCCAGATACCAAAACTTTAGAATTTTTAAATATATAACTCTGCTTCATTAATAGTATTTGATTGCCCTTTATTACGGCTACTACAACGCACGGCTTAGGCAAATCAAAGTACATTTTATCATCTATTGGACAATATGGAACTTTTCCTTCATCCCAGCTATCTCTCATAACTAATTCTCTGCCGCATAAAGGACAAAATTTATATTTCATTCTATATTCCCCCTAAATCAGCTTATAATTTAATTATAAGCTAATTACTCGTTTTAGCATAGATAGATTTATATTTAATCTTGCTGCATTACAATATAATATCTACATGATTATTTAATGTTATATAGTTTTCTCCAACTTTACAGTCATAAGCAAAAATATCAACTCCATTACTACTTGCAAACCTTAAGGCTTTTGCAAATTCCTTATCCATATCCTCATGTGGAGAAAATGATTGGGCCCCTTCAAGCTGTATCAAAAATAAAACCCCTGCGCCTTTTCCTGAATTTTTTACACTTACAAGCTCTAAGAGATGCTTTGTTCCTCTTTCCGTTGGAGCATCAGGAAACATACAATGTCCTTTTTCCTCAAGAGTAACCCCTTTAACTTCAAGATAATATTCTTCTCCTTTATCATTAGAGAGTCTAAAATCAAATCTACTGTTTCCATAAGTCTTTTCTCTTTTTATTTGATTATAATCTTTTAAATATTCTACTTTTTTATTTATTAATGCCTCTTCTACTACTGCATTAGGCACTTGAGAATCTATATTTATAAGTATTCCTTTTTTGTATCCAGCTATTAAATCATATTTTGTTTTTCTATCTGGGTTTTTCCCTTCTCTCAATACCACAGTAGTTCCTGGTACGAGAATTTCCTTACATCTTCCTGTATTAGGCACATGAACCATAACTTCTTTTCCATCTAATTTTACATAAGCTACAAATCTATTAGGTCTTTTTATAAACTGTGCAGTTACTATATTGCTATCTATAATCATACTTCACCTTCTTTATAATTATTTTACAATATTATCCACAAATGTTATCAACATTATCCACAATTCTGTGGACAAGTTTTTGTTTATTCTATCTTATACTTCTGTTATATTATATCCTATTAGTATTTTTCTTAATTTATAATACTAATTTATCAAATACCAACCTTTCATATGATACAAAAATATATAACAAAGTATAATACAAAGTTATCAACAATGTTGATAACTCTGTATTATACTTTAAAATAAAGTAAACTTCAACAATTTACTAAAAAAAGCACACTTCAATAATTTTATTAAAGTGTGCTTTGGCAGCTCCTAGGGGAATTGAACCCCTGACTCCGCCTTGAGAGGGCGACGTCTTAACCACTTGACCAAGGAGCCATATCTTATTAAATTTTATTAAAAAATAAAAAATAATAAATATTTAATATAAATATTAAATATTTATTATGGCTGGGATGGCAGGATTCGAACCTACGCATGTAGCAGTCAAAGTGCTATGCCTTACCGCTTGGCGACATCCCAGTATAATATGGCGCGTCTTAAGAGATTCGAACTCCTGACCCACGCCTTAGAAGGGCGTTGCTCTATCCAGCTGAGCTAAAGACGCATATTTTGGAGCGGGTAAGGGGAATCGAACCCCTGTGTTCAGCTTGGAAGGCTGACGTTCTACCATTGAACCATACCCGCATAATATTTAATTTTGGTGCAGGTGAAGGGAGTCGAACCCCCACGCCAAAGGCGCTAGATCCTAAGTCTAGTGCGTCTGCCAATTCCGCCACACCTGCATATATATTAAATTTAAAGTGGTGACTCCTAGGGGAATCGAACCCCTGTTACCACCGTGAAAGGGTGGTGTCTTGACCGCTTGACCAAGGAGCCACATTTACCTGGCAGCGACCTACTCTTCCACACCGTCTCCAGTGCAGTACCATCGGCGCTTTGAAGCTTAACCTTCGTGTTCGGAATGGGAACGGGTGTTACCTTCAAGCTATAACCACCAGATATTATT
>NZ_PVXN01000043.1 GCF_002995795.1 Clostridium thermopalmarium DSM 5974
AATCTTCATATCCCCACGGTCCCCCTACATCTTCAGGAGGACAGTTTCTTTTACCACCGATACATACTGGATATTTAACGCCTTCTTCCGGGTCAAGCACCTTCTCAACAACAATGTCATGTCTCCAGTCATCACCAAAGTCGTAAACATACCTGAATTTATCCTTGGGTGTAAAGTTCATACTGCTTAACTTTACCCTTTTTGCACTTTTTACTTCATATCTATCGTAAAAGTCCCATTCATCATCTTTTTCCCCAATAATCATTTCTCCCAGCCTGAACTCATAAAGATGGGATTCAAACCATCCCATCGCATACTGGATTATCCTGTGGAGTTTATAAAACGTGATATCATCTTTAACCAATACCCTTCTCCACACGGGTGGTTTTACATCTTTTAATGTTATTTTCAACTGAAGAATTTTCATAATGTCACGGCTCCTGACTGACTTTTATTGATTTCATATCCTGTAATTCTTATATTCTAATAAAAAGACCACAGACTTTACTTTCATTATACATTAAATTCTATTTATAATAATACATTTACTATTAAGTATCGGCTTCTATTTTCTCAAAGAATATCCGTGCTGACAACAATAATAATTTCTCAATACAACTTTATTTTCATTAAGTGCAAAATGCATCAATAAACATTTTGTCGCAATTAAATGATTCAAATATTTCATTATTGCAACAAAATAATGAGACATATGCTTATTTATTAGTTTTATTCCTCTTTAGATAAACAATAATATGCTCCTCTACCACTGCCTTTAATCTGAACACCATCCGCTTCTAACTCGCGCATAAGCCTTAATACCTGCTGCCTATCCATGCTTGTCATTTGTCTTATCTCTGCATTAGTAAGATTCCTTTCTTTCAATATAGATAGTATTCTCATTTTAATAGACTCTTTATCAAGTCTTTTATCCCTATCGTATTCTACCCCTTTTTCAAGCATTGAATAAACTTCCCGAGTTAAAGAGTAGTATTTCTTTTTAACAGTACCTCCTGATTTTATAAGTTTTAAACTATTCTCCATATAACTAAGTATTTCTCTAACTTGTTCTATACTTCTCTGACATATATAAGAAGCATTATATGTGTCTATTTCTCTATGTCTAAGAAGATAGTTTAAAATAATCAGGTGGTCTACATCAACTTCAATCCCCTTAGAATTTAATTCTTTAATAAAATTTCTGAACTCTGGAACTATTGTTGATGCAATAAGGGTTAATTCGATGCATTCTCCTATTTCATTATATTGCGGAGGCTCTTTTCCTTCTATTAATAAAGACTTATAGATTCTCGGAACTCCAAGATTACTTCTATTTACAAGTCTCAATCTGTCCATCAAATCTGCAAGATGCAAGTTCCTTGCTACTGGTGGGTGATGAAGTATATTACTCGGAGAAATACCTCCAATAAAATTACCTGGGTTTGTAATAATTAGTTTGTCTTTATAATGTTTCAGCATAACACTTCCTGGAATTCTATAATCCCTATGTACAAATGCATTAAGCAGTGCTTCTCTCAATGCTATTTTAGGATACGTAGAAAATTCAGGGTGTAAGAAACCAACCTCAATGGTAGTTGTAGGATTTTCAGTAGCCATGTATCTCTCTATTTCATATAGACCTATAGGTATCGGTGAATTTTCTCCATGCTTTATCGTATAATCTGTACTGCTTATCATTCTTCTAAAATCCCACCTATGATTTGGGATATATTTTGATAGTGCTTGTGTATTCCCAACAATCAAAAGTCCTCCAAAGGTTAGTTTCCCGTCTTTTAGTGCTCCTATAGACTTTAACAAGTCTTCATTAGACATTTTTAATAATGTATCTGGAGCATGTTCTTCGGCCATTATCATTCTTATTCTTTCCATAGCAACTGGTGAGAAACAGTCTTCCCAGTATTCGTCTACTAAATTTGATGTGAAGTCTGAAACTCCAGTTTTAGCAAACAGTTCTTTTCTCATAGACCCTGTAAGCGGTCTGCATTCTTTACCTATTCTTATTGTAGCACTCCCATTTGTTTCTGTATAAGGTGGCATACCAGGATATACATTCATCATCAATATTCTTCCATGCCCTTCTGGCACCTCAATCCAATCAAATGTCGGAGTAATATGGGGGTCAGTTTTTTCATATACCGCTTTTTGCATCAACAATGCATCAACAGTAGGAGGCACACCTAATATTGCCTTATTCCTGCCTCTAACCTTATCTTTTATTCCAAATACTATGGTCCCTCCTCCACCATTGGCCATACAAACTGCCATCTTTACTGCTAAATTTATGTTATCGTTTATACTTCTTTCTATCCATTCTTTAAAGTCTAAATCTTGTGCTTCAAACTCATCTGCAATATGCTCTTCTAACAAATCAAGAATTTTTAAAATATCATCTTTTGACCTCAAGTCTTTACCTCCTTTCACGCTTATTTTTTGTAACTAAATGCAACATGATGCATTTTAATTGCATCATTACTTATATTATTGCATCATTTCTTTGTATAATGCAATAGTAAAACACAGTATTCTATTATCATTATACATTAAATTCTATATACAAAAATATCTTTACTATTAGTATCGGCTTTCGTCTTCTTTAAGAATATCCATTCTAATAACCATAGTAATTCTCAATACAACTTTATTTGCATTTTAATAGAACTTTACCACTTATGAAACAACTTTTCTGTTTTTAAAATTTTCGTCCATATCATTTTTAGAAACAGAAAAAAAGCCCTATGTTATATAGCAAAAGTAAATAATGTTCTTTCATAAATTTCCTTTACTTCCCTTTCTCCTAAACCTTAAAAAGTTCGTTAAAACCAGTACTCCCAATACTTTCCCTGATTCATTATTCCTTTCACTACAACTACTTTATTTTATTTTTACAACAACTAATTATGGCCTAAATTCTTTCAAAATTTTTTCCTATTTCCTTACCCCTTTTTCCTCAATCCTAACTATATGCACCTCAAACAAACTTCTTTCCCTTTTCAAATAAAGTCCTTTTATAGACAGCCCTCAAACCCTTGAGAATACTGGCTTGTTATTCTCTTCCAATTATCCGTTTATTTACTCCATTTTTGTTTTTCACAATTTAAAGTAGTTGCATTTTTGATTTTTCAATGGAAAAAATGAAAATAAAGTAGTTGCAAAATTGAGGATTTATAGAGAGTTAAGGAAGAAGGTTTAAGGAGAATTCTTTCCATTTCTTCTCTCCATTTTTACTTCCATTCAATCTCTCAATCCATTGATTTTACTGAATTTAAACCTTATCCCTTATTCCTTTTCACCTTAAAATTCCTAATAAAAAAACATGGCCTACAGGGCTTTCCTTTGCCCTAATAAACCATGTTTCCTGCAAGAACTTTATTTTCTTCCTATCGATAATTTGCAAAATGATAGGAGTTTATTTAGGTTATACACAAGGCTGCAATTTTCTTATAGTTCTACTCTTCCCTCGAGCGCCTTAGAAAGAGTAACCTCGTCTGCATACTCTAAGTCTCCACCTACAGGAATACCGTGGGCAATTCTTGTAACCTTAACTCCTAATGGCTTTAAAATTTTAGATATATACATAGCCGTAGCTTCACCTTCTACATTAGGATTTGTAGCTACTATGATTTCTTTTACATCTCCATTTATTCTTCTTACTAATTCCTTAAGACGTATATCATCTGGACCCTTACCAGACATTGGAGATATTACTCCATGGAGTACATGATAAACACCGTTATACTCCCTTATCTTTTCCATAGACATTATATCTTTAGGCTGCTCAACTACACAAATAGTGCTAATATCTCTGTTTGGGTTTGAACATATAGCACAAACCTCACTATCTGTAAAATTACCACATACAGAGCAGTATCTTATAGTGCCTCTTGCCTTAACTAAGGCATCTGCAAATTCCTTTACTTCTTCTCTTGGTAAGTTTAATACATATAATGTAAGCCTTTGAGCAGTCTTATGCCCTATTCCTGGTAGTTTTGCAAACTCTTCTATCAATTTTTCTATAGCTATAGGATAAAAATCCAAATCATTCACCTCAAACCTAGAACATTCCAGGCATATTAAGACCACCTGTTAGTTTCTTCATTTCATTTGCTGTTGCTTCTTCTGCTGCTTGTAATGCTTGGTTGCAAGCAGTTAATACTAAATCTTGTAACATTTCAACATCATCTGGATCTACAACATCTGGTTGTATTTGTACATCTACTACCTGTCTTTTACCACTTACTACAACCTTAACAGCTCCACCACCAGCTGTTCCTGTAAACTTTTTATTTTCAATTTCAATTTGCATTTTTTCCATTTGCTCTTGCATTTTTTGAGCTTGCTTCATTAAATTGTTTATATTCATTCCACCCATTCCTGGGAATCCGCCTCTTGCCATAATATTACCTCCTAATATTTAGATTAACTTAATCTTTTATATTTTATCATTTACTAGATTATTCATCAATTACTTGTACTAAGTCTTCTCCAAAGGTTTCTTTTACAATCTCCTCTTGAGATTTCTTGTTTTCTTCTTTTTTGTCCACAGTATATCTTATTCTAATTTTTTCTTTTAGTGCTTCTGAAAAAATATCTTCTATCAATTTACGATTTTCTTCTTTTTCAAGTCTTTTTATATTAAATGCATACTCTGGTTCATATTTTATTTCAATAACTCCATTTTTACAACTCACAGCCTTACCTGTAATGAGAGAAGCATATAAAACCATAAGCCTTCTGTTCTTAAAAATTTCAAGGATATCCTTCCATGACTTCTTTACTTGATCTAAAGTTAATTTAGATTCTAAATTCAATTCTATTTCATCATCTTTTTCTTGTTTATTTTCCATGTCTTTTAATACCTGACTTTTAGGCTTATCAAAAGATGCTTTATTAGACTCAGCTTTAGTATTATTCTGTTTTATCTGAAAATTTCCTTCTCTTATGAGATTCTCTAATTTATTTATTCTAGCTAAAAGAACTTCTTTAGATGTATCGTACTCTATTTTACACATTTTTATTACAGCAAGCTCTAAATATATTCTGTTTTGATTACTCCATTTAGATTGCTCTATTGTTTCTTGAAGTATTCTTATATATCTCATTATCTCTTCTATTCTTAATTTATCAGCCTGAGCCTTCATAATTTCTATGCCTTCTTCAGACATATCTAAAACTTCTTCTGGATTCTGACTAATCTTTGCCATCATAAGATTTCTCATATGATGTGTCATATCTTTTATAAATAAATTTATATCCTTTCCGCTGTAAACCACGTCATCTATAATCTTTATTGCTCTTTCAACATCTTTATCTATTATGCTGTCTGTCAATCTTAATAGGTTTTCATTAGTTACAAGTCCCAATATATTAACAACTTGCTCATATTCAACTTTTCCATTGCCCATGGATATAGCTTGATCTAATATGCTTAATGCATCTCTCATGGCTCCATCTGACATTCTTGCAATTAGCTTTAAGCTCTTATTATCAGCAAAATTGCCTTGTTCTTTAGTAATCTTTACAAGACGTTCAAATACATCATCACTCTTTATTCTTTTAAAGTCAAATCTTTGGCATCTTGACAGAATTGTTATAGGCAACTTTTGAGGGTCTGTAGTGGCTAATATAAATATCACATTTTTAGGAGGCTCTTCCAAAGTCTTCAAAAATGCATTGACAGCTCCTTGAGTTAACATATGAGCTTCATCCATTATATAAACTTTATACTTACCTTCACTTGGAGGATACTTTACTTCTTCTATGAGTTCTCTAATATCATCTACCTTATTATGAGATGCAGCATCCATTTCAGATACATCTATAGCTAAACCAGCATTTATTTTTTTACACATTTCACACTCATTACAAGGCTCTCCATCTTGAAGATTTAAGCAATTTACCGCCTTAGAAAATATCTTCGCAGTAGAAGTTTTTCCTGTACCTCTCGTTCCACAAAAAAGGTAAGCATGAGCTATTCTATTATTTTTTATTTGATTTTTTAGTGTAACAGTTATATGAGGCTGACCTACAACTTCATCAAAAACTTTAGGTCTCCATTCCCTATATAAAGCCGTATATGCCAATTGTAACACCTTCTATCTTATTTCAATTTAGTAATTTTTATGCTTAGTTATTATTATATCATAATACACTTGCTTTTTTATACGAAAAAAAGACGCCTTTAAAGCGTCTTGTGGTATCTTATGTAAAGTCGTGCACCTCGTGTCGACAGTAAAGTATGAGCGTTACTTATACAGTTAACTCAAACCAGGTTGACCCACGGCACACGAAAGGTCTCACTTACCGCTGCTTCCTTCCGGACCTGACGGGGTTCATGAGTTTCCGTTGCGTGGGGCCCAATTCTCAACGTCACTTGTATAAGCCAGGCCTCACACTTTAAAGCCTCGACGAGGAGTTCAACCCTGCTGTAGCGGATTGCAGGTACAGGACACCGCTAACTTCCCGTCTAGCACGACCAATGGCGGAGAGAGAGGGATTCGAACCCTCGGTAGAGTTTCCCCTACACACGCGTTCCAGGCGTGCTCCTTCAACCACTCGGACATCTCTCCATAAGTTAAAAAACATTATTTAGTTTCTTTGAGCAAAATTTATTATACTATTAAACCTTACTTATTTCAAGAGAAATATAAATATTTATCCTTAGTACTTGTTAGTTATACATATATATTATTCTATAATATGAATATCACATCATATTTAGAAAAATAACATTACTAGTTCTAATATATTCTACTTATATGAATTTTATTCCACTATTTTATTTTTGACAATTCATCGTCTCTCCAATTAATTATATCTCTCACAGCAATTTTATATTTTTCATCTTCTTTTTTATAAAATTCTCTTATAACTTTGTCCTCATTCATAACTGTATTATCCCATATGCTCTCAGTTGCTATATTATCTTCACTCAACTTTGTCATCTTTTCATCATACTCTTTTATAGTCTTATTCTTAAAGGCAGTTTTATTATTATCTCTTTCTTGCTGTGCTTGTTTCATTTTTCTATCATACTCATTCCATAAGTTATTTAATGCATTTTTCTTATTTTCATAGGACTTAGATTCAGCTTCTATTTTTGCCGCATATCTATCTCTAACAACTCTTTCTTTTTCCGCATTTTCTTTTTCCGCTTGTAAAAGCTTAACCTTTCTGTTATTTTCAGCATAAGGCATATTTTTTGATTTTTCTGCTGCATATTCAGCTTCTATTTTGTTTTTAGCATTTTGAAATTCTGCTTTAACTCTTTGAAGTTCTATATCTAATTCCTTTTTTATTTTAGTTTTCATTGCATTATTTGCAGCAGCTATTTTAGCATCATAAGCTTTTTTAATTAAATTTGCGCTTAAATTTATGTTATCTTCAAATTCCTTAAGCTCTTTTGAATTTTCTGTATCTCTAACACTATCAAGACTTTTTCTCTTTAAACTATACTCACCTTCTAATTCTTTACCTCCTAAAGAACTTCCATTCATATCAACATTTTGTACAACATCAATATTACTTTCAGCCGCTACATTAGAAGTATCTTTTTTATATTTCTTAAGTTGATTTTTTATACCGCATCCTGTAAAAAATATAACACTAGCCAAAATACAACCCACCGCTCTTAGCTCCTTCTTCATAGGATACACCCCCAAAAATTAAATACATTGCACTTTTCTTACAGGTTACGTATATTTTATCGTTTATAAACTTCCTTTTTTTATATTATCTTGAAAAATATTTTCCACACTTATTTTAATACACCAACTTTACTTAATACATTATAAAATACTACAAGAAATATACAAAAGAACATACCCATAATTCCATTTGCTTTTAATCCTATAAATATAGCTGCTAATATAGCTACAGGGTGAACTCCTAGAGAAGAAGATACTATTTTAGGTTCTACAATTTGCCTTACTACAAATGCAATTACAAATAATACAAGTACTCCGCCTGCTACAAAATAATTTCCCGAGAAAAAATAAATTGCTGCAACAGGTATATATACAGTTCCTATACCCAATATAGGCAAAATATCAAATATAGCAGAAAGTATACTTAGAGTTATTGTATATCTTACCCCTAAAATTAAAAATCCTATTAAAGTGACTAAAAGAGTAATAAGTATTATTATTAAATAGGAAGCAATATAGTTGACTATCATTTTTTTTGCTTCTTTTATAGTTTTTGATATTTCACTGTTCTTGTTTGATGGAATTAATTTTGATACTTTTTTCTTTACCAAACTCATATCCTTTGTAAAATAATATGTGCTTAATACTGTAAATAATGCTACCATAAGTATATACGGAATTGATGAAAAAATTGTAAGCACACTTGATAAAGCTGAGCTAGTAAGTTTCACTGTTGTATTGGATATTTTTGTAATAGTACTAGAAATATTTTTTTCTATATTATCTGTAATAGAAGGATCTAAATTACTATAATATTTATATATTCTTTTTAAGAATTTAGATATATTATCTCCATTTTGAGCAATATACACCTGAACATTTTTGCCTAATTCAATTATTTCCTGAACTATATGGGATATTGCCCCGGAAACTATAAAAATAATTACAGCAAAAAAAATAAATGTTGTAATAAGTGATGCTAAGGAATTCTTTAATTTAAACTTATTTATAAGATATCTAGTAGGTTTAATAAGTATTAATGAAAAAAGGAATGCAACCACAAATGGCAGTGTATAGCTTAATGTATTAAAAAAAGTTATGAATATAATAGTGTAAACTATAAAAAATATAAAAAGTCTGTCTAGTTTTCCCGTGAGCTGACTCACTTAATCAGTCCCTCCTAAATTTTATTAATTGGCGGAGAGAGGGGGATTCGAACCCCCGGTAGAGTTTCCCCTACGATTGATTTCGAGTCAATTGCCTTCGACCTCTCGGCCATCTCTCCTAACTTAATTTATACAATAATAATATTACAATAAGTTACATTAGTAAAGTTTATATCATGAATAATGATTTGACTATTTTCTTCTTTTTCTGAAGAAATTTGTTAATATGCTACTGCATTCCTCATCATACATCCATTGTACATCAACCATACTGTTTAAAGCCTCACTTTGAAGTACATTTAAAACAGACCCACAGCATCCAGCTACAGGATCAAAAGTCCCAATATAAACCTTTCTTATTCTCGATTGTATAATAGCTCCAGCACACATAGGACATGGTTCTAATGTAACATACAAATCACATCCACTTAATCTCCAATCCCCTATAATTTCTGCAGCATATTTAATTGCAAGTATTTCTGCATGAGCTGTTGGATCTTTTAATGTCTCCCTTAGATTGTGTGCTGAGGATATGATATTATTGTCTTTCACTATCACCGCACCTACTGGAACTTCATTAAGCTTCTCTGCTAATTTTGCTTCTTCTATTGCTTTTCTCATAAATTCTTTATTCATATTTATAACCTCTATTTTGTAAAATAAACAAACTTTTATATAGATTATATCATATGTTTTGGTAAGATATACTAATATACAATTTTTAACCTTCAATTACTTTTTAATCATGTAAACAACTAAGTTTATTATTGAATCTAGAAATTAATTATTATAAAATAAAGTCAAAGTATATTAGGAGTGTTATAAATGATTAATATAGATGAAATTGAGGAGGCTCTTAAGAAAAAAGGGTATAAACTCACAAGACAGCGAAAATCTATACTGGAAGTTCTTATTGAGAATTCAGGAAAGCTTATTTCTGTTGAAGATATATATATTCAATGCAAAAAAAAGTATTCTAAGACTAATCTGTCTACAGTATACAGAAATCTAGAAATCTTAAAAGACATAGGTATGCTTCATAAAACAAACTTTAACGGTTCTTCTTCAAGTTATGAAATAACTTATAATCAATGTCATCACCACCATTTAATTTGTAAAAATTGTGGTAAGACGGAAACTATAGATTACTGTCCTTTAGAAGCTATAACACCTAAAATAAACAATAACGGATTTACTGTAACCGACCATAGATTAGAAATATATGGCTACTGCAGTAATTGCAGTAAAAATAATAAAAGTTGAAGGATTAAATATCCTCCAACTTTTATTTTAAGCTGTTATATATCTTCTCTAGATTACTTCTCATGCTTTCAATATAATTTTTATTGTCTTCCTTTGATTCTAGTGAATATATCTTTTCTACCTTTGCTCCTACTTCATTTGCTAATGTCTTTGACATTTCTGGACTTGCATTTTCTTCTGAAAATATAGTTTTTACATTATTTTTTTTTGAATACTCTACTAATTCCTTCAACTTTTTAGCACTTGGCTCTCCTTCTGAATATACTCCTTCAATACTGTTTTGCTCTAAATTAAAATCTCTGCATAGATATGAGAATGCCGCATGTCCTGTAACAAACTTTTTATGGGTTAAACTATCAAATTTACTCTTGTATTCGTTGTAGAGATCATCAAGTTCTCTTGAAAATTCCTCATAATTTTTCTCATAATAATCCTTATTAGAAGGATCAGCCTTTATTAAAGCTTCTTTTATATTATTTGACTGAACCTTTGCTTCTTTTAAACTAAGCCAAATATGAGGATCATATTCTCCATGTTCATGCTCATCTTCTTCATTAGATTCTTTAATAGGATTAACGCCCTTAGAAGAATCTACTAGTATAACATTGTTTGTGTCTAAACTTTCTAAAACCTTATCTACCCATGGTTCCATTCCAAGTCCATTATAAACAAATATCTTGCTGTTATTTATATTTTCTAAATCCTTTGCCTTTGGTTCAAAATCATGAGGTTCTACTGCACCTTCCAAAACTGATGTCACATTTACCTTATCTTTTCCTATAGCTTCTGTAAATTCCTTTAAAGGATTAAAACTAACCACTACATCTATTTTCCCTAATGTTGAATTATTTATTTTAGATTCATCTTTACCTGTTTTTCCATTACTACAAGCTGTTAATGAAAAAAAGATTATAAATGTTGAAATTAAGGCAATAATCTTTTTATACATACAGTCACTCCTTTTAGTTGCAAATTATTTGCATTTAGGTATATAATAAACTTGGCAATTTTAAATGTCAATATAATTGGCATTATTTTTTTAATTGTTTTGAATAAACTTAGAATGTTAACATTTATTTTGGAGGAAACTTATGATTCATATTAATAATTTATGTTTTTCCTATACAAATCATAGCCCTTATATATTAACTGACTTAAATTTAGTTATTAATAAAGGCGATTACGTATCTATATTAGGTGAAAACGGAAGTGGAAAAAGCACCCTTATAAAACTCATATTAAAAATATTAAAACCATCTAAAGGTTCTATAACCATTAATACTGATAAGATAGGATATGTTCCTCAGAGATTAGACAGCTTCAATTCTCAATTTCCTATAACCGTATATGAAGTGCTTAATACCCATAGAAGGGCAATTGGTATTAAAGATATGTCTTCTATAAATAAAAGTTTAGATAAAGTAGGAATGAGAGATTATAAAAATCATCTTATAGGAAATTTATCTGGAGGTCAGCAGCAGAAGATATTTATAGCCAGAGCGTTAATGGGCAATCCAGATCTTATCGTCCTTGATGAACCATCTACAGGAATAGATATTCAAAGCCAAAAAGAAATATATGAGCTAATCAAGAATTTAAATTTAAAATTAGGTGTTACTGTTATTTCTATTGAACATAACTTAAAAGCAGCTATATTAAATTCTAACTATATATTTGAGCTTAATGATGGCAGTGGAATATTACGTTCTGTCTCTGAATATAAAAGACACCACAAGGAGGTTATATCTAATGCTGCAATATAGTTTTATGCAAAATGCCTTAATGATATCCCTGCTTATTTCCATATTGTGTCCATTTATTGGAGTTTTTTTAGTGTTAAGACGTCATTCAATGATGGGAGATACTTTAGCGCACAGCTCACTTGCTGGAGTAGCTATTGGAATTATGCTTAACTTTAATCCTATAATAAGCTCTTTTATCTTCACATCTATATGTGGAGTTTTTATAGAATTTCTCCGTTCATACTATAAAAAATATGCAGAACTAATTTTAGTAATAATTCTAACTCTAAGCGTTGGCATAGCTATAATGGTTATAAGTACAGGTAGTGCAAAAGCTAATGTCAATTCTTATTTATTTGGAAGTATATTAACCGTATCTAAGCAGGAACTTATTACTGTATTTATACTTAGTATTATTTCAGTTATAACTCTTATAGTTTTATACGATAAACTTGTATACATAACTTTTGATGAAGAAGGAGCAAAAATCGCTGGAATAAAAGTAAGACTTATAAATTATATTTTTGCTCTTTTAGTTAGCGCAACTATATCCGTATCCATAAGAATAATAGGTGTACTTGTTTTGTCATCAATGTTGGCTGTTCCTGTGGCTACAGCACTTCAGCTAAACAAAAGTTTCAAATCTACTTTAGCATATTCTATAATATTTGGATTTATAGATATAATGATTGGGCTTATATCTTCCTATTATGTCAACAGTGCTCCTGGAGGAACTATAGCTCTAACTTCTGTTATTGTTCTTTGCATAGTAATAGTTTTTAAGAAGTTTTCAAAATAAAATATAGAAACTTCATTATTCAGAGAAATTTAGTTTAATATCTTATAAAGAATATGTACTGAAATATGAGAATGTGAAAAATATTAGAGGAGATGCTTTGCATGGATAAAGAATATTTGATAAATGAAAAACCATTAAAAGCATTACTAGTTTTTGCTTTACCCATGATTATAGGAAACCTATTTCAGCAATTTTATACAATGGCGGATTCAGTAGTAGTTGGCAGATTTGTCAGCGAAAATGCATTAGCTGCTGTAGGTGCTTCCTACTCATTGACTAATGTATTCATATGTATCGCAATTGGGGGAGGAGTAGGAGCCTCGGTCATTACCAGTAAATATTTTGGATCAAGAGAATATGGACAAATGAAAGAGTCTGTTTACACAGCATTATTCTCCTTTCTTATTATAAGCATAATCCTAGGTATTTTTGGGTTTTTTACAGGAAAAGAAATTATGCAGCTATTAAATACACCATCTAATATTTTAGATATGGCAGCAGAGTATCTAAATATATATTTCCTTGGACTTCCGTTTCTATTTATGTATAATGTGCTTTCTGCCATGTTTAATGCAATTGGCCGCTCTCGTATTCCTTTATATTTGCTTATTTTTTCTTCCTTACTAAACATTTTTTTAGATGTATATATGGTTCGTTCTTTAAATCTTGGTATATCAGGAGTTGCATGGGCAACCTTGATTGCACAAGGTATTTCCGCAATTTTTGCATTTTTATTATTTTTAAAGGAATTAGCTACTTATTCTGACAACAATTATTCTATTTTTAATAAAAAAGAACTAAAAAGCATGGCTGTAATTGCACTGCCTTCTATTTTTCAGCAATCTACTGTTTCTATTGGTATGATGCTTGTTCAATCAGTTGTAAATAGTTTTGGATCAGAAATGCTAGCAGGATTTTCAGCAGCCATGAGAGTTGAAAGCATATGTGTTGTACCAATGGCAGCTATGGGAAATGCAATATCTTCCTACACAGCACAAAATATCGGTGCTAAAAAATATGAACGAGTTCAAAAGGGTTATCATACCGCAAATAAAATTGTTGCTGTATTTGCAATTCTAATTTGTGTAATACTTGAAGGATTCCATATGCCTATCATTTCTATGTTTTTAGGTGATGATGGTACTAGGTTAGCTCTACAAACAGGTACAAGCTATCTAAAATTTATGGGTTGGTTTTTTGTTTTAATTGGATTAAAAATGGTTACTGATGGTTTATTGCGAGGGGCTGGGGACATGAAGATGTTTACTGTGGCAAACCTGGCTAACTTATCAGTTCGTGTTGCTATAGCTATATTATTGGCTCCAAGATTCGGTATTAATTTTGTATGGTATGCAGTTCCAATAGGTTGGTTTGTAAACTTTATTATGTCTTTTGCACAATATAAAACAGAAAATTGGAAACATACTTTAGTTGATGTTTCTTGTAAAAAACAAAATGGTAATAGAATAAAAAAGCTTCAAACTTAAATTTAAGTTTGAAGCTTTTTTGGCGTCCCAGACACGATTCGAACGTGCGACCCCGAGCTTAGGAGGCCCGTGCTCTATCCTGCTGAGCTACTGAGACATACACAACTTTTACTATATTATTTTAGTTCAGTTTTCACTTAATGTCAACCTTATATTATATAAGATCATCCTGATATTCCATATAAAATATAGCTAGTTAAATTCTCTATAACTTCATTAACATTATCTTTTTCATTGTTTATAAGTTCATATACTGCAGCAGCAATTAAAGCTCCAAAGAATTCATAAGCCATAAAGGAAGAATCTCCGCCTTTTATCCCTCCCTTATCTATGGCCTCTTTAATATACTGTTCTATTAATAGAATATAT
Organism: Clostridium thermopalmarium DSM 5974; assembly: GCF_002995795.1. Taxonomy (GTDB): domain Bacteria; phylum Bacillota; class Clostridia; order Clostridiales; family Clostridiaceae; genus Clostridium_H; species Clostridium_H thermopalmarium. The sequence continues at coordinate 14,491 of NZ_PVXN01000043.1, forward strand.
TCCCTTAAAGCCTCTCTTAGTTCTAATTGTCTTAATTCTTTTCCCCATATTTGACTCATAATTACCTTAAAAAAGTCTTTGTTTTCATAGATTAATTTTAATTGAACTCTGCAAAGAGTTTTTAATTTAGATACAGGTTCTTGTACCTTTTCTACTTCTCTTTGTATATCTTCCTTTATCTTATTCATTCCCTCTTTTATGATATATTTAAATATGTCTTCTTTATTTTTAAAATTATAATATAAGGTACCCTTAGCAACTCCAGCTTCTAAAGCTATATTATCTACAGTAGCTCCATTATATCCTTTACTTGAAAATTCTTTTATGGCAGCTTGAAATATAGCCTCCTTGGTTCCATTCATTTATATCACTCCAAAATTCATATATTATAATAACAAGTATAATTTTTTCTTATTTTATTATACTTATTATTATAATATGTAACAATATATTTTTATTAAGAAGTTGAATTTTACTATTTCCTATATTTAACCTATACCTTAACTTTAAGAGGTGATTAAACTTGAAAAGTTTTAGTTCATACTGGAAAGCTATTGAAAGAAGTTCACCTACAAAACCTTTTTCCCTTCCCCACATATTGAGTTTATTAATAATTTTTTTTATAATACTCGCAATGTACTTATATAGAGAAATATTAAAAACAGAAAAATATAAAAATCTAATATCAAAGACCATTGCCTCAATTTTAATTGGACATCAAATTTCTTTATATCTTTGGTATATTACAAACGACAAACTAACTCTAAAAGAAGCCCTACCTTTATATCTTTGTAGAATTTCATTAATATTATCCATTATTATGATGTTTAATAAAAGCCATAAGATCTTTGATATATTATACTTTTGGGGTCTTGGAGGGGCATCTGTTGCGTTGATTTTTCATGATACATCTATTTTCCCTTTTCCTCACTACGTTTTTATTCAATTTTTTATATCTCATGGAGGAATTTTGATTTCAGTACTTTTTATGATGTTTATATATGATTATTCACCAAATATAAATTCATTAATAAGAACCTCCATATGGACCTTGATATACTTTATATTTACAATACCTATTAACTACATTATAGATAGCAACTACTGCTATTTAAGATACAAACCTTGTTTTACGCCTTTAGACCTTCTTCCTGATAAACCTATTTATTTTGTACCATTTATAATCTTAGGCGTTTATATGCTATTTTTATTGATGTACCTCCCTTTTTCAAGTAAACTATCTTCATAAGGCTTGTGTTATTTTGTAATTAATTATATATTAATATAGAATATTCTATTATATTTTCTATTTATTGAATAAGCTTTATGAAGGGATATATTATGATTAAGTATTTTAATAGAAAAATAAAAACTTATGAGATTGAAAATGTTGCAGGGGGAAAATATTTAGAATGGACATATTCCTCTCCTATAGGCTTAAATATTTTAGAACTTTTAATTAAGAAAAAAATTTTTTCAAAGCTTTATGGTGTTTTTTGTGATTCTAGGCTAAGCAGGAGAAAAATAGATAATTTTATTAAGGAATTTAATATAAACGAAGATGAATTTAAAGTAGATAAATCAAACTATAAATGTTTTAATGATTTCTTTGCAAGAAGTTTAAAAAATGGGGCTAGGCCTATAGATTATAATGTTTCAACCTTAATATCTCCTTGTGATGGACGAATGACAGCTTATGAGAATATCGATATTAATAACTTGGTACAGGTAAAAGGTATTTCCTATAGGCTAAAGGATCTAATCCAAAATGAAGATTTATCTAAAAAATATATAGGTGGAACCTGCATTATATTAAGACTTGCTCCAATAGATTATCATAGATTTCACTTTTTAGATTGGGGCATATGTGAAGAAAGTAAGAAAATTTCCGGGCACTATTATTCAGTAAATCCTATTGCTCTAAGAAAAATACCAAAGTTATTCTGTGAGAATAAAAGAGAATATAGTTTATTCCATTCTAATAACTTTGGTAATGTTTTATATGTTGATATAGGTGCCACCTGTGTTGGTTCTATAGTTCAAACCTATACTCCTTATACACAGGTAAAAAAAGGAGATGAAAAAGGATATTTTAAATTTGGAGGTTCCACGATAATACTTTTCTTTGAACCTAAAAAAGTTAAGATAGATGAAGATATTTTAGAACAAACAAGACTAGGCTTTGAATGTAAAGTTAATTTTGGAGAAAAAATAGGAGTAAAGCTATAATTCAAATACTAGTCCGCTCTCAGCTTTAACTATTTCTCCACTAAATTCTTCTCCTGCTTCTTTAACTAAATTATCTAAATCTCCATAGTGAGGGAAATGAGTTAACACTAGTTTTTTAACATTAGCCATTTTGGCTATCTTACCAACTTCTCCTGCTGTAAGATGGCCTTTTGCCTTTCCAAACTGTTCATTAAAGAGATTACATTCACATATAAAAACATCTGCATTTTCAGCTATTTCTACTATTTTATCACTCCACTCTGTATCCCCACTATAAGCAAGAACTTTTCCATTCTCCTCAAACCTCATAGCTAAACAAGGTACTGGATGATTGCCCCATTTAAAGCTTACACTTAAATCTCCAAACCTTAACACAGTTCTTTCATCTATCTTTTTACCTATTGTGCCTCCACCATATGTTAATTTATTAAATTCAGAAGATAAATTATGTCCATATATATCTAAAGTTCCACTTCTCTTTCCAAGGCTTCTAGTGTATCCTACTTGGTATTGAAGACATGATATATCTCCAAAATGGTCACCGTGATAATGAGATAAAATTACCGTATCTATTTCTGTTAATGGTATATAATTTTGTACCTTTGATAACACCCCTGAACCACAGTCTATTAAAATATTATGTTTTCCACTCTGAAGCAAATATCCTGTCGCTGCTTCATTTTTTTCTGGATAAGCTCCCCAATATCCTACTACAGTTACTTTCATTATATTCACTCCTTGTATAATACTATTTTTTATATTATCTCAACTTATAACTTATTATACATTTATAGATTATAATATATAAAATTAAATCTAATTCATTAAAAAAAGCCTATCAAAAGTACCTTAAATAAATACTTTATGCAAAATATGTGTGTTTAGCCTTCCACTTATTAAGTGCAATACCAAGCCAAAAGCTATAAATGCCTAAGGTAATAAGACAAAACAGCCACCAACATACTTATATTAGTTTCTGTCATATTCATCATCCTCTAAAATATATAAGCTTCTATATTTTAGAGTATTTTCCTTTTTAAATTATTTTTAATATATGAATTTTAAAATTTTAAATCAAAGAATTTTATGAAAAAGTAAAAAACCTAGTAATCATTGAGACTACTAGGTTTTGTGGTGCGCGAGAGAAGATTCGAACTCCCGACCAACTGGTTCGTAGCCAGCTACTCTATCCAACTGAGCTACTCGCGCATGTGCTTTAATTATATCTATTTTAACATAGGAACTATAGAAAGTCAAACACTAACCTTACTGCAGATCAGTTAATGCCATTATAGTTCCTATGTTACATAGGGATTAGACCTCATTAAAAAACACTCAATTTACATTGAGTGCATATTATGGCGGAGAAAGAGGGATTTGAACCCTCGCGCCGGTTTCCCGACCTACGCCCTTAGCAGGGGCGCCTCTTCGGCCTCTTGAGTATTTCTCCACAGTCCTACAGTTTATCTTTAGATTTAACATCTTTATGGCGGAGAGATAGGGATTCGAACCCTAGGTACGCTTTCACGTACGCCGGTTTTCAAGACCGGTGCCTTAAACCAACTCGACCATCTCTCCATATGACACTTAAATAGTATAATATATAAATTTAAGTTTGTCAATATAAATTTATTTATTTTTTATGGCGGAGAGATAGGGATTCGAACCCTAGGTGCGCTTTCACGCACGCCGGTTTTCAAGACCGGTGCCTTAAACCAACTCGACCATCTCTCCATATCTTAGCGACGATATTTATTATAACAACATATCGCCGCATTGTCAACTTTTTTAATTATTATTTTTTGATTTATTTTATAACTCTAAATTGCAATATTAAATGCAACACTTATTGAGAAAACCACGCATAATCTTTTAGTTGCAATTGTCAAGGGAAGGGTGGAGATTTTCGTAGAAAATACTACCCGACCTTGACAATGTAATTAATGATATAATTATCTTTGGCCTTTCGGCATAATTTGTCGAAAGGCCTCAGCTATAATTAATCATGTATATC
>NZ_PVXN01000044.1 GCF_002995795.1 Clostridium thermopalmarium DSM 5974
CTTGAACTTCTTCTGGTCTTTGTTCAATGCTTTCCCCTAGCTTACGCTTAATTTTTCTCACACCAGTTTTCTTAGTCTTTATACGAGTCTTAAGCTGTAAATCAATATTCTTAATCTTCATAAGTCCTTTATCTATATAATTGTATAGAGTCTTAGTGCATACAATAATTTTATTTTGCCACTTAGCATCCATTTTGCATGAACCCACTACCGCATCAGGTGACCATTTATCTTTAAGTATTTTTTCTTCAGCATAACTTATGAATTCTTCTGCTTGTGTTATTTTGAATCTACGACCACAGTTTTTACGGTTCTTTTCATATACAGCCTGTCCTGTTTCAGGAAAATATTCTTCATATGTTGTTAGATTAGTTCTTAACTGGGTAGTAGTTCCTCTTCTTATTTCCCTACTAATTGTGCTAGGAGATCTTTTAAGTTTCTTAGCAATATAGTTAATACTTTTACCTTCTTTTAGCAGGGCTTTAATCATTCCTCGATCATACACAGTTAGGTGTTTAAAAGTTCGTTTATTTGTGTTACAATTATTTCGAGCCATAGTGAGCACCTCATGTTTTGTTTTCTTGTCAAAAACAATTATACATGATTTTCTCACTATGGTTTTTCTTTTTTATCTATTGCATTTGATTATACAATGAACC
>NZ_PVXN01000045.1 GCF_002995795.1 Clostridium thermopalmarium DSM 5974
TCCTGGTACAACAGAAAAAGGCTTCATAGCAGTATCGGTTATATGACTCCTCAACAGCTTGAAGATGCTTTAAGAAAAACTGCATAAAAATTTGAGTTTTTGTGTCTACTATATGGACATAAATCCAAAATTCATAATTTAGCTTTTGAGTTTTTAAAGAGAACCTATTTAAATGTTAGATACACAGGCAAAGAAGGGAACAGTCTTACTGAGTATTATAGCATTTTAAGAAGTATATTTGATAAATTAATATGTGCTATAAATACAATAATAAATCATCCACACCATCTATTAGAAAAAGAAACATGTGTAGTACCTTATCATAAAGTAAAAAAGGTAACAAATGAAACTATAAAATGGTTAAGTAAAAACAGCAGTAATCTAATAAGAATTGATGATAATGTTATGCCAATAAAGGCTCTTCAAGTTAAGAAAACCGTAACTTTAGATACTTATGAAAACAGGTTTTTAAAATATATAATAACTTTTATAATAGATAAATTAAATGAAATAAAAAATAAGTATATCAAATTAGATAGAAAAAAAGATAACATTCTAATAAAAAACTTTGATAATATGATATGCATATTAAATGGTTATTTAAATACTTCATTTTTAAGGCAAGTAGGAGAATATACTCCGAAACAGAGTATATCTCTTGTACTTCAAATGGGACATGGATATAAAGATGTTTATAAATACTATTTGATTCTGAGAAAAGGATTAACTTTATATGGAGATGTTTTTAAACTTTCCATGAAAGATTTAGCTTTACTATATGAATATTGGTGTTTTATAAAAATTAATAATATTCTTAGAAAAAAGTATAAAATGATTAAAAACGATATGATAAAGATAAATACTAATGGAATATTTGTAACTCTTAAAAAGGGAACAGAATCTAAGGTAACTTATTTAAATCCTAAAAACGGAGAAAAATTTACTATAGCATATAATAGGTCAATGAAATCACAAACAGTTTCTCAAAAGCCGGATAATGTTTTTAGCATAGAAAAGGAAGGCAATAAGATAAAGTATAACTACATTTTTGATGCTAAATATAGATTGAATTATGCAAAAGAAGGAACTCGTTATAAAGAATCATATAACAATCCTGGTCCAGAAGAAAGTGATATTAATACAATGCACAGATATAGAGATGCTATTATTTTTAATAATGAAAAATCTGATGAATATGAAAGAGAAATATTTGGTGCATTTGTATTATTTCCATATAAAGATGAAGAAGAGTATAAGGAACATTATTTTTATAAAAGTATAAAAAATGTTAATATTGGAGGAATTCCATTACTTCCATCTTCAACAACTCTTTTAGAAGAGTTTTTAGATGAGTTGATTGAGGAATCTTCTTACTCTTCCTATGAGAGAAGTCCAAGTCAAAGATGGAATGAATACTATTTAAAAGATAGTTATTTCAATGATAGAAATGTATTAGTTGGAGCTTTAAGAGCTAAAGAACAATTAAAAATAAATCTTGAAAATAAGTTTTATCATACTGCTTTATCTAATATCAATTTTAAAAAGCACAGCATAAAAACTATAGCGATTGCTCAGTCAAAGAAATTATTTGAAGGAGATGCTGGAATTAGATATTATGGATCAATTAAAGATATAAAGATTGTACCGAGAAGACAAATAAAAGAAATTTACAAAGATTCTGATGAGCTATATATAAGATTTGAAGTTGATGAGTGGAAAAAATTGAAGGTACCTCTTAAAGTTGAAGGATATCAGGTAAGAAAGATACTATATACAACAGATTATTTGTTACATAATTCAAATGTAGTAACTGAGCTTTTAATAAAGTCAAAAGAAGAGTTCAGAATATGGAAAGAGTTAAAAAGAATAGATGAAAAAATAAGTGGAATTACGAATATTCAAGATATTGATAATGATATTAGATTAAATGGTTTTAAGGTCAAGGGTATGGATATTTCTGTAGTTAATGATAAAATTAATGTTGCTAAAGATGGAGTAGTATGTGGAGAGTATAGTTTGGATGATTTTAGGAGATATCCGAGTAGAGTTATGAGAGAGATTAAGAGGATGCTAGAAAAATAATAATTTACAAAGGCATCTAATTCCATCTAAAAAACCACGCAATTTTAGAAGTTATCAATAAATAAAAAGGATAGTCACTTAAAAACGGAAGTTCAAGTGGCTATCTCTTTTATTAGATTAATAGTCAGATAATACTCCTTTACGTTTTACATAGGTACTAGTTAAAGTAAATATAATATATCCAATTACTAGCCATAGAATAGAAATTATTATAATATATTACCTATCTTTTTTTTTATTTAGTGCTATTGATCCTAAAATCAATCCCATTCCAAACATTCCGATAACTGTGAATATAAGTGAGATAATAATAGCTCCAGTAACTACTATACCAATATTTTATCTAGAGTATTATTGTTCACATATGACCTTCTTCAAAATATTTTATAAATTCTTATGGTTTATGTAATGCTTAGACTATCTTTTTTGCATCTGAGCAAACAGGAACTTTAAGTTATTATTATGAAATTAGATACTGAGGTATATTATAAGGAAATACTTACATTTAGAACTCTGTTATCCTTATGATATAATTATCAAAAGGTGATGCTTTTTTAACGCAGAGTATGAAAGGAGTTAAAATATGAGATATGAAGGAGCAGTATATAGACCGCCAAGTGAAGCATACAGTTTAATAATTCAAGTAACTTTAGGCTGTTCTCATAATAAGTGTACATTTTGCAGTATGTTTAAGGATAAGAAGTTCAAGATAAGAAAATTAGAAGATATATTTGAAGATTTAGAAATGGCAAGAGAATACTATAAATATGTTAAAAGAATATTCTTAGCCGATGGTGATGCACTTATATTAAAGACACAGGACTTAGAAAAGATTCTTCTTAAAATAAAAGAACTTTTTCCAGAGTGTGAGAGAGTATCTATGTATGGTACACCAGGAGATATTTTGAGAAAGAGTGAAGAAGATTTAATTAAGCTTAAAAACTTAGGATTGAAAATAATATATTTAGGAATAGAAAGTGGCAGTGATGAAATACTTCAAGATATAAAAAAGGGTGTGACATCTAAGGAAATAATTGAAGCTGGAAAGAAAGTAGTTAAAACTGGAATTAAGCTTTCTGTAACATTGATTTCTAGTCTAGGTGGAAAAGAAAAATGGAAAGACCATGCAGTTGAATCAGCAAGAGTAATAAATGAGATTAATCCAGATTATTTAGGACTTCTTACTCTTATGGTAGAGCCAGGTACTGAAATGTATGATAAAATTAAGCAAGGAGAAATAACTTTATTATCTCCAAAGGAAGTTATGATAGAAACAAGAGAATTTATTAAAAACTTAGAAGTGGATAACTGTATATTTAGGAGCAATCATGCTTCAAATTATGCTCCCCTTGCTGCGACTTTAAATGAGGAAAAAGAAAGGTTATTAAAGCAGCTAGATGATATCATAGAAGGAAATTATTATTTTAAAGATGAGAGTTATAGAAGGCTTTAGAGAAAATTCATTAGTTTTTATTGAGTCTAAAGATATAAGAGATGACTGGAAGTCATCTCTTATCGCATTTATATAGAAAATTATGAATCTAAATTTATATACTATTTTCTTCTTTTCTTATATTGTGTAAATACCTATAAATAGTGGCCTCTGAACTGTGCAATAGTTTAGCAACTATTGTAACACTATCCTTTAAGCTAAATATACCTTTGTCATTTAAGATTTTTACTATCTCCATCTTTTCATTTTTCTTTAGTCTATCTGGTGAGATGTTAGCTCCATTCAAAACTGAATTCATGGTAGCTTTAGCAAGATCTTCTATACTAGTATTAGGTATATCAGTCTTTAGAGAAGGTGCAATTTTGTCAACTGCTTCAAAGCTACTTTTTCCTATTAAATCATGTGGGTGGCATAGTTCCATAATTTGTTTGCTTAAGAGTGAATATTTTGAGTCATCAAAGTTTATGGCAAGTATGCCTACTAGCTCATCATTATCTTTAATGAATAATATAGAGGACCTAAGAAGTTTATTATTCATATTTGATATAGTATTGTAATTAGCAATAAAATCCTTTTCTAAATATTCTTTGTTATTTATAATTTCCATAATCTTTGTAGAGAGTGGTGAGCCTAAGCTTCTACCAGTTATATGACCATTAGCTATGGCTATTATAGAATTTTGGTTATCCCTTACATCATATAATGCAATCTCATAATCAGGTCCTAGTGTAATACCTAGAAATTTTACTAGCTTTACATAATGATTAAGTATATTCAATATTAATCCCTCCATATTAAATTATTTATATTATATTTAATTTATAAATTTTTTGCAAATATAATATCGGAGTGATAAAAAATTATCATTATAATAAAAAATTAACACTAAATGATTTGCTTTATCCAATAAATAGAAAAAATATCAAGTATTTTTGGAAAAATATTGAAAATATTATATCGCTATGATAAGATAATATTAGATTGAAAAATAATATTAGATTATAAGTAAGGGGGATTTTAGCATGGCAATAAAATATGTTCCAGAACCATTTAGAATAAAGATGGTTGAAAGAATAAAGATATTAAGCAGAGAAGAAAGAGAACAAAAGATTAAAGAAGCTAAGTATAATCTTTTTAATCTTAAGGCAGAAGATGTTTATATTGACTTATTAACTGATAGTGGAACTAATGCTATGAGTGCTGATCAATGGTCAGGAATAATGCAAGGGGATGAAGCGTATGCAGGTGCTAAAAGTTACTATAATCTAGTAAATGCTGCTAAGGACATATTTAATTATGAATTTATTCAGCCTGTACATCAAGGACGTGCTGCTGAAAAAGTATTATTTCCTATACTATTAGGTAAAGGCAAATATGCAATTTCTAATATGTTCTTTGATACTACAAGAGCCCATGTAGAGTTAGCAGGAGCTAGAGCTATAGACTGTGTAGTAGAAGAAGCGAAGGATCCAAGTTTAAGGGCACCTTTCAAAGGAAATATGGACGTTGAAAAACTTGAAAAATTAATAAATGAGTTAGGAAAAGAAAATATAGGCTTAGTTGTAATGACAATTACAAATAATTCTGCTGGTGGACAGCCTGTATCTGTTCAAAATATGAGAGAAGTTTCCGCAATTTGTAAGAAATATAATATACCTTTAAATATAGATGCTGCTAGATTTTCTGAAAACGCTTACTTTGTTAAACAAAGAGAAGAAGAATTTAAGAATTCTAGTATAAAAGAAATCACAAGAGAGATGTTCAGTTATGCAGATATGTTTACTATGAGTGCTAAAAAAGATGCCATAGTAAATATGGGGGGATTAATTGGAATTAAAGATAATGAAGAATTATACCAAAAAATAAAGGGTAATTGTATATCATATGAAGGATTTATAACATATGGCGGATTATCTGGAAGAGATTTAGAGGCAGTAGCTATAGGATTATATGAAGGACAAGATGAAGATTATCTAAGATATAGAATAGGACAATTGGAATATCTAGCTTCTAAATTAGATGATGCAGGAATAGCTTATCAAGCTCCTGTTGGAGGACATGGAATATTTATTGATGCTAAAGCTATGTTTCCACATATACCATATTATGAATTTCCAGGCCAAGCATTAGCAGTAGAGTTATATAAAGAAGCAGGTATTAGAACTTGCGATATTGGTTCTTATATGTTAGGAAATGATCCTGATACAGGAAAACAGCTTAGAGCTGAATTTGAATTTACAAGACTTGCAATTCCAAGAAGGGTATATACACAAGCTCACTTTGATATAATGGCTGATGCTCTTATAGCTATAAAAGAAAGAGCAAGTAGTGTTAAAGGCTATAAAATTACTTGGGAACCTCCTATTTTAAGACATTTCCAAGCACACTTGGAACCAATAGAATAGTTCAGGATGGAGCCTTATTCTCCATCCTAGTATAAATTTGCGTTTAAGGTAAATAAGTTGAGGTGGATTTATGAATGATAAAGATATAGTAAAACTTGATAATACAGACCGTGAAACATTTAACTCGAAATATGGTTTTATTCTTGCTTGCGTTGGTTCTGCAGTAGGTATGGGGAATATTTGGTTATTCCCTTATAGAGTTGGGCAATTTGGTGGGTTTGCATTTTTAATACCTTATTGGATTTGGATTATTATATTAGGATTTTGCGGAGTAACCGGTGAAATGGCTTTTGGTAGGGCTATGCAATCAGGACCTGTTGGAGCTTTTAAAAAGTCTATGGAAAGGCGGGGCAAAAAACATGGCGATATCATAGGACTTATACCTGTATTTGGATCACTTGGTGTTGGAATAGGCTATGCAGTTGTTGTAGGATGGATTATAAGATTTTTGGTTGGTTCTGCAACTGGAGCATTAGTTAATGCTCAAGATAGTGGAGCTTATTTTGGAGAAATTGCAGGTTCGTTTGGTAGCGTTTCGTGGCATATAATTGCTCTTGTACTTACATTTGTAATTATGAATGCAGGAATTTCAGCTGGTATTGAAAAGGTAAACAAAGTACTCATGCCTTTATTCTTTGTTTTATTTGCAGTATTGGCTATTAGAGTAGCGTTTTTGCCAGGGGCAGTAAATGGATATAGATTTATGTTCAATCCTGATTGGTCAGCTTTAAAAAATCCGAAAGCTTGGATATATGCACTAGGCCAAGCGTTCTTTTCTTTGTCAATAGGAGGATCAGGTACGGTTGTATATGGCAGTTATTTAAAGAAAGACGTAGATGTTATATATTCAGCTAAATATATAGCAATATTCGATACTATTGCGGCTATGTTATCGTCACTTGTTATCATTCCAGCGGTATTTGCATTTAATATGAATCCTGGATCAGGGCCTCCATTAATGTTTATTACTATGCCTGAAATCTTTAAAAGAATGCCAGCAGGTTCATTATTTTCAACTATTTTCTTTATTGCTGTTTTCTTTGCGGGTATCACATCGCTTGTAAATCTATTTGAAACACCTATAGAAGCTCTTCAATCTAAGTTTAAATTTTCAAGGATTAAAGCTGTTTCAGTTATTGCTGCAATAGCAACCTGCGTAGGATTACTTATCGAAAATGGTGATGTTATAGGTGTATGGATGGATTTTGTAAGCATCAACATTATTCCATTAGGTGCAATTGCTGCGGCAATAATGTTCTACTGGGTATGCGGCAGAGGATTTGCAACTGAACAGATACAAATGGGCCGTGAAAAAAAAGTATGGCCTTGGTTGGAACCATTAGGAAGATATGTATTTTGTGGAGTTTCTATATTTGTATATATTGCAGGTATTTTACTAGGTGGAATTGGATAAAAGGAGCCTTCAAAGCTCCTTTTTAGTATAGGTATTTTTATTAACTAAATGCTATTTATTTTTTCATGTAACATAATTTTATACAATAGAGCTGACATAAAATTTTAAGAATACAATGTATCTAATTATTATTACAACGCGGATAATTATTATTGAAAATAATACCGGTTATGGTATAATTTAATTATTAACCTAACTAAATAAAAAAGAATAGGGGGATAAGTTATGAAAAAGGTTCTAGGAATCGCATTAAGTGCTGTACTTTCTGTTGGATTGCTTGCGGGCTGCGGTGGAGGAAATAGCAGCAAGAGTGGCGATAATAGTCAGAGCGGTAGCGGAAGTAAAGGTTTTCAAATAGCTCTAATAACTGATAAGGGAAATATTGATGACAAGTCATTTAACCAGGGTTCGTGGGAAGGCGTAGTTAAATTTGCAAAAGAAAATAATATTACTCACAAGTATTACAAACCAGAAGAAGCTTCTGATGCTGGTTATCTAGCACAAATCGACCTTGCTGTTGCAGGTGGAGCTGAGGTTGTAGTTACACCAGGTTATCTTTTTGAAGTTCCAGTTTATGTTGCTCAATCAAAGTATCCTGATGTAAAATTCATTTTACTGGATGGAGCGCCTCACGATGCTGACAATAAAGATACTACAATTAAATCAAACGTTGCAAGTATTAAGTACGCAGAAGAACAATCTGGATATCTTGCAGGATATGCTGCTGTAAAAGATGGTATGACAAAGTTAGGTTTCATGGGAGGAATGGCAGTTCCAGCAGTTCAAGCATTTGGTTATGGATTCCTTCAAGGTGCTGAAGCTGCTGCAAAAGAATTAAACCTTCCAGATGGATCTATAAATGTTACTTATCATTATACTGGAGATTTTGCTGAAACCGATACCAACAAAGCTACAGCAAAGACAATGTATCAAGAAGGAACAGAAGTTATTTTTGCATGTGGTGGTTCTGTAGGTAAGAGTGTAATATCTGCAGCAGCTGAAGCTGGTAAAAAGGTTATAGGCGTTGACGTTGACCAAAGATATGATAGTGAAACTGTTATTACTTCAGCAACTAAGGGACTAGGAGCATCTGTTATTGAAGTTCTTGAATCTATCTATAAGAATAATACATGGGACAAGTATGGTGGAAAAACTATTGTATTCGATGCAACTAATGATGGTGTAGGGCTTCCTACAACTGTTATAGGTGATGAAAAGGCAGATGCATTTGATAGATTTAAGAAATTTACTAAGGCGGACTATGAAAAAGTGTATGAAACACTAAAAAGTGGTGCTGTTAAACCTATTCGTACAATCAAAGTTGCAGACCCAGATGGATATGCAACAGCTGATGAATTAACAAAAGGTCTTAACCTCGTTAAGGTTAAAGTTAAAACAAGATAGTAATAAAAAGTCAGCGGCAGCAAATAGTATTATCAGACTTAATATAATATGGGGATTACAAGGGGAAAAGGTTATTACTTTTCCCCTTATTTAAAATAAGGATGATGTCAGGGAGGTTAAAATGGACGGCAACTATATTATTGAAATGCTTAATATAACAAAAGAATTTCCTGGAATTATTGCAAATGATAATATAACTCTCAGATTAAAAAAAGGCGAAATACATGCTCTTCTTGGAGAAAATGGAGCCGGCAAATCCACGTTAATGAGTGTACTATTTGGTTTATATGAATCCGAAAAAGGAGAAATAAGAAAAAATGGTAAAGTAGTAAAAATAAGAAATCCAAGGGATGCTAATGATTTAGGGATTGGAATGGTACATCAGCATTTTAAATTAGTTGAAAACTTTACCGTATTAGAAAATATCATTCTTGGTGTAGAACCATGCAAAATGGGATTTTTAGAAAGAAAAAAAGCTAAGGAGAAGGTTTTAGCTCTTAGTAAAAAGTATGGACTTCAGGTAGATCCGGATGCTTTAATTGAAAAATTATCTGTTGGAATTCAGCAGAGGGTTGAAATTTTAAAAATGTTGTACCGTGATAATGAAATTTTAATTTTTGACGAACCAACTGCTGTTTTAACGCCGCAAGAGATAGATGAACTTATGAATATTATGAGAGGCTTTGCAAAAGAGGGAAAATCTATTTTGTTTATCACTCATAAATTAAATGAGATTATGGCTGTTGCTGATCGTTGTACTGTTCTTAGAAAGGGTAAGCTCATTGGAACTGTTGATATAAAGGATACTACCAAAGAAGAACTTTCTAGGATGATGGTAGGAAGAGACGTTGCCTTAAAAGTAGATAAAAAAGAGAGTAAACCTAGGGATGTAATACTTTCTGTAGAGAATTTAACAGTCCCATCAGCTTCAGGGAAGAAGAATGCTGTTAGAAATGTTTCTTTTGATGTAAGAGCGGGTGAAATTGTTTGTATAGCAGGTATAGATGGAAACGGACAAACTGAGTTAGTATATGCAATTACAGGCCTTGAAAAGCCGAGTGGTGGAAAAATTACTCTATGCGGAGAAGATATTACAAAAGCATCAATTCGTACGCGTTCAAAAAAAGGAATAAGTCATATACCAGAGGATCGTCAAAAGCATGGACTAGTATTGGATTATTCGATAGAGGATAATTTGATATTACAGCGTTATTGGCAGCCTGAGTTCCAAAAAGGAGGATTTCTTAGAAGAAAGGAAATTCGAGCTTATGCAGAAAAAATGATTAAAAAATATGATATAAGAAGTGGCCAAGGCCCTATTACTATAACTCGTAATATGTCTGGTGGTAATCAACAAAAGGTAATTTTAGGAAGAGAACTTGATAAAGAACACAAACTAGTAGTTGCTGTTCAGCCGACCAGAGGGCTTGATGTTGGAGCGATCGAGTACATACATAAGCAGTTAGTAGCAACTAGAGATGCAGGCAAGGGTGTATTACTCGTATCCTTGGAAATCGATGAAGTTATGGATGTAAGTGATCGTATTCTTGTAATGTATGAAGGTGAAATTGTTGGAGAATTAAATCCAAAGGAAATAACAATTCAAGAACTTGGTCTATATATGTCAGGCGCAAAACGCAATGTGGGAAGGGAGAATAAACATGCATAAAAAATCGCTTTCTTCAAATTTTAAAACCAATGTGCAAAAGATAATTAAAAGCAAAACAACTTCTGCATTTACATCGGCACTACTAGCAATTATTTTAGGACTAATTTTTGGATATATTATTATGGCTATTGCAAGTCCTGAAAATTCTTGGGAAGGACTTAAAACGGTTATACTTGGTGGATTTTCCAGATTTGGAGATGTATTCTACTTTGCAACTCCAATATTAATGACAGGACTTGCGGTAGGATTTGCATTTAAAATGGGATTGTTTAATATAGGAGCATCAGGGCAATATACCATGGGCATGTATTTTGCTTTATATGTAGGATTTATGTGGAAATTATCTCCTTCTATACATTGGGTAGTTTGTGTTATTGCTGGTTTAGTTGGAGGCATGATTTGGGGATTTATTCCTGGATTCTTCAAAGCATTCATGAATGTAAATGAAGTTATTACTTCAATAATGTTCAATTATATTGGTATGTATCTTGTAGATATGCTTATCCAAGGGAATGCAGTAATGTATATTTCATCAAAGACTAGAACAGCATATTTGCCGGCTTCTGCACAAATACCTTCTTTAGGAATTCCTAATTCAAATGTAAATGTATCAATATTTATAGCTGTTGCTTTAGCTGTATGTTTGCATATAGTTTTGAACAAAACTGTTTTTGGATATGAACTTAAGGCTACAGGTTTTAGTAAAGATGCCAGTCATTATGCAGGAATGAACTCAAAAAGAAATACAATTCTTACCATGGTTATTGCAGGTGGCATGGCAGGTCTTGGCGGTGCTTTTGCAATATTAGCCCCTTCTGTAATACCAGGCAGTAGTATGACTTATGAACCTATAAATATTATCGCTCCTAATGGATTTAATGGAATTGCAGTTGCACTGCTTGGTAATTCGAGTCCCCTTGGTATCATTTTATCTGCTATATTTATATCACATATTCAAAGAGGTGGAACACTTGCAGCACTATTTGGATATAAACCTGAGATAATTGATGTTGTAATAGCTGTTATCATTTATTTCTCTGCTTTTTCAATGGTTATGCAATCAGCTATTGGAAGGATTTTCAAAGGTAGTCGTAGAGGTAGGAAACTTGAGAGTAATGTAAATGAAGAAGCTACTGTTGAAATAAGTAGGAATGATGGAGAGGAGGCATAGATATGAATACATTATACTATTTAATTCAAAATACTTTGCCAGTTGCAATTCCATTATTATTAGTAGCGCTAGGTGGTATGTTTAGTGAAAATAGTGGTGTTATAAATATTGCTCTTGAGGGGATTATGCTTTTTGGAGCATTTTTCGGATGCTTAGCTGTTTTGTTTATGCAAAATTCACAGATGAATGTACAGTTGATATTAATTATAGCTATGATTATAGCTGCTATTTCAGGAATAGTATATTCCATGTTGTTAGCTTGGGCATCTATTAATATGAAGGCAGACCAGACTATTACGGGTACAGCTCTTAACATGTTAATTCCAGCTGCAATATTGTTATTTTCAAAAATGAAATTTAACAGTGATGGTATTACAACTAGTGTAAGTTTTTATATTAAAGAGATTCCTGTACTAGGTAAAATTCCTGTAATAGGGGACCTATTTTTCAAAAACACATATATTACTGTATATATTGGATTATTACTTCTTATTATATCAACTATTGTTTTCTATATGACAAGATTTGGTCTTAGACTTAGAGCATGTGGTGAACATCCTCATGCAGCGGATTCTGTTGGTATAAGTGTTTATTTAATGAGATATATGGGGGTAGGTATTTCAGGATTTTTAGGAGGAATTGGAGGATTCTTTTATTCCGTAGGAGTAATGGATGGTAATGTAAATGGACACACAGGTGTTGCTGGTTTTGGATTTCTTGCACTTGCAGTAATGATTTTTGGACAGTGGAGACCTATAAAGATATTTTTTGCATCTTTATTCTTTGCGTTTCTTAGAACACTTGCATATTCGGTTGCATTAATTCCTTTCCTAAGTAATTTAGGCATAAATCAAACATTCTACAAAATGCTGCCTTATATTGCTACTATGATTGCTCTCATGTTTACTTCTAAAAGATCAAGAGCGCCAAAGGCAGAAGGAATACCATTTACTAAGAGTAGATAAAATAGAGATTATGAAGATAGTCACTTGAAATAAAAGTTCAGGTAACTATCTTTTTTATTGAAAAAGTATTGAACTAGTAGGTAAATTTAAAAAGGTTTTATTTAAAATAAGCATACTAAATTAAGTGAATTCATTGCTATTCCATCTTGAAAGAATTACTAAGCTTTATAGAACAACTAAATCCATATAATGCATAGAGGATATAGGAGTTGCTAAAAATAAAAGTATTCATGATAGAGTTATATGGTTAGCATAGAGTAGCACATAAACCAAATATTTATGAACTTTAAATGCTCGGAAAGGAGAAATAAGCCCATTGAATTTGATTGATGAAAAGACGAAAAGTAAGATATATAGAATAATGTTTGAAAATGATACTCCAGCAGGAAGAGCTTTCGATATAGGATTGATTGTTGCAATTCTAGGCAACAGCATTTTAATAATTGCCGAAAGTGTGGATACTATTAGAAAGAGTTATGGAATATGGATATCAACATTAGAATGGGTTTTTGTAGCTGCTTTTACAATTGAGTATGTTCTAAGATTATTAGTTGTTAAGAATAAATTTGCTTATCTTTTAAGCTTTTATGGATTCATAGATTTATTAGCTATTTTACCTGCATATTTAAGTTTGTTTTTGCCTCAAATGAGGATTTTAGTTATTATTCGCATATTTAGGCTGCTAAGATTATTTAGTATTCTAAACATGGGATCTTATATTGCTGAGTCTACTCGCCTGTTAAAGGCGCTTATCGAAAGTAGGATTAAAATCATTGTTTTTCTTTTTTCAAGCTTAATCATTATAGTGCTAGTTGGAGCTGTTATGTATATTGTGGAGGGTCCTAAAAATGGTTTTACCAGTATTCCTGAGTCAATGTATTGGGCAATTGTTACAGTTTCTACCGTTGGTTATGGAGACATATCTCCGAAGACAGCTATGGGAAAAGTGATATCTAGTTTGCTTATAATTATAGGCTATGGAATATTGGCAGTGCCTACTGGTATCATCTCTAGTGAACTTACCAATGCTTCTAAAAGGCATAGAAAAGGAAAAGTTTGTCCTAGATGTCATCATAAGTCTTACTCAAGGAATGATAAATTTTGTTCTAAGTGTGGTACTGCCTTCAGAGATTGATAATATAACCGATAAATTAATTAGTCTTAAAAATAAAAAACAAATACTAAACTTAAAGAATATCACAATGATTTTTTTTACTAAGAAAATATGGTATATTATACATATATAATGCATATTATTTAGGGGGGAAAATATGATAAAAAATGTGGTAATTGCAACTGCTACTATATTACTTTTAAGTGGACAAACAGTTAGTGCAAGCACAGGAGAAATAACAGCTAGCAGTCTTAGAGTAAGATCAGAAGCTAGTTTATCATCTTCTATCATAGGATATTTGTATAAAAACGATAAGGTGGATACTATTTCAAAAGAAGGAGAATTTTATAAAATAAGTTATAATGGCAAAGATGGATATATACATGATTCTTATGTGAAAATTCTGTCTTCAGAAAATAATAAAGCCATTACAAACACAGGTGAAGTTACAGCTAGTTGTCTTAATGTGAGATCTGGAGCAGGTACAGCATATTTTGTTATAGGAAAACTTTTAAAAGGTACAAAAGTTGATCTTTATGAAAATGTAAATGGATTTTATAGAATAAATTATAACGGGAAAACAGGATACATAAGTGATGATTATATTACAATTATAGAAAATAATGAGCAACATTTAAAAATAAATGTAGACGATATTGTGGATTATGCAAAGAGCTTTCTAGGAATGCCATATGCTCAGTGTGGTACAACTCCAGCTAGGTATGACAGCAATGGTAAATATATAGAAGGCGGCTTTGATTGTTCTGGTTATACCCAATATGTATTTAAAAAATTTGGAATAACATTACCTAGAATATCTATGGATCAAGCTAACGTAGGAACTACAGTAAATATAAACAATCTTCAGAAAGGAGATTTATTGTTTTTTGCAACGAATTCAAGCAAGCCGTCTCAAATTTCTCATGTTGGTATATATATAGGCGATAACAAATTTATTCATTCTCCTAAGGTTAACGATGTTATAAAAATATCTGAATTTGAAGGCTATTTTAGAAATAATTTTGTGGTTGCAAAAAGGGTTATTTAGTAATAATAGAATGCCATATCTTATAGGAGATAACCATAAATCATTTTGCAAAGTGTCACGATTCAATGAGTAATAGAATAAAATATTTATATAGTTTTTTACTCATGGAGGTTGTTGATGGGGTATTATATTGCAGTAGAGCCTACTGTAAAAGTCTATGTAGAGGATCTTAATCCTAGGGGAAATAAGACAATAATGTTTTTACACGGTTGGCCTGGCAGTCATAAATTATTTGAATATCAGTTTGATCATCTTCCAAGTATGGGATATAGGTGCGTTGGGATAGATACTAGAGGCTTTGGAAATTCAGATAAGCCTTATAAAGGTTATGATTATGATCGATTAGCAGATGACGTTAGATGTGTGGTTAATGCCTTAAGGCTGCGAGATTTTATACTTGTAGGACATTCAACGGGAGGGGCTATAGCTGTTAGATATATGTCCCGTCACAAAGGATATGGAGTATCTAAGCTTGCTCTTTTTGCAGCAGCAGTTCCTAGCCTTATAAAACGTTCTGATTTTCCATATGGTTTGGAAAAAGAAGTGGTAGTAAATATCATTAAAGGAACATATAATGACCGCCCTAAAATGCTTAGAGATTTTGGGAATATGTTTTTCTTTAAGTATATTACTAAAGATTTGTCTGACTGGCTATTCCAATTAGGATTACAGGCGGCAGGATGGGCAACTGCAGCTATTGCAAATACTTGGCTGCGTGAAGTACTATTTCATGATTTAGAAACAATAACTGTTCCAACCTTAATTCTTCATGGAATTCATGATAAAATTGTTCCTTTTTCATTAGCTAAAGTTCAGAGACAGTACATTGAAAATTCAAAACTTGTGCCATTTGAATTTAGTGGTCACGGATTGTTTTATGATGAGAAGGATAAATTCAATGAAGAATTAGTTAAGTTTATTGAAGAATAATAACTATAAATAAACTGCTTAATTTTACTTAAAGAAGATCACAGTTTCAGAACTTGCTTATAAATAAAAGAGATAGTCACTGAAAGTAGAATTTCAAGTGACTATCTCTTTCTTATTTCGTGTTAACCCAAACTTCACAACCATCATATGGATTTGCGGTTCCAATATAAAGATGTCCGTTTTCTGATACGAAAAGATTTCTTATACCATAATTATGACTATTACCAAGACCGTTTAATGTTAATGTCTCCCAGTGTATTCCATCTCTTGATCTGTAAAGATCAAATCCGTTATAAAGTCTACTGTAGTCGTAATTAGAGTTTATTAAACGTAGTATTAAATTAATTAAAGCAGGTGCAAGATCTATTATATAGTCTAAGATAGGAATCTGAGGATTAGCTATTATAGATGGTATAATGTCTTTAATAAAGGATAAAAATACTACCAGCCAATCAAAGGTTCCTAAATAAAAATATCCATCATATTCTCTGAGCTGCCAAGCGTAAAGATTGAATGGATTTCCAGCTCCTGATGGAAGGTTGCTTATAGGTTTATTGCGCCTTCCTGTTGTAGGAGTTGTAGGGTCAATAGGCTCACCACCCATAACAATTTCCCAGCTATCACATTTATCTATGCTTATTAAGTCAAAAGGTTTAAATAATGAAAATAATCCTGTTTTAGAATTTGAAACAGACTTATCCAATGTCAATGATATAGTTGCTACATATAGCTTGTCCCTAAAAGTTGAAAGAGTTAAAGGTGCTCTATTTGCTGCATCTCCAGCTCCTTTATCAACTATAAGTTTCCATCTATTCATTCCAGGTTCGCTTTCTATAGTTCTCCAAAGTTCAAAGCCTTCTTTTCCTGAAGTTGCAGCATAGAGATGTCCATTAAAGCTTATCAAGCACATAACTCCTCCACTTGGATTTTTTGATGGGTCTCCACCTGGTGGCGTTACAAGCTCCCAACCATTTCTTTCAGGGTCAGTACTTGAATATATTAGCGGATCTCGGTAGGTTCCTGATTCATCTATAGCTGACATATAAAGTTTATTGTTGTGAACAATCATGGCTCTTGATGAATTACCAAGTAGATTGCTAGTTATTTCTTTCCAGTTTAAACCATTTGTAGACTTAAATATTCTAAGATTAGCAGATTCACCTAGTGCTTGGTAGGCACTGGCATAAAGGGCTTTCTCTCCATAAGGAGTTGTATAGGTAGTCATAAAACGAAAACCGAATACTCCCTCAGGAGCCTTAAATACTCTTTCCCATTTATTTGAACCATCTTTCTTACAACGCCATATTTCAGCCCTCATATCAACATTTTTAGGTTGAAGGTCAGATGGAATGGGGATATTGAGTCCATATACCTTAGACATTGCATTCAACATAGTAATAGGCACACTTCGACCTGTACCAACATAAAGATAATCTCCCATCTCAGTCATTGACCATGCATAATTATTCTGCATTGCATTATCAGGATTATTTACATCGAATCCATTTATAGGTGTTATTTTTTGAAATCTATCTTTATCTCGGAATTTAATCATTTTACAGCTATTCCAAAAGTAATTCGAAGGTGGCATATTTCTATACATATTATGCACAAATGTTCACTCCTTATAGTTTTCAATCATTTTGTAATCTTTTGTTGTTATATAGTATATGAAATCTCAGAAAGATTGGTGATAGCTACTTTTATTTCATGCCAATAAGGAGTTTACATCTATTTTTATGCATAATAAATTTTTAATCAATCTTATTTATATCTTTAGTTATAGCTTCTGTGCTAGTAGCACTTAAACTTATATCAACATCTTCTATATCCTCTTTAGGCACTAGAGTTTTTATACAGCGATAAAACCATATCCCTGTTACTAAGGAAGAAAAGAAGTCTGCAAATGGTGCTGCATATAATAAACCTTTAATACCCCAAAATCTTGGAAATATTAGTAGTGCTGGAATGAGAAGAATTATTTGTCGTGTAAGAGTCAAAAATATAGCAGATTTAGATCTACCAATAGCCTGAAAGAAGTTTGCTCCAGTAATTTGGAATCCAATAATAGGAAGGCATAAGAACCAGGTAATTAGTGCATATCTTCCAAACTCAATTAATTCAGGATCTTGATTAAATAATGAAATCATTTGCTCAGGGAATAATCTGGTAACTGTATATCCAACAATTACAATAACAGTAGCACCCATTATAGCTAATTTTGCAGTACTTTTAACTCTATGAAGTTTTTTGGCTCCAAAATTAAAACTAATAATTGGCTGAGAACCTTGAATTATACCAGTGATAGGCATTAGTAAAATAGTTTGTATGCTGTTTATTATTCCCATCCCAGATATAGCAATATCTCCACCATAAATAAGTAAACTATTATTAAGTATTATGTTCAAAAGACTGTTAGCAAGTTGAAGTAAAAAATTAGGTAATCCTAGAGAAATAATTCTTGGAACTATATTAGATTTTAACTTCATGCATCTTAATTTAAGTTTGTTTCGGCTTTTTTTCCCTAAAAAATATAACGTAACCCAAGTAGCTGAACTTATCTGCGATAAAATTGTAGCAAGAGCTGCTCCACTCATGCCCATTCTAAAAATATATATAAATAGAGGATCTAGTAATGTATTTAATCCAGCTCCTAAGAACATAGTCAACATAGCTATTTTAGGATTGCCGTCAGCTCTGATAAAGTTATTTATGCCAATGCTTATAATGTTAAACATAGCTCCCAATAGAATAATCCTCATATATTCCATTGAATAGGGAAGTATGGTTTCGCTAGCACCAAATAAAATTAATATAGATCTTAAAAAAATCTGACCTAAAATCATAATAAAAAGTCCGGAAATGATTAAAAGTACAAAAGAATTTCCAAGAACATTTTCTGCTTCATCATGTTTATTCTCACCTAATTTCATAGAAAACAGAGTAGCTCCACCTACTCCAAACAAAAGACCTAAGGACAAGATTATTATCGTAATAGGAAAACCTATAGTGATTCCTGCTAAACCATTAGCACCTAAATCGCTGCTGTTACCGATGAATATTCTATCTACAACATTATATAAAGCATTGACTAACATACCTACAATGGCAGGTATAGAAAACTTTATCAATAGCTTGGATACTTTTTCTTCTCCCAATGGATTTACATATCCCATACTATAATCCCTCCAGTTCCTTTTTTATATCTGTATTTTCTACAGTGCTAACCATTTTTTCTAGAGAGGATACAATTAAATCAAGATCTTGTGGATCTATATCTTTTGTTAAAAGCTTGTTCCATCCCCAGACTGCTTCTCTTATTTTATCCTTATAAGCTATTGCTTTATTCGTAAGATAAACTCTATTGTATCTTTTATCCAAGTTATCTTTACTTTTTATTACATAACCTTTTTCTTCTAAAGACTTTATAGCTCTAGCTGTTGCGGCTTTATCTATATACAAATAAGAGGACAATTCGTCTTGGGTTGCACCATTATTTCTATATAGGTACATGAGAAAAGAATATTCAGCAGAGCTTATATTGAATTTTTTTAAAGAATAATTGATGTATATTTGAGATTGTCTATGCAAAATAGACATTAGTCGTCCTAAATTCCTTTTCAAAAATTTCATCACCTCCATGATTGATATCAGTAATTATGATACAGTTGATAAATCAACTATATCTTTATTAACTATTATAAATATATATGGTTGATAAATCAACTTTAATTTACCATATTCTTGAGATAAAAATAATGGATTATATAAAATCAACGCTTGTATTATTACCAAGATAAATTTATATAGTAACACATTTTACCATAATTTCATAATATATTGAAGAGTATTTATTAAAAGGGGTAGTTATGTATAATTTTTATTTTAGAGAAAATGTAGTGAGACCAATGATTGTCTCTTATGCTGTAGGAGATGTAAATGGAGATAGGATACTTGATAATATATATCTAACTGGAATAAAGACGGCTACTAGTCCATTTGTTCAAAATATTACACTTGTGATTCAGGATGGAAGAACAGGGAGATTCACTAGAATACCACTTGAAGAAAATGCAGGGTATAATCCTAGACTATTTTTAGGAGATTTTACTGGTAATGGTGTAGACGATATTTTAATAAGCATCGATTCAGGCGGCAGTGGCGCAATGATGTATCATTATATTTATTCTTTTACCAATAATAATCCGAGATTGCTCTTTGACTTTAATGCATATAATGAACAGTATAAATATGAAGTTACTTATATGAATAACTATAAGGTTCAAGTTATTAGCGAAGAAAACAATACTAAGTATATTATAGATATATCCCTTAAAGGAGAAGATTATTTAAATGAAATATATGATGAGAATGGCAATTTAAAGAATCCAATTAGGGGATTTGTAAATCCTATAAGCAGTCTGCAACCTGTAGATTTTGATGGAAATGGAGTATATGAATTATTGGCATATCAAAGAATAGCTGGTAGGTATAATGCAGATGCTTTAGGTTATGTTCAAAATATTTTAAAATGGGAGTATAATAAGTTTATTTTAGATAATCAGTATGTGGCCATTTTTGGAACAGAAGAATAGAAGTTTGCATGGCTTATTGTTTTATTTTAGATTATTAAGATAGGGATGTAAAAATAGTAGCTCAGTATGAATAATAAAACAGTCATATTGAGCTACTATTTTTGCATTTGTGAAATTTATCGGTTAATAATGTAGAAAAATATGGGTGATTGTGATAAACTTACTACTATAAATTTATACTATAATACTAATAAATATTTTAAACAATAAATCAAAAATTATGATAAATGCATATGAAGGGGGGCAACTTGACTTTATAAGTCAAGGAAACAAATGGATAAAAAGATTAGAGTAGGCATTATAGGTTATGGAAATCTTGGTAAGGGTGTGGAGTTATCTTTAGGTCAAAATCCAGATTTTCAATTAGAAGCTATTTTTACAAGAAGAAATCCTAATAGTTTACAATCAGATTCAAAGATTGTACATATTTCAGAAATTGAAAACTATAAAGGTAAGATTGATGTTATGATTCTTTGCGGAGGTTCTGCTGCGGATTTACCAGAACAATCTCCTAAAATTGCATCAATGTTTAATACAGTAGACAGCTTTGATACTCATGCTAAAATACCAGAATACTTTAAAAGATTAGATGATGTAACAAGAAAAGCAGGGACCATTGGACTTATGTCAGTGGGCTGGGATCCAGGGATATTTTCATTAATGCGTCTTTTAGGTCAGTCAGTACTTCCAATTGGAAGAGATTATACTTTTTGGGGAAGAGGAGTAAGTCAAGGTCATTCAGATGCTATAAGAAGAATAGATGGAGTTAAAGATGGTATTCAGTACACTGTACCTATTGAAGCGGCAATAGATATGGTTCGTTCAGGAGAAAATCCAGAGCTTTCGAGTAAAGAAAAGCATGAGAGAATTTGTTATGTAGTACCGGAAGCAGATGCTGATCGGGAGGTTATTAAAAATCAAATTAAAAATATGCCAAACTATTTTGCTGATTACAATACTACAGTAAACTTTATAACTGAAGAAGAATTGAATAGAAGTCACAAAGGTATGCCTCATGGAGGTTTTGTAATTCGTACAGGAACTACTGGAGAGAATACTAAGCAAAGAATTGAGCTTAACTTAAATCTTGATAGCAATCCAGAGTTTACAGGGAGTGTATTAGTAGCTTATGCGAGAGCTGTTCATAGATTATCTAAAGAAGGTCAAACAGGAGCACGTACTGTATTGGACATTCCATTTAGTTATCTATCACCAAAGTCAGGAGAAGAATTAAGAAAAGAATTATTATAAAGTTATTATTATATATAGGTGCAAATCAAAAAGAGCTAGTCAATCAAATTTAATTAACATATGGCTAGCTCTTTTTTTAATGAATTTTTTTATTAAAAAATGAACTTTTTGTATAATAAAATACTCTTATAATAGGAAAGGGGGGATAAGAAGTTGGATAGTATGAATTTAGTTAAAAGAGCAAAGCATGGAGATAAGGAAGCCTTAATTAAGCTTATAATGGATAGAAAGCAAGATTATTATAAGCTTGCTTATGTATATATGAAAAATAAAGAAGATGCACTAGATGTTATGGGGGATATGATTCTAATTTTATATGAAAACATATATAAGCTAAAAAAAGAAGAGGCTTTTTATACATGGA
Organism: Clostridium thermopalmarium DSM 5974; assembly: GCF_002995795.1. Lineage (GTDB taxonomy): Bacteria > Bacillota > Clostridia > Clostridiales > Clostridiaceae > Clostridium_H > Clostridium_H thermopalmarium. The sequence goes on from NZ_PVXN01000045.1 coordinate 21,866, forward strand.
GTAAGACTATTCTGGTAAATTGCTGTAAAAAAGCTTTAAGAAAAAGCAGCAGGGTGATTTTGTTAGAGGATATCAAAGAAAGAGAAAAAAATAGTTGCAAATGTGATGAAATAGCGGATGAGAAGGATCAGAAAATAATTATAGATGAACATATATCAAAATTAAAGGGAAAATATCAAGAGGCAATAAAGCTTAGATATTTTTTAGACTTAGATTATAGTACTATTGCTAGTATATTGAAGATTCCTATTGGAACAGTAAAATCTCGAGTATATATTGGACTTAAAAGGTTAAAGGAAAGTTTAGGGGGTGAAGAATTTTGAGTAGATTTGAAGATATGTTAAATAACAAGAAGTTAGAGATAGAAAAATTGGAAGTGCCAGATGAGTTAGAAGAGAGACTAAGATGTGCCTTAGAAAAAGCACAGCCTAAAAGAAAATCAAAATTTAGATTTATGTTAAAAGCTGCTTCTTTAATTATAGTAATTCTGTTGATAGGATATAACAGCGACACTTTAGCTTTCTATGGTAAAAAGATAATAGGGTTTGATGAGGTCATGACGGATACATTAAAAGGACTTAATAACCTTGGCAAGGGACAGATTATAGATAAAAGTTATACTTTTAAAAATGGAGTGAAGATAACTTTAGATGGAATTATGTTAGATGATAATCAGCTTCTGATGTTCTATACAATAAAAGATCCAAAAGGAAAAATAGATAAGCAGGAACTTAATATACAGGTTAATTCATATTTAAAAGGTATTGTAGGAACTTATGATATAAAGGGAGGTACAGGAAAAAAGAATTCAGAAAATACAGAGACGAAGTGGACAGTGGAAGCTGAAAAACCTTACTTTTTTGAAAAAAGTCTAGAATGGGAATTTGCGCTGGTAGAAGGAAATAGAAGAGAAGAGGGAAAGATTTTATTTACTTTAGATAGAAGTAAAGCTATGGGTAGCAGCTTAAGAAAAAAGTTAAACAGCAGCATAAAAATAGATCAAGGCAATATAAAATTTAAGTCTATTACAGCTTCACCGACAACAACTTATATAGAAGGAGAAGTACAAGATATATTTAATATGGTAAAGGATGAAATCTCGGGAGAAAGATTTAGACCAATAGACATGGATATAAGACTTATAGCTAATGGAAAAGAAGTAGAGCCTCAGGGATCAGGCATAAGTACAGGAATGAAAGGAATTACCTTTGAAAATAATTTTGATGCCTTGCCAAAGGATCTTAAGAGTCTTCAAATTAAATTAGTAAGTCTTAAAACTAATAATAAAGTCAATGAAAGATTAGAACTAAGCAAGAACAATCATAAGAAACTAGAAGTTCTTGGGCAAGAAATAAATATTAATAATGTATATGAAAAGGAAGGAAAAACTTATGTAACTATTACTACAAAAGAGGATGTAATTTTATCTAAGGTATATATGATAATTGATGGAAAAAAGGCGGAGCTTAAGTATACTGTTTCAAATAATCTTGATAAAAAATCAGATGGAACAATTAGTTACACCAGAACTCTGTGCTTTGAAAGAAGTGGAGAAGAACTTATTCTAGAAATTAATGGAATCGCCTATAATAAGGTTTATAATCAAATCATAGATGTAGAAATATAGGATTCTTTTACTGTAAGCAGAATAACAATGGCACTACTTCGTTTATCAATAGGTCTTGAAGATGCTGATACATTATTGAAGAGTTTGAAAAGGCTATTGATAGAATATGGTTTGAGACACATAAGATATTAGATTAATCTAATATCTTATGTGTCTCAAATATAAAATCATTATTATGCATTTTATGAATACATTAGATGATAACTACAGTAATGAACAAAGTTAACTAATATAAAGGAACTGTGCTTCCTGCATAAGGCATAAGAATGACTTTTTTATCCTTAAATCCTTGGTCAACTCCTGCTAATTTAAGAGCTTTTTCAAGTGTTTTTACAGCTTTAATTCCCATTGGTTTAATTAATTCTCCATTCATTGATGTAACTAATATTATATTTGCATTTCTTGCTCGTTCTATTGCTGCGTAGAATATATATCCTGGTATAGTAAATCCTTTTCTAAGGGCACTGTCCAGTTCTCCTTTTTTGAGAGGTTCTATCCAGCTGAAAAAAGAATTAGCTCCAGCACCATCTCTACATTCTGCTAAGAGAATCATAGTGCCTCCTTGTTTTAAGGCTAGGGCTGCATTAAAAAGGGATTTTGTTGATTGATATAAATTTATATCCTTTGGATAACCACCGCAGCTTGCTATAACAATATCTGCTTTTTCTTTAATTGGTATTCCAAAGTTTTCATCCGTCCATTTGCATCCTTCTTCCCAGGCTTTAATAAAATGACCTGCTACAAAATGAACGATATTTCCAGAGGTATTAACAATGCTGTTTATAAGAAAGTCTGGTTTAACAAGTGATGCAGCTTCAATCATGTCTAAATTAAGAGGGTTATTCGCAAGAACACCAACTCCAATAAGAGGATTAGAACATGGTTCATCCGGAGATAAAGAATGAAGGTGATTTTGATTGATGGTTTTTCTTGAAGAAATGCCAGGAAGTATTGACTTTCTGCCTCCACCAAAGCCAGCCATTACATGATGGACGATTCCACCAGTTAGTATTATTTTCTTTCCTTCAACAATTTTATTTACTTCTACCTCTGTTCCTCTTGAAGTTGTACCACAATATATCATTTCTCCGTCACAATCGTGGTCTAACACGGTTATTCTCTTATAGATTTCTTCACCTACTATTAGCTTGCGTTCTTCATCAGTTTGCCCTCTATGAGTCCCGGTAGCTATTATAATTGTAATATTTTTATCATCTATTCCTAGTTTATTTAATCTATTTACTATTATAGGGAGAAAAGCTGCAGTTTTGATCCACAATCTCGTTACATCACTTACTACTATTAATACTTCATCATCTTTTTTAAAAATCTGATCAAAAGGTTTTGTGCCAATAGGATTATCAAGAAGAGCATTTAGCTCTTTCTCTATATCCTTTATAGGCTCAAGTTCTTTTGAATGAAGTGTTGTAAGGACATTTTTGTCGTCAAGTTGCAAATTAATAATTTCGCTTCCATATTTAAAAGAATAATTATTTAGCATACTTCTAACTCCTTTTCAATTATTTTTTCTCTATCAAATAATGAAACTAAAGGGAAAGTAATTCCGCAAACTAGCCATTCAAGATAAATTACATGAGGTAAAAATCTTATTTGTGGAATAAACTGCCATAAAACAAGTGCTGCTGCACCTGCAATGGTGGTATAAAAGGCAGAGTTTTTTCTGCAGAATCCTGGAGTAAAAATAGTAAATAACAGTGTTATACTAAAAGCAGTGGTAAGACTTAAGGCTATGCTTATAGTTTTTAGAATCCCTGATGCATTCATAGCTAGTAAAACAGTAAATAATCCTAACACAGCTGTAGAAATTTTATTTATTCTTCCAAGTTTTTTAGAATCTGCTGATGGGTTAATAAATCTTTTATATATGTCCTGAGAAAGTAGAGTCGCAGAGCCTAAAAGCAAGCTACATGCCGTTGATACATCTGCGGCCCACAAAGCTGCTAGAGTTATTCCTGCTAAGATTGGAGATAAGGACATAATAATTTTAGGAAGAGCAACTGTAGCATTTATGTCAGGATAGATAGCCTTTGCAGCTATACCAATAAGAGCAGCTATAAATCCAATAGGTAACATCATAAGCCCGCCTATAACAAATCCGTTTCTAGCAGTTTTTTCATCCTTGGCTGAAAGTGCTATTTGTACCACGCCTTGGCAAGATAAACACTGTGTAATCATTACTGCAAACCAGCTGAATATAACAATTCCACCAAGACCTTTGATAGGATGCATATAAGGAATGCTTTTAGGAAGGTTTGCAATAATGCTTTCCATTCCACCGCCTTTTATTATGATAGTAATAGCTGAAATAATTATTCCAGTATATATTAAAATTACATTGAGAATATTAGTTAATCCAGCTGTCATCATTCCTCCAACACAGGTGATTCCAATAAAAACGAACGAACTGAAAAGTATTCCCGTTTTTAAGCTGAAAATACTTGGAAGCATAGAGGTAAGCATTGCACCTCCTGCAATATATTGAAGTGAGGTTATGGCTATTTGAATAATAATTTGTCCAATAACACATGCAATTCTGCTTTTTTTATCATAGAATCTCTCGAAAAATTCTGGTACTGTAGTTATATTTAACTTTCTATATTTTTTAGCTGCTAATAGCCCCATACAAATAGCTCCAGCCCCCCAAGCTACGTTATACCAGCCTGCTGATAGTCCCACATCAAAAGCTTGTTCTGATACACCGATAGTAGAAGCTCCTCCAATAGCAAGTCCTGTTATTGTAACAGCCACAAGAGGAGTAGTAAGTTTTCTTCCTGCCAGTACAAATCCTTCATTTTCAGATCCAGCTAACTTGTTTGCATAAAAGCTAATTGCAAAAAGTGCAATTACATAAAGAATTATAATTAATAATATAATAGTCATTTTAAAGCCCCCCAATTATTTAATATTAAATTGCCCTCTAATTTTTTTTGCTGCCATACAATTTACGTTCTCACATAATAATTACCTCCTTTTCAATTTATTGTTTAGGATTAAAAAGAAAACATATAAAAAAACGTCCTTTGAAATATCAAAGGACGATCTAATAACCGTGTTACCACCTAAGTTTATTAACAGTTTGCACTGTTAACCTCAATAAGTATCTATATAAATTAATATTATATAAATACTTTACATTTTTAACGGAAGCCCCCGGCGCCTTCTAATTAGATTAAAAAATCTGTTCAAAGGGCAGCTCATAAGATGAATTCAGAAAAACCGTTCTTTGCACCTCTCATCAACCGGTTACTTTCTGTTAAGAACTTCTGTTTTTCTTACTTGTTCTTTGTCATAGCTTTTATTTTAAGTTTTTTAACTATAATAACTTTTTTTGATATTATTGTCAATATAGTTTTTTGTGATTTTTCTTAATTATTAAAAAATAAGTTAATCATTAAATCGATGGTTTTTTAATTGATGATTTTTTAATTATTTTAATTGTTTTTGCTACAATAAGAGATTAGAAATTTAATTTTAAAATTAAGTGGTTCATTGTAAAATTAAATGCAACAGATAAAAAAATATTAAAACCATAGTGAAAATCATGTATGATATAGGTGTTGAGTATAAACATACAGGAGATTTTCACTATGGTTCATGATACTGATTATA
>NZ_PVXN01000046.1 GCF_002995795.1 Clostridium thermopalmarium DSM 5974
CCTGGTACAACAGAAAAAGGCTTCATAGCAGTATCGGTTATATGACTCCTCAACAGCTTGAAGATGCTTTAAGAAAAACTGCATAAAAATTTGAGTTTTTGTGTCTACTATATTGACATAAATCCACTATTCAATGCATCGTATTTCTTAAACACCTTCCTAAACAATGGAAATGTTTTGTATATTACAACGCCCAGTCCGATCGCAAGAATTGGAACAACTACAAGGAAAATCCATGCCATACGTCCACCCATTACAAATGCCATCACAAACGCAAAGATTAACATCAAAGGTGATCGAATAGCAACCCTAATCAGCATCATATATGCATTTTGAACATTGGTAACATCCGTTGTCATACGAGTAATCAACGATGAAGCCGAAAATTTATCGATATTTTCAAAGGAATAATTCTGAATACTATAGAACATGTCCTTCCTTAAATTCTTTGCATATCCACAAGCTGCAGTAGCGCTGGTTGATCCTGCAATTCCGCCAAAAGTCAATGACAAAAATGCCATTATAATTAAAATAATTCCATACTTAATGATTGTGTTTAAATCACATCCACTTTTAATTTCATTAACTAAAGTTGCAGTAATAAATGGAATTATACATTCAATAACTACCTCCATACTAATGAGTATTGGAGTTATAATTGATAGTTTCTTGTACTCACGTATACTTCGTGTCAGTTCTCTAATTATATTAACCACTCCTTTCTCTAAAAAACGAGTATTGTTTATCAGCCGGATTTATATGATAAACATTACTCGTTTTCTGCTTTTGCATTAAGTTTAAATTAAACAAACTTTTCAAAAAATAAACTAACAACCACTATATAGTGGTTGATATAACTATCATTTTATTATATGAAATTTACTCCAAATTGTCAATTGCAATTTTGGTGTGCTGTATCTAAAAAACTAAGTTTTTCATCTATTTTATAAGTTATAGACCATGTACATCATTCATTTTGCAAAAAAAGAGCCATAAATGGCTCTTTAAAAACTATCTGTGAAACCATCTCGACATGAATCTACTTTACACTATTGGTACCTTTCATGGCAGCATATCAATCATTTTTCAAAGTTTCCATGTCTCGTAGAAACATATCAATATCTTTGAGTTATAGAAATACTTATTTACTTATAAAGTTCATGGTTTGCCAAGCGGTTTAAAGCAATTTCTTCCCATCTGGTATCAGCTTTTCCGTGATTACAATAAGGGTGTATTGAAATACCTCCTCTTGGAGTGAATTTACCCTGTACTTCTATGTATTTTGGATCTAATAGTTTAATCAAATCTTTCATAATCACATTTACACAATTCTCATGAAAATCACCGTGATTTCTAAAGCTAAACAGATAAAGTTTTAAAGATTTACTTTCAACCAATTTTTTATTTGGCACATAGGCAATAGTAATAGTAGCAAAATCTGGTTGACCAGTAATTGGGCAAATACATGTAAATTCAGGGCAATTAAATTTTACAAAATAATCATACTCCGGATGTTTGTTATCAAAAGCTTCTAACACATCTGGATTATAATCCAATTCATATTTGGTTTCTTTTTGTCCTAGTAGAGTAATCCCAGCTATCTTTTGATTTTCTTTGTTCATAATTTATTACCTCCTATATAGTCAAATCTTTTATCCCATTCTTTTCAAAAGCTTTAGCTCGATCAATGCATGTTCCACAAACTCCACAAGGTTTCTCTCCACCTTCGTAACAGCTCCATGTCATTTGATAAGGCACCTTAAGCTCTATACCCTTTTTTACAATATCTGCTTTTGTTAAAGAAATAAATGGAGCTTCTATATGTAACTGTTTTCCACTTCCTTCATATATAGCTTCATTCATAGCATTATAGAATGAAGTACTGCAATCTGGATATGCATTGCCAGCTGCATCATCTCTATGAGCTCCGTAATAAATTACATTACAACCTTTTGACAGTGCAATACTTGCAGCGCAAGATAAAAATAAACCATTTCGAAATGGTACGTAAGTTAATACTGGATTTCCACTAGCTTCTTTAAGCTGACTAAAATAATCGCCTTTCGGAATTTCCTGTTTCGAGTGGTCCAGCAGGCAACATTCACTATGTTCAAAAATTTTAGCTACATCCAAACTAATATGTTCCACTTCATAATACTCGGCTATTTTTTTAGAAGCCTCCAACTCTTTTACATGCTTTTGCCCATAGAAAATGGACAGTGCAATTACATTTTCTTTTCCATATTTATAAATTGCCAAAGCAAGACAAGTGGTACTATCCACTCCACCACTAAATAAAACCAGTGCTTTCATATTTCTGTTCACCCTTTCTATTTTTAAGTTTTGTATCCAAAACTTAAAATTTAACTGATTTAAAATCATTTTTAATAACTAGCTAGATTATTTTAAACGCATTCTTAAGCTAGAATCTGTTTTAAAACGTCCACGTAAGGTACTCGTCTGTGTTTTTGCAGCAACCTTGTTAATACCTCTGGCAGTCATACAGCTATGATATCCTTCTATTAAAACAGCAATATCTTCTGAGCCTGTAATTTTTTGCATAATTTCTGCTATATCAGAACCAATTCTTTCTTGCAGCTGTAATCGCTTTGACACCATGTCCACAATTCTGGCAATTTTACTTAAACCTATTACCTTACCATTTGGAACATAAGCTACTGTCACCTTCATGTCATACATAAGGGCTAAATGATGTTCACAATGACTAAACACTTCAATATCCCTTACTATAATTAAATCCTGATTTTCCTCTACAAAGGCCAAATCTTCCTCAAATGTTTTGTTAAACATGTTGGCAATTTCATGGTTGCTGTAATTCATGCCCTCAAATACTTCTTCAAACATACGGGCTACTCGCTTAGGAGTATCCTTTAACCCTTCACGGTTTGGATCATCTCCAAGTGCTATAATAATACCTTTTATATGTTCCTGAATTGCTTCTGTATCTATAGCCATTTCTATCCCCCTTTGCTTTCTTAAATAAACGAAACTTTAAACTGTTTATTGATTGTTCCAATAAATATTTTTACACTTCTCTGCGATTAGGTTCCCATATAATCTTGTGCATTTGTAATTGCATAGCTACATTATTCATTCGATGTTTAATTAAGTAATCAGCAATTTTATCCAATTTTATTCTTCCATAAACAGGGCTAATAAGTACATGGCATTTATTTGCTAAATCATATTCATGAATAACTTCTCTGGCACGATTTAAATCCTCCATATTTCCAACAACAAATTTAACCGTATCTTTTTTGCTAAGTATTTTAAAATTAGAAACTAACATTTTATCTTCCATCAAGCTACTTGGAAGCTTATAATCCATGGTAAAAGAAGGAGGATTTTGTATGTTAGCAAAAGGACTTAAATCTATACTTCCATTGGTTTCAATCTCAACATGTAAACATTGATCTGATGAAAGCAAACATAAAAGCTCTTCTATAGCAGGTACAAGTAATGGTTCTCCACCTGTTAATGTCACATTTTTTATACCAGTCCCTTTAATATACTCATAGATTTGGTGTTCTGTCATAAGGCTATATGCTGCATCTTTCTCATTAGCCCATGTAGTATCACAGAATGAACAAGATAGATTACACCCATGAAATCTGATAAATACTGCAGGTTGTCCTACTAATACACCTTCTCCATTAAGACTTATAAATTTTTCAGCCACTTTATAATGTGTCATTATGTACCTCCATTTTATCTGAACTCACTTATTTTAAGAATTTATTCCTCATAGGCAGCGCAATTATTAGGTGTTTCATAAACCACAGCAGATTTCACTTTATACCCTTTAATTTTCATTCTATTAAAGAAGTATTTTGCCAAGTTCTCAGCCGTTGGTCGAAAATCCAGCACAACTATTTTAAATCCTTCCCCTTTCAAAGCCTTAACTGTTTCAGTTTTTAATGTATTCTTCTCAATAATTAGCATATGATCAAAATAATCTACTTCTTCTTTTAAGTCTTTCTTTAACTGATTAAAATCAACGACCATACCATTTAATTGCTTACTGTCTTGTAGTGTCAAACTCTTAACTTCAATTACAACCCGCCATCTATGTCCATGTATATTACTACACTTTCCTTCATAACCAGCTAAAAAATGTGCTGCATCAAAACTCTGTTCCGTTTTTAAAATATACATATTCTCAACCCTTTCTAAAATAAAGTGTTAATAACTGATTGTTTTTCTCAAATAGATAGCAAAGTAGTGTTTAATATAATTAGGAACATAAACAAATAGAGTCTGGCTTGCCAGACTCTATTTGCAAAAAAAGCCACCAGCAAGTGTAACTATTTCAATGTTTGCACACCTGCCGAATGGTTTTTAGCTATTTTTTCAACAAAACTTTCCGGTTATTTACTACATATTTAAAAACAAAAAATAGGCATAAAACTATGCCTATTTTGCAATCATATATTGCATAAAAGTATAATATCAATATATGTATTCAAAATATAGCCCTAGTTTTGTTTAGAGACAGGATGGTGCAAACGAACTGTCTATATAAAATTTTAATAAATTATACCATTTATTCTTTAGTTATGTCAAGATTGAAAAATTTACAGTATCTACATCTTCTCTATCTCCCAACATATAGCTTACTTCAAAAAGGCACATATAATTACTTCTTCTAGTTCGTAATGAAGGTTATTTCTTATTGTTTGACAATAATATAAAGTTCTTGCTGGATTCTATCTAATATCTTCCCAAAAATCTTATTGTCTTTTTTGGCATCTTGTTATATAGCTATTGAGTTTTATGACTAGAATGAATTTTTTTCTGTTTTTAATTGATGTTAAATCTTGACAATCTGTTTTTCCTATTAAAATGCCCTTTGATATGTTCTCATAAGCACATATCAAAGGGCAAATAAGTCAATTTATTAACTTCTTACATCAATTATCAAACTAAGTATTTTCAACTCCTGCATCCATGAAAACATATCAATACTTATCGCTTTACTGTTAATGCAAGAACTTTCCTCATGTTTTTCTCATTTATTATTTGTTGTCAATCTCAAATGTTTTGCCTTCCCAGTTGCGGAAGACTGCCTTTTCAGCCCCTATATACATCAAGTAATTCGGTAAAATCGGAGTTTTTCCGAGTCCACCTGGTCCATTTACAATATATGTTGGAATCGCCATTCCTGAAGTACGCCCTCTCAACGTTTCCATTATTTCCATACCTTCTTCAATGCTAACCCAAAAATGCGACGTACCTTTAACCTTCTTTGGATGGAAAATATAGTATGGTTTTACCCGAATTTTCAGAAGGCTCTGGTTTAGTTTTCTCACAGTATACGGGTCGTTGTTAACTCCGTTCAACAATACCATTTGATTTCCAAGAGGAATACCTGCGTTAGCCAACCGTTCGCAAGCTTCTTTTGATTCTTTCGTGATTTCGCGCGGACTGTTGAAATGTGTGTTTACATAGATCGGATGGTATTTTTTAAGTATATTTACCAAATTTTCAGTTATGCGCTGAGGAAGAGTAACTGGTGTTCGCGTCCCAAATCTTATAATTTCTACATGATCAATCGCTCTTAGTGAACTCAGTAACTTTTCTATCATACTGTCACTAAGCATAAATGCATCTCCACCGGTGATGAGTACATCACGAATTTCCTTATTTTCCCTCACATAGTCTATCGCAGCTTCAATCTTATTCCAGGACACGTTATTGTCCGTTTCTCCAATCATGCGCCTTCTCTGACAAAAACGGCAATACATTCCACATATGTTTGTCACCTTTATAATCAGTCGGTCTGGATATCTCCTTGTCACGGAATCAACAGGGGTCCAGCCGGCCTCGTCCATTGGATCCAACTCTCCGTCAGGAATTAACTCATCCGGTGACGGTATAGCTTGTTTACGGATAGGACATTTTAAATCGTCCGGGTCAATAAGCGATAGATAATAGGGCGATATTGCATAACGATAAGTCCTACCGACCTCTTCGATGCCAGCTATACTTTTAGGCGATACTCCTATGAGATCTGCAAAATCGTTTATATCGGTAAATCGGTTAGCTAGCTGCCATTTATAGTCGTTCCACTGCTCTTCGGTAGCTCCCAGTCTATCCATTATTTTTCTCTTTTGTGCCTCAATTCGCTCTTCATCTTCAAGACCTGTAAGTATTCTGTCCTTGCATTGTATGTAGTCCGCTATCGAATCCTTCAGCCTACTAAACCTGTCCATATTTGTTTGACATACTGTTTCTGCTGTTAAATTTCCCATTAGTAACACCTCCATTATTTTAAACATAAAAACTGATTAATCATGCCCTTTTAATTTACACTGAATGATTAGTTTGTTAATTAAAAACAGTCGACTATTCCTGTTATAACATACAGATTTCATTCCAAATATACGGAGAGCACATTTTTTACAAACCAGTAAATAATGTATAGTGTACTGCATGGAAGAGCGACCCCGGAAGGCTCGTACCCAACCCAAAGTATTACCAGTGCGTATCTTTAATAATATGCGTGTCCGGCCAATGCTGTTTTTGATAATATATTGCTCCTACTTGTTTAAAAAAGCGGTCTCACTGAATGTGAAGACCGCCTAAAGCCAAAAAATTCCCCTCCGCTTCAAGGCTTCCGAGGTTAGCTGACGGATTCGGACCGAAAGGAAATTAGCCCTACCAGATTTCTCAATGCATGAAAATCTGGATTCACCCCAAAATGATTCCCCCGTATTCTGTCTACACAGAAATTCAGCGCTTACAATATTTTATTTAAACAACAATATTTAATTGTCCTCTGTATTTAATTATAATAACAAACAAATAATAAAGTCAAATATAAATATTAATTAATAGGATGCTTTTCCCAAACAACGGAAATAACAGCATTTCGTAGTTTCAACCTTAACCTAAATTTCATATTCTAAGCTATACTACAAGGATAAAAACAAAATTCCCATCAATCGGTTATACTAACCGAAAGTCTGAGAATCTTTGTTTTTAAGCCGCTTAAGACATATTTATTTGTTTTTGCGTGATAGAGTAGAACAGTGGAGTTACCACCGCATCCTCATCAAACCGTACATGCAGTTTTCCCGCATACGGCTTTCTGATATTCTTCTTCCTTCAGCATTCAGCCGCTGTCTTGCAAATCGTCTACCATAATAATTTCTCATGCCAATAATTTTAGAATTAAGCATCTTCACCATTTCTTCCATGCTCAACAGTAGCTTGCTTGGACTTGCAAACACCTCTTTAATGTTGGCTCTCATTTTCTTCATAGCCTTTTTAGACTGTACTTGCTGTAATATCCAATACCACTTCCAGCTTTTGTTTCTGAAACGCTGAAATCTATTGTTGAAGCCAAGAAAATCAAAGCTATTTTTTCCAAAATACATATCAACAAGCCTTGTTTTCTCCCTATGCAATGTTAATTCCAGCTTTCCTATAATCCGTTTTACAACACTCAGTGCTTCTTCTGCATGAGATAATCGCTTGCACAATATCACAAAATCATCCGCATATCATACCAATTCTCCCAAATGTCCCCGAACCTCTTACTCCAACATACATCAAAATAATTTAGATATATGTTGGATAAGAGAGGCGATATAACTCCCCCCTGTGGTACTCCAAGTGCACTTTCGCTATATTGACCGTTCTCCAGCGCTCCTGCCTTCAGCCAGCCGTTTATCAGCTTCAGCACTCTGCGGTCGGTTATTCTCTGTTTGACCAGGTAGTATTCATAAGTTAAGACCTATCACCTCAGTCTCATACTTGAAATTCATCATCGCAAGTATATAATATATTTAACTTTATCTCACATATTTCAGAGAAACAATATTATTAATCCCAACTTTCTTTGCACGATTTGGGGGAAGAGATTTCCTTTTATATTCCTTAAAGCCCAGTTTTTTATATAGTTTTAGAGCAGGCAGATTGGTGTCAGCTACCGCCTCAATTAAATATTTTTTGTACGAGGTATTTTCTATAATATATCTTATAATTTGTGAAGCAGCACCTTGCCCTCTAAATTCAAGGGCTGTACCTACATATTCAATAGAGCCAGTTTCGGGAGCAGGATTTTTAAATGGACTTTCAAATTCTTTTTTTAAAACAATTCCAGCAATGCTACCTTTAATAATACCTAAATGCTTTCTTAGCTCTTTCTTGTCTAGTCTTACCGCCAAAGCTCTACAATCTGTACAAGCAGCCATTGCTGCAATTTTATTATCTACTACAGCTACATAGAACTGGTCTAAAACAAACATATGAGCAAAAGTCTTGGCGATTATATTTTTATCTTTTGAAAAATATTCAAGCCACTGCGCAAAACCTTCTGCAAATATTTCAGACATTTGTTTCCTTACATCTAACTCTATTTTATCTGCTCTGATAATTGTAAAGTCGTAACCTTTACATTTCATAATTAGATCTCCTTCCTTATGTAGAAAAAACTGTAAAATCGGATATATCTAGTGTATAAAATTTGTATTCATCCATTATTTTATGAGCGGATGTATACTCATAATCATAATCAACAAAATCACTTTCATACCTTACATATAAATAGCCACACTGCTGCCAGCTTTAAGTAAAGTGACAAGTATTTTTCTCCACTCCTTTTTATAATTTCTTTAAATTTCTAATTTTAATGGCGTTATCTAAATGCATATTATTTCTTTCATTCTTCATATAGGAAATTTGTTATAAAGGATTTAGCCGGTAGTTTAAAGACCGGTTGAAAAGCTTCTTGCATAATCGTGATCCCCTGAATCGTTGATAAGAAAAAAATAGCCATTTCAAAAGAATCACCTGAACGGAATTCACCGAGTTCCTGTCCGCGTCGTATTAGATTGGCCAAGGCTTGAAGCATAGTGAAGTCCTCCGCAAGAAGTCTTGCCAACTTTTCATCCTCCCTGCTTGATAATAAGGCCTGAGTTAAAAGCTTCAACAGATTTGTAAAATCCTCATTATTTGCAAGTTCTTCATAAATTTCATCAATGATTCGCTCTAAAATAACTTTAGGCGATTCATCTGCGCAAAGTCTGATGCTGATTTCTTTAAGACCGTTAAAGGCTATTTCTACAAGTTCATAGAACATGTCTTCTTTGGTCCTATAATGCTTATACAAAAGACCAATGCTGATTCCAGCAATATCAGCAATTTCTTGTACATTTGTAGCCGATAAGCCTTTTCTTGCAAATAAATGCAATGCTGCTGTTTGAATTTTTTTTCTTGTCAATTTTCTCATTTCTTCAAATTGCTTTTTTGTACGGGGCATTCTCTTACCTCCATTTATGAGTGAATATATACTCATTATAAAAATTCTCATTTAAACTGTCAAATAGAAAAATCTCTCACTATTCTGAGAGAACATAAAGCTTACTTCTATTTTTATCTAAAAACCTTTAAGTCCTTTGAAATCAACCTATCCATTCCCAATCAACACAACACACTCAACATGGGTTGTTGCAGAGTAATGATATAACTATGCAGAAATAGGGGGGTTTGCGTATTAGTCCCCCCTTAGCTAAAAAGTAGGAAAGGTTATATTGTTCTACATATTTAAATCTAAAAAATCCGCATAATATTCATGCTTAAGAAGTTTAGTATATAAACGATCAATAATCATGCCTAAGAGACTAGGTAATTTAAGTTGATTGAATATTTTTCCTAACATCAGACCTAACAAAAAAATAAGTGCTAAACTTATAAGCATAAAATCCTCCTTATTTTTACAGAAATAAAAAAGCTGATAATTTCTGCGTATATTTTCGCAGAAGTCATCAGCATAATTGCGGTTTAAGGATTAATGATTATCTGGTGTTTTTTCAGCAACAATATTCCAATTAACCCCAAACTTATCCGTCAGTGCTGCATGAAAAGTACTATAGAATGCTATATGACGGTGATAGTAATCCCGTTCCCTTGTTACTCCCATGGCATTAACTACGGATTCCGATGACCTTTCGTTTTTTTCGTCTTCCTTAAGCTAAGCTTATTGACTGGATTAGCAAAACCATCTCGGCTATGCCTTACCATACACGCCGCCGTGATAGCAATAATAGGCATTTGCTTTGAGCGACAGGAGCTTCTTCATTGAGCTCTCAGTCTGCTTTAAATCCAGCGTGAACTGCGGGTTTGCAATCACAGGCCGACCTTCCTCCAAAACCATGGCATCCCCGGTAATAACATTTCGAGTGCAGGAAGAGGTGTGTTTTTAGTTTATCTTAATTTCAATTATTTTATATTCAAATTCTCTTTAAGTAATTCTGAATATGTAAAGAGGACAGGTCTTTTGACATGCCTATTTTTCTTACTTTTCTATTTATCTCTAATAATACCAGGTCCACACCATTTTTATTTTTGTCAGTTACTTAACATTCACGTTTGGTCCACTTCATTACAAATTCTATTTCACCAGTATTTACATCAATCTGTTCTTTTAAAATCACAAAATCTTCTCTCTCATAAAATTTAACTGCCCGAACGTTTTTTTTGTATACTTGAAGCAATAGCTTAGAATTGCTCTTTTTGACATAATTAAGCAATTCTTTACCTATGCCTTTGGACTGATTGCTTTCTTCAACAAATATTCCGGCAATATAATTACCCATTAAGCCGATAAAGCCCTGTATTTGTTTCTTTTCTTCATATACAAAGATTGTGGCATTAGGTAGCATTGCTTGAACTAAATCATAATTATCTTGCCAATAACTTTTATCAATAAAATCGTGTGCTTTAATATTTGATTCAAGCCATATTCGCATTATTGATTTTAATTCCGTAATTTCAAAATTTCTAATCATTTTAGCACCTAAACCTTGTTTGAAAAATATCGGCAGTTAAGGTCACCGATATATTCAAATTATTTTTGAAATATAATCAAATTCTACTATAAAACATACTAAATGTCCAATTTCTATCTTTAAATTAACCTGCTAATAATCTTGATTTACCACAATCAAAATCAATTTCCTCAATTTCTAAGTTTTTGATGTTATGATAAGCTGGTGGAGCTATTTTGTCCTTCGCGGGAAGGTTAAGCCAGAACTGCACGCCCAAAAGTCTGTCGGCCGCCGGAAGTTTTTCTTCTAACTTGTTCACTAATTTTTCATTCCATATAGCTAGCCTTCTTATTTTAAACTTACAGAACATATGTTGCTCTTTTTTAGCAGCAAAATACGTCTTTTTAAGTATATTAAAAGTCAAATAGGTTTTCGAACCTTACTTTTTAGAAATCAGGCATACCGCCTCAACATGCAACGAGCGGGGTGGATTGATGTCTTTTACATTGTCGGTAGTCGGAAACAAGTCAAAGGCACTTTTTGCACTATCGGTAGGCGGGAACATATCGACATATATAATTATAACGCCAACTACTAGATTTGTAATTGGCGTTATAATTATTATGACTTTAGTTTTGCTTTTAACTCTTTTATTTTTGTTTCTATAGTTGATATTACTTTTTTAAATTCCTCATCACTCTTACCTGTAGGATCATCCAACCCCCAATCTTCCCTGTGTTTACATGGAAGGTAAGGGCATTCCACATTACACCCCATTGTAATAACAATATCTACTGGAGGTATTTCATCAAGCAACTTTGAATGTTGAATTTTCTCCATATCTATATCATAAAGCTCTTTCATTAGACGCACAGCATCCTGGTTAATTTGAGGTTTTGTTTCTGTGCCAGCAGAGTAGCTTTCAAATATATCTCCTGCAAAGTGCTTACCAAGTGCCTCGGCTATTTGGCTTCGACATGAATTATGAACACATATAAATGCAACCTTTAGTTTATTACTCATTGGCCATACCTACTTTCTTGATTTTTCTGGAAACCAGTGTCTTGTATTATTCGCTATCTTTACTAATATCAACATAACAGGCACTTCTGTTAGAACTCCTACAATGGTAGCAAGTGCAGCTGGGCTTTGAGTTCCAAACAATGCAATCGCAACGGCAACTGCCAGTTCAAAAAAGTTAGAGGCGCCAATCATGCCAGCAGGCGCTGCTATCTCATGAGGAAGTTTTATAGCCTTGCTTGCTAGATATGCAATGAAAAAGATTAGGAAAGTCTGAATAATTAATGGTATAGCAATTAAAACAATATGCAGTGGATTATTCAGAATTACATCGCCCTGGAATGAAAAGATTATTATTAATGTTAGCAATAGACCTATGGTGGTGACATTCCCAAACTTCGGTATAAAACTCTTTTCAAAGTAATCGAGTCCTCGCCTTTTTGTGATGTAATTACGGGTAATTATGCCACCAGCTAGCGGGATAACAACAAACAATACTACAGATAAAATAAGAGTGTCCCAGGGTATGGTTACGCCGCCCACACCTAGAAGAAACGCAACTATAGGCGTGAAAGCTATGAGAATTATAAGATCATTTGTTGCCACTTGCACGACGGTATAAGCTGCGTTGCCTTTGGTCAAATAACTCCATACAAATACCATCGCTGTACACGGTGCTGCTCCAAGAAGTATTGCTCCCGCAAGATAGTCTTGTGCCAATTCTGCCGGAATTAGAGATTTAAAAATTACAAAGAAAAACAGCCATGCAATGCCGAACATAGTAAATGGCTTTATCAACCAGTTGGTTATCCATGTAACAAAAAGTCCCTTGGGATTTTTGCCTACATTTCTAATACTTTGAAAATCTACTTTTAGCATCATTGGATATATCATAAGCCAGATTAAAATCGCCATTGGTATTGATACATTTGCATATTCAAAACGTCCTAAAAACGCTGGTATTCCAGGTAAAAACTTTCCAATCAATACCCCTGCAAACATACATAAAATAACCCATACAGTTAAGTACTTTTCAAAAAATCCAATTCCACTATTTTGTTCCTTACTCATGTTAAATCAATACTCCTTTCTTTCCAAGCTATCAAAAAATGTAATTAAGTTTTGTGGGATTTCATATTTCTCATTTGTCAAGGGGATTGAACTATGGCCATCATAAACTTCTTTCAAAATTGCGTTAATAATCATGGATTTTGGTGGTTCCGTATACTCTATACCATCCTGCACCCAAACTCTGCAATCCACAGAGTCGCCACATAGATCTCCACATTCCTTGCAGGAAGATTCCTTAACCTCAAGAGCAATATCCCTGCCATTTACACGAATGGTTGGAGAACTTAAAAAATGGTGTTCAATGGCTAACTCCCTTGAATTTATATTAATCTTATTCAATACTATATCAAACCCTGCCGCTCTTAATACCGTTGATACTTCATTAACTGCATCCTCAAGATTAGTTTCAGTTCCTTGACACCTCTTACATACACTCAGATCAAGATAAAGAAAATCTATTATAATCTGCCTTTTTTTTTCTGTTCTTGTCCGCAGCAGCCACTGCCACAAGAGCAACAGCCAGCATCACTTTTATTCATCACTTTTACTACCTCCAGAAAAGTTCACTATATTTTCAATTGATGCATCCTGAAACCAGGGGATTGCAACAAAGTTATCAGAACTTATTTGCTTAACTTTTTCCAGCCATTGCTTTTCAGCATCAGCGCGAGCTATTAACATACTATTTTTAGTATTCGTCAATGAAAGGCACTGATTAACCACCCACCATTTGTTATTAATTCCCGCTCTATTCAGGTCATCACCCAGTCTCTGAGCTTCAAATACCGGTGTTGCTTCAGGCAATGTTACAATTATAACCTCTGTCTGTTTCTCATCCCGAAGTCTTGGAAGTAATCTTTGAACAGATATTGGCGTTTCACCTTTTGTTCTCTGAACCTCTTTATGATAACTCTGTGTAGAATCAAGCAACAGAAGCGTGTGACCCGTTGGTGCAGTATCAATTATTACAACTTCGTTTTCAGCCTTGTCAACAATCTCAGCAAATGCTCTAAATACTGCAATCTCCTGTGTGCATGGAGAGCGTAAATCCTCTTCAACATAAGCAACATCATCTTCGCTCATTGTTTCACGAGCCTTACTTAATACCTCATTTTGATATCGCAATAGTTCCTGCTTTTCATCTATTTTACTTAGCTTAATATTTTCAGTATCTTCAACCACATATTTGAGATGATTAGCTGGGTCTGTAGATGTTAAATGTACCTTAACACCCTTTCTAGCAAGAGCCACAGCAATGGTTGCAGCAATAGTTGTTTTTCCAACACCGCCTTTGCCCATTGTAAATATCACTTTTTTACCTGCCCTATAAATATCTTCAATCAGAACATCTAGGTGTCTTAAATTTAAGGATTTGCTATAAATACTATTTTTTGTGTATTCGTCACTATATAAAAATGTTCTAATATTATCAATACCTACAACGTTATAGGAACGAAGTGGTATAGTGAAAATCTTAAACTTTTTTAAACCCTGTGGCATATTTTCCAAAGCCTTTTGCTGCTTATCTAACATTTTAATCGAAACATCGTCAGTTGCTTCACTCAGTATACCATTGATAATTAAAACCTGATTGTTTATCCCTAGCTCACTAAGCTCATGGCTTGAACGTTCAGCTTCAATCAAAGGAGTTTCCTCCGGCCTTGATACCAATATCAAAGTTGTTTTATCTTTATCTGCAAGGTTTTCAACCGCATTCTTATACATATCCTTTTTATCTTGAAGTCCAGCGAGCTGACCTAAACATGACGCCCCATGTGTACTTTCACTGATAAAATTACTCCAGGCTGATGGTAATTGCAGCATACGAAGTGTGTGCCCTGTCGGAGCAGTATCAAAAATAATATAATCGTATTTATTCTCTGTGGATTTATCAGTGATGAAGTTCGAAAACTGGTCAAAAGCGGCAATTTCAACTGTACATGAACCTGAGAGTTGTTCCTCCATATTTACAATTACACTATCCGGCAACTTCCCCCTATATGGAGCAATAACCGATTCCCTATACTCTCTGGCAGCTTCCTCTGGGTCAAGATTCGCCACAACTAAACCCGGCACTCCATCAATCGGCACACCTTTGCCATCAAGCTCAGTATTAAAAACATCCTGTAAATTGGATGCAGGATCAGTGCTTATAAGGAGAACACTTTTTCCATTATCAGCTAAATTTACTGCCACAGCACAAGCGGTTGAAGTTTTACCTACACCACCCTTTCCTGTGAAAAACATATACTTAGTCAGATTTATCCCATCTAAACTAAATGGCTCATAATTATTCTTTAACATCTTAACAGCACCCCTTTGGTCCGCAGCAGCCACTCTTCTTTTGAGGTTTTGTGCTTATTTCCACCCCTAACCATTCTGAAAACTCTTCGTTTGTTGGGTAGCTTTTGGTTTTTACAATTTCACCATCTAAAAGTGTTACAGGAAGAATATCTGCTCCTTCCTTTTGTAGAATTTCACTTATAACTTTATTGGAGATAAAATCCTGGGGTTCACTAGACAAACCATGCCTTTTTATAATAATCCCTTTTTCTTTAAGCGAATTAATTACAGTTGCTACTCTTAACAGCTCCGGATCAATAGATGGACCACAAACTCCTGTTGAGCAACACATTGCTGGGTCAAAAATCTCAATATTTTTCATTACTAAATCCTCCTTAACAACATTGATTATCAGATTTTTTATTTTTGCTCTTTTTACAAATACAATCTTCTTTGTCATTTGTTATGCATGTAAAGAAAGCTATTACCTCATCCGTTTTTTTCTTGTTTAATGTATATCTCATCCATGCCCCATCACGTACTGCATTTACAAGACCACTTTCAGATAATATCTTCATATGATAACTAAGAGTGGATTGAGAAATACTGAATTCTTCTAATATATCGCATGCGCACATTTCTCCACACGATAGCATATCAATAATCTTTAATCGTGTTTCATCTGACATAGCCTTAATTGCAGGAACATAATCTGCATATGAATGCTTCATAAAATTACCTCCTTTATATTTATATGTATCAATGATATCGAATGTTCTCGATATGACAATAATATCAAGCATATCGATAGTTGTCAATATGATTTTGTAATTGTAATAAGTTAATTACAAAAACCGCCGACCAAGATGCCACAGCCCCTTAATCGGCGGTCAAACCCATTTTATATTTCTATGTCAATTTCAACACCAGATTTAAATTCAATAGTAAGTTTATCATCATAGACCGTTATTTTCTCTATAAGCTTTTTTACTAGTTGCTCATCATACTCCTCAAGGAGGGTGGGTTGTTCATTTAGGAAATCAACCATTTCTTCTAGTCTTTGCTTAGAACCCTTTTTTCCGGCTTCTTCTGCTAAAACTTTATGCCTTTCATCCCTAAGCCTATAGATTTCATCGGCTATATCATTATAATCTTCTTTAGAATTGGCCAATCGCAAAAGATCTTTTTGTAATTCTTCGAGCCTTTTATCTATTTCATACACTAAATTATTGTCCGTTTCACTTATCACAGTTTCTATATTTTCCTTTAAGGTAATCAAAAAGTCATCTTTTTGCCCAAATAGCTTATTAATTGCATCCACCGTAGCTAAGCCTATCATGTCCTCTTGTACAGTTCGAGAATGACAAGCTAACCCTGTATTCTCAAGCCTACTGACACATCTCCAAACAATCGATTTTTTGCCTCTGTTATTCCAATGAACTCTACGGTATATTTCACCACACTCTCCACAGAAAATAATTTGTGAAAATACATGATTTGCACTAAAGTTTCTTTTCTTTCCACTAGTACTTATATGTCCTTTACTTCTACGAACTAACTCTTCTTGAACCTGCATGAAAATTTCACGCGGGATAATAGCTTCATGACTATTCTCAACATAATATTGAGGTACGATACCGTTATTTACAACCCTCTTTTTTGTAAGAAAATCTACTGTGTAAGTTTTTTGGAGCAATGCATCACCAATATATTTTTCATTGCTTAATATCTTCCTTATGGTACTGGTATGCCACCTTTTTTTGCCCGCTCCTGTAAGTATGCCAGTAAGCGTAAAAAATTAAGTACCTAGATAGCATATCCTCCCAATTGATAAAATTAAGAAAAAGATTATTAATGGGAGGATATAATTATGTCTAGAAAATTAGATAATGCAACCTGGGAAGAATATATTAATAAATTTGATGCATGTAAGGGGACAATAACTGTTAAAGATTTTTGTATAGAAAATAAACTTACTAAAAGTCAATTTTATTATCATAAAAAAAGATTAGAGAAATCAGAAGTTGAGAATAACACACCTGTTTTTCATGCTATCTCTTTAGATA
The DNA here is from genome assembly GCF_002995795.1 of Clostridium thermopalmarium DSM 5974. Classification (GTDB taxonomy): domain Bacteria; phylum Bacillota; class Clostridia; order Clostridiales; family Clostridiaceae; genus Clostridium_H; species Clostridium_H thermopalmarium. The sequence goes on from NZ_PVXN01000046.1 coordinate 17,234, forward strand.
GTAAAGAAAAGACTATCAAAGAAAATACATTTGCTTTGAATGAAGTAAAAATTACAATAGGTAATGCTATAATAACTATACCTGTTAGTGAAGCTATTCTAATATCATCAATAGTAAAGGAGTTAGCTGCAAAATGTTAAATATAGATAAAGTAGAAACAGTTTATCTTGCCTGCGGCTACACGGATTTAAGGAAAAGTATTGATGGGTTAGTTATGATAGTTCAAAATCAATTCAAGCTAAATCCTTTTGAAAAAGCGTTATTTGTTTTTTGTAATAGACAAATGGACAAATTAAAAATTCTTCACTTTGACGAAGGTTTTTGGCTATATTATCACCGTTTAGAAGCGAATCGCTTCAAATGGCCTGCTACCACAGAAGAAGAATTGAAAGTAAATATAGAAGAATTACGGTGGCTTCTAAAGGGCTACGAAGTAAGAACAAAATCTAAGTTTAAACCTATAAAACAAAGTAATTATTTTTAAAAGTTTATCACTCCAAAACCGTTGAAAAACCTTTATTTTCAACGGTTTTTGTGATATAATAAATATATAAAATAAATCTAAAGAGGTAATCATGAATCACGAAATTTTAACTAATGAACTTGATGAAAATACAAAATTATTAATTGAAAAAATGGAAAAAGAATTAAACTCAAAAGATGAGGAAATAAGAAAGCTTAAAAACGAATTAAATTTCTTAAAAACTGTTATAACAAATAAAAATAGAAAGATATTTGGAGTATCTAGTGAAAAGGCAGATGCTAATCAACTATCTTTTTTTAACGAGGCCGAAAAATATAGTGATTCAAAGGTGGAAGAACCTGCTTTAGAGGAAATTACATATAAAAGATCTAAGAAAAATACATATACAGGAAAGAAAGATAATCTAGCAAACTTAGAAAGAGTTGTTATTGAACATAAATTAGAAGGTGCTGACCTTAACTGTAAAGAATGCGGAGAGCAATTAGTTGAAATAGGTGTAAAATCAAAAAAAGAGATAATTAAATATATTCCAGCTAAACTTATAGTTGAAGAACACGTGATTTACAGCTACGCTTGTAAATCCTGCGAAAAAGAAATCAGTGAAAGTAATATAATTTCAGCAGAAGCTCCACAAACTATTTTTTATAATAGTATGGCTTCTAATGAGTTAATTGCTCATACTCTTATACTTAAATATCAACATGCTATGCCTCTTTATAGACAAGAAAGCTATTTTGATATGATGGGTGCTACTCTTTCAAGACAAACTCTATGTAACTGGACTATGTCAGCAGCGGAAGCTTTAAAACCAATATATAACCACATGAAAAAAGAATTACTAAGCAGAAATTATATTCATGCCGATGAAACTACTCTAAGAGTAATTAATGACAATGGAAAAGATTCTAAATCTCAAAAATATATGTGGTTATATATGAGCGATACTAATTCAAAGCCGGTAATTTTATATGATTATCAAAGTACCAGATCCAGCTCTTGTCCTAAGAATTTCCTAGGAGATTTCAAAGGTTTTCTCCAAACGGATGGTTATAGTGGTTATAACTCCGTTACAAAGGCTACAAGGGTGTATTGCTTAGCTCACATAAGAAGATACTTCCATAATATAATTGTAGACTTAGATGAAGAAGCCCTAAAAAATTCTAGAGCAATAATAGGGTTTAATTATTGTGAGCAAATTTACAAACTTGAAAAAGAGCTTAGAGAATCCTTTTCAAGTAAGGACGATTATTATGATATTAGATTTAAAATAAGAGCTGAAAAATTAGCTCCAATTATAGATAACTTTATTGATTATGTTGAAAGAGAAATAAAAGATGCTCTTCCAAGAAGTCCGCTTGGTAAAGCACTTGATTATGCTAAAAAACATTTACCAGGATTAAAAAATGTACTACTAGATGGTTCTTTAGAAGTAGATAATAATGCAGCGGAAAGAGCTATTAAACCTTTCGTTATAGGTCGTAAAAATTTCCTTTTTGCAAACACTGCTAAAGGTGCAACTGCAAGTGGCAATATTTATAGCATTGTTGAAACTGCCAAGGCTAATAAATTAGTTGTAGAAAGGTATTTGGTTTATTTATTTGATAATCTATCAAAGATAGATGTATCCGATAGCGAAAGCTTAGATAATCTTATGCCTTGGTCTAATAAGATCCCTGAAAACATGAAAATTAAAGATAGGAAATAAATTAATCCTAGTAAAGCTTAATAAATTGCCTTACTTAGGATATTTTAATGCTATTTTTGAAGTTATTAAAGGTACTAAAAATTTGACGCTTACGACCCGACTCTCATCCACAGCAAAATTTTGGAGAAAATACTCAGTAAGCTCAATGGCTTGTCTTGCAGATTTATCCCCCCAGTCGGTAAGTTGGGCCGACACCACAATTATGTCCTCGTCCAATTCTGTCCAGGCACGAAATCCATTCCGATTCAGATTACTCCCGGAGGATTCCTCGCCAAACCACATCATGTTATAGCCGGGCATAACCACCATTAATGGGTATTTCTTGATGTTGTCATACCCCTCTGGAAGATAGTAGCTCATAAGCCCCTAAATTGATTTGGACAATTGCCTATACATTTATTATAATGTAGAAAGTGATTGGAGGTAAGCCATGAGAGGAAGAACTTATACAAAAGAATTGAAGGAAGAAATATTAAGAGAAG
>NZ_PVXN01000047.1 GCF_002995795.1 Clostridium thermopalmarium DSM 5974
TTATGTCACCGAATGAATTTTATAACCTTCATTTTGGAGAAAGTCTAACTAATATTGAAATAAGGGTGTAATTCTGACAAAACTAAAGAATTTATTAGGTTTTGTCCAAAACGAAGGGGTTAATCCGCTCTCACTACCACTAAATCAGGAAACATAGAAGTGATAACACCGCCGACCTCATATGGGATTTCAAGTGACCACTTTTTACGATCAAGATTACGTAACCAGCAAACGGCACCGTTTTTTAGTTCTTCTTCAATAACTCCCTTTTCCCATGGGTTTAGTGATGCTTGGAATGTTCCATCCTCAGAACAATAGAGGTGTCGATCAATTTTTATACTGTTATCTGAAACTGAAAAATCGATTGAATCTGGCAATACCCAAGGAATAGCTATTGGTTGAGCGGAAGCATTTATTAATCTTTCATAGATGTTTTTTCGAGCCTCATTTAATCTTGCAATAGAGCGTTTATTTTTTTCATACAGTGTAATGAATTCATTCTCAGCATAGTCATTAATCCTTTCCATTGCGTCCGTATCATTTGTCAGAACGATTATTTCTTTTTTTACATCGATGTGATCACGGGTACTATGACGAATCCAATATTCCTTATGCAAGCCTTCTCCCAATATCCTCCCTGCTTGTTCAAAATGGCGGGAGATATCAAACTCTGATACGACCATAGTTTGCGTTGATTCATCAAAGGAGTAGGCATTATCACCATACTCAAAAATTAGAATACCAAGAGAAAATCCGGTTATTGCTGCACCTCGAGTGTCATAGTCTCCACTTTCTTTTAATCGTGAAATTTCCTCATCCATTTTCGATAAAACTGCATTTTTGACAGTCTTCTGGGCTTTCAAGTCAATGCCGTCCATAGTCAATGCACGAGAAAGCTGTATTAACAGTTTAAGTGGTGCCTGCTTACGGGCTGAATCTATTCGATAGGTGATAAGATTATCCATTGCATCAAAAACATCAGAAAATTCTAAGTTTCTTCCAAGTGTTACAAGCTCTTTATTAGTTCCCGTTTCTGTCGGCATAACGGCTTCGCTATCACGTAGAGCATTAACTACATTTTTTACGGTTTCTTCATCGAAGTATGGAAGAAATCGGATTAACCCCTTCGTTTTGGACAAAACCTAATAAATTCTTTAGTTTTGTCAGAATTACACCCTTATTTCAATATTAGTTAGACTTTCTCCAAAATGAAGGTTATAAAATTCATTCGGT
>NZ_PVXN01000048.1 GCF_002995795.1 Clostridium thermopalmarium DSM 5974
GTGCTTTATCGATATCTTCGTATTTTTGTACTTCTGCTCCACCTGTCTTTGCTAGTGTCATTGTGATTGCTGCTGTTGTTGTTGTCTTACCATGGTCTACGTGTCCTATTGTTCCTATGTTTACGTGTGGCTTTGTTCTTTCAAACTTTTGTCTTGCCATTTTTTATTCCTCCCATAACTATTTATTAATTTATTTAATAATTAATTATTTATTTCCTATAACCTTCTCAGCTATATTCTTTGGAACTTCTTCATAATGATCAAATTCCATGCTGTAAACGCCTCTACCTTGAGTTCTAGATCTCAATGTTGTTGCGTATCCAAACATTTCAGCTAATGGAACAAATGCTGATATAATTTGAGCACCTGCTCTTGCAGTCATACCTTCAATTCTGCCTCTTCTTGAGTTAACGTCTCCCATAACATCTCCCATATATTCTTCTGGAACTGTTATTTCAACTTTCATTACTGGCTCAAGAAGTACTGGATCTGCTTTTGCCATACCATTTTTGAATGCCATAGAACCTGCAATCTTAAAGGCCATTTCAGATGAGTCAACATCGTGGTATGATCCATCATAACATCTAACTTTGAAGTTTATAACTGGATATCCGCCTAATATACCGTTTTGAGCTGCTTCTTGAATTCCATTATCTACAGCTGGAATGTATTCTTTTGGTATAACTCCTCCAACTATAGCATTTTCAAATTCATATTCACCTTCATGAGGTATTAATTCTATCCAGCAGTGTCCATATTGACCACGTCCACCTGATTGTCTTACAAACTTACCTTCAGCCTTAACAGCCTTCTTGATTGTTTCTTTGTAAGCAACTTGTGGAGCTCCAACATTACATTCAACCTTAAATTCTCTTTGAAGTCTGTCAACTATGATTTCAAGGTGAAGTTCTCCCATACCTGCTATAATTGTTTGACCTGTCTCTTCATCAGTATATGTCTTAAATGTTGGGTCTTCTTCAGCTAACTTAGCTAAAGCTATACCCATCTTTTCTTGAGCTGCCTTTGTTTTTGGCTCAATAGCTACACGAATAACTGGCTCTGGGAATTCCATGCTCTCAAGAAGTACTATATTGTTTTCATCACATAGTGTATCTCCAGTAGTTGTGTTCTTTAATCCTATTACCGCACCTAATTCTCCAGCGTATAATTCATTAACTTCTTCTCTATGGTTAGCATGCATTTTAACAAGTCTTCCGATTCTTTCTTTTTTGTTCTTGTTACTATTTAATACATACGATCCACTTGTCATTATACCTGAATAAATTCTAACAAATGCTAATTTACCTACGAATGGGTCAGTAGCTATCTTGAATGCTAAAGCAGCTAATGGTTCATCATCTGATGAATGTCTCTCAACTTCTTCTCCTTCAAGATTAGTTCCCTTAATAGCTGGTATATCAGTTGGTGCTGGTAAATAAGCAACAACAGCATCTAATAGGTGTTGAATACCTTTGTTTCTATATGCAGTACCACAAAGTACTGGAACTATTTCATTAGAAATAGTAGCCTTTCTTAAAGCAGCATGAATTTCTTCTTCAGTTATTTCTTCACCTTCTAAGTACTTCATCATTAATTCTTCATCAGTTTCAACTATAGCTTCAATCATAGCTGATCTGTATTCTTCTGCTTGTTCTTTCATATCTTCTGGAATTTCAATCTCTTCAAAATGTTGGCCTAATTCATGGTCAAAGATTATAGCCTTCATTTTAATAAGATCGATATGTCCTTGATAATTGTCTTCTTTTCCTATAGGAAGCTGTATTGGTACTGCATTGGCATTTAATCTTTCTCTAATGGAATTAACTGACATATAGAAATCAGCACCTAATATATCCATCTTATTTACAAATGCCATTCTAGGTACGTGATATTTATCCGCCTGTCTCCATACAGTTTCAGTTTGTGGTTCAACACCACCTTTTGCATCAAGTATAGTAACAGCTCCGTCAAGTACTCTAAGAGATCTTTCAACCTCTACAGTAAAATCTACGTGTCCTGGTGTGTCTATAATGTTTATTTGGTGATCCTTCCAAAAACATGTTGTTGCAGCAGAAGTAATTGTTATACCTCTTTCTTGTTCTTGTTCCATCCAGTCCATTGTAGCTGCACCTTCATGGGTCTCACCTATTTTATGAGTTTTTCCAGTATAGAATAATATACGCTCAGTACATGTTGTTTTACCAGCATCTATGTGAGCCATTATTCCGATATTACGAAATTTATCTAATGGATATTGTCTACCCATGTTCTTCCTCCTCTCAACAAGTAAATTGTAAGCCTTAAAAACAGAAATTAAAAAATTGTATAAAACTGCTTCGGGATGCCCAAAACAGTTTTATATCCAAATCTATATTAGTATCTGTAATGTGCAAATGCTTTGTTAGCTTCTGCCATCTTATGTGTATCTTCTCTCTTTTTAACAGCTGCACCTGTATTATTAGCAGCGTCCATTAACTCTCCTGCTAATTGTTCTCTCATATACTTTTCGCCTCTTTTTCTAGCGGCTTCAATTAACCATCTTAATCCTAAAGTCTGTCTTCTTTCTGGTCTTACTTCCATAGGAACTTGGTATGTTGCACCACCAATTCTTCTAGCTTTAACTTCTAGTAGAGGCATGATGTTATTCATTGCAGCTTCGAAAACTTCCATTGGGTCTTTTCCAGTTTTTTCAGCAACAATATTGAATGCATCGTAGCATATTCTTTGAGCTACTCCCTTTTTACCATCTAACATTACGTTATTGATTAATTTTGTAACTACTTTGCTATTATATACTGGATCTGGTAAAACATCTCTTTTTGGCGTATTTCCTTTTCTTGGCACTTTTCTTCCCTCCTTAACATAGTGTATTTAATTCATAGGTACTCGGTAACCACACCGCAAAGTGCTCTCTTCTGCAAAATACTAATTGATTTATTATAATCTATATAAATGCCGAAGACATAGCACTATTTTCAAAAACTATTATTTTTGTTTTGGTTTCTTTGCACCATACTTAGATCTTCCTTGCATTCTGTTAGCAACACCAGCAGCATCTAATGCTCCTCTGATTATGTGATATCTAACACCAGGAAGATCCTTAACTCTTCCACCTCTGATTAAAACAACGCTGTGCTCTTGTAAATTGTGTCCTACTCCTGGGATATAAGCTGTAACTTCATATCCGTTTGTAAGTCTAACTCTTGCTACTTTTCTTAAAGCTGAGTTAGGTTTCTTAGGTGTTGATGTTTTAACAACTGTACAAACACCTCTTTTTTGTGGGCTTTGTTTTAATGCAGGTGATGCTGACTTATACTCTACTGACTTTCTTCCCTTTCTTACTAATTGGTTAATTGTTGGCATTTTTCCACCTCCTTAGTATTTTAAAACTTAAGCTATATAAATTTAGTGTTTAGCATAATTATTATTAATGAAGAATTAAAGCTACTGATGCTCCTACATCTATCCCGCAAAGCTTTCCTAATTCTTTCATCGTATCTACATATATAATTTGGATTGATTTCTCTTTGGCTAATTCAATAACAGGGTTGGTTAATTTTTCTTCAGCATCTTTTGCTATATACAGACATTTTCCTTTTCCACTTTTTATGTGTTTTAGAGTCTGTTTGAGACCAATTACCTTTTCCCCTTCAATTCTTTGAACCATCCGAGAACCCCCTTAAAACATTATGTTAGAGACAAATATTTCTATTTGCCTCTAATCATAATCATTACACACAAAATGTATTTTATCATTTTACATTCCACATGTCAACAAAATCAATATTAAGCTTCACTAACATTTTGTTCTTCTTTTGATTTGTCTGTACTTAATTTTATAGCTCTATATCTCATCATTCCTGTTCCAGCAGGAATTAACTTACCTATTATTACATTTTCCTTTAATCCTAGTAGTGGATCTACTTTACCTTTTATAGCTGCATCAGTAAGTACTCTTGTTGTTTCTTGGAAAGATGCTGCTGATAAGAAGGAGTCTGTAGCAAGAGCCGCCTTAGTAATTCCTAGTAAAGCTACTTCTCCTGTAGCTAATTCTCCACCTTGTTCAAGCATCTTTTGGTTTATCTCTTCAAAATCAAATATATCTACTAAGGTTCCTGGTAATAGGTCAGTATCTCCGGATTCTTTTACTTTAACTTTTCTTGTCATTTGTCTTATAACAACCTCTAAGTGTTTATCATTTATATCAACACCTTGAAGTCTGTAAACTTTTTGAACTTCTGATAGTAGATAATTTTTAACTTCCTTTGGTCCTTTTATTGCCATTATGTCATGTGGATTAACTGAACCTTCAGTTATTTCATCTCCAGCCTCTATTCTAGCACCATTAACAACCTTTATTCTTGAACCAAATGGAATATCATAGCTCTTATCTACACCATCATCATCTATAACATGCACAATTCTCTTTTTCTTAGTTTCCTCTATTTTTACTGTACCTGACACTTCCGTTACTATTGCAAGTCCTTTTGGCTTTCTAGCCTCAAATAACTCCTCAACTCTTGGAAGACCTTGAGTTATATCAGCTCCAGCAACTCCACCAGTATGGAAGGTTCTCATTGTAAGCTGAGTTCCTGGCTCACCTATAGATTGAGCTGCAACTATACCAACCGACTCTCCAATATTTATTTTCATTCCAGTTGCCATGTTCATACCATAGCATTTAGCACAAACACCATGTTTTGACCTACATGTAAATACAGATCTAATTTTTACCTTTTTGATTCCGGACTTTTCTACCTTCTCTGCTAAATCAGCATCCATATAAGTATCCTTTGGTACTATAACTTCTCCAGTAGATGGGTCTATGATATCTTCTGCTGAATATCTACCATGAAGTCTTTCTGTTAATGATTCAATTACTTCATTTCCTTCTCTAATTTCTGATACTTCAAATCCTTCTTCTGTTCCGCAGTCCTCTTCTCTTACTATAACATCTTGGCTAACATCAACAAGTCTTCTTGTCAAATATCCTGAGTCAGCAGTTTTAAGAGCAGTATCTGCGTTACCTTTTCTAGCTCCGTGAGTAGATATAAAGTACTCTAACACATCAAGACCTTCTCTGAAGGATGCTCTTATCGGTAACTCTATAATTTTACCAGATGGGTTAGCCATAAGTCCTCTCATACCTGCAAGCTGCTTAATCTGAGACTTAGAACCTCTGGCTCCTGAGTCTGCCATCATGAATATAGGGTTAAATTTATCAAGGTTTTCCATAAGTGCATTAGCAACATCTTCTGTAGTTTGAGTCCATTTTTCAATAACTCTTTCATATCTTTCATCCTCAGATATGAAACCTCTTCTGTACATTTTTTCAATTTTATCTACTGCAGCATCAGTATCTGCTAATAATTGATTCTTATTTGCTGGTACTGTCATATCAGATACTGATATTGTTATAGCTCCTATTGTAGAATAATGATATCCTTTAGCTTTTATCTTATCAAGCATTGTGGATGTCATAGTTGGACCATATTTTGTATAACATTTATCTATTATTTTTCCTAAATTCTTTTTAGTTACTAGGAAATCAATTTCTAATTTAAATTCATTTTCTGGCTTACTCCTATCAACGAATCCTAAATCTTGTGGTATTGATTCGTTGAACATTAACTTTCCAGGTGTAGTTTCGATTATACCACTAATAATCTTTCCATCCTTTTCCTTGGTCATTTTTACTTTAATTTTTGCATGGATATCTATTTCACCTAGTTGATAAGCCATTAATACTTCATCTGGACTTGAGAAGGCTTTTCCTTCTCCTTTTGCTCCATCCTTATCTAAAGTTAAGTAATATGACCCTAAAACCATATCCTGGGTAGGTACGCATACTGGCTTACCATCAGATGGCTTTAAGATGTTATTAGCTGCAAGCATTAAGAATCTAGCTTCTGCTTGTGCTTCAACCGATAGCGGCACGTGAACAGCCATTTGGTCTCCGTCAAAGTCTGCATTGTATGCTGTACATACTAATGGATGAAGTTTAATAGCTCTACCCTCAACAAGTACTGGTTGGAAAGCTTGAATTCCAAGTCTATGAAGAGTAGGAGCACGGTTTAGTAATACTGGGTGTTCAGATATAACATCTTCCAGTACATCCCATACTTGCGGCATAACTCTTTCAACCATCTTCTTAGAGCTTTTAATATTGTGAGCAGCGCCGCTTTCTACTAGCTTTTTCATAACAAATGGCTTAAATAGCTCAAGGGCCATTTCTTTTGGAAGACCACATTGATACATTTTTAATTCAGGTCCTACAACGATAACTGAACGTCCAGAGTAATCAACACGCTTACCAAGCAAGTTTTGTCTAAATCTTCCTTGCTTACCTTTTAGCATATCTGATAATGATTTTAAAGGTCTATTCCCTGGTCCTGTAACCGGTCTTCCTCTTCTACCGTTATCTATTAGAGCATCAACTGCTTCTTGTAACATTCTTTTTTCATTTCTTACGATAATATCTGGGGCTCCTAAATCAAGAAGCTTCTTTAATCTATTATTTCTATTTATAACTCTTCTATATAGATCATTTAAATCTGATGTAGCAAATCTACCTCCATCAAGTTGAACCATAGGTCTTAAATCAGGAGGAATTACTGGTATAACATCAATAATCATCCATTCTGGTCTATTATTAGACTTTCTAAATGATTCTACTACCTCTAGTCTTCTTATAGTTCTTACCTTTTTTTGACCTGTGCTAGTTTTTAAAGTTTCTTTTAATTCAGCAGACAAGCTTTCTAAATCAATTTCTTGAAGCAATTTCTTTATACTTTCTGCTCCCATACCAGCTTCAAATGCATTTTCTCCATACTTTTCAATACACTCTCTATACTCTTTTTCACTTAGCAACTGCTTTTTTAAGAGTGGAGTTTCTTTTGGATTTAAAACTACATATGAAGCAAAGTATAATATTTTTTCTAAAGCTCTTGGGGACATATCAAGTATAAGTCCCATTCTAGATGGTATTCCTTTGAAATACCAAATATGAGATACAGGAGCAGCAAGTTCTATGTGCCCCATTCTCTCACGTCTTACTTTAGATTTTGTAACTTCTACTCCGCACCTATCGCAGACTATACCTTTGTATCTTACTCTTTTGTACTTACCGCAGTGACATTCCCAGTCTTTCATAGGTCCAAATATTCTTTCACAGAACAATCCATCCTTTTCAGGTTTTAAAGTTCTGTAATTAATGGTTTCAGGTTTCTTAACTTCACCTCTAGACCATTCCCTTATTTGTTCAGGTGAAGCTAACCCTATTTGTAATGCTTCAAAATTATTTAATTCTATCAAGGGTAAATCCTCCCTCCGCATTAATGTTCATCATTGAAATCTTCTAACTCTAGCCCATCTCCAATTTCATCTAATGGCAAATCATAGTCTAACTTAATATCATCAAATTCATCCATATCAGGCATATCATCTATATCTTCTTCTACTGGCTCATCTAATTCATCGTCTTTAGGTTCAGGAAGCACTTCATCCTCTGTTCCTTCAATATTAACACCTAAGTCTTCCATTTCTTCATCCACTGACTCTTTTATCTTTATTTCTTCATTTGTATCGCTTAATACTTTTACATTTAAGCAAAGAGCTTGAAGTTCTTTTATAAGAACCTTAAATGATTCTGGAACACCTGGTTCTGGAATGTTTTCTCCTTTAACTATAGCCTCATATGTCTTAACTCTACCAACTACGTCATCTGATTTTACAGTTAAAACTTCTTGGAGTGTGTGTGCAGCTCCATATGCCTCTAGAGCCCAAACTTCCATTTCTCCAAATCTTTGGCCACCGAATTGAGCTTTACCTCCTAATGGTTGTTGAGTAACCAATGAATAAGGACCTGTTGATCTTGCATGTATCTTATCATCTACTAAATGATGAAGTTTTAATATATACATGTATCCAACAGTAACTCTATTATCGAAAGGTTCTCCTGTTCTTCCGTCATATAAAACAGTCTTACCGTCACCATCATAACCTGCTTCATGTAGAAGATCTACAATCTCTTCTTCTAAAGCACCGCTAAATACAGGTGTTGCAATATGCCAACCCATTTCTGCAGCAGCCCATCCTAAATGAACCTCTAAAACCTGACCGATATTCATACGTGATGGAACTCCTAAAGGATTTAAGCATATTTGAAGCGGTCTTCCATCTGGTAAGAATGGCATATCTTCTTCTGGTAATATTCTAGATATAACACCTTTATTACCATGTCTTCCTGCCATCTTGTCTCCAACAGAAATTTTTCTCTTTTGAGCTATATAGCATCTTACTAACTCATTAACGCCTGGAGGAAGTTCATCACCGTTTTCTCTTGTAAATACTTTTACATCTACAATTATTCCAGCTTCTCCATGAGGAACTCTTAGTGAAGTGTCTCTAACTTTTCTTGCTTTTTCACCAAATATAGCCCTAAGTAGTCTTTCTTCAGCCGTAAGTTCTGTCTCTCCTTTTGGAGTAACTTTACCTACTAGTATATCTCCTGATCTAACTTCGGCTCCAATTCTAATTATTCCTCTTTCATCTATATTCTTAAGAGCATCTTCACCTACATTAGGTATATCTCTTGTTATTTCTTCCGGTCCTAATTTTGTATCTCTAGCCTCTGCTTCATATTCTTCAATATGAATAGAAGTAAATATATCGTCACGAACAAGTTGTTCAGATACAAGCATAGCATCCTCATAGTTGTATCCTTCCCAAGTTATAAAGCCCATACGTATATTTTGGCCTAGTGCTATTTCACCTAAATCTGTTGATGGTCCATCTGCTAATACATCTCCAGCTTTTACTCTTTCACCTTTACTTACTATAGGTCTCTGATTTATGCAGGTACCTTGGTTAGATCTTTTAAACTTAAGAAGTTTGTATCTATCTAATCCTCCATCAGAATCTCTTTTTACTCTGATTTCATTAGCGCTTGCGTACACAACTACTCCATCATGTTCTGCCTTTGGAAGTACTCCTGAATCTACCGCTGCCTTATATTCTATTCCTGTACCAACTATAGGAGCCGCTGGCTTTATTAAAGGTACTGCTTGACGCTGCATGTTTGATCCCATTAAAGCACGGCTGGCGTCATCATTTTCAAGGAATGGAATCATAGCTGTAGCAACAGATACTATTTGTCTTGGAGAAACATCCATCAAATCAACTTGATCTTTTGAAACAACTATTACATCTTCTCTTGTTCTAACAGTTACTCTACTATCAATGAAATGTCCTTCTTCATCAAGTGGTTCTCTAGCCTGAGCTATTAAATATTGATCTTCCTCATCTGCAGTTAAGTAGACTATTTCATCTTTAACTTTGCCTAGTTTTTTATCTACTACTCTATATGGAGTTTCTATAAAGCCATATTCATTAACTCTAGCATAACATGCAAGAGAGTTGATAAGGCCTATGTTTGGTCCTTCTGGAGTTTCTATAGGACACATTCTTCCGTAATGTGAGTGGTGAACGTCTCTTACTTCAAAACCTGCTCTTTCTCTTGAAAGTCCTCCTGGTCCTAAAGCTGACAATCTTCTCTTATGTGTCAATTCAGATAATGGATTTGTTTGATCCATAAACTGTGAAAGCTGAGAACTTCCAAAGAACTCTTTAATTGAAGCTGCCACTGGTCTAATATTTATTAATGCTTGAGGTGTTATAACTTCTTGATCTTGAATAGTCATTCTTTCTTTGACTACTCTTTCCATTCTAGATAATCCAATTCTAAATTGATTTTGTAATAATTCTCCAACCGATCTTAAACGTCTATTTCCTAAATGATCTATATCATCAACGTCTCCGATTCCATAAGGTAATCCTAATTCATAGCTAATAGTTGCATAAATATCATCTACTACTATATGTTTTGGAATTAATTCATGTATATTTTTTCTAATTTCTTCTTTTATGGTCTCTTCATCTGTGTAATTATCAAGAATTTTCTTTAATGTCGGATAATGTACATATTCTTTTATTTTTAAATCAGAAATATCAAAATCTATAAAATTATGTATGTCTACAAAATTATTTCCTATTACTTTTATAACTCTATCTTCAACTTGAATATTTACAACATTTATACCGCAATTTTGAATTTCAAGTGCTTTTTCTCTCTCAATAACTTCGCCTTTTTGTACTATAATTTCTCCAGTTAGTGGATTAACAACATCTTCAGCAGCTACTTGATTAAGCACTCTTATATAAACTGCTAATTTCTTATTAAACTTATATCTTCCAACTCTAGATAAATCATATCTTTTAGCATCAAAGAATAATGAATTTATAAGTGAAACCGCACTATCAACTGTAGGTGGTTCACCTGGTCTCAATCTTTTATATATTTCAAGTAGTGCTTCTTCTCTAGTCTTAGTGTTATCTTTCTCAATTGTAGCCTTAAGTCTTTCTTCTTCACCAAAATACTCTATAATTTCAGCATCGCTGCCTACTCCTAAAGCTCTTATTAGAATAGTTATCGGCAATTTTCTTGTTTTATCAATTCTTACATATATAACATCGTTAGAATCTGTTTCATATTCTAACCAAGCTCCTCTGTTAGGAATAACCGTTGAAGAAAATAGTTTTTTTCCTGTCTTATCTACATCAAATCCATAATAAGCTCCTGGGGACCTAACAAGCTGACTTACTATAACTCTTTCAGCTCCATTAATAACAAACGTACCCTGTTGTGTCATTAATGGAAAATCTCCCATAAAGACTTCTTGTTCCTTAACCTCTCCTGTTTCCTTGTTAAATAATCTTACCTTTACTTTTAAAGGTGCAGCATAGGTTGCATCTCTTTCTTTGCATTCCTCTACGGAATACTTGATAGCATCCTTATCTAAGCTGTAGTCAGTAAACTCTAAAACAAGGTTTCCTGTATAATCTTGGATAGGATTAATATCGTCAAAAACTTCTTTTAGTCCTTCTTCCCAAAACCATCGATATGAATCTAATTGTACTTCAATAAGATTTGGCATAGGACAAACTTCATTAACTTTTGAGAAGCTCATTCTCGTTCTTTTACCGATTTGAATAGGATGTACCATTAAAATTTTCACCCCTCGCATAAGAATAACAAAAAACGCAGACACTCTATGAATTGCTAATAATTCTAGAATATACACGCTCATCCTGTTAGTATAACCAAAAAAAATAGATTAATTCATCATAATTAATTATTTTAAAATAGCGTTTTAACATAGTATTTTCTATACTTTCATGCATTAAACTATATTATCATAATAGCTTTTAAGTGTCAACATAGATTTCACTAAAACAGAGATTTCGCATCTAATTTCCAGTAAAGCTTTTTTCTTTATAGGAAATTAGATTTTTTCTATTTTATTGAAATTTTGGAAGGGAAAAAGGCCGTAGGCCATGTATATAGATACACCTTCCCCC
>NZ_PVXN01000049.1 GCF_002995795.1 Clostridium thermopalmarium DSM 5974
AAGAGAAGTATTTGGGCATTGGGAGATTGACACAGTTCTAGGTAAACTTACACATGAACCAGTAATAATGACATTATCAGAAAGAAAAACAAGGAAGAACCTATTATTTTTACTAAATGAAAAAACTAGCAAAGAGGTTAATCAGTGTATTGATGTACTTAAAGAACGCTATGGTAATAATTTTTCTAAAGTATTTAAAACAATAACAGCAGATAATGGATTGGAATTTAGTGAATTATCTAATAAACTCCAGGAGTATGGTAGCAAGGCTTATTTTGCTCATCCCTATTCATCTTGGGAAAGAGGTACAAATGAACGTCATAATGGGATTATCAGACGATTTATACCTAAAAGTAAGTCTTTAAAAGATATCTCTCTAGCAACTGTTAAAAGGATAGAAGATTGGATGAATAGCTTTCCCAGGAAGATCTTAGGTTATGCGACTCCTGAGATTTGCTTTAAAGAAGAACTGGCTCTCCTAGATATACATGATTAATTATAGCTGAGGCCTTTCGACAAATTATGCCGAAAGGCCAAAGATAATTATATCATTAATTACATTGTCAAGGTCGGGTAGTATTTTCTACGAAAATCTCCACCCTTCCCTT
>NZ_PVXN01000050.1 GCF_002995795.1 Clostridium thermopalmarium DSM 5974
TGTCACCGAATGAATTTTATAACCTTCATTTTGGAGAAAGTCTAACTAATATTGAAATAAGGGTGTAATTCTGACAAAACTAAAGAATTTATTAGGTTTTGTCCAAAACGAAGGGGTTAATCCGATTTCTTTCTAAATTTAAATATTCATTATCTGTTTCAATAGTTAAACTTTCATAATTTGAGTAGTTTAATAGCAAATGCTTATATTCATTTACTTCTTTAATATTTTTCATAGACTTATATCTTACATTATTGCAAAGTAATAAATAAAATTTATTAAGAATATCATAAAAGTCTAAATGCCCTACCATAAGCTTCTTTTTTTCATAATACTTAAATAATCGTTTTATAGATACACCTATTTCTTTCCTTTTATAATATCTTATTGCTTCACTTAATTTATCGTTAAAATTGCTATTATGTAATTCACAAATTACGTTCCAGTTAAGATCACTTATCTTATAGTTTTTCATATAATTAATTATATAAAACCATCCTACAATCCTTTTATACATTTGCATGCTATATAAAAATGTATTACCTTTATAAAAGTCATCATATAGAAATCTTGATAACTCTTTCTTCATATCTATATATTCTACTGTAGAATTGATACATTGTTGCAAATCACTCATATACTTTTTTAAAGTATCTTTATCAATCATTTCTATTATCTCCTAGTGTTACCTTTTATTTTATCAAGTATCTCCTTTTGTATTTTTTCAGTTTCCTTTAATTGATCCTCAGGTTTAGGATTATAATACTTCAATGTAGACTGTATACTTTTATGTCTCATTTCTTTTTGAACATAAGAGATATCTTTATTTAATTCATCAATCAAATACATAGCATATCCATGTCTAAATCTATGATTTAAATTATCCTCCTTACTATTCTTATCTATCGAAATACCTATCTTAATAAAAATCTCTTTGAGAAAATTATTCCATCCTGAAGGTGATAATGGACTTCCATTCTTGTTTAAAAATAGGTAGTAATTTCTTCTTGTATTTTCTCCTACACAGTCTGCCTTCGCATATTTCATGATATTTTCCAATTTTCTTTCCGTTTGATTTAGAATATCTCTAGATATTTCTTGATATTTTCTGACTTCATCCATTAATTTTATTGGCAAAGCCACAACCTGATACCCACCTTCTCTTTCACTATTATAGATTTTTGTCTTATACATTTCTGAAGAAAAAACCTTCATGCACCCTTTTGCATGTTGATATTTCTTATCACTTACTCTATTTCTCAAGTAAAGTTGACCTGCTCTCTTATCATCGGGATGAGGAATAATGTCCTCTAATGTAATTCCTAATACTTCACCAATCCTCAATCCTCTTAAAAACATTAGATCTATAATCAATTTATTCCTTAATTTAAACTCTGATCTGACATTTTCATCAATGTATTCCAAAACTCTAGTATATTCTTTAACTGAAATATACTTAGGAACATATTGATTAAAACCCTTATGCCTTGATTTATTTGTTGTATATTTGCTTGTCACAATTACTTTATTTGCACTATAGCTAATTTTATCAGTGACAAATTGTACCTTATCAAAAAATTCATTTTTATTAAATCTAGAAAACATTATATACTTTCTGATGTCATCAAAGTATGTATTATGAGTTGTTATTGTCCTATTAGTCTTAAATATATACCTTTCAATATTTCCTTCTATATTATGGCCTAAAATAAAATGTGATAAATTAATAATATCTGTCTTGTCAAGTTCCTGTATTTCCCTTCCAATAATTTCACTAAAAGAATATAATAACTTCAATGCACTTGCTGCTTGTTCTCTACCTGAAAGAACTACGCTTGCACAATAATAATTTAAGTAATTAAATACTTCTTCGATTACTTCTCCTTTTGAATTAAGTAGAAATACATAATGGAAATTCTCATACTTCTTACTAACTCTTACAATGCTTACTTTTCTTACAAGTTCATCATCTATATTAAATTTAATAATATGAATGCAATGCAGGAAATACCAAAATTTTTCAATTTCATGGTAATTTGTCCCCTTTATTTAATAATACAAGATGAACTTCTATAGCAATTCATAGAAGTTCATCCATAGTATAATATAGTTTAATCAGTTATTTTTCCCAACCTTGAGATCTTTCAACTGCTTTATGCCATCCCTTAATAATTTGTTCTCTCTTT
>NZ_PVXN01000051.1 GCF_002995795.1 Clostridium thermopalmarium DSM 5974
TTGACAAACCCATGCACTCCATCTCCTGTTATTATTAAGATGGGCTTAAGGCTGATTTTGACTATTGTCAGTCCTATTCTACATGATTTTTTCACAGGGGTGTTGCATTTAATATTGCAATTTAAGTTAAGTCGTTTTAAACACTATCTTGTTGATCTTGTGGTGAATTTTGTTTTATTATTTTCTTTACTCTCTTTTGAAATTGACTTCTTGGTAGCATAACTATTCTATTGCATCCTAAACATTTAATCTTTATATCTGCCCCTAATCTTATTACTTCCCATTCTTTACTTCCACATGGATGTTGTTTTTTCATTTCAACTATATCCCCTAAATAAAATTCCTTTATCATACCTTAACCCCTTTCCATTTAAGTTTTTCATGTACCCTAATTATAACATAATATATTAAATTATATCATGCCTATCATATCTTTATAAATATTCTATTAACTCCTTAAATATTTAAAGTATAAAAATCTTACTTTTGTAAATAATTATGGAAAAGGAGGTTTTGTAATGAGTAGCAAATTGACTTTAAACTCCATGGAAATAGATTCAGTATATAAGCTTAGAGATATTCTTTCTGAAAAACTCATCAAAATATTAAAATCTAAACGTCCTATTATTTTCCTTTGTATTGGTACAGATAGATCAACTGGAGATAGCCTTGGACCACTAATAGGACATAAATTACAGAATATTCTTAGTGATGAATTTGTTTTATATGGGACTTTAGAGAATCCTGTTCATGCTAAAAATTTGTGTTCAGTAATAGAGGAAATAAATCTTAAATATAATGATCCATACATAATAGCTATAGATGCATGTCTTGGTAGTTTTCAAAATATCGGAAATATAGTTATAGAAGAAAAGCCTTTATCTCCAGGATCAGCAATGAATAAGGACCTGCCCTCAGTTGGAAACCTAAGTATAACAGGAATTGTAAATATGTCAGGCACTTTAGAATTTATGGTTCTTCAAAACACAAGATTATATACAGTCATGCATTTAGCTGATGTTATTTCTCGAGGAATATATCATTCTATACTAAAAACAGTAGGAAGCAAAAAAAAATCCAACTTTAATCTAACACTATCTAATACTATTGAAAGTTTAAAAATTAAATACAAATAAGCTCCAGAGATAATTATCTTTGGAGCTTATTTGTATTTTAATTTACCTTATTACAAGCCTCTAATAAAACTTGTTCTTCCTCCTCTGAAAGGTCATATCTTGAAATTCCTTTATCTATTGGCTTTGCATAAACCACACTTTCATCTCTTCCGTAAATTCCTGTAAGTACAATTCCATCATTATTGCCGTTCAACATAGCTATTGAAAAACTTAAATCGCTTCCCACATCCTCAAAAGCTTTGTATCTTACAATAGAAACTTTTTGAGTGCAATTTTTTATTCTATTAATTAATTCTTCATGTTGAGATTTTATTTCTTCTGTCTTTTCTTCTACTGCATCTATTCTATCAAAATAGCTTAATACAACCTCTTCTAAATTTTTATTATTAACTCCTCTAGTTAATTTTCTATACTTGTTTTCTAATTTATTAATAGAGCTTAAAATGACTAATATAACTATGATTAATATTACTGTAATAATGAAAAGACCGGCTATTACGTATGGTTGAAATTTCTCTAAAATGTCTAATATCTCTTTCATTTATTATGTCCTCCTCTAAACTGTGTTTCACGTGAAACAATTATAAATTTAATATATCAATAATTCTTTGTAATTCTTCTTCTGAATAATATTCTATTTGAATTTTACCTTTTTTACCTTTAGAAGTTATGCTTACTTTAGTATTGAATAGATTTTCCAATTTGCTTTCTATATCTGCATAATAAGGATTAATAGCCTTCTCTTTATTAACAGTTTTCTCAGGCTTCTTTTTGTTCATATTTCTAATAAGTGCTTCGATTTGCCTAACACTTAAGGATTCATCAATTATGGTTTGAGCTAATTTATACTGAATATCTTTATCTTCCACAGCTAACAATGCTCTTCCATGCCCTTCACTAATTACACCATCTATGAGATATTCTTGAACTCTAGTATCTAAATTTAATAACCTCATGCAATTTGCAATTGCTGTTCTAGACTTACCAATTCTTTTACTAAGCTCTTCTTGAGTTAAAGAAAAGTCATTAATGAGCTTTTTATAAGCTACTGCCTCTTCAATAGGATTTAAATCTTCTCTTTGAATATTTTCTATCAAAGAAACTTCTAGTACTTCCTTATCATTTAAATCTAAAATTACTGCAGGAACTTCTTTCAATCCTATGCTTTTTGCCGCTCTCCATCTTCTTTCTCCAGCAATTATAGTATAAAATCTTCCTTCTTTCTTTAAAACTAATGGTTGAATTATTCCATGTTCCTTAATAGATTCTGCTAGTTGAATAATCTTTTCTTCATCGAAATTTTTTCTTGGCTGATCACTATTAGCCTTTATCAGGTTAATATCAATTTTCATTATTGAATCTTCATGCGAAGCTTCATCAGGTATTAATGCACCTAATCCTTTACCTAATCCGTATTTCTTAGTCAATGATTATCACGCTCCTTGTTTTTTTAAAAATTCCTTTGCCAATTTTTCATATGCTTCAGCTCCTCTGCACTTATCATCATAAAGCATAATAGGTAAACCAAAACTTGGCGCTTCTGCTAATCTTATATTCCTAGGGATGGTTGTCTTATAAACTTTGTCCTTAAAGTATTTACTAACCTCCGCTGCAACTTCATTACATAATTTAGTTCTGCTATCATACATGCTTAATAAGACTCCTTCAATATCTAGGTTCTTATTTAAAGACTTTTTAACAAGTTGAATAGTACTAATTAGCTGACTTACTCCTTCTAAAGCATAAAATTCGCACTGTATAGGAATTAAAACACTATTAGCAGCACTTAAAGCATTTATGGTTAAAAAGCCTAGAGATGGCGGACAATCTATGAATATAAACTCAAATTCATCTTCTAAACCTTCTATTTCTCGTCTTAAAATAGTTTCCCTACCTTCTTTATCTATTAATTCAATTTCTGCTCCTACTAATTCCATATTGGACGGAAGTATGTACAAATTATTGATAAGTTCACTTTTAATAATAGCATCTTTAATTGAAACATCAGAAGCTAATACGTCATAAATAGAGTACTGTATACTTTTTTTATCGATTCCAAGACCACTTGTGGTATTCCCCTGAGGATCTATATCTATAGCTAATACTTTATGTCCATTCATAGCTAAATTGGAACATAAATTTATATTAGTAGTTGTTTTTCCAACTCCGCCTTTCTGATTAAAAATACATATAGTCTTCATCTCATCCCCCCCTAATTTAAAGTACATACTATTTTTTTTGTGATTTTTATATATAAATATTAGCCATTATATCCATTATAATATCTTATAATATATTTATAAATATTAAAAAGTAAAAAAACACTTAAATTTCTTAATGATAGAAATTTAAGTGCTTGTTTCACGTGAAACATTAAAAATTTAAAATAGTATTTCAAATTACTAGTCAAAGCTAAATAATACTTTAAAATAAATTCTATTTTTTAGGCACATCTATTATAATTTGAATTTTATCATCTAATTCCTTGCTCCTATAAGTAGCTCGTACACCATATTTGTCAAAAACCTGCTTTACTGTATTGACATATATTCTTGCATTAAATATTCCCTTAATTTTTTTCTTGCCATCAGCAGCAAGTTCCTTACCGCTCATTTTTAGCAATTGTTTATTTATTAATTCCTCGGTTGCTCTTACATTTAATCCTCTTTTTATAACAGTTTTTATAACTTCTTCCTGCAATTCAATAGTAGGCAATTTTAATAAAGCTCTTGCATGCCTTTCTGTTAAATTATTCTCTAATATCATTTTTGTTATTTTTTCATCTAACTTCAAAATTCTTAATTTATTTGCTATAGTAGACTGCTTCTTTCCAATTATCTCTGCAAGCTGTTCTTGAGTATAATTATACTCTTTTATTAAATTATAGTAAGCTTGTGCTTCTTCTAAAAAATTTAAGTCTTCTCTTTGAATATTTTCTAATAGGGCAATTGCAGCAGAGTCCTTGTCATCAATATCTACAATTATAACTGGTACTTCTTGAAGACCTATCTTTTTTGCCGCTCTAAATCTTCTTTCGCCTGCAATAATTTCATATTTATCTTCCTCTAATTTTCTTACAGAAATAGGTTGAATTATTCCATAAGCTCTTATAGATTGAGCCAATTCCTCAATTGTCTCTTCATTAAAGTACTTTCTTGGCTGATAAGCATTAGGAACAATGGCACCAATAGATATATATTTCACATCTTTTTGCATAACTTCCCCATCCCTTCATTTAGTGCACTAAGCTATGTTGTGAAATTATATGAATTTCTTAATAATCAAAACACAGAAATCATTATAAAGGTTTTTTATTAGCCATTCCTGCTTTTCTTGGATACTGCTTAGGAGTATTTTTTATTTTCTTAATGATCACTAAGTTATGATTTAAATCACTATCTTCTATTTCAACCTCCATAATATCCTCTAATTTGCCGCCTAAAATTCCAATAGCTCTTTTTGCATTTATAACTTCATCTTCTACAGAAGGACCTTTCATAGCTACAAAGTAGCCTCCAACTTTTACATAAGGTAAGCAAAATTCGCTTAGTGCAGCCAAATTAGCTACTGCTCTTGAAACAACTGCATCAAATTTTTCTCTATACTCAGAAGTTTGAGCATAATCTTCTGCTCTACCATGTACAGTAGATACATCCTCAATTCCTATATTTTTTAAAATATCATTTAATACATTTATTCTCTTTTTTAGTGAATCTAATAAAACAATTTCTACATCTGGTCTCATAATTTTTATTGGTATACCTGGAAATCCTCCTCCAGTTCCTATGTCAATAATTTTTCCTGCATCTTTTAATGGTTTAAATTTAAATATTTTCATACAATCTATAAAATGCTTCTTTATTATTTCTTCATCCTCTGTTATAGCCGTAAGATTAACTTTTTCATTCCATTCTTTTAATAGATCTCTATATTTTATAAACTTTTCATATTTTATATCATCAAACTCCATGCCCACACTACTAGCTGCAGCAGTTAATATATCATAATATTCTTTACCCAATTATATTATTCCTCCTTAGCATTCACTGTTTTATTATATTGCTCAAGAGCTATTAGAAGAACTGATATATCAGCCGGAGATACTCCTGAAATTCTAGATGCCTGACCAACATTTACAGGTCTCATTTTATTTAACTTTTGAACAGCTTCTATTCTAAGTCCCTTAACTGAATTATAATCAAACTCCTCAGGAATTAGCTTATTCTCCATCTTTTTGAATTGCTCTACTTGCTCTAATTGCTTTTGAATGTATCCTTCATATTTTGCCATGATATTAACCTGATCCTGAACATCTTTTGAAAGATTTGGTCTTTCTGGATCTAATGGAGCTACCAAATAATAATTTAGTTCAGGCCTCTTTATTAATTCATATAAGCTTATAGGTTTTCTTAAAGGTACTGAATTCAACTTTTCTAAGAACTCATTAACTTCTTGTTTATTAGTAATTTGAAGATTTTTTATTCTTTCAAGTTCACTATTTATAGCATTTTTCCTCTTTAAAAATTTTTCATACCTCTCTTCAGTTACAAGTCCAATTCTATGGCCAATTTCCGTAAGTCTAAGATCCGCATTATCCTGTCTTAGCAATAATCTATACTCTGAACGAGAAGTCATAATCCTATATGGTTCTTCTGTACCTTTAGTTACTAAATCATCTATTAAAACTCCTATATAAGCATCAGATCTCTTTAAAATCAGAGGCTCCTTATTTTGAATTTTTAAAGCTGCATTTATACCTGCTATTAATCCCTGACTAGCTGCTTCTTCATATCCAGAACTTCCGTTAATCTGTCCTGCAGAAAAAAGTCCACTAATTTCCTTAAACTCTAAACTTAGCTTTAGTTGAGTAGGATCTATACAGTCATATTCTATAGCATATCCTGTTCTCATAATTTCTGCATTTTCAAGTCCTATTACGCTTCTTATCATCTGAACTTGTACTTCTTCTGGAAGAGAACTTGACATTCCTCCTACATACATTTCTTCTGTATCTTCTCCTTCTGGTTCAATAAATATCTGATGCTGCTGCTTCTCTGGAAATCTCATTATTTTATCTTCAAAGGAAGGACAATATCTTGGTCCAACACTTTTTATAGAACCATTGTATAAAGGAGATCTATCAATATTATCAAGTACAACATTTTTAGTTTTATCAGTTGAATAAGTTAAATAGCAGGAAACTTGTTCTCTTTCTATATTTTCACTCATAAATGAAAAAGGCACTACTTCTTCATCACCTTTTTGCTCAATCATCTTTGAAAAATCAACAGACCTCCTATTAATTCTAGCTGGAGTCCCTGTTTTAAATCTTCTTAATTTTATACCATGTTTTATTAAACTATCTGATAAATAATTTGCTCCCATAAGTCCACTTGGACCACTTTCATATTCAACTTCACCAATTATTATTTTAGATTTCAAATAAACTCCTGTAGCCAAAATTACAGCTTTTGCTTTATAATATGCCCCATTTCGAGTTAAAACACCCTTAACTTTATTTTCTTCTATATCTATTTCTACAATTTCTCCTTGTCTTAGATATAAATTTTCAGTCTTTTCTAAAGTATGCTTCATTGTTTGAGCATATCTATGCTTATCCGCTTGAGCACGAAGAGAGTGAACAGCTGGTCCTTTAGATGTATTGAGCATTCTAGATTGAATATATGTTTTATCTATATTAATTCCCATTTGCCCGCCTAAAGCGTCAATTTCTTTTACTAAATGACCTTTAGCTGTACCACCAATATTTGGATTACATGGCATCATAGCAACACTTGCTAAATCTGTAACAAATACACCAGTCTTAGCTCCTAGTCTAGCACTAGCTAGAGCTGCTTCACAACCTGCATGACCTGCTCCAATAACAACAATATCAAATTCACCTGCAAAATATCTCATAATATCCTCCTGTTACTTTCCTAAACAGAATTTAGAAAATATAGTGTCGATTATATCTTCTTCTACTGTATCACCATTTATTTCCCCTAAACTTCTCCAAGCATTTCTAAGATCAATAGACGCTAAATCTATAGCAAAGGTATTATCTAAAGCTCCTATAGCTGAAATTAAACTTTCTCTAGTTCTTATCAAGGCCTCTTTATGTCTTGCATTAGTAATCATTACTTCCTTTGCTGTAACTTCTCCTCTAAAAAATAATTCTTTAATAACTTGTTTAAATTTATCTAATCCTTCACCAGTCTTTGCTGAAATTTCTATAATATAATCTGAGTTCAAATCCTTAATTGAATCTTTATCTATCTGCAATTCTAAATCAGTTTTATTAAGTAAAACTATATATTTTTTATCTTTAATAAATTCAATCACTTCTTTATCTTCCTCATCTATTTTCCTACTTGCGTCTAACACCAAAACTACTAAATCAGCACTTTCTATTTTTTCTCTTGATTTTTCTACACCTATTCTCTCAACAACATCTTCAGTTTCTCTAATTCCTGCTGTATCAACGATTTTAATAGGTATTCCATCTATGCTTATATATTCCTCTATTATATCTCTTGTAGTTCCTGGAACCTCTGTTACAATAGCTCTAGACTCCATAAGCAAAGCATTTAAAAGAGATGATTTTCCAACATTTGGTTTACCAACGATTACAGTATTTAGTCCTTCTCTTAATATCTTACCTTCATCAGCGCTATTTAACAATGCTTCCACTGATTTTAATATATCTTCAACTTGTGCTTTAGCCTTTTCAGAAGTAACCTCTTCTAGATCATCCTCAGGATAATCAACAGTAGCTTCTATGGAAGCTATAATTTCAAGAAGTCCATGTCTAAGCTCTTTTATTTCTCTGGAAATCTTACCGTTAGATTGCTCTAAAGCAGATTTCGCACTTAGTTCTGTTTTAGCTCTTATTATATCAATTACTGCTTCTGCTTGGCTTAAGTCAATTCTTCCATTTAAAAAGGCCCTTTTAGTAAACTCCCCAGGTTCTGCAATTCTCGCACCTGCTTTTATAACTTCTTCCAATATTCTTTTCGTAACTACTACTCCACCATGACAGTTTATTTCTACAGTATCCTCAGCAGTGAAACTTCTAGGTCCCTTCATATAGCTTACTATAACTTCATCTAAAGTTTCACCTGTATCTTTATCTATAATAAATCCATATCTCATGGTATATGTCTTTATATCGTCTAATTTTTTATCATTTTTACCTTTAAAAATACTGCTTACTATTTTTAGAGCCTTATCTCCAGAAACTCTTATTATTGATATTCCGCTCTCACCTAAATTTGTAGCAATAGCTGCTATAGTGTCAAATTCTTTCATAATTTCACCCTCTCTAAGTTTGAAGTTTACTATATATACATCTATAATTTCAATAGCAATACTATACTTTTAACTATTTTTTTCTAAAGTAACTAAAAGTATTATTCTATAAATTTAATATTAGCATTTACCTAGAACATATCCAAATTTTTTATTAAAAATTAAAAGAAAGCCTTTTTATACTAGGCTTTCTTTTTTAAATCAACAACTACTTTTCTATAAGGTTCTTCACCTTCACTATATGTAAGTACATATGCATCATTTTGAAGAGTAGCATGAATAATCCTTCTCTCATAAGGATTCATTGGCTCCAATTTTACAGCTCTATTGGTTTTTCTAACTTTATAGGCTATTTTTGTTGCAAGCCTTTTTAATGTTTCTTCTCTCTTTGATCTATAGTTTTCAGTGTCCAATATAACCTTTTTATATTCACCATTATTATTTTTATTAATAACCAAACTTACTAAGTACTGAATGGAATCCAGTGTTTCTCCTCTATGCCCTATAACCAACCCCATGTTAGGACCTATTAGGTTGATATTTATTATATCATCATTTTCTTTAATATCTATTTCAGCTAATATTCCCATGGCATTTAAAACTTCTCTTAAAAACTTCCTAGCATCTTCTATATAATCATTTTTAAGGGTTACTTCTATTATGGCATCTTTCCCTTTAAATAACTTAAACAAACCTTTACTACCTTCATCTATAATTTTTATATTGACTTTATCCTCGGTTACATTGAGCTCCCTTAAAGCATTTTGAACAGCTTCTTCTACAGTTCTTCCATTCATCTGTATAGATTTCATACCCAATACACCAGCCTTCCTAAACTCAAAATAAGGCACAATTATAACATTTATTTATTTCAAATATTTATTTCAAACCTTCTTTTACTGTTTTTTTATTCTCCATAGCTTTCATAATTAAAGTCTGACCTATTTGGAATAAGCTGTTTGTTACCCAATATAATACTAACGCTGAAGTAAACTTAAAACTCATATATGTTATAAAAATTGACATTCCTACACTCATATTTCTTGTCTGTTTTGCTTGAGCATTATCTCCAGTACCAGCAGGTGTCATAATTGCAGTAGAAAGATATGTTAATATTCCTGAAAGTATCGGCAATATCCATGTTCCTGGATTTGATGTTGCAGTTCCCATTAATTTAAGTCCCAAAAAAGTTACATTAGCTATATTAGGCTCAATTATAGCTAAATTATTAAATACATAATATAAAGCTATAAGTATAGGCCACTGCAATAAAAGCGGAAGGCATCCACCTAAAGGATTAACGTTATTCTCCTTATAAAGCTTCATCATTTCTTGTTGTTGCCTTTGTGGATCATTCTTATACTTTTCTTGTATTTTCTTCAATTCAGGCTGTATTTCACTCATTTTAACTTGAGACCTAATTTGCTTATAGTTTAATGGAAACAATAATAATCTTATTATAATTGTAACTATAATTATAGTTAAACCATAAGAAATATTAGGATTGCCTACAATACTGTGAACCCCGTTATGTATTATACCAAAAAATCGTACCAAGGCATTATTCAACCAATTGGTTTTTAAAGCCAATAATCCATAATTCATAAAAAAGATATCCAAACAAAAACCTCCTCCAAACTATTTAACTGGATCATATCCACCCGGATTAAATGGATGGCATTTTAATATTCTTTTTATAGCCATTATACCACCCTTAAAAGCTCCATATCTTTCAATGGCTTCTATGGCATACTGAGAGCAGGTCGGATAAAACCTGCAGCTAGGCCTTTTTAAAGGGGATACATACCTTCTATAAAACTTTATTACATTAATAAATATTATTTTCAACATTATTGATATAGACCTGCCCTTTTTAACAGATTTATAACCGAGCTTTCTACTTCATTGTAACGTTTTCCTTTTATAGCATTCCTCGCAACAAAAACCAAATCATATCCATTTTTTAAATTTTTTCGATTCAATCTATAGCTCTCACTAATTAATCTCTTCACTCTGCTTCTCACTACACTATTTCCTACCTTTTTACTGACAGATATTCCTACTCTGGTAGTATCCAAATTCATGTTATTCTTAAATACATACAACACTAATAACGAATTAGAGTATGATTTCCCTTTTCTATATACTCTTCGAAACTCTACATTTTTTCTTATTTTATACTTTTTTTTCATTGCAAGTGCTCCTTTTTTTCTGCTAATTGCAGAAAAAGGCCACCACCGCGGCCTTATCTTATGCTGTCAATCTTTTTCTTCCTTTTTGTCTTCTTCTTCTAAGAACATTTCTTCCAGATAAAGTCTTCATTCTCTTTCTGAAACCATGTTCCTTTTTTCTCTGTCTCTTTTTTGGTTGGTATGTCATCTTCATATATATACACCCCCTTTATGTACCGTGGCACTTTATATTTAAAACAAGTTATTTCAACTATAAAGCAGTTTTACCATTCAATTATATATATATCCCCTGTTATTGTCAAGATTGTGGTAGATTGTTGATATTTTTTTCTTCATTAACTCTTTTTTTGTGGATAAGTTCTTGAAGAGTAGATGTTCTTTTGCTATTATTATTGTTAGGCTGTTGATAATTTATATATTTATAAAGTTATTCACAGGTTGTGGACATTTTTGTGCATAACTTGTGCTATATCCCTTAAACTCTGCATTTTATTTTTTTATTTTTGACTTATTTTCTTATTTTATTCAAAGTATAACTATGTTGATAATATATTTTTTTCATATGTTAATAACTACTTTGCATGTAATTTCATTAACATTATTATACACATGTGAATATTTTTTTTTATATTTGTCAACAACCTATAATAACGGTTTATATCTTGTTTATAATGTGTTAATTTTCTGTTAGTATACTATACATAATTATTTTATTATAAAAAATAATTTTTATATAGACTGGAGGATAAGAAATGGATGCCCAATTAAACCAACTTTGGGATAAAACCTTAAATATAATAAAAGGTGAACTTACCGAAGTAAGTTTTAATACATGGATAAAAAGCATAGTTCCTATATCTTTAGAGCAAAATACAATAAAATTACAAGTTCCTAACGACTTTACTCGGGGCATTCTTGAAAGTAGGTATAAGGATTTAATTGTTAATGCTATTAAACTTATAACTTCTAAAAAATATAATATTGATTTTTTAATTTCATCAGAAGATAAACTTAGTGATGACAAAACTAGTATTAACAACACTTCCAAGAGTAGTAAAGCAAAAAAAAGCAATATAATCGTTAGTGATGAAATGTCTTCTATGCTAAATCCCAAATATACTTTTGATTCTTTTGTAATAGGTAATAGTAATAGATTTGCTCATGCTGCATCCCTAGCAGTTGCAGAAGCTCCAGCTAAAGCTTATAATCCACTATTTATATATGGAGGAGTTGGTCTTGGTAAGACTCACCTAATGCATGCTATCGGTCATTACATATTGCAAAACAACCCAAAAGCAAAGGTAGTCTATGTTTCATCTGAAAAATTTACTAATGAACTTATAAACTCTATAAAAGATGACAAAAATGAGGAATTTAGAAATAAATACAGAAATGTAGATGTTTTATTAATAGATGATAGTCAATTTATAGCTGGTAAAGAACGTACTCAAGAAGAATTTTTCCACACCTTTAATACTCTTTATGAAGCTGATAAACAAATTATTCTCTCTAGTGATAGGCCTCCAAAAGAAATTCCTACATTAGAAGATAGATTGCGTTCTAGATTTGAGTGGGGACTAATTGCTGATATTCAAGCTCCTGACTTTGAAACAAGAATAGCAATATTAAAGAAGAAAGCAGATGTAGAAAAACTAAATATCCCTAATGATGTTATGGTATATATTGCTACAAAGATAAAATCTAATATTAGGGAACTTGAGGGAGCGTTGATAAGAACAGTAGCTTATTCTTCATTAACTAATAGGGAAATTAGTGTTGAACTAGCTGCTGAAGCATTAAAAGATATAATATCCAATGAAGAAAATAAACAAGTGACTATAGATCTTATTCAGGATGTAGTTTCAAACTACTTTAATTTAAAAATCGAAGATTTAAAATCTTCAAGAAGAACACGCAACATAGCTTTTCCAAGACAAATAGCTATGTACCTAAGTAGAAAATTAACTGATATGTCTCTCCCTAAAATAGGTGAAGAATTTGGTGGAAGGGACCATACTACAGTAATACATGCTTATGAAAAAATATCTACAAACTTAAAGAATGACGAATCTTTAAGAAACGTTATTAATGATTTAACCAAAAAAATTAATAACAACTAACAATTGTTTATAATATCATGTATACAGCATTGTGGATACAATTGAAATATATTTTTTTACTATTTTATTGTGGATAAAAATAAAGGGGTTCTTTTAAATTATCCACAATAATTTTTGTTTTATTTTTTCCGATTCTCCTTAGGTTGAACGACTTATCAACATATTCACATACCCTATTACTATTACTACTATAAATAATTTATTTAATTATCTAATCTTTTATATAAAAAATTTACTGTTAATAATAAGGAGGCATATTTAATGAAATTCACATGCTCAAAAAATAAATTACAAGAAGCTATATCAATAGCTCAAAAAGCTGTAACTGGAAAATCTCCAATGCCAATACTACAATCTCTATATATATCAGCAAAAGACAATACTTTAACTTTAATAGGATCTGATATTGATTTAAGTATAGAAACAAAAATAGAAGCTGATGTTGAGGAAGAAGGTACTACGGCAGTTGACTCAAAAATATTCGGCGAAATAATTAGAAAACTTCCTAATAGTTCTGTTAATATAAGTACTATAGAAAATAATTCAATAGAGATAATATGTGAAAAGTCCAAGTTTGATCTTGTTCATATGGATCCTGAGGAATTTCCAAGTTTACCAAAAATAAATGAGAATATAATATTCAGTATTCCTCAAAAAACATTAAAAAACATGATAAAAGGAACTATATTTGCAACAGCTCAAGATGAAACCAGACCTATCTTAACTGGTATTCTTTTTGAAGTTAAGGACAAAAAACTTAATTTAGTTGCATTAGATGGCTATAGATTGGCTTTAAGAAGCAATAACATAGACAATGAAAATACAATAAATGCAGTTATTCCTGGAAAAACATTTAATGAAGTGTCGAAAATATTAGGTGATGATGATGAAAATGTAAATATAACTTTTACACCTAATCACATTTTATTCAATTTAGGTCAAACTAAGATTATATCAAGATTATTAGAAGGTGAGTTCATAAAGTATAACTCTATAATTCCTGAAGATTATAAGTTAAAAGTAACGGCTAAGAGAGTTGAATTGCTAAATTGTATAGAAAGAGCTTCTTTAATGGGCAAAGATGGTAATACCAACTTAGTAAAATTTGATATAAAGGATGACACACTTATAATTACATCTAATTCTCAATTGGGAAAGGTAAGAGAAGAATTAAACATAATTTTGCAAGGAAATGAATTAGAAATTGCATTTAATTCAAAATATCTTATAGATGTATTAAAGATACTAGAAGATGAAGAAATAGTTATGGAATTTGATAGTAGTGTAAGTCCATGTGTAATCAAGAATAAGGAAAATAATGGATACACATACTTGGTGTTACCAGTAAGGTTGTTAAGAAGTTAACAAAGATAAATAAAAATTAATTGGAGGACCAAGATATGAAAGAAGTAAAAATAGAAACTGAGTTTATTAAGTTAGATTCTTTTTTAAAGTGGGCTGGAGTTGTTTCACTAGGTTCAGAAGCAAAATTCTATATTCAAAACGGAAAAGTTAAGGTAAACGGTGAAAAAGAATTAAGAAGAGGAAAAAAATTATTTAAAGGAGATATAGTTGAATTTAATGGTGAAACATATAAAATTATTTAGAAAATAAGTTATAATCTTATGTTATAATTATATGATAGGTGTTTTTATGTATATTAAAAGTTTAAATTTGGTGAATTTTAGAAACTATAAAAACTTATTTTTAAACTTAAGCAGCGGGGTGAATGTTTTCATAGGGGATAATGCTCAAGGAAAAACAAATATACTTGAAAGCATATATTACTGTAGCCTTGGTAAATCACATAGAACAAATAAAGATAAAGAGTTAATAAAGTGGGGAGCTAAAGAAGCTTATATTAGCATATATGTTTCAAAGAAAAGGTTAGATAAAAAAATAGATATAAAGATTTTTAAAGAGGGAAAAAAAGGAATAAGAGTTAATTCAGTAAAACTAAATACAATTTCAAATCTTATAGGAATATGTAATGTAGTTATGTTTTCTCCTGAAGATTTAAAGATAGTTAAAGAAGCTCCCTCATATAGAAGAAAATTTATAGATATCGAACTAAGCAAACTTAATAAGAAGTATTATTATAGTCTAGTACAATATAATAAGGTTTTAAATGAAAGAAATACTGTTTTAAGAAAGTGGAATAAGGATAAAAATATAATTGAAATATATGATAAGCAGCTAAGTATTTATGGTGGTTTTATAATAAAAGAGCGAATTAAATATATACAAAAGCTGAATGAAAAAGCAAAAGAAATCCATGAAAAAATAACTTCAGAAAGTGAAAATATTAATTTTAAATATAATACATCAATAAAAAATTATGATAACATTGAAAAAGAACTTTTTAATTTATTAAGAGAAAATGCAGAAAAGGATTTTGAAAGAGGTACGACAACTTTAGGTCCACATAGAGATGATTTCTCTATAACTATAAATGATATAGATACAAGAAAGTTTGGTTCTCAAGGACAACAAAGAACTGCCGTACTATCTATTAAGTTTGCGTCACTAGAGATAGTAAAGGAACAAAGTGGAGAATATCCTATTCTTCTTCTAGATGATGTTCTTTCGGAATTGGATTTAAAAAGACAAAAATATATTTTAAATTCAATAAAAAAAGTTCAGACTATAATAACGGGTACGGGGATAATTGATATTAAAAATTATTTGGAAAGTGACGTAAAAGTTTTTACGGTTACCAATGGAACGATTAAGTAAGAGTCACTTAAGGAGGATATTTATGTTTTTGCATTTAGGAGAAAATGTAGTAGTTCCATTAAAAGATATAATAGGGATATTCGACATAGAGAGTACCATGTATAGTACAGATACTATTCAATTTTTAAGAATGGCTGAAGAAGATGGATTTGTAGAAAGAATAACCAAAGATACACCAAAGTCTTTTGTTGTTGCTGAAGTGGATAAAAAGAGCAAAATTTATCTATCACCTATATCTTCTTCCACTTTAACTAAAAGAACTCAGAATATATTCTATGAACCTAAAGAGTAGGATAGGAGGGCATTCATGGAAAATAAACAAGTTTATGATGAATCGCAAATACAAGTACTTGAAGGTCTAGAAGCAGTTAGAAAAAGACCGGGAATGTACATTGGAAGCACAGGAATTAGAGGGCTTCATCATTTAGTTTATGAAATAGTAGATAATAGTATAGATGAGGCTTTAGCAGGATTTTGTAAAAACATAAATGTATATATACATAAGGGTAATTCTATAACTGTTGAAGATGATGGAAGAGGGATGCCAGTAGGGATGCATCCAAAAATGCATAAGCCAACTGTAGAAGTTATAATGACTGTTCTCCATGCTGGTGGTAAATTCGGTGGAGGAGGATATAAAGTATCAGGAGGTCTCCATGGAGTTGGAGCATCAGTTGTTAATGCTTTATCTGAATTTTGTACAGTAGAAGTAAAAAGAGAAGGGCATAGATGGCAGCAGAAATACGAGAGAGGTAAGGCTATAACTGGCCTTGATATTATTGGTGATGATGATGGTCATGGTACAACAGTGCATTTTAAACCAGACCATGAGATATTTGAGGAATTAGAATTTGATTATGATACATTATCGCAAAGATTGAGAGAATTAGCTTTTTTAAATAAAGGTATAAGAATAACTTTAATCGATGAAAGAGGAGAAGAAATAAAAAAAGATGAGTTCCATTATGAAGGTGGAATTAAGTCCTTTGTATCTTACTTAAATAGAAATAAAGAAAAAATTCATCCAGAACCTATATATGTAGAGGGAAAAAAGGATGATTATATTGTTGAAGTAGCTCTTCAGTATAATGACACATATAGCGAAAATATATTTTCTTTTGCCAATAATATTGATACAGTTGAAGGTGGAACTCACTTATCAGGGTTTAAAACTGCCTTAACTAGAGTGTTAAATGATTATGCTAGAAGATATGGCTATTTAAAAGAAAATGATAAAAACTTATCAGGAGAAGATACAAGAGAAGGGCTTACTGCAGTAATATCAGTAAAACTTACTGACCCTCAATTTGAAGGTCAAACAAAAACTAAGCTTGGAAATACTGAAGTAAGAGGTATAGTTGATTCTATAGTAACCGAAAGTGTAAATACATTTTTAGAAGAAAATCCAGCTGTTGCTAAAGTTATTATAGAAAAGGCACTAACTGCAGCAAGAGCGAGAGAAGCTGCTAAAAGAGCGAGAGAACTTACTAGAAGAAAGAGTGTATTAGAAAGTACAACTTTACCAGGTAAACTTGCTGATTGCTCATCTAAGGATCCAAAGGAATGTGAAATATATATCGTAGAGGGAGATTCTGCGGGTGGATCTGCAAAGCAAGGAAGAGATAGAAGATTTCAAGCTATTTTGCCACTTAGAGGTAAAATATTAAATATAGAAAAGCAGAGATTAGATAGAATATTAGCTTCTGATACAATAAAGGCTATGATAACAGCATTTGGTGCGGGAATAGGAGAAGATTTTGATATAGAAAAAATAAGGTACGATAGAATAATAATAATGACCGATGCCGATGTAGATGGAGCTCATATAAGAACTCTTTTATTAACCTTCTTCTATAGATACATGAAAGAATTAGTGGAAAAGGGCCATGTATATATAGCTCAACCACCTTTATATAGAATACAAAGGGGAAAAGAATTGAGATATGCTTATTCTGATGATGAGCTTCAGAATATATTAACAGAAATGGGCGGAAAAGATAAAAATACTGATATTCAAAGATATAAAGGTCTTGGGGAAATGAATGCGGAACAATTATGGGAAACTACCATGGATCCGGAAAAAAGAACATTGCTTCAAGTTACAATAGAAGATGCAATGGTAGCAGATGAAATCTTTACTATCCTAATGGGAGATAAAGTAGAGCCTAGACGTGAATTCATACAGGAAAATGCTAAGAAAGTTGTTAACTTAGATATATAAGGTAATGAAGAGGTGTTGAAATGAACAACCAAGGTAATGTTTTACCAGTAGACATAAGTCAAGAGATGAAAAAAAGTTATATAGATTACGCTATGAGTGTTATTGTTGGTCGTGCACTTCCTGATGTAAGAGATGGTTTGAAACCTGTTCATAGAAGAATACTTTATTCTATGCATGAATTAGGATTAACACCAGATAAACCATACAGAAAATGTGCAAGAATTGTCGGGGATGTTCTTGGTAAGTACCATCCTCATGGAGATTCAGCTGTATATGATGCATTAGTTAGATTAGCACAAGACTTTTCTATCAGGTATACATTAGTAGATGGTCATGGTAACTTTGGTTCTGTAGATGGAGATGGCGCTGCTGCTATGAGGTATACAGAAGCCAGAATGCAGAAGATAACAGCTGAGATGTTAAGAGATATAAACAAGGAAACCGTGGATTTTATGCCTAACTTTGATGGAGAAGAACAGGAGCCAACAGTTCTTCCATCAAGATTTCCTAATCTGCTTGTAAATGGTTCAGCTGGTATAGCTGTAGGTATGGCTACTAATATTCCACCACATAACTTAACTGAGGTTATAAATGGAATAGGTATGCTGATTGATAATCCAGATGTTACAATAGATGAACTAATGACTCAAATTAAGGGACCAGATTTTCCAACTTACGGACTTATTGTAGGTAAATCAGGAATAAGAAAGGCATACGAAACAGGTCGTGGAAAGATAACTGTTAGAGCAAGAGCTACTATTGAGGAGCATAAGGGAAGACAAAGAATCATAGTTACTGAGATACCATACCAAGTAAATAAAGCAAAGCTTATTGAGAGCATAGCTGCTCTAGTTAAAGATAAAAAAATAAACGGAATCTCAGACCTTAGAGATGAATCAGATAGAGAAGGTATGAGAATAGTTATTGAATTAAAAAGAGACACAAATGCCAATATAGTTTTAAATCAGCTATATAAACATACAAAGATGCAGGATAGTTTTGGAATAATAATGCTGGCTTTAGTAAATGGAGAACCTCAGGTTCTAAATCTAAAACAAATATTAAAGCATTATTTAGAATTCCAAGAAGAGGTTATAAGAAGAAGAACTCAATTTGATTTAAATAAAGCATTAGCAAGAGCTCACATTTTAGAAGGATTAAGAATAGCTTTAGACCATATTGATGAGGTTATAGACCTTATTCGTAGTTCTAAGACTCCTAATGAGGCAAGAGAAGGTCTTATTGTCCAATTTAATCTTTCAGAAAAGCAAGCTCAAGCTATATTGGATATGAAACTTCAAAGACTTACTGGTCTTGAAAGAGAAAAGATAGAAGAAGAATATAATAACTTAATGGAACTTATAAAGTATTTAGAACAAATATTACAAGATGAGTCCTTAGTATTAAA
The DNA here is from genome assembly GCF_002995795.1 of Clostridium thermopalmarium DSM 5974. Classification (GTDB taxonomy): domain Bacteria; phylum Bacillota; class Clostridia; order Clostridiales; family Clostridiaceae; genus Clostridium_H; species Clostridium_H thermopalmarium. Next base: position 19,125 of record NZ_PVXN01000051.1, read on the forward strand.
GATAATTAAAGATGAGTTAAATGAAATTAAGATTAAATATGGCGATGAGAGAAGAAGTGAGATTGTATCTAGCAATAGTGATGATATAGATGATGAAGATTTGATAGAAGATAAGGATGTAGTAATAACATTAACTCATGCTGGTTATATAAAGAGATTGCCAATAGAAACATATAGCGCTCAAAAACGTGGAGGCAGAGGAATACAGGCTATGTCTACAAAGGAAGATGACTTTGTAGAGCATATAATAACTACATCAACTCACAGCAATATTATTTTCTTCACAAATCTAGGTAAAGCATACCAACTAAAAGCGTATCAGATACCAGAAGCAGGAAGAACTGCTAAGGGAATGAACCTAGTAAATTTAATACCTTTGAACCCAAATGAAAAAATTCAAGCTGTTTTATACTTAAATGATTTTAATGAAGATAACTATCTTATCATGGCTACTAAGAATGGGCTTATAAAGAAGACTTCTCTTGATAAATATGCCTCAATTAGAAAAAATGGATTAAATGCTATAAATTTAAGAGAAGATGATGAGCTTATAGGGGTAAGAGTTACAACAGGTGATTGTCAGATTATATATGTCACTAAAAATGGTTATGCTATAAGATTTGATGAAAGAGATGTAAGACCTATGGGAAGGATTGCATCAGGTGTTAAAGCTATAACTCTAAGAGAAGGCGATGCTGTTGTTGGTATGGAAATAGCTCAAAAGGATGGAGAACTTCTAGTTGTAAGTGAAAATGGATATGGTAAGAGAACTCATATAGAAGAATATTCGCTTCAAAAAAGAGGAGGAAAAGGAGTTATAACTTATAAGATATCTGAAAAGACAGGAAAGGTAGTAGGAGCAAGATTAGTATCTGATGATGAAGAGATTATGCTAATAAATAATAGCGGAATAGCTATTAGAATCAATGTGTCTGATATATCTACTACAAGCAGAAATGCTATGGGTGTAACTCTGATGAAAACTACAGATGAAGAAAAAATTGTAGCTATGGCTAAAGTTAACATTACTGAAGATAATGATTTAAACAAGACTTGCAACCACAAAGAAGAAGTTGATGTAGAAGATGATTATGAAGATATTGATATGGATGAAGATAATATAGATAATGTGACTATAGAAGATAATGATATAGATGATAATGATTATAATTAAATAAATTAATAAAAAGACTAATTCCTTGCTTAATAAAGGTTTAGTCTTTTTATTATACTTAAAAGTAAAATACACAATACCAGGAGTATCAATATGTAAATAAATTAGAAAATAGGAGAAATAGATAGATAAATAAATATAATTTATATATACAGTGTAAAATAAAGTTACATATAAGAGGCTTGTCTGATAATATATCTTTTGTCGTCGCAAAAGACGACAAAAAGTTATTCACTTAATTTAAAATTTTAATTTTTAGTTAAGAAATTTTAAAAAGAGTGTTGACAAACAAAAATAAACTTGTTATACTGAATAAGCTGTCAGATGACAGCGAAAAATAAAAGATTTGGTCTTTGAAAATTAAACAGAATTAAGGTAAATAAAAGCCAGTCAATGACTTATGAGTAGATTAAACTTTTAATATGAGAGTTTGATCCTGGCTCAGGACGAACGCTGG
>NZ_PVXN01000052.1 GCF_002995795.1 Clostridium thermopalmarium DSM 5974
ATTTTGCTTAATTCTTTTATTCTTAGGTTTTAAGCGTAGTTTTAAAGGTAAATCTATATTGCGTACAGATAAAAAGCCTTTATCAATATAGTTGTACAATGTTTTAGTAGAAACAATATATTCATCCCTCCAAGCAGGGTCATTTTTACAATAACCTACTACAGCATCGACGGACCATTTATCTTTAAGAATTTTTGTTTCTGCATACTTTATAAAAGCTTCGGCTGTAGCTATTTTAATTTTTGCTCCGCAATTTGAGCGATGATTTTCATATACAGCCTGACCTGTTTCAGGGAAATAACTTGTAAATGTAGATAAATCACTTTTAAGCTGTAAGGTAGTACCACGTTTAATTTCACGGCTAATAGTACTTGGACTGCGTCCTAATTTTTTAGCAATATAGCGAATACTTTTACCTTCTTTAAGCAATGCATAAATTTCCCCACGCTCATATAGCTTTAGGTGTTTAAAAGAACGTATAGGTGTGTTATAATCAGTATCATGAACCATAGTGAAAATCTCCTGTATGTTTATACTCAACACCTATATCATACATGATTTTCACTATGGTTTTAATATTTTTTATCTGTTGCATTTAATTTTACAATGAACCTTAAAACGACTTAAACCTGAAATTAAAAATAATATCTTGATTTTTATTGGGATAAATGATAAAATAAACAAATGTAGTCCCTGCTGTGATATTCACAGCCGTTAGTCCGAGGGGAGGAGGTGAAATCAATGAGAAATTACGAAGCACTATTCATATTACAACCATCTCTTGAGGAAGAAGCTATAAAAGCTAATATCGAGAAGTTTAAAGGTGTAATAGAAAATGCTGGAGGAGTAATTGATAACGTTGATGAGTGGGGTAAGAGAAAACTTGCTTATCCAATAAACAAAGTCAACGAAGGATATTACACTCTAATAAACTTCAAAGCTAATCCTGAATTACCTAGAGAATTAGAAAGAATATTCAGAATTACTGATGGAGTTATGAGATACATGGTAATCAATCCTGAAAAATAGGCGGTGCAAAGATGAATAGAGTTGTGTTAGTTGGAAGACTGACTAGAGATCCGGAACTAAGATTCACTCCAGGAACAGGAAGAGCTGTTGCATCTTTTACTTTAGCTGTTAACAGACGTTTTAAAAGCCAAGGTCAACCTGATGCAGATTTTATACCTATAGTAGTATGGGGAAAAATAGCTGAGAATACGGCTAATTATGTAAGCAAAGGTAGACTAGTGGGAGTAAGTGGCTCAATACATACTAGAAGTTATGAAGCTAAAGATGGTACTAGAAGGTATGTGACAGAAGTTGTTGCTGATGAGGTACAATTCTTAGAGTCTAGAAATGCAACTGCTAACTTTGATAGAAGTGAATCTATTCTTCAAGGAGATAATCATGGTATTCCATCAGATAGTAATGACATATTTAATCAAAACGGGTATGAAGATGAGATTACCCCAATTGATGATGGTGATATACCATTTTAACTAATTCGGTTTATAAATAAAAAGGTAAGGAGGGAAATAGCATGTCTTTAGCAAATAAAAAAGGTGCAAAGAGAAGAAGAAAGAAAGTTTGTGCTTTTTGTTCAGATAAAGCTACTTTCATAGATTATAAAGATGTAAACAAATTAAGAAAGTATATTACAGAAAGAGGCAAGATTCTTCCAAGAAGAATTTCTGGAAACTGTGCTAAGCATCAAAGAGAATTAACAGTGGCAATAAAGAGAGCAAGAAATCTTGCTTTATTACCATTCACAACAGACTAGTATAATAAATAAAGCAGTGTCACAAAAGGACACTGCTTTTTTGTATATAATAAATAAATTAAACTAAAGTTGCATACTAAGAAAAAAATAACTAAAATATATATATACAGGATAACTTAGGGGATGGTGTTATATGAATAGGGAAGATTTCAATATTATGTCAAGCATAAGAATAATTGAAAACTTGAAGGCCGAACTCTTATGCATTATAGGAGATTTTTTTAAATTACTAGCTAGAGGAAGTAATATTGCTCAAGATGCTATTTTAGAATGTATTTCTGGGGCAATAATAATATTATATATATTAGGAGAAAGGTTAGGATATTCCTATGAAGAAGTAGATGAAAAAATGAAGAATAAATTAAAAATAGGAATAGCTGAAGGGGATATAATTGAAAAGGAAACTAAGAATTTAAGTAAATTACACTCTCATTTAAACAGTAAGCGTTAGTGGAGGATAAAATGAAAAAAGAAAAGTACACAGCAAAGGTAATAACAGAAACAGCAATCATGTTTGCTTTGGTTTTTTTAATTTTATTAATTACTGCATATGTGCCTATTTTATCAGATATAGGAATGTTTGTTTTACCTATTCCAATAACATTACTATATATAAGACATAATACAGGTATAGCTTTAATTGCAGTAATTATGAGTATTGTCTTAGCATCACTTTTTTATAATCCAATATCTGCATTAGCATCAGGGATAAGTTATGGGTTTACAGGAATTGCTTTGGGGTATTGTATAAAAAATAAAAAAAACAGTCAGGTATCCATACTTATAGTAGGTGCAGCTGGTATTGTCAGCAATATTATAAGATTTATGATATATGCCATTTTAGTCAATAAAAAAGGGTTAATTGAGTACATAAATCTTACTGTGGATGAGCTTAAAAGAGTATTTGTAGAAAGTAGAAATATATATATAAGCATGAATGCTCCTCAGGAAGCTATAAATGCTATAAACAGGTTTATAGATTATTTAACTGTTCAAAATTTAATAATAATAATACCTATAGCGCTGATCATAAGCAGTTTAATTCAGGCATACATAAACTATTTTATAACACAAAAAACTTTGAAAAAGCTAAGATATGAAGTTCCAGATTTGGTGCCTTTTACTAGAATATATATTCCTAATAGATTTTTGGCTGTGCTTATAATAATAGAATGTTTGGGGATAATATTAAATTCAAGAGATGTAAAATGGGCTTTTTATGCAGTTGGAATAGGACATTTAATAGTATCCTTTGTATTGTCTCTTGATGGAATGGCATATCTTGCCTATATCCTAAGGGAAAGAGCAAAAATACCTAAAGGTGTAATAGCTATAATACTCATTATAGGAATATTTACTCCTATATTTTCTAGCGTATTTTCTATTTTGGGACTTATGGATATAATGTTAAATCTAAGAAAACTTGACCCAAATCCAATAAGAGTAATTAAGCCGAGGGAATAACATGGATAATAATTTTTTTCTTAAACACAACAAATTTTTAGTTTATGCCATTGCTTTGCTTATTTGCGTTTTTTTTATATTAGGTCACTTTATAATAGGAGGCATACTCTTATTATTGTATATAATTTTTGTATTATATAATATAAGAGTGTGTAATATAAAAGAATCAAATGCAAAAAAGGATGAGTGGAAAAAGGTTATAGAGGAGTTTTCTTCAAAATTAGATATTTCCTTAAGAAATGTATTAGTGAACTCACCTTTTGCTTTAATTATTGTGGGAAGTAAAGGGGATATATTATGGTATAATCAATTGTTCTTGAATATTTTTGATAAAAAGGAGTTTCTAGGTAAAAAAGTTCAAGAAATAATAAAAGAAATAAATATGGATGAAATAATCAATAAGAAAAAGAAGTTGTTTAAACATATTAATATAAAGGATAGATACTATAATGTTTTTACAAATATAAATAGTAAGCCATCTTCAAGGGATAACGCTATAATCTTGTACTTTTATGAAGTCACCTGTGAAGTTGAGCTAGCTAGAAAAATACAAGAAAACAGATATTCTATAATGCATGTAGAAGTGGATAATTTAAGTGATGTTTTGAAGACTACAGAAGAAGATAAGGCTGTAATCTTATCTGCTGAGATAGAGAGAACTTTAATAAATTATGCACAAGCTTTAAAGGGAATGATTATAAAATATTCTTCAAGTAAGTATGCAATCGTGACCCATTATAAAAATATAGAAGAAGAAATGAAAAGAAATTTTGATATATTAGATGAAATAAGAGAAATAAATTATGGAAACAAATTAACTGTTACTCTTAGTATAGGAGTAGGATGTGATGGAGATACTCCACTTCAAAATCATGAGTTTGCTATGTCAGCTAAGGAATTAGCTTTAAGTCGTGGAGGAGATCAGGTAGTTGTAAAGACAAAAAATAAGTTAGAATTCTTTGGCGGAAAAACTAAGGAATTTGAAAAAAGAACTAAAGTAAGAGCAAGAGTTATTGCCCATGCTTTAGTTAATTTAATAAATGAAAGCAGTAATATATTTATAATGGGACATATTAATCCAGATATAGATGCTTTAGGTTCTGCAATAGGGATTAGAAGTGTGGTAAAGGCTCTTGGGAAAGATGTATTTGTTGTATTAGATAAAGTTAATAGTGGAATAGAGAATTCTATAGAAAGAATAAAGGAAAATAATCTATATGATGATATATTTATTTCCAGGGAAAACTGTTTGAGAATTTGTGATTACAATAGTTTGCTCATACTTGTAGATGTAAATAGTAGAGAGTATGTTCAAGATAAAGAATTGTTGGAAGTTATAGAAAGAAAGGTAATTATAGATCATCATAGAAAATCTACAACTGCAGTGGAAAACACTTTACTGAGCTATATAGAGCCTTATGCTTCTTCTACTTGTGAACTTGTGACTGAGATGGTACAGTATATGATTGAAAATCCTAAGCAACATATAACATCGCTTGAGGCAGAAATGCTTCTTGCTGGTATATATGTAGATACAAAAAACTTTTATTTTAAGACAGGAGTTAGAACTTTTGAAGCTGCAGCCTACCTAAGACATTTAGGAGCTGATATAATAGAAGTTAAGAAAATGTTTGCTGACCATTTAGAAACTTATTTAAAAAAGGCCGAGCTTATAAGCCTCGCAGAGGTTAAAAATGATATAGCTATTGTCATTTGTCCACCAGATATAAAAGACAATGTATTAGCTGCACAAGTAGCGGATGAATTACTAAATATTACAGGTGTTCAGGCGTCGTTCGTTCTTGTTAAAATAGGAAATGAAGTATTTATAAGTGGCAGATCATTTGGCGATATAAATGTTCAAGTAATACTAGAAACATTAGGCGGTGGAGGGCATATGACCATAGCAGGCACAAAAATGAATAATGTTTCTATGGATGAAGCAAAGGAAAAATTACAAAATGCTATTGATAAATACTTAAGGGAAGGTGAAGAGTAATGAAATTAATATTACTAAAGGATGTTAAAGGACAGGGAAAAAAAGGAGAAATAGTAAATGTATCAGATGGATATGCAAGAAACTTTTTAATACCAAGGGGACTTGCTAAAGAGGCAACAGATGCAAATATTCATATTCTGAATAAACAAAAAGAAGCAGAAAGAAAGAAGAAATTAGCTGAAACTGAGGCTGCTCAGAAGGTAGCAGAAGAATTAAGAAATAAGGAAATAAAAATAAGTGCTAAAGCGGGAGAAGGCGGCAGATTATTTGGTGCTATAACAAGTAAAGATATAGCAACTGAACTAAAAAAACAATACAACGTTGAAGTAGATAAGAAAAAGATAGTAGTAGAAACTATTAAAAACACAGGAACTTATGAGGCAGAAATTAAATTATATCCTGAAATTTCTACAAAAGTTAAAGTTATAATCGAAGAACAATAGCTCTTAAAATAGAAGGGGGGATACCCAAGAGAGAGCATATAATAAGCTTTCTTAAGGGTGAAATATATTGAAATTTTCAGTAATAGATGAGAATCTAAAAAATGCAATTGATTTTATAAAAGATACTATGCCCACAGATACGCAAGTTAATATACTAGATGAAATAATGAGAAAGGTTATAGATGAAAGAACCATTAAAGCAAGAGTTGTAAAACATAAGCTTAGTAAATATCTTTATAGCGATGATATATATAAAAGACTCTATGCTATAAACAAGATTGTAAGTGATGGAGAAGGTATAGATATAGTACCAAATGATAATGATTTATTAGAAGCTATAGAAAGTACTAAAAAATATATAGCTGAAATCATTGCTAGAAGATATGTTGAAAATAGCATAGAAAAGGAAGTTGAGCAGGCTCTTTTAGAAAAGCAGGAAAAGTATATAGATGAAATAAGACTTGGAATTATTAAAAAGAAAAAGGGTTCTGAAAATGCAAAGACTTTAAAAAAATATGCTAAATTAGAGATGTTGAGTTCTAAAAAACTTTCTAAGAATATTCAATCCGTATTAAGACCTCAAACTTTTTCTGAAATTGTAGGTCAGGAAAGGGCTATAAAGTCACTTTTGTCTAAAATAGCTTCTCCATATCCACAGCATATAATTCTTTACGGCCCTCCAGGAGTTGGAAAAACCACAGCGGCAAGGCTTGCCTTAGAAGAGGCTAAAAAACTAAAATATACGCCTTTCGATAAGGATGCTAAATTTATAGAAGTAGATGGAACAACTCTAAGATGGGATCCGAGAGAAATAACTAATCCATTATTAGGTTCAGTACACGACCCTATATATCAGGGAAGTAAACGAGATTTAGCAGAGATAGGTGTACCAGAACCAAAACCTGGTTTGGTTACAGAAGCTCATGGTGGGGTATTATTCATAGATGAAATAGGAGAACTAGATACTATACTTCAAAATAAACTATTGAAGGTTTTAGAAGATAAGAAAGTTGAATTTTCTTCATCTTATTATGATCCAGATGATGAAAATACTCCTAAGTATATAAAATACCTATTTGAAAATGGAGCACCAGCAGATTTTGTTTTGATTGGTGCAACAACAAGAGAGCCAAGTGAAATAAATCCAGCTTTAAGATCTAGGTGTACAGAAGTTTATTTTGAACCATTATCTTCAAAGGATATAGAAAATATAGTAGAAAGTGCAGCTGAAAAGCTAAATGTAGAACTTGAAGATGGAGTAGCCGAACTTATAAGCAGATATACAATAGAAGGAAGAAAAGCTGTAAATATATTAGCTGATGTATATGGATATACTTTATACAATGAATTAGGTTCTGGAGAGGATATGAAAATAACTGTTAAATCTGTGGAAGAGATTATATCTATAAGCAGGCTTACTCCTTATGAACAAATTTCAGAAGAAGAAAAATATGAAATAGGCCATGTTTATGGACTTGGAGTTAGCGGTTATGTTGGCTCTACTATAGAGATAGAAGCAGCAGTTTTTGAAGCAAAAGAAAAAGGCAGAGGAAGAGTAAGGTTTAATGATACTGCAGGAAGTATGGCAAAGGATTCTGTGTTTAATGCTGCCTCTGTAATAAGAAAAATCACAGATAAAGATATTAGTGATTATGACATTCATGTTAACGTAATAGGGGGAGGACGTATAGATGGTCCTTCAGCAGGTGCTGCAATTACCATTTGTATCATAAGTGCCCTTTTAAATAAACCTATAAGACAAGATACAGCCATAACAGGAGAAATATCTTTAAGAGGAAAGATAAAGCCGGTTGGAGGTATATTTGAAAAGGTATATGGTGCTAGAAGAAAGGGAATAAAGCTTGTATTAGTTCCTAAAGACAATATAAAGGAAGTTCCAACAGGCCTAAATGATATTGAAGTTAAAGCAATTGATAATATAGAGGAGCTAATTAAAATTGTCTTTAAGGATAAATAATTTTAATTAGATAGTAGGAGAGATTGCAATGGAAACAACACCTCTTAGAGTTTTACCGCATAATCTTCAAGCTGAGCAAAGAGTACTAGGTTGTATGCTTATAGATAAGACATCTATAGCTCAGGCTACAGAAGTATTAAGGGGAGACGATTTTTATAGGGAAAGTCATAAAATTATTTTTAATGCTATAGTAGAATTATATTCAAAAGATATACCCGTTGATATGGTAACTCTAATAGAACACTTGCAGTCTACAGATAAGCTGCAGGCAGTTGGAGGAATGACTTATATAGGTGAACTTAGTAGTTCAGTAGAATCTACGATTAATCTTAATTCTTATGTGAAAATAGTAGAGGAAAAGGCTATTTTGAGAAGACTTATAAAGGCATCAGCAGATATAATGGAGGAATGTTACACAAAACAAGATGATGTTCCTAAAGTATTAGACAGTGCTGAAAAAAGAATTTTTGATATAGCTGAAAAAAGAACAACTAGTGACTTTGAGCCTATAAGTGTAGTTCTTGAAAGAGGCTTTGAGCAGATAGAAAAAATGTTTAACCAAAAGGGAGAAACTACTGGTGTTCCTACAGGATTTCCAGAGCTGGATGCACAAACTTCTGGTCTTCAGCCAGGAGATATGATACTAGTTGCAGCGAGACCTTCTATGGGAAAGACAACTTTTGCTATGAATATTGCTCAATATGCAGCAATAAGAGAAGGCAAAAGCGTAGTTATATTCTCTTTAGAAATGTCAAAAGAACAGCTGGCAAATAAAATACTTTGTGCTGAGGCTAATATTGATATGCTGAAGCTTAGAACAGGAAATTTAGAGGATAGTGACTGGGAAAGAATAGCAAGAGCTTCAGGTCCAATTGCTGCTTCTAAAATATTTATAGATGATACACCAGGAGTATCAATTATGGAAATGCGTTCTAAGTGTAGAAGATTAAAAATAGAACATGGAATAGATTTAATAGTAATAGACTATCTTCAGCTTATGACAGGAAGTAGTCATTCAGAGAGTAGACAGCAAGAGGTATCTGAGATTTCAAGATCTATAAAGGCTTTAGCTAAGGAAATGCATTGTCCTATCATAGCTCTTTCTCAGTTATCTCGTGCTCCTGAGCAGAGAGCTGATCATAGACCTATGCTATCTGACCTTAGAGAATCTGGTTCTATTGAACAGGATGCTGACCTTGTTATGTTCTTATATAGGGATGAATACTATAATAAAGAATCAGAAGAGAAGAATGTAGCTGAATGTATAATTGCAAAACAGAGAAATGGTCCAGTTGGAACAGTAAAACTTGCTTGGCTTGGACAATATAGTAAGTTTGGAAGATTAGACATTATACATCGAGAATAAAAGTATGCAGCATATATGCTGCATCTTTTTTTGATTTTTATAATATTGAAAAATGTTTTTATAAGTATTAAAATAAAACATATAATGAAATTGCTCCTATAGCTCAGATGGTAGAGCAACTGATTCGTAATCAGTAGGTCGCAGGTTCGATTCCTGTTGGGAGCACCATAGTTTGTAAGGCTAGGCCATTTTTTGAATAAATATAGATAATATACTTTATTGCTATGCTATGGTACAAGTTCCTTTAATTTAATAGTTTAATAAGTTGTTATAAGAACAAACTATTAATACTTAAGAAATACTTAAGTACTTATTAAAAATATGAGGAGGAATTTAACATGGCAAGCAATAACAATAATAGAGTATTAGTACCAGAGGCTAGAGAAGGATTAAACAAATTCAAAATGGAAGCTGCTCAAGAAGTAGGAGTAAATCTTAAAGAAGGATATAATGGAGATTTAACTGCAAGACAGGCAGGTTCAATAGGCGGACAAATGGTTAAAAAGATGATAGAATCTTACGAAAGAAATAATTTAAAATAAAAAATAAAAATAAAAATAGCTTAAAAGCTAAGCTTTTAAGCTATTTTTATTTTTTGATATAAATTTAAAAATAAATTTATACTTAAATAACGACCGTGGAATCTAATGGTACAAGTTCCTTTAGTTTAATAGTTTAATTGATATTTATCAGCACAAACTACTAATACTTAATTAATATCTAATTATTAATTAAGTAAGATCATACTCAATATTTTAAAATTGATTAAAAAAGGAGGAAAGGAATATGGCAAGAAACAATAGAGTGTTAGTACCAGAAGCTAGAGAGGGGTTAAACAGATTTAAAATGGAGGCTGCTAAAGAAGTAGGAGTAAATCTTAAGGAAGGATATAATGGAGATTTAACTGCAAGAGAAGCAGGTTCAATAGGCGGACAAATGGTTAAGAAAATGGTAGAAGCTTATGAAAGAAATCTATAATATAATAAAAAGGAGCTAGAATAAGCATTTATCTAGCTCCTTCATCTATATAAATTTAATTATTATCTACTCACGCATAATTTCTACATTTGCGCCACATTTCTTTATAAGGTCTGCAATATCACCTAGGGAATTTTTTTTGTCAAATAAATGCCTTAATTTAACTAGTAGGCATATACCGCTAGGGGAGGTAACTTCAATAAAACCTAAACGAATAGTTGCTCCTGCAGGTATAGATATTCTAATAAGAGTTCCAGGTTCCTCTGGACAAAATTTTGGCTGTGGGTTAGGTCTACAATTACTATAGTTAGGATACATAGGCTTGTCCTTCCTCCTTTCGTGCTTCATAATACATACTATTCATACCTAATAAAATTTGTTACATATATAAATGGGATTTATGAAAAAATATATAGAAATAAATTCTCACAATGTTTAATATTAATAAAATTTTGTTGGAGGAATTCATGTGAATTTAAAGCCAGAAAGCGATTACATGAGAAAGCATTTAGGTAAGTTATTATTAATATTAAATTGTTTATGCATTGTTTTTGGAGTTTGCTATATAAATATAAAATATTACTCTGGTACATGGAATGTATTTGGAGTTATCTTGACTGCAGCATTGGTAGGAAATTTTTTATTAGTGTATATAAATAATATAGTTTTAATTAAGAAAAATCATAAAGAAATAAGAGTAATTAGGATATTAGGGTATATATATCTTGTAAATAATATATTTGCTATGCTGGGCATGATGATAGGAAATATTACTTTATCCAATTCTTATTTTAATAGTTTAGAAGATGATAAATATGTATATACTTTAATTTACTTAAGCTATTTTTCTATATTTATTTTTGGTATGGTTTTATCTTGTTTAAGCACTGCAAATTTTAAAGATGAAAATAATTATAATAAAAAAGTAGATAGAGGAAGAATTCTAAAAAAAATTTTTAAAATTATTTGCTATATAGTTTTAATATTTGGAGTGTTTTTTTCTTGGATTATTCTAACTAGGCATGATATAAGGAATATTGAAGTTTATACAGTAGGATTTTCGGTTTTCTTTGGATTTATTTTTTGCAGCAATCTTATTATACTGTTAAGCTTAAAGGTCAAAGATAAAAACACAAAGATATACTATTTTGTTTCTACTATTGGTACAGTGGTTGTAGCAATATGTATTTTATCCTTTGTTTTAACACCTTATACAATAAAAAAATGTGAGAAAGAGTTTTCTGAAGCCTTTGGAAAGGAGTGGAGAGAAAAGATAGATAAAAATCATAAAAAATATCTTCTGAAAACTCCTTTTTGTGTTCCTGCTTACTTTTTAGGGATAGACTCTCACAATTTTGTGGTTAAGAAAGATATTATGTTTTATAAAGGTATTGATAATAATCAAAAAGAAGTTAAGCTATATTTTGATGTATATATGCCTAAGAAGTTAGATAATAATCTTCCAGGGATAGGAACATGCATTATTCGTATTCATGGGGGAGCTTGGGTTGCTGGAGACAAAGGCGAAATGAATATGCTTCAGATGAATAAGTATTTTGCAGGACAAGGTTATACGGTGTTTGATATTCAATATGGGCTTTCTAATAGCAGCTCTTTTACCTTAGAACTAGGAGAAGAAGAGCATGTAAAAGGAAATTTTAATATCGATGATATGCTAAAGCATATAGGTATATTTACAAAATATCTTGAAAGAAATGCCGAAAAATATGGAGTTGATTTAGATTCTGTGTTTATTTCAGGTGGCTCCGCTGGAGGGCATCTATCAACAGCAACTGCTTTAGCTATCAACAGTGGAAGGTATAATAATATTTTTTCTAGTAAAATAAAAATTAGTGGAATAATACCTTTTTATCCAGCTAATGGTCTTTCAGCTTTAGGGGAAATAGGTGGAAGAGAGGATTTTGTAAATCCTATTTCTTTAGTAGAAAAAAATAGTCCACCATGTCTCATATATCAAGGAACAAGGGACAGTCTAGTGCCTATAGAACTTTCTGAGAATCTAAAAAACAAGTATACATCAAAAAGAAATAAAAGATGTGCAATAATGAGAATGCCTCTAGGAGGACATGGAAGTGATTACTACTTTTCAGGACAATATAATCAGGTGTTTTTATATTATATGGAAAGGTTTATCTATATTTATAAGTAGTAAAAAAACTTGCAGAACATTGTTTCTGTAGTTTTTTTATTTTATGGTTTAAGTTTAGATAATATGATTAAAAAATAGTTTAGTGGAAATTAATACAAATGAAATATGAAATAAGAAAGGAGGAAAAAATGAGTTATTTAAAAAAGAACATAAGCCATATTTGTTATGAGGAAGAATCAAATAAGTTAGAATTTAAGGACTACTTAATTTCTCTTACGATTGCAACTATATTAAGTGGTATACTTGTTTATAAAGCACTTAATATATTTAGCCAGCCAAAAAGTACATTAAATACAAACATAAGTAGCAGTATTATAATAAATAATAAAGAAAGAGCAAAAAAATATAGTTTTGAAAGTTTAGGAAACTGCAGAGAAGCAAAAGAGATTGTAGGTGATATACACTCTTTTTTGAATACCATAGTAGGGTGGAATAGCTCACCAACTGAAGGGGCATATGTAGAATGCAGCAAAATAGCTGATTTAATTGTAGAGAAGGATAAAATAATCAATTATATTCCATTAAAAAATGATCTTGATGAGTTAGCAAAGAATTTAAAACTTGGAGCAGATAAGAGAAATAAGACATACATTATAAAGGCTCATAGAATTGCACATGACCTAGATTATCACTTTTATAAAAATAATCCATATGGAATTATATTTGGGGCAACAGAAACTTTAGGGTATTAATAAAAATCAAATTAGTTAGAAATTAGAAGTAATTTGTAGATAATTGAAAATTAAAATGTAAAAAATAGTGCAAAAAGTGTCTATTTTGATATATACTAGGATAAGTAACCTTTTTAGAAAAATTAACACATAAGTTATAAAGGAGACGATGTGATGGGAATAAAGATAATCACTGATAGCGGGTGTGATTTACCACGACATATTATACAAGAATACAATATTGAGGTTCTTCCTTTATTTGTTTATGAAGAAGGCAATGAATACTTAGATGGTGAAAACATACAGCCAGAAGAATTATATAATAATATGAGAAGAGGAACAATATATACAACTTCTCAGGTGCCTCCAAGCAAGTTTAAAGATTCTTTTATTAAGCACGGGAAAAATAAAGATGAAGTTATATATATAGGATTTTCATCACAATTAACAGGGACATATCAATCAGCGTTAATAGCTAAGGAAGAAGTTTTGGAAACATATCCTGATTTTAAGATACATACTATTGACACTAAATGTGCTTCTTTAGGGCTTGGACTAGTGGTATATAAGGCTGCTAAGATGGCTAAGGAAGGAAAGAGAAAAGATGAAATCATAAAGTCAATAGAATTTAATTCAAAGCATATGGAACATATTTTCACTGTAGATGATTTAGAGTATCTACTAAGAGGAGGAAGAGTAAGCAGAGCAGCAGCCATGATAGGCGGAATTTTGAACATAAAGCCTGTATTAGACGTGGAAGATGGAAAGCTTGTGCCTAGAGAAAAGGTAAGAGGACGAAAAAAGTCTTTAAAAAGAATTGTAGAGATAGCTGAGGAAAGGGGAGTGGATTTAAAAGAGCAGATTATTGGGATATCTCATGGTGATGATATAGAAGCTGCAGAAATGGTAAAGGCGATGCTTGAGGAGAAGTTTGGATGTAATAAGTTTATTATTAACATGGTAGGATGCGTTATTGGAGCACATTCAGGCCCAGGAACATTGGCTTTGTTTTTTCTTAATGAAAAGGAATGAATATTAAGGAGGAAGTTATTAGATGGACATAAAGATAGTTGCAGATAGCAGCTGTGATTTAACAAAAGATATGAAAAAGGAATTAAATGTGGATATTGCACCTCTAATATTGCAATTGGGTGAAAAAAAGTATATAGATGATGAAAATCTGGATGTAAAACAATATATTAAAGATATGGGAGAATGCCCAACTGCACCAAAAACAGCGTGTCCATCTCCTGAGGAGTATATGAAGAAATATGAAGGTAAAGAAAGTGTATTTGTAGTAACTTTATCTTCTAAATTAAGTGGAAGTTATAATAGTGCTGTTTTAGCTAAAAACTTATTTATAGAAGAAGTGGCTGATAAGTTTATTCATGTATTTGATTCTCTTAGCGCATCTGCAGGAGAAACCCTTGTTGCTTTAAAAATTCATGAATTATCTAAAATGAATTTTAAAGAAATGGAAATAGTAGAGAAGGTATCAAATTACATTAAGGAGATGAAAACCTTTTTCCTACTAGAGAGCTTAGAGCACTTAGCAAAGGCTGGAAGGCTGACTCCTATTATTGCAAAGATAGCTAATATGTTTTCCATTAAGCCTATAATGGGGGCTACAGATGAAGGAACGATAAGACTAGTTGAAAAAACCAGAGGGTACAAGAAGGCATTTAAGAGGTTTATAGAAATAATTGGAGAAGAAGGAAGTAACCTAGAGGAAAAAATACTTGCAATTGCACACTGCAACTGTCTAGATAGAGCTCTTAGATTTAAAGAAGAAGTATTAAAAAAGTACAAATTTAAAGATATTATAATCGTAGAGATGGCAGGATTAAGTTCTACTTATGCAGACGATGGTGGACTAGTAATAGCTTTTTAGATTTATGTATGTGAAAATCATAATATTTGTAGCATATATAATATCTTATAATAAAAGCTTTAAATTTAAAGCTTTTATTATAAGATTTATTTTAATCGTGATGAATTTTTATGTTTCTATAAACTGATAAGAGAACAAGAGCACAGCTTTCTATAGCAGTTATTCCATTTTCTTTGCAGTAATCTAATATTTCTTTACTTTCAGCACCTGGCTGAATAAGAACTTTATCTATTCCAAGTTCTTTAGCTTCTTTCATAAAATCAATTCCAAGAGCTGGATTTATACATAAATCTATAACATCGATTTTATATGGCACTTCTTTTAAGGATTTAAAAGCTGAACCAGTGGTGTCTTTAGGGTAAACTCCCTTTGCATTAAATTCACCATGTTCTAAAGATTTTAAAATTTTATAGGCATATTTTGATTCATCTAAAACATTTCCGATTACTACCCAATTTTTATAATTAAGTAATTCTTGTGGCTCCATAAAAGACCTCCTTTTATAAAAGTATTATCCCCTTGGGGGTATATATTAACTATACTATATAGTATTAACTAAATAAAGTATAATAATTACGTTCTTATAGGTACAATAGAGAATAAAATTACAACATTTGAAAGGGTGGAAAATATCTATATATGCTATAATAATCATTATAAAATAAATTACAATATATATACAGTTGTTTTTGTCATTAGGCTTTAGGAGGAAATCTATAATGAAGGAAAGAATTATAAGTTTATTAAAGGAAAATGAAAATAATTTTATATCTGGTGAGAAAATAAGTGAAAGTCTAGGGGTTACACGAGCTGCTGTATGGAAATATATAAAAACTCTAAAGGAAGAAGGATATGAGATAGAATCTGTATCTAGAAAAGGATATAGGCTTATTTCATCTCCGGATTTACTAACCTATGAAGAACTATCTTCTATATTAAATAATAAGATAATGGGAAGAAATATAATATATTTGGATTCGGTGGATTCTACTAATACCTATGCTAAAGAGCTAGCTACTAAAGGGGCTGAAGAAGGAACTGTTGTAATTAGTGAAGAGCAGACAAGTGGACGAGGAAGATTAGGACGTGAGTGGATGTCTCCTAAATATAAAGGAATATGGATGTCAATTATATTAAGACCAGATATAGAGCCTATGGATGTGCCGCAAATTACTCAAATAGCTGCTGCAGCTGTTTCTAAAGCTCTTAGAAGTTTAGGTATAAAGGCATATATAAAGTGGCCTAATGATATTATATTAAACTATAAAAAAGTTTGCGGTATATTAACAGAGATGAGCGGTGAGATTAATAAGGTAAACTATGTCATTGTGGGAATAGGGATAAATGTGAATATAGAAGAAGAGGAGTTTCCAGAAGAAGTTAAGAATATTGCCACCTCCTTGAAAATAGAGCAGGGAGTTAGTATTGAAAGAAAAAAATTGGCAGCTAGAATATTGAATAATTTTGAAGAATTATATAAAGAAATTATAATGGAAAACAGTATAAAAAACTCCATAGAAATATGTAGGAAATATTCAATACTCATAGACAAGGAAGTTAAAATAATAAATAGAGGAAATGAGACTATTGCCAAGGCAATAGGATTAAGTGAAGATGGAAAGTTAATTGTTAAGTATAAAGATGGAAAAATTGATGAAATTATATCAGGTGAGGTATCCATAAGAGGGATAAATGGATATTTATAAAAGAAATGCTGTCCTAACATTTGTATTTGGGACAGCTATTTTATGTTTTACATATAATTTATTTAACTTTCCATTCTTATTCTAGGAACTATCTTAACTCCAATAAGGGCAGTTATAATGCATTTTATCATGTCTCCAGGGAGAAATATGAAAAAGCCTGTCCTTAATGAGGTTGCAAAAGTAATAGAGGCTCCTGCAACATATTTTAATATAATATATAGGTAAGGCACACCTATAAGATAAGTGACAAGAATTCCTAAAGATGAAGCTAAGAATAATCTTATAAAGCTGGGGTTATTTTCATACTCTGTAATTTTTCCTATAACATAGGCTCCAAATATAAATCCAATTAAATAACCAAAAGAAGGTTCAAAAACATATGAAAGCCCACCAGGTTTAGTGAACACAGGAAGACCTAAAAGTCCCAGAGTAACATAAGTAATCTGTGATAAGGCTCCTAATTTTCCTCCCAGTATTATGCCACTAAGGGCAGTAAATAGAAATTGAAGTGTAATTGGAACTGGCTTTAATGGAATGGACAAGAATCCACCTATTGCAGTTACAGCAGTGAATAATGATACTAAAATCATATCTTTTGCACTAATTTTCATAAAAACACCTCAGTAATAAAAATATTGTAAACTTAAGATATGAATTAAGTTTACAATATTTTAAAAGCTTTGTCAATTAGTATTGTAACAATATAACCTCATTCCATGTTTACTGAATAAAGAATAAAAAACATATTTTAAGAATATAAAATAAATATAGCTTTTTTTTACATATAAATGTTAAGTATGATACTTTAACATAGTAAAAAATATTAATATTAAAAGGAGTGATAAAATAAATGGTTTTCAATTCAAAAAAAGATAGGCAGGGGGATGTGATGCAGGATAAAACTGTAGATACTGTAATAGGTGCAGATACAGAGATGAAAGGAAGTATAAACTCTAGTGGTATAATAAGAATAGACGGAAAGTATGAAGGAGATATATGTACAAAAACAGATGTTATAATAGGTGAAAACGGACAGGTTATAGGTAATATAAGCGCTAATATAGTTAGTGTATCAGGTAAGGTTGAAGGTAATATAAATGCTGATAACTTGCTGGAAATACATTCAACAGGTACTCTAATTGGAGATATATTGGTTAAGAATATATCTATACATGAAGGAGCTATGTTTAAAGGAAAAAGCACTATGATTGCAGATATTCCTTGTTCTGATGCGGGAAAAGAGGTTATTAACGAAGAACAGCTTGAAGGAGAAGAAGTTAAGTGTGCACTAGAGTAACTGCAGCCTAGATAAATCAAGAAAATCCTTAAAGGACTTTACATAAAATTATGATAAAATATTAAAGTAACAGGAGTTGATAAAAATGCAAGGAACTATAGACAGATTTGAAGAAGAATTTGCGGTGGTAGAATTAGAAAATAGGAAAATGAAAAATATAAAAAGAAGTCTTATTCCAAAGGATGCAAAGGAAGGAGATGTGCTTAATATAGAGGGAGATGTCATTACAATAGATTATGAAGAGACAGAAAAAAGAAGAAAAGAAATTGAAGAAATGACAAAGGATCTTTTTGAATAGTAAAAAATAATCACTAGTCTCTAATCCTGGTGACTGAAGTTATATCACTATTTAATAGTAACCAGAAATTAGAAATTAGTGATTTTTGTATTATTCTCTTATTTGTCCTTCTCCATAAATAATATATTTTGAAGATGTAAGCTCTTTAAGTCCCATAGGACCTCTAGCATGAAGTTTCTGAGTACTTATTCCTATTTCAGCACCAAAGCCAAATTCTCCTCCATCAGTAAAACGTGTAGAAGCATTTACATATACAGCTGCAGCATCAACTTCATTTAAAAATCTTTGAGAATTAGCATAATTATTTGTAAGTATTGCTTCAGAATGTCTTGTTCCATATTTATAAATATGGTCTAAGGCTTCATCTAAGGAGTCTACTATTTTGATTGATAAAATTAAATCTAAATATTCTGTTGCCCAGTCTTCTTCTGTGGCAGGTTTTACATTTTCTATTATGGATTGAACCCTTTCGCATCCTCTTAGTTCAACACCTAAGGAGGTTAATTTTTGTTCTAATTTAGGTAAAAATTCTTCAGCTACATTTTTATTAACAAGAAGAGTTTCCATAGCATTACATACTGCTGGTCTTTGAGTTTTAGCATTTACAATTATATCTATTGCATTATCCAGATCAGCGGACTCATCTACATAGATGTGACAAATGCCTACACCAGTTTGAATAACAGGAACAGTAGAATTTTTTACTACTGCGTTTATAAGTCCAGCTCCACCACGAGGAATTAGCACGTCTATATATTCATTTAATTTCATCATTATATTTACAGCTTCTCTATCTGTAACTTCAATAAGGTTTATAGCACCTTTAGGAAGACCAGCTTTTTCGGCTGCTTCTGATATTATTTTAGCTATGGTAATATTAGAGTTAATTGCCTCAGAGCCGCCTTTTAAAATTACTGCATTACCTGACTTTATACAAAGTGCTGCAGCATCAACCGTAACATTAGGCCTAGCCTCATATATCATACCTATAACACCTAAAGGAACTCGAATTTGACCTATTTTTAGATTATTAGGTCTTTTCCACATTTTGATTACTTCTCCAATAGGATCATCAAGAGCTGCTACTTCTCTTAGGCCTTTAGCCATAGCATCTATCCTCTTTTTATCAAGAGAAAGCCTATCGATAAGTGATTGAGATAATCCTTTTTCTTTTCCTAACTGCACATCCTTAGAGTTAGCTTCAAGTATAATATCTGCACTTTCTATTAATGCATCAGCCATGGATATTAAAGCTTTATTTTTGATATTGGTATCAATGGTACTCATTTTTCTTGCAGCAGATTTTGCAAGAGAGGCAACCTCTATTACATAATCTTGTATATTCATATTTAAAACCTCCTTTTATTATTTGAGAATTACAAGATTATTTGCATGTATAATCTCATCATAATTCTTATATCCTAACTTTTCTTCTATAAGATTAGAATCCAAGCCTTTTATTAAGTTTACATCTGAAAAGCTATAATTTGATATACCGTGAGCTATTTCCTCTTTATTAGAATTCAAGATTGAAATAACATCTCCTTCAGAAAAGTTTCCTTCAACAGCAATTATTCCTTTAGGCAATAAGCTTTTATGGTTATTAATAAGAGCTTTCTCAGCGCCGTCGTCTACAATTACAGATCCATTAGGCTTAGTTCCAAAAGCCATCCAATGTTTTTTTGCTTGAAGAGGATATTTTTGTCCTTGGAAGAATGTTCCTATATCTTTGCCATCCAATATATCATTTAATACATTAGGAGCATCTCCATTTACAATAACCATAGAGCATCCAGAAGAAGTTGCAATTTTACCAGCATTTATTTTAGTTATCATTCCACCAGTGCCAAGAGAACTTCCAGCTCCATCAGCAGCTGATATTATTTCATCTGTAATTTCATCTACATAGCTTATAAATTTAGCATTAGGATTTACCTTAGGATTTGAATCATAAAGTCCATCTATATCAGTTAAAAGAACTAATAAGTCAGCATTAACAAGGCTTGCGACCATGGCTGATAGAGTATCATTGTCTCCAAATTTTATTTCATCTACTACTATAGCGTCATTTTCATTTACTATTGGAATAACTCCTTGTTCTAAAAGAGAGTAAAAAGTATTACTTGCGTTTAAAAATCTCACCCTATGTGATATATCTTCTCTTGTTAGCAATATCTGAGCTACAATCTTCCCATATTCAGAAAATAGTTTTTCATACATATGAAGAAGTATTCCCTGACCTACAGCTGCTGCTGCCTGTTTTTCAGGAATTGTCTTAGGCTTAGATTTAAGGCCAAGTTTTCCTATACCAGCTCCAATTGCTCCCGATGAAACCAATATAACCTCTATTCCACGATTGTGTATATCGGAAAGTTGTCTCACTAGATTTTCTATCCTATTAATATTAAGTAATCCAGTAGGGTAAGTTAAAGTGGAGGTTCCTACTTTTACTACAATTCTTTTTACATTTTTTAAATAATCTTCTCGATAATTATCCATATTATCACGACTGATGAACAGTCTATCCCCCTTTTACAGAAAAATGTTATTAAAATGCTTTTTTATAGATAAAAGTGTATAATAAGATTATTACATTGATTTAGCAAATTATATCATAAAATCAAGCTAAAATTCAATTTTACGGGAGGAATATTTATGAATAAAAGTATAGGATTTATAGGTTGTGGTAACATGGCTAGTGCCATAATAAAAGGAATAGTTAAATCAGAATTAATAGGTTCTGAGAAAATTATTGCAAGTGATCCTAGCGGTGAAAAGTTAAATAAAATAAAAGAAGAGACAGGTATTTTAACTACTAATAATAATTTAGAAGTTGCCAAGTTTTCTAAAATATTATTTTTATCAGTAAAACCAAATAAATATAAGGATGTAATTTATGAAATAAAAGATAGTATATCTGATGATGCTGTTATTGTAACTATAGCTGCTGGCATATCCATAAAAAAGATAGAGGAGTATTTTGGTAAGGATATAAAAGTTGTTAGAACTATGCCTAATACTCCTGCCCTTGTAAGCGAAGGAATGAGTGTCTTATGTCCTAATGAATTAGTTACGAAAGATGAAATGGAAGAAGTAAAAAATATATTTAAGTGTTTTAGCAAGATAGAAGTAATGGAGGAGCCATATATAGATATAGTAACATCTCTTACAGGTTCATCTCCTGCATATGTATATATGTTTATAGAAGCTTTAGCAGATGGAGCTGTTCTCATGGGACTTCCAAGAGCAAAGGCATATAAAATGGCGGCTCAAGCTGTATATGGTTCGGCAAAGATGGTACTGGAAACAGGTAAACATCCTGGTGAATTAAAGGATGAGGTTTGTTCTCCAGGAGGAACGACTATAGAAGCTGTATATTCCTTAGAGAAAGACGGTTTAAGAGGAGCAGTTATAGAAGCTATGAAAAAGTGCACAGAGAAAGCTAAAAAAATGAATAATTAATCTAAAGATCTAAAGAATTACTTTTCTTCTAGACTATATTTTAAGAGGTTATAATCTATTAAAATATAGTCTATTTTTTTGTAATAAATACAAATGGAATGAAGTAGAATTAATTTGTGGTTAAAATAATATGAGAAGATACGTTACGAATAATTATAATAAATTATATAATATAATTCGTATTTTGTATTGACTAACTACTTATGCTTTGATACTATGAATAAGGGGTGATTATTAATGAAAAATAATTATGATGTTATAATAGTTGGAGCAGGGCCAGCAGGCATATTTACTGCTTTAGAGTTAACAAAATTAAACTCAAACTTGGATATTTTGATAATTGATAAAGGTAGAAATATAGAAAAAAGAAATTGTCCAGCTAGGATTACTGGTAAATGTGTAAATTGTGATCCATGCGGTATAACGTTCGGATGGTCAGGAGCAGGTGCTTTTTCAGATGGTAAGCTTTCTCTAAGTCCAGAAGTAGGTGGAAGATTACTAGAGTATTTTTCAGAGGAAGAAGCACAGGAGTTAATAAATTATTGTGATAGTATATATTTAAAATTTGGGGCAAATGAAACTGTTCACGGCTTAAATAATGAAAGAGTTGAAGAAATTAAATATGAGGCAAGTAAGCATAATATTCGTTTAATTGAATGTCCTGTAAGACATCTTGGAACAGAACTTGCCTATAATGTTTTAAAAGGAATGTACGATCATCTTATAAATAATACAAATACAGATTTCAGTGATTTAAGCGAAGCTAAAGAACTTATTGTTGAGGATAGAAAAGTAACAGGTATTATAGTGAAAACTAAAGATGGAGATAAGAAAATTAGGGGTAAGTATGTTGTAGTTGCTCCAGGACGAGGAGGAGCAGAATGGCTATCAAAAGAGGCTAAAAAGTTAAAAATAAATACTAAGAATAATGCTGTAGATATAGGGGTTAGAGTTGAAGTTCCTAATTCTATAATGGATCATTTAACAAAGGATTTATATGAAGCAAAACTTGTATACTATTCTGATACCTTTGACAATATGGTAAGAACTTTCTGTATGAATCCAGGTGGAGTTGTATCAGAGGAACATTATGATGATGGAATTGCAGTAGTAAATGGACATAGCTATTCTCAAGACAATCTTAGAACAGAAAATACTAATTTTGCTATGCTTGTGTCTACAACATTTACAGAGCCTTTCAATCAACCTATCGACTATGGTAAGTATATTGCGAAGCTTGGAAATATGCTTACAGGAGGACCTATAATGGTTCAAAGGCTTGGAGATCTTTTAAATGGAAGAAGGACAGATGAATCAAGGCTTAAAAAGTCTACTACAAGACCAACTCTAAAGGGAGCAGTACCAGGAGATTTAAGTTTTGTACTTCCTCAAAGGCATTTAACATCTATTGTAGAAGCTTTAAGGGCCTTTGATAAGATAGCACCAGGTCTTTATAGCAAAAACACACTTCTATATGGTGTGGAGGTTAAATTCTATTCAAGTAAATTTGATACTAATAATAATTTTGAAACAGAAATAGAGAATTTATATACCATAGGAGATGGGGCAGGTATAACAAGAGGACTTATGCAAGCTTCAGCTACAGGTGTAATAGTTGCAAGGAATATTGCAAGCAAGGAAAGTTAAGTAAAAGTTTATACAAAAATGTAAATATATTTGATTAATATGGTAAATACTATAAGATAGATAGCTTAGAAATAAGAAAGAAGCATACTTAGATTAGAATTTATAAACGGAAGAGAGGAAAACTTATGTCAGCCTTTATAGTATTAGGAGCTCAATGGGGGGACGAAGGAAAGGGTAAGATGACCGACTATCTTGCTGAAAAGGCAGATATTGTAGTTAGATTCCAAGGAGGAAATAATGCTGGACATACCGTTGAAGTTGGAGATAAACAGTATAAACTTCATTTAATACCTTCAGGAATATTATATGATGATAAAATCAATGTTATAGGCAATGGTGTTGTTGTTGATCTAAAGGCTCTATTTGAAGAAATAGATTACCTGGAAAAAGAAGGAGTAGAGGTTACTCCAGATAAGCTTTTAGTAAGCGACAGAGCACAGCTTATTATGCCTTATCATAAAATCCTTGATGGACTAAAGGAAAAAGCAAGAAGAGAAAATGACATTGGAACTACAGGAAAAGGAATAGGACCTTGTTATACAGATAAGATGGAAAGATGCGGAATCAGAGTATGCGACCTTATGCATAGAGAAGTATTCAAGGAAAAGCTAAGACAAAATATAGAAGATAAGAATGCTATAATAAGACTTTATGGTGGAGAAGTTTTAGATTTTGAAGATGTATATGCTGAATATATAGTATATGCTGAAAGAATAAAGCCTTATGTTAAAGATATATCTGTAAGATTATATGAGGAAATAAAAAATAATAAAAATGTGTTGTTTGAGGGAGCACAGGGATTTTTATTAGATATAGATTATGGAACATATCCTTATGTAACATCTTCTAATACTATAGCAGGTGGAGTATGCACAGGAGCTGGAGTTGGTCCAACTGTAATAACTGGAGCTGTAGGAATAGCAAAATCATACACAACAAGGGTAGGTAAAGGTCCTTTCCCAACAGAGCTTACAGATGAAATGGGAGATATGATAAGAGAAAAGGGACATGAATATGGTGTAACAACAGGAAGGGCTAGAAGGTGTGGATGGCTTGATCTTGTGATTCTAAAGAGTGCTGCAAGAGTTTCTGGACTTACAAGCTTTGCTGTAACAAAGATGGATACTCTTGCTGGTATTGATAAGATAAAAGTCTGCACTGGATATAAATTTGAAGGTAAAATTATAGACTACTTCCCAGCTTGCTTAGAAGATTTAGCAAAATGCGAACCTATATATGAGGAGTTTGAAGGATGGGACGAGAGCATTGCAAATGCAAAAAGTTATGAAGATTTTCCTCAAAATGCAAAAAAATATTTAAAGAGAATAGAAGAATTTACAGGAATAAAGGTGTCAATAGTGTCCGTTGGGCCTGAAAGAAATCAAACTATAGTAATAAATGAAATTTAAGCTTTATTAATTCCGACAAATTTGGTATAATATACGGTGAAATTAATAAAGTGAGGTGTTAATAATGAAAATCACTAAGGATATGACAATAGGTGAAATAGTTAGAAATTTCCCAAACACTGTTGAAATATTAATGAGTTTTGGAATGGGATGTGTAGGATGTCCTTCAGCTCAAGCTGAAACTCTAGAAGAAGCTGCTATGGTTCATGGTATGGACATAGAAAAATTATTAGAAGCATTAAATCAAAACGCTTAATATATAAATAGAGGTATTAAAGTCTTGAGACTTTAGTGCCTTTATTTAATTTTTATATAAAAAATTCAAATTATTAATCAAAATTTTACATATTGTGCTATTATAATGTTATGGAAGATAATAAGTTAAAAGTATATAATAGGAATATGTACATAATAGCAAAAGGAGATAGACTATGAGCAGAGTTATAACGGAAAAAGAATATGAAATACATTACTATGAGGCAGATTATAGAAAGCAAGCGCTTATGACAAGTTTAATAGATTATTTCAATGATGTTGCAACCTTTCAAAGCGAAAAATTAGGTGTTGGAATTGACTATATGAAAGAAAATAATATGGCTTGGATTTTATACAAGTGGGATATTAATATAAAAGAATATCCTAAATACGGGGAAAAGGTGATTGTAAGAACGGAGCCTTGTGCTGTAAAGAAGTTTTATGCATACAGAAAGTTTTACATATTTAACATGCAAAAGGAAGTCATTGCAACTGCAAGTTCTGTATGGCTTTTAATTGATATAAGAGAGAAAAAGCCTTTAAGAGTAACTGCAGATCTAATAAAAGCTTATGGGTTAGATGATGATAATGATGGAATTTTGAAAACAGATAACATAATTAAGATAAATGAAGAAGAAAGTTCATTAGAATTCAAGGTTAGATACAGCGATATTGATACCAATGGTCATGTTAACAATGAAAAATATGCCGCTTGGCTAATAGAGAGTGTTCCAATAGATATTGTTACAAACCGTACTCTTGTAAATATGAAGATAACTTATAAGAAAGAAACTAAATATGGAGAGAACATAAGAGTGTTAACCGCATCTAAACCAATTGAAGATAAAATAGTATTTTCTCATAGAATACTAAATAAAAACGGTGATGAGATAACATTAGGAGAAACAACTTGGAAATAAGTTTATATGTTTTCTAAAGAAGCTCTACTATTTCTGACTTTAAAACCTCTAGGTCTTCTAAAATTCTTTATATGTCACTCAATAGAAAGTTCTTATAATGTTATAAAGCCAGAAATAAAGAGCTTAAAATCTTTCTAAAACTAACAATTTTCTGCTGCGCTTTTACCTGCTGTGAATCCAGATGCCCAAGCCCATTGAAGATTAAAACCACCACAATCTCCATCTACATCTAATATTTCTCCAGAAAAATAAAGATTAGGGACAATTTTAGATTGAAGGGTGTTTGGATTCACTTCAAGAGTATTTACCCCTCCAGCTGTTACTTGAGCATTATTAAATCCATTTGTTCCTGTAACCTCAAATTCCCAAGATTTAAGAAGTTTGTATATAGCTTCTTTCTCATTCCAATTTAGCTCCCAGCAAGGTTTATGTATATTATCTACTCCACTTTCTTTTAGCAAAATTGGAATAATCTTTTTATTTATTATACCTATAAAAGAGTCATGTACGCTTCTGTAGCCGAATATACCCCAGTGATTTTCTAAAAAGTCTTTTAATTCATCAATAGATAGATTAATAAGCATATCTACCTTTAGAAGAACTTTTCTTTTATTAAAAACAGCTTTAGAAGCATTTCTGCTCAATTGAAGTATAGGAGGACCTGATATACCATAGTCAGTAAAAAGAATTTCTCCAAACTCCTTTTGAACAGGTTTATTATCTATAAAAAGTTCTCCTGAACCTTCAAATTTAACTCCAGATAGAGCTTTAAGCTTATTATAATTTAATTTTAATTGAACAAGGGCAGGAATAGGGGCTATAATACTGTGACCCAACTTTTTAGCTAAAGAAAAGCCGGAACCATCAGAACCAGTATTAGGAGCTGATTTTCCTCCACAGCAAAGTATTAATTTATTGCATTCGTAAGTTTTATTTTGAGAGTCAGTATATATTTTAAATCCCTTTTTTGATGCTTTAATATCGGTGACTTTTGAGTCTAAGTAAACAGGAATATTTCTTTCTTCCAAAGAAGATTTTAAGATATCTATAACAGAAGAAGCTTGCAGTGACATAGGATACATTTTACCTTGGTCTAAAGTAATTATAGGAAGTCCTATTTGTTTAAAAAATTCTCTAGTTTGAGAGGTACCAAATGAATCTAATATAGGTCTAAAAAAATCTATATTATCACTATGAAAACGTGTAGGACTTATATTTTCATTTGAAATATTACATCTTCCATTACCAGTAATTAAAAGTTTTTTTCCTATTCTACTGTTTCCTTCGACTATAGCAACATCTGCGCCTAAATTTTTAGATGTAATAGCAGCTATAATTCCAGATGCACCGCCGCCTACTACAATAACATCATGTTTCAACATTATCGCTCCTTTTTATGTAGTATCTCTATAATTTTATCACATATCAATTATTTTAACCTATCAACTAATATTAAAAAGAATAATAAATCAATATATTAAAGCATAAAATAATTAAAGCAAAAATTGTTGAAATATACTGAAAATAGGTTTATTATTTCAATATAAGGTGATTAGCGCTGGATAATAGGGGGTATTCTTAATGATAACTTTATATGCAGTATCAGATTCTATAGGAGAAACGGCAGAACTTGTGGCTAAAGCTTCTGCAAACCAGTTTAATGATGATATAAAAGTTGAAAGAGTTCCATATATAAAAACTCCAGAAGATGTTATAAAATTTATAGATAGTATAGAGGATCCAAGAAATTCTGCCATTGTATCTACTATAGTATTAGTTGATGTAAGAGAATTTTTGGTTGAAAGGTGCATAGAAAAAGGAATAAATATAATAAATATACTAGGTCCGTGTATAAGCACTTTAGCTAGAATGTCAGGAAAACAGCCAGAATATAAACCAGGAGCTGTATGGAAAATGGATGATGAATATTTTAAAAAGATAGAGGCCATGGAGTTTGCAATCCAATATGACGACAGCAAAAGTTACAGTGGTATAAAAAATGCAGATGTCGTATTAATAGGGCTTTCAAGAACATCAAAAACTCCTTTATGTATGTATTTAGCTAATAAGGGCATAAAGGCATTAAATATACCTCTAATGCCAGAAGTACCATTGCCAGAAGAATTATATACTATAGATAGAAAAAAGATAATTGGATTAACTATAGATCCTTTAGCTCTTATGGAAATAAGAAAACATAGATTGGATAAAGTTAAAGCGGGATATAAAAGCATTGAATACGCTAATGCAGAGAGGGTATTGGAAGAATTGGAGTATGCAGATAAGGTTATGAAAAAATTACGTTGCAAAGTCATAGATATAACTAAAAGAGCTATAGAAGATACAGCATTAATAGTGCTTAATAGCATAGGGTATATGCAAGATAATAAGTAAAATTGTAGAACATAAAATTTGGAAATAAAAAATACAAAAAAATTTGTACAAAATATGTTGACACTTGAGAAATATTAAGGTATTATATACTTCGTCGGGTGTGACAGATAATATTTTGACACTCCTGATGATATATAATATGGCTCCTTGGTCAAGCGGTTAAGACACCACCCTTTCACGGTGGTAACAGGGGTTCGATTCCCCTAGGAGTCACCATTTGTGGGCGCATAGCTCAGCTGGGAGAGCATCTGCCTTACAAGCAGGGGGTCACAGGTTCGATCCCTGTTGTGCCCACCATAAAAACATGGCCCAGTGGCTCAGTTGGTTAGAGTGCCGGCCTGTCACGCCGGAGGTCGAGGGTTCGAGCCCCTTCTGGGTCGCCAAATAAGCTGGCATGGCTCAATTGGTAGAGCAACTGACTTGTAATCAGTAGGTTCCGGGTTCAAGTCCTGGTGCCAGCACCA
>NZ_PVXN01000053.1 GCF_002995795.1 Clostridium thermopalmarium DSM 5974
CTTCTCTTAATATTTCTTCCTTCAATTCTTTTGTATAAGTTCTTCCTCTCATGGCTTACCTCCAATCACTTTCTACATTATAATAAATGTATAGGCAATTGTCCAAATCAATTTAGGGGCTTATGAGAATGAGGCTTTTATAATGAAAGCGGGACTAAGGACGTCAAGTTAGTCAGTTTCAGAGATAAGTCAAATTTGATGATTTTAGTATTAAATTTCAAACGCAAAAAGCAAGCACTTTATAATTATGTGAAAATAAGTAGGGTTTACAATGTAAAACAAAGTATACAGATATATCTATTATATACTACATATAACTTTAAAAGCAAAAAATATAAGGCATACATTTTTAATTTAATATTAAGTTGTACTACAAAGTAATCTCCTTTCAAATTTAAAAGTAATGTGAATATTACAGTGAAATAATAACATAATAACTATAAGTAAAAGGAGGTGTTGCAGTTATAATGAAAAAAATAGTATATACTGTAGTAGTTTTTATGATCACTATTACTATGTGTGCACTTTGTTGCAGTGGAAAAACAAAAGCCTTTAGCGAAAAAAAGGAAATTCAGTTAGAGAAAGTAGCTGCTAATTATTGTAATGAAGCTTTATTGTCATTTGCATATCCGTTTATTACTAAAGCAGTTTATGACTATTATGGTACTAATAAACAGTTTGATTTGTTTGATGCTAAAATACTTAGTATTGATAAGCCAAGTGAAGCATTTACTTATAGGGTTATAATACAGATAAATACTTTTACTGGAGCACATAATCCACCTCTAGGCACGGATACGATAACTATAGAAACTAGTCCAGAAAGTACAAAAGTAATTAATTTTATTCATAAATCAGAGTAAATATAGAAATAAGCCTGTGTTTTTAGTGTGGGCTTATTTTTGTTATATAGCATAAAAAATTAGATGGTAATAATAAAATATATTAACATAAGTAGAAAATAAATGTAAAATTAGTATATAATGTTACATAAATTGCGATAATTAATGTATGAGGAAGTGATTTGATGTTTAAAAAGATCACCTTTTGTATATTAATCTTATTAGGAATAGTTATATTAGCAATGAACTATAAAAATATATTTGGCAGCCCAAAAACTGTACATGCTGTAGCTTTCAAGCCAATAAATATGTATGAGGCTTATAAATTATCATTATTGACAGTAAAAAAATTAAATAAAAATGCTCAAGTATGCTATATCAGTAGTGTTGATGATCCAAAATTAAAAGATATGAATGAAGGTGTAGACGGAAAAAGAAGATTTTGGAATTTAGATTTCGCTGTTCCTAAAACAGATCAACACTATATAGTGACTATACATGACAAAGATGTAGTTAGCTGTAAAGCAGTGAAGAGTGTAGTTGAAGAGGAAACCATTATGAATGATGAAAAAAGTATATTAAATGCTTCAAATAGACTAAAAGATATAAAAGATAAATATAATATCAATCCGAGCATTGGTTGGGCATCAGGATATCATTTTAGGTTAAACTTAGAAGATAATAAATATATGGTGACAGTAATAGGAACTGATAATAGTGGAAATATGGCTAAGATTTTTGTTGATTCACTTACAGGTAATATTGACTCAGCTATTCATAAAATAAGAGTAGGTGGGGGACTGTTCAAGGAGAAGAATAAAATTCAACCGTTAGAAAGTAAAATATTTGGAGCTGTAGGAGCAGCTAAAGCAGATAACTTTCAAGGCGAAGAAGTTATTGCAATTTGGGGGTTTAGCGGAGATTCTGAGTCCTCTATAAAACCAGTGTCGTTAATAACAGCTGATGGGGGACAATCCTGGAAAAAATTAAAATTAAATTATAATATAGCGAGATTATGGTTTTCATCAGGATATAAAAAAAATAAGACTATGTATATAGTAGCAGACTCGGGAGCGTATGTATCAAAAGATGATGGAGATACTTGGGTAAAAACGATTGATATTTCAGGAGATATAATTTATGGATGTAGTATTAATAGAAATAATGTTTCTATAGTAACACAAAAAAAGTTATACATTTCTAATGATGAAGGTAATAATTGGACTATTAAAAACGTACCTGAAGGAGCTCAAATAATTAAGAGTGATTTAGATGAAAAGTTGATTATGATAAAGAATAATCAACTATTTATAGAGAATAGTGGGGGTTGGATAAAGTTGTCTACTCCATTAAATGATGATATTGAAGGGCTAGAGGTCAAAGACAATAGCATAATAATATATAATTCTAAAAAAATTGCTATATTGAATAAGAATACAAATAAATGGACGATGCTTGAGGTGCCTGTACAAATAAAAAACATTTTTATAGATCAAAGTTTAAACGGAGGTTATTCAATTTACATATATACACCTGAGAATAGCCTATATAAATTAAAACAAGGAGGTGATTTTATAGAGTGGACTAATGAAAAAATAGATGTACCACAATATGAGCAGCTGGTAACTATCATATCAGGGTACGATAAAAAACTATATTTTTGTACGGTCCCACAGCAACGGTGGGAAGAAATTAAAAAGGGGATGTAGAACTTATGAAGTTAATGAAATTAAGCAAGATTTTTGTGATGACATTAGTAATAGGAGTAGCTGCCATTACTATTACAAGTGCTAAAACTGTAAAAGCAGATGTATTTTATGAATTATCTCAAACTGTTACAGGCTATACAGGCAGTGGATATACTGCAAGTCAAAAGACTCCTAAAATAGGATATGTTGCAGTTCATCCTAAGGAACCGATAAGATATCCTGGTGATCTTAGAGCTTTGGATCCTTTAATTCCATTTGGTACCATGATAACTGTATTAAATAACAATCCAATACCAACTCCAACAGGATTACGTAGTATTTTTTATGTAGAAGACACTGGTGACACAAATTATGCGAGATACAATGCTGGAAAGCTTACTTATCATTGGATAGATGTATATTGTGGTGCTAGTACATCATCAAATATAGCATTTGCTAATAATAATCTTAATGCTATAGAGAGAAATTATATGTGGGAAAACTAGCTAAAAATAAAAAGCTATATATAATAACTATTCACATGCTTAATGCATTATTACATAATGATAAAAAATTTTATATCCTATAAATATAATATAGAGGTTCTGTCTTCAAATTTTGTTTTGAGATAGAACCTCTATATTATTATAAGAAAGAAATGGATCTTTATTAGTTATTCATATTGAAAATACATCTAAAGGATTATATTAAAACATATCTGATTTAATTTAATTCCATTTCACTCCATTCAGTTTTAAAATCTTAGTATATAACTATTTTTGTTAAATAGATGTGAAATAATTTAAAGATTTTTTGAATATAAGCAGAAAATTTGTTGTATTTTATAATATAATATATAAATATAGGTGTGTAAATCATAAAAAGTAATACATAAGCTCTACACATACTGACTTATAAGTGTTTTGAGGATATTACACATAAATACAAGTAAGTATAAAAGAGGGAGAATTAATATTTGGTAATGTAGACACATGGTTAATCTGGAATCTAACTAAAGGAAAGGTTCATATAACAGACTATACAAATGCATCAAGAACAATGCTTTATAATATTCATGAATTAAAATGGGACGATGAAATTCTAGCAGAATTAAATATACCAAAATCAATGCTTCCAGAAGTTAAACCTTCTAGTAAGATATATGGAGAAACAGATCCATCAATCTTTGGTTCACCTATAAAGATTGCAGGGGATGCTGGAGACCAACAAGCAGCACTATTTGGTCAAATTTGCTGTGAAGAAGGTATGGCTAAAAACACTTATGGAACAGGATGCTTCCTTCTTATGAATACAGGACATAAAGCTGTAGAGTCTAAGAATGGTCTTCTTACAACTATGGCAGCTAGCTGTACAGAAGAAGTTGAATATGCTCTTGAAGGAAGTATATTTATAGGTGGAGCAGTTATTCAGTGGTTGCGTGATGAGCTTAGAATTATAAGCAATTCTCCAGAGTCAGAGAAATATGCAACAGCTGTTGAAGATTCAAATGGAGTTTATTTAGTACCAGCTTTTGTTGGACTTGGAGCACCATATTGGGATTCTTATGCAAGAGGAACTATAGTAGGACTTACAAGAGGAGCTAAGAAGGAACACTTAATAAGAGCTGCTCTAGAATCTATGGCATATCAAACTTATGATGTATTAAAAGCTATGGAAGAGGATTCAGGAATAAAACTACAAGCATTAAAGGTTGATGGAGGAGCATGTGCTAACAACTTCTTAATGCAATTCCAAGCTGATATTTTAGGTACTCCAGTACAAAGACCAGAAGTTATAGAAACAACAGCACTAGGAGCTGCTTATCTTGCAGGCCTTGCAGTAGGATACTGGAAGGATAAAGAAGATATAGCTGCTAACTGTAAGATTTCAAGAACCTTTGAGCCTAATATGGACGAAGAAAAACGTGCTAGATTAATTAAAGGATGGCACAAAGCAGTAGAAAGATCACAAAACTGGGAAGAAAAATAAAAATTAATTAAAAATGGCTATGATGTGTGGTAATCCCACATATCATAGCCATTTTTGCTATTCCACAAATATAAAAAATAAACATAAGTATTATTATACATATCAAAATAATACATCATATCATAATCTATATAATACAAAAACAGGTCAAAATAATCAAAAAAGATTTAAGGATTTAGCAATAAAATTTATATATAAACAAGTTATATTAGTGTTAAAAAGATATTTATATTAAGGGGGATTGAAAGTGAATGAAGTTTTAAACAAAAATTACAATTTGCCTAAAAGCAAAAGAATAGACAAATTAATTAATGATTTATATACTGTAACACCTGAAATTGAAGCGCAAAGAGCAATCTTAATAACCGAATCATATAAAGAGACTGAAGCATATCCAATAATAATTAGAAGAGCTAAAGCGTTAGAAAAGATATTAAATGAAATGGATATAGTAATTCGTGATGGAGAGCTTATAGTTGGTAATTTAACTAAAAGGCCTAGAGCAGCTTCAGTATTTCCAGAATTCTCAAATAAATGGTTGTTGGATGAATTTGAAACTCTAGCAAAAAGAAAAGGTGATGTTTTTCTTATATCAGAAGATACAAAATCTAAGCTTAAAGAAGTATTCAAATATTGGGATGGAAAAACTACAAATGAACTAGCTACAGAGTTAATGTTTAAGGAAACTAAGGAAGCAATGAATGCTGGAGTATTTACAGTTGGAAATTATTATTTCAATGGTGTAGGACATATTTCTGTAGACTATGCCAAAGTATTGGCTAAAGGTTTTAATGGTATAATTGCAGAAGCTGAAGAAGAAAGAGAAAGGTCCGATAAAACAGATCCAAATTACATAAAAAAAGAGCAATTTCTAGAAGCTGTAATAATAACTTCAAAAGCAGCAATAAATTTTGCTAAACGTTTCGCAGATCTTGCAAAAAAATTAGCTGAAGAAACAACAGATAATGATAGACGTTTAGAATTATTACAAATAGCTGAGAATTGTAAGCGTGTACCAGGAAATCCTGCTACAACATTTTACGAAGCGTTACAATCTTTCTGGTTTGTACAAGCTATAATACAAATAGAATCAAATGGGCACTCAATTTCACCTATGCGCTTTGACCAATACATGTATCCATATTTTAAGAAGGAATTGGATGCAAAAACTATTACAATGGAAAAAGCTCAAGAATTATTAGATTGTCTATGGGTAAAATTTAATGATGTTAATAAAGTAAGAGATGAGGCATCAACTAAAGGCTTTGGTGGATATCCAATGTTCCAAAACTTAATAGTAGGAGGTCAAACATCAGAAGGATTAGATGCAACTAATGAATTATCTTTTATGTGTCTTGAAGCTACAGCACATACTAAATTACCTCAACCTTCTATATCTATAAGAGCATGGAGTAAAACTCCAGATGAGCTTTTATTAAAGGCAGCAGAAGTAAGCCGTTTAGGATTAGGAATGCCTGCTTACTATAATGATGAAGTCATTATACCATCCCTAGTAAATCGCGGCCTAAGCATTGAAGATGCAAGAGATTATGGAATTATAGGATGCGTTGAACCACAAAAAGGTGGAAAAACTGAAGGATGGCATGATGCAGCATTCTTTAATATGGTAAAAGTATTAGAAATCACCATTAACAATGGTATGGATAATGGAAAACAAATAGGACCTAAAACAGGGGAATTTACTTCGTTTAAATCCTTTGATGAATTTATGAGTGCATATAAGACTCAAATGGAGTACTTTGTAAAGCTTTTAGTTAATGCAGATAACAGTGTGGATATAGCACATGGACAAAGAGCGCCACTTCCATTTTTATCATCTATGGTTGATAATTGCATAGTTAAAGGTAAGTCTGTTGAAGAAGGAGGAGCTTATTATAACTTTACAGGTCCACAAGGAGTTGGTGTTGCCAACGTAGCTGATTCATTGGAAGTTATTAAAAAGCTTGTTTTCGAAGAAAATAAAGTTAGCTTAGCAACACTTAAGGATGCTTTAGACACTAACTTTGGGGAAACTAAAGCAAACCCAATAGCCGAGCTCGCTAATAGTATTAATGGAGTAAATGGAATACAAAACTTGACACGTGAAGATATAATGAAAGTTATTGAAAAACTAATATTTGAAGAAAAGAAAATTTCATTAGAAGATTTAAACCATGGAAAGGATATTAATCTAGGAGGATACGGGCATAAGGAAAGTCTTCGCCAAATGCTAATAAATAGAGCTCCTAAGTATGGTAATGATATAGATGAAGTAGATGATCTAGCAAGAGAAGTAGCATTATTATACTGTAGAGAAGTTGAAAAATACACTAATCCACGTGGTGGAAAGTTTCAACCAGGATTATATCCAGTTTCCGCTAATGTGTCTATGGGAGAACAAACAGGAGCAACGCCAGATGGACGAAAGGCAGGAGAGCCTTTAGCTGATGGAGTATCACCAATATCAGGAAGAGATAAAAATGGTCCAACAGCAGCAGCTAATTCTGTGGCTAAATTAGATCACTTTATAGCTTCAAATGGTACATTATTCAATCAAAAATTCCATCCTTCTGCATTAGAAGGTCAAACAGGTTTGCAGAATTTAAGCGCATTAGTAAGAGGATTCTTTGATAATAAAGGTATGCATGTACAATTCAATGTAGTAAGTCGTGAAACACTTGTAGATGCTCAGAAGAATCCAGATAAGTATAAGAACCTAGTAGTTCGTGTGGCTGGATACAGTGCTCATTTTACATCTTTGGATAAGTCAATTCAAGATGATATTATAAGAAGAACTGAACATTCATTCTAATTTGTTCTTACTTCATTTTAAATAAGGGAAGAGTTTTTTAACTACTTCCCTAATTTTTTACAAACAGCATTCTACTTATTAGGATAGGCGCTTGTTATTAAGTGTGTTAGATAATACTTTTAATTATAGGAGGTAAATTAATGTTGAGTCATCAAGTAGACTTTAATAAAAAAGGAGTCATTTTTGATATACAGAGATATTCCGTTCATGATGGCCCAGGAATTCGTACAATATTATTTATAAAAGGGTGCCCTCTATCTTGTATATGGTGTAGTAATCCAGAATCTCAGTGCATAGAACCACAAATAATGTTTTTTTCTAAAAATTGTATAGGATGTGAAAGATGCTATGAAGTTTGCGGAAAAGGGGCTATAGATTTTAATCTTCCTAGCAGAATTAATAAAGATAAATGCGTTAAATGTGGCAAGTGTGTTGAGGTTTGTTATGCAGAGGCATTAAACATGACAGGAAATGAAAGAACTGTGCAAGAATTATTATCAGAATTAAAAAAAGATAATGTACATTATAGACGTTCTGGTGGAGGCATTACATTATCTGGTGGAGAAGCATTAGCTCAGCCAGAATTCACTATAGAATTACTAAAAGGATGTAAGGCAAGTGGGTTTCATACTGCAATTGAAACAACTGCTTTTTCAAATCCAAGTGTTTTAGAAAAGGCATTGCCTTGGCTTGATTTAGTTATGCTTGATATTAAACATATGAATTCAAATAAACACTATGCATATACAGGTCAGTCCAATGAATTAATATTGAATAACTCAAAGTTAATAGCAGAATCTGGAGTGCCTCTAATAATAAGAGTACCTATAATTCCCACAGTTAACAACGATGAGGAAAATATTAGGGCCACAGCTAATTTTGCGAAGGACTTAAAAAATGTTAGTGAAATACATATCTTACCATACCATGCTTTTGCACAAAATAAATATGAATCTTTAGGATATGAATATAATATGAAAGATTTGCAGCCACCTACTAGGGAAGAACTTAATAATATAAAAAAAATAATAGAAGAGTATGGGTTTATATGTAAGATTGGTGGAATAGATTAGAGTTACATTCACATTAGATAGACTTCAGTTAATATTAAAATGAAGGTATACATTACTCATAGAAAATCATTGTGGAGTGATGTATACCAATCTTTAATATATAGATAATATTAAAGATTATTTTTATATTTACATTTGAATTTATAAGGTGATAAATTTTCATTTTTATAGAAGACCTTACTGAAATATGACACATCAGAGAAGCCTACTTCCATGGAAACTTGAGTTATAGATTTATCTGTATTAATTAAAAGTTTCTTAGCTTTTTCAATCTTTAAGTTAGTAACATATTGTGTAAAGGTTATACCAAGCTTTTGTTTGAAATATCTACTTAGATATTGAGAATTTAAATGAACATGATTAGCAACAGTATTTAGACTAATATCTCGTGAATAGTTATTGTCAATATACTTTAATACAGCTTTTATTGTATTTTCAGATATATCTTTAGATTTTAAGTCTTTTACTTTTATAGAATCTACTTTTTCAATAGATTTTAGAGCTTTATTTACAACCATTTTTAAATCGATTGGCCTTATAGGTTTTAATAGATAATCGATAACTCCATATTTTATAGCAGTTTGTGCATAGCTGAACTGTTCATATGCGGTGATTATGATGGTTTTCACATTAGGAAGAAACTCTATTATTTCCTTTTGAGCATCTAAGCCGGTTTTTTCTGGCATTTTTATATCCATGAGTATTATATCTGGTTTAAATACCTTAGCTTTTAATACTGCTTCTTCACCATTTTTAGAATCCTCTATAATATCAATGTTATAAAATTCTTTTTTTAATATAATTCTTAATGCCTTTCTTTCAAGAGGCTCATCTTCAACAATCATAAGTTTATACATTCTAATCACCTACTTATAACATATTATTTTAGTTTGGGAATAAATATAGATACTTTAGTTTCAATATTTGGCTCACTTTTTATTTTAAGTCCATAGTTTTTACCAAAATAATGTTTAAGTCTATTGGAAGTATTTTGAATACCAATGCCAAAACTAGTATCAGATAAATCTTCAGCGATGTTCAATATATTAAGAATACTACTATCGATTCCTTTTCCATTATCTATAACGTCAATTACCATATCTTTTTCAGAAACAGAATAAGCTTTTATCTTTATATGTCCGCCTTCCTTTTTTGTTTCAAGGCCATGAACTATGGAATTTTCAACAATAGGTTGAAGTGTCATGGCTAGGATCCTACAGTCATTAAGAGAGTTTTCTATTTCTATTTCATAGGTTATTCTATCGCTGTATCTCATGGTCTGAATGAAGAGATATCTTTTTATATTATCAATTTCGTCTTTTAGCTTGGGAAATTCTTCTACATTTCTTAGATTGTACCTTAATAGGTCAGATAGATTATATATTAGTTCTTCTGTTGTAGGAGCATCTTCAATTAAGGCCATCCTACCAATAGTGTTTAAAGTGTTAAATAGAAAGTGAGGATTGATTTGAGCCTTTATGGTCTTTAGCTGCATTTTCTTAGCATATTGTTCAAGTTTCATCTTATCTTGACTTTCTTTAAGCAGTTTTTTTTGAATAATAGTCTGCATACCCATTTGGGCTATGTAATTTGCAAGAAAAGTATAAAATTCTGTGCAGTTTTGCACATAGTCGCTTTCAACAATTTCTATACATTCAGCAGCTTCAGTTAATTTATCTAATGGAATTTCATACTCTTGAGAAATTCTATTTAAGTCTATAGAGTCTCTTGTTTGTTGGCCTTTTAATAGAACTTGTCCGCCTAATACAGCTCCTAAATAGATATCGTTTACAATAATAGGCGCAGCACAATCTATAAGACCAGCATGACAAGTGTATACACGAGTTTTTTTATCCTGAACAGCAAGAAAGCTTGCTTGAGCATCACAGGATATGCATCTATTGCACCCCTTTGGTGACGAGCGAATAAGTTTACAAAATGGAGTAAAGTTATTTTCCTTGCAAACTGGTATACCATTAATATCTACTGTGATTGCAGAAAAGTTAACTATCTTTGCTAACTTATCTTGAATATCTTTTAAAGTCTTGATATTGATGATATCACTAAACTTATAATCTTTTAATGAATCCATTTTATATCCCCCGTAAAATATATAGAGTTCTGCTAAGTTATATGAACATTGATTTCTTTCCAACTGTTGATATGCAATAATAGCCTTTGCAGTAAAGACTGTAGTTATAAGTCATTCAAGTAAAAGCACTATACAAGGAAAACTTAATATTATAAGGCCTGTTTTATATAATTAACCAATACAACTATATACATCCAATAGCCCCAAAATATATGTATATTATATCATACAGATATCAAGGTTATCAATTTAATTATAGAAATGGTTAGTATCAAGCTCTAGTTGGCAAATCTGTTTTAATAAATTTATCAATTATAACTTTAGTTAGAATCTCCTTTTAAAATGGTTTCGCCAGCAGTCAGTGAATAGATGATTTATGCTTATGGGAGGCGTTTTTCTATCACCAGTTATGTTTTGCAGTAATTATTACTGAATTTGTATGCTAAGATTATACTTTAAGATAAAAATATAATAAATTGTTTATAAGTCAAAATAGTACAATAATTATGCATATTTATAGTACAAAATTCAGTCAAATTAATAAAAAAACTTTAATTACTTAGGTAATAGAATAGAAATATAACTTGTTTATTAAATATAAAATTTTTTGGAGGTGCGATTTTTTATGGGACAAGAAGCATTAGGAATGATAGAAACCAAAGGATTAGTGGCTGCTGTGGAGGCTGCAGATTCAATGGTTAAGGCTGCAAATGTTGTTTTAATAGGATATGAAAAGATAGGATCAGGTCTTGTAACGGTTATGGTTAGAGGTGATGTTGGAGCTGTTAAGGCTGCGACAGATGCAGGTGTTGCTTCAGCAAAGAGAGTAGGAGAAGTTATTTCTGTACATGTAATTCCAAGACCACATACAGATGTAGAAAAAATACTACCTTCGTTTTCCAAATAAATAAGAACTTTGAGGTGGGACTATGGATCAAGATATAATAAATCAAGTTTTAGAAGAAATCCGAAAAAGAGTAAATATAGAAAGCTCCAGCAATGATTTATCCAATATTACGCCAAAATCATGCCAGGAGATTGAAGAAAAGGAAGAAAAAAGGGAGGCTAAAACTATGTATGATGATGTACCTACAATAACAGAATATGTAGGATGTACAATTGGAGATACAGTTGGTCTAGTTATAGCTAATATTGATTCACATATTCATGAAAAAATGAAATTAGATCCAAAGTATCGTTCTTTAGGTATTATAAGTTCAAGAACTGGTGCAGGTCCACATATTATGGCGGCAGATGAGGCAGTAAAAGCTACTAATACTGAAATCGTATCAATAGAAACTCCAAGAGATACAAAGGGTGGGGCTGGACACGGATCATTAATAGTTTTTGCTGCAGAGGATGTATCAGATGCAAGAAGAGCAGTAGAAGTTACACTAAAAGATGTAGAGAGGACTTTTGGAGATGTGTATGGTTGTGATGCAGGACATGTAGAACTTCATTATACAGCTAGAGCAAGTCTTGCACTTGAAAAGGCATATGGTGCTCCAATAGGAAAAGCCTTTGGAATAATAGTGGGAGCTCCAGCGGCAGTAGGACTTGTTATGGCAGATACAGCAATGAAAACAGCTAATGTAGACTTAGTAACTTATGCAAGTCCAGATGAAGGTACTGCGCATTCAAATGAAATCATTATAACTATAACAGGAGATTCAGGAGCTGTTAGACAATCAGTGATAGCGGCAAGAGAAGTTGGATTAGGCATATTAAAGTCTATGAAACAAAATCCTGTTTCAACTACGAAGCCTTATATTTAAAATACATAAAGTAAAGGCTAAGAGAGTAATGAAACGTTATATTTGAAGTTATATTAAAAATAAAACATCCTTTTTTATGCTATTAAATGGAAAAGGATGTTTTAAAATTATATAACATGAAAAGCTATGTAAAGCAGTAGAAAAAGGTGGTGTTTACAAATAATGGAGGCAGTAGGATTTATAGAAGTTCGTGGTAAGCTTCCAGCTATTGAGGCGGCAGATATTTGTCTTAAGTCTGCTAATGTTAAATTGATAGGGTGTGAACTTACAAAGGGAGCTTTAGTAACAGTAAAGATAGAGGGAGATGTTGGTGCCGTAAAATCAGCAATTGATGCCGCCAAAGTTAGTGATATTGTTAAAAGTAAGTTGATAGCTAGTTTAGTTATTCCAAGGCCAGCAAAGGGTATAAGTTCAATGTTGCAATTTGATAAGGATAAAGAAAAGGAATTTGTAGAAGAAACGAAGGATATTGAAGGTAGAAAAGAAGTTATAGATATAAGCGATGCTAAGAAAAATGAAAAACCAGAAAGCGTAAAAGAGGCTACATGTAATTTATGCCATGATTCAAAGTGCGGCAGAAAAAGAGGACAACCTAAAGTTCTATGCATACACTTTAATAAAAAAGTAGAAAATTCTGAGGGTGATATAAGTTATGAAACTAGATGAAACACTCATTAAAGATATAGTTTTAGAAGTAGTAAAGAAATCTAATGTTAAGAATAGAAATTTATGCATACCTGTAGGTATATCTAATAGGCATATCCATTTAACTCAAGAGGACTTAGAAGTCCTGTTTGGTGAGGGATATAAGCTTACCCCAAAAAAGAAATTAGGTCAGCCAGGACAATTTGCATCTGAAGAAACTGTATGTATTGCAGGTCCAAAAGGATGTTTTACAAATGTGAGAGTTTTAGGACCTGTGAGAAAGTATAGCCAAGTTGAAATTTCAAAAACAGATGCAGTTACTTTAGGTATACAAGCTCCTGTAAGAAGATCAGGGAATATACTTGGTTCAGCCTCTTTATGCGTAATTGGACCAAAGGGGATGAAGGTATTTAATGAAAAGGTTATATGTGCAAAAAGGCATATACATATGACTAAGAAACAAGCTGAAATATTTGGGGTGAAGGATGAAGATTTAGTCGAGGTTGAAACAACAGGAGAAAGAAAAGTTATATTCAGGGATGTGCTTATAC
This sequence comes from Clostridium thermopalmarium DSM 5974, assembly GCF_002995795.1. Classification (GTDB taxonomy): domain Bacteria; phylum Bacillota; class Clostridia; order Clostridiales; family Clostridiaceae; genus Clostridium_H; species Clostridium_H thermopalmarium. The sequence continues at coordinate 13,468 of NZ_PVXN01000053.1, forward strand.
GAGTTACTGAGGATTCTGAGCTTGAAATGCATATAGATACTGATGAGGCGAATGCTGCAGAAGTAAAAAGTAAAGATTTAGTAAGAATTTGTGGGATAAATAGGTGAACGCCATGTTAGAGATTGCTAATGAAATTATAAAAAGTATGGAAGAGAGAATTATAGATGAAAATTTAAACTTTAAAAATAAAAGTATAAGTGTTGAAAAGCTAACTGAAAATGACATAAAAGTAGGGGTGGATTTAGGAACATCCAATATTGTTATAACAGTTTTAGATAAGTTTAATAATCCTATAGGTGGAGCTTTAAAATCTGCCAGTGTAGTAAAGGATGGAATAGTAGTAGATTACATAGGTGCAGTAAATATCGTTAGAGAGCTTAAAGAAAGAGTGGAAAAAAAACTTAAATTATCTCTTAACTACGCAGCAACGGCTATACCACCGGGAATAATTAAAGGTAATGTTAAGGTTATTGAAAATGTTGTTGAATCATCTGGTTTTCAACTTACTAATGTTATAGATGAACCAGAGGCGGCTGCAAAGGTCCTTCATATAAAAGATGGAGCTGTTGTAGACATAGGCGGAGGTACAACAGGTATATCTGTATTAAGGAATGGAAAGGTAATCTTTTCGGCCGATGAACCAACAGGAGGAACTCATTTAACATTAGTTACAGCGGGAAATTTTGATATATCATTTGAAGAAGCAGAGAACTATAAAAAGGATGAGAATAATTACAATATGGTCTTCCCAATTGTTACACCAGTAATTGAGAAAATGGCAGATATAGTGTTAAAAAGCGTTAGTGGATATGATATAGAATGTATTTATTTAGTTGGTGGAACTTGCTGCTTAAAAGGATTAGAAAATGTTTTCCAAAAGTATACTTCAATAAAATCCATAAAGCCGTATAATCCATTACTTATTACACCAATTGGAATTGCTATGAGCAATGAAAAATGAATGAGGTGCTGTTATGAACATTGAAGATATAGTAAAAAGTATAGTGAGAGAAATATTGCCTCTACTCAATAAAAAGATATTGATTTTTATAAGTGGAGGTAAAGTCAATTCTGAAATTTTATTAAAGGCATTATGTGACTTTAGCACTGTGGAGTACAGTATTGTAATGTCACAAGAGGCAAAATTAATCATTGATAGAGAATTGTTAGAAGAGTTAAATGGTAATATCATAGAATCTACAGAAAAAATTGATGATTGTATAAAGAATTCAGAATTTGTGTTAATTCCTATACTTACACGAAATACTTTGAGTAAGGTAGCTCTTGGTATAGAAGATAATATTGTTACAACTGGCATAGCACGATCAATAATGCTCAATAAAGAGATTATAGCTGTTAGAGATAGCTATGATCCTAAAAATTCCATTAATATTTCAGAAGGCTTTTCAAGTAATTCTGCATATAATTCAATGCTTTTAGAATATGAAAAAAAGTTGGAGAGTTTTGGTGTTAAATTCATTGACTCAAAAGAATTTAAGAGGACTATTCAACACAAATTTTTTAATTCAGTACCTAGAAGTTCCATCAAAGAAAAAGAAGATATTCCAGCAAAAGACACTACAAATAAAGCAAGAGTTGAATTTAACTCTTCGATTTTAACAGTAAAAGATATCAATCAGATATTAAATGACGGAGTCATTACTCTAAGGAAAAATACAATAATTACTCCTCTTGCTAAGGATTACATTTATAATAACAAAATTAAAGTTGAATTTTGTTAGTATTTTTTCTATTAAAATTTTGAATATAGTTAATTATAGAAAATGGAGGATAATAATGGAAGTATTAGATAAAGATTTACAATCAGTACAAGAAGTAAGAAATCTTATTGCAAAGGCAAAAAGAGCTCAAGATAAGTTTAAAAATTTTTCTCAAGAGCAAATAGATAAAATTATTAGAAATATGGTGGAGGCAGTAGAAGCTGAAGCTAGCAGACTTGCAAAGATGGCTTATGAAGAGACAGGCTTTGGTAAATGGGAAGACAAAGTATTAAAAAATAAATTCGCCAGCAGAACTGTATATAATCACATAAAGGATATGAAAACCGTTGGAATTCTTAATGAAGATAAAGAAAAAAGAATATTAGAGGTTGCTGTACCGGTGGGAGTTATTGCAGGACTTATTCCTTCAACAAACCCGACTTCAACTACAATTTATAAATCTATAATATCACTTAAGGCAGGAAATGCAATAGTATTTTCGCCGCATCCAAGTGCTAAAGAGTGCATAATAGAAACTGCAAAAATATTAAGCAAAGCGGCTGTTGATGCTGGGGCTCCTGATGGGATAATTGGATGTATTACAGTTTTAACTATGGAAGGAACAAATGAATTAATGAAGCATAGAGATGTTTCGTTAATATTGGCTACTGGTGGAGAGGCAATGGTTAAAGCTGCTTATAGTTCAGGTACACCAGCTATAGGAGTTGGACCTGGAAATGGTCCAGCCTTCATAGAAAAATCAGCAGATGTACAGCTTGCAGTTAAGAGAATAATAGATAGCAAAACCTTTGATAACGGTGTAATATGCGCATCAGAGCAGTCGATTGTTGTAGAAGAGTGCAATAGAGAAAAAGTTGTTTCAGAATTAAAAAGACAAGGAGCGTATTTCCTAAGTAAAGAGGAATCTGATAAACTAGGAAAGTTCATTTTAAGAGAAAATGGAACAATGAATCCTAAGATAGTAGGAAAGAGCGCACAAGTATTAGCTGATTTAGCAGGGATTAGCATACCATATGGAACGAAGGTGCTGATTTCTGAGCAAAGTACAGTAGGAAAGAATAATCCTTATTCAAGGGAGAAGCTTGCTCCAATACTTGCATTCTATTGCGAAGAAAATTGGGAGAAAGCATGTAAAAGATGTATTGAATTATTGATGAATGAAGGAAAGGGACATACTCTTGTAATTCATTCAAATAATGAAAAAATAATAAAAGAATTTGCACTAAAAAAGCCAGTATCAAGAATACTTGTTAATGCTCCAGGGGCTCTAGGAGGAATCGGAGGAGCAACAAATCTAGTACCTGCTCTAACCTTAGGCTGTGGTGCAGTTGGAGGAAGTGCAACTTCAGATAACATATCACCTATGAATCTATTAAATGTAAGGAGAGTAGCTTATGGGGTTAGAGAATTAGAAGATTTAAGAGAAAATGAGCCTAAAAATCAATGTGAGGATAATGACTCAGTATCTGAAAAGGATATAGAGAATATAGTTAAAAGTCTTTTATTAAAGTTACAAAGGTAAATGAGGAAATTTTAGAAAATTTCATTAAAGGAGCACGAAGTTATGGTCTTAGGTAAGGTGGTCGGGACAGTTGTATCCACTCAAAAAAACGAAAAACTCATTGGAACAAAGCTTTTAATGGTAAAACTTATTGATGACAATGAAAATATTATTAAGGATAAATCTATAGTTGCTGTAGATACAGCTGGATCAGGCATTGGAGATACTGTTCTTATTGTGAAAGGGAGCTCTACAGGGTCAATATATAATGATAGAAAAATCCCTACTGATGCGGCTATTGTAGGTATCGTTGACACTATTGAATTAGATGAAAAATATAAATAACTAAACTAGGGAAGTGTCAAAATCTTAAGGGGGAATAAAAATTATGAAAAAGTTCAGTATTAAACCTAATATATATTTTCAAAAATCATCAGTTGAATACTTAAAGGAGTTAAGGGGCAAAAAGGCTTTAATTATAACTGATTCTTTCATGGTTCAATCAGGATATATAAATAGGATGTTAAGAATTTTAGAGAATAAGGGAATTGATTATGAAGTATTTTCAGATGTAAAGCCGGATCCTCCAATAGAAATTGTAGCTATAGGAGTTAAAAAAATGCAGATAACAAAACCTGATGTTGTAATTGCATTAGGAGGAGGCTCTTCAATAGATGCGGCTAAGAGCATTATTATGATTGCTACAGATATAATCTTTAAGGAAGATAACAATTATACTAAGCCACTATTTGTTGCTATTCCTACTACAAGTGGTACTGGCTCTGAAGTAACAGATTTTTCAGTAATCACATTTGGAGATAAAAAGGTGCCGTTAGTTGATGAAATGCTCCTTCCAGATGTAGCTATATTAGATGCGGATTTTGTTAAGTCCGTACCATCTCAAATAACAGCAGATACCGCCATAGATGCTTTAACTCATGCAATAGAAGCATATGTTTCAATGGAAGCATGTGACTTTACAGACGCTCTTGCAGAAAAATCAATAAAAATAATATTTGAATATTTCTTAAGAGCATATAGAAATGGAGAGGATATGGAGGCAAGAGAAAAAATTCATAATGCTTCTTGTATGGCAGGAGTAGCTTTTGCCAATGCTTCTTTAGGTATTAATCATAGCATGGCTCATGCTTTAGGTGGAGCTTTTCATATACCTCATGGAAGAGCTAATGCTATATTATTACCATATGTAATTATGTATAATGCAAATCTACAAGGCAATGAAGAGACAAGAGCTGCAAAGAGATATTCTGAAATTGCAAAAATCTTAGGCTTACCTTCACCAACAGTAAAAGATGGAGTTTTTAGTTTGATTAGTGCTATAAAAATTATAATGAAGGAAAGCAATACTCCTTTGACATTAAAGCAGGCAAAAATAGATAAAAGAGAATTTATTAGCAAGATAGATAGTATGGCAGATACAGCAATGAAAGATAGATGTACAGTATACAATCCAAGAGTGGTTACTAAAGAAGATATAAGAAAACTATTTGTTGAAGTGTATGGAGAATAACAATAAAGGAGCTGTTGTACTAAAAAAAGCAGTGTGATAGTTGCTTTTGCATAATTGAAATATTCTACGGCGTAAAATATTTTGAGCACGATAGTGTAAAGTTGACTTATGAAAAATTAGACTTCGCATTACAGAAGGTAATAACATGTAAAGACCCATAAAAAATAGTTTTGTGGACTTTAAAATGCTTACGTTCTTTCTTAGTAGCTAAAGTATGTCTACAATAAGGACAACGAAAAATAATAGACTTATTGTGATGAATTGTTTCGTTAAATAGCTTTCCGCAAAACTTACATTGATACTGACCCTTAGAACCATTATTCTTATAGATGTATTGGTGCGAAACACCACAACGAGGACACACAGTTTTTTCAGGAACAGTTGACGCTTCAGATCTACGATTTATTGGCTTAACTGTTTTGCCATACTTATGCTCATAGCAAGCTTATCCACCTTGAATTTTTGATATTCTGGACTATGTGAACCCTTGGAAAACCACTGTTTAAGAGGAATATATCTGGCAATAAACAGAAGTAATTGAAAGATTACTCTTAAAAGATATTGATTATACGAAATTAAATAAGTTATACTTGAAGTCAAGACAATGATTGTCCTTTTTTGATAATGATTAATGTGTGGCAACTTCAATTATAACAGGAAATAGGGGAGGCATTGTTTTTTTCCAAAAAACTCTATAACCCTTGATATATAAAGGAAAATTCAAAACAAAGTGTAAAAAACTTTACACCAATTTGAGCATTAGGTAGGGAAAAATTATGAAACCAAAGGTAGCATTTATATGTGTACACAATTCCTGCAGATCACAAATGGCGGAAGCATTAGGAAAGTTATTTGCATCAGATGTATTTGAATCTTATTCAGCAGGTACAGAAAAAAAGCCACAGATAAACCAAGATGCTGTAAGGATAATAAAAGATTTATATAATGTTGATATGAATGAAACCCAGAGTTCTAAATTGCTTCAAGATATACCAGAAGTTGATATTGCTATAAAAATGGGCTGTAATGTAGTGTGCCCATACTTACCTGTAAAGCACGTAGAGGATTGGGGATTAGATGATCCAAGTGGTAAAAGTGATGAAGAGTTTATAAAAACAGCTAAAACAATTGAAGAGAAGGTTAAAGATTTAGCAAAAAGAATCCAAAATAAGGAAATCAAACTTGCACCATAATCCAGATATTGGCCAATCTCTGCAACAAGTTGCAAATATATAGAAGAGAACTTAAGATCTCCATGTACTCAAGAAATAACTGTATTTAGAGCCTTTGCATAAATAGTTAAAAACATAGGATCAGGTTATTGTTATTGACATTGTAAAAAGTGATTGCATTACGTATGAGTGCAATCACTTTTTTACTTATTTCTAATACATATTTACGAAAATAAGTGGAAAACTTATTAGAGAAAAATTAAAAAGAGGTGAGTTATTTCATGAGTGAAACTATATTAGAAAAAGCTGAAGGACGCGTAAGTTATCACGATTCAGTTGAGGAAATGATGAAAAGAATTAGAGAAGATGGAATGTCTAACGTATTTGACAGATGGACTAAACAAGAAAAGATACGTTGTAAATTCTGTCTTCAAGGTTTGAGCTGTCAATTATGTTCAAATGGGCCATGTAGAATAAATGATAAAGGTGAGCCTGAAAAAGGCGTATGCGGAATTGGACCAGATGCTATGGCAATGAGAAATTTCCTATTAAAAAATATAATGGGAGCAGGTACATATAGTCATCATGCATATGAAGCATTCCGCACATTAAAGGCAACAGGAGAAGGAAAAACTCCATTTAAGATTAAAGATGTAGATAAATTAAAATGGATGTGTGAAAAGCTTGGCATTGATACTAATCAAGATATAAATAAAATGGCTGTACAATTAGCAGAATTACTACAAAGACAACAAGAGATTGGTGAAGATGATGAAAATCTTATGGTAGAAGCTTTTGCTCCAAGAAAAAGAAAAGAGCTTTGGAAAAAAATAAATGTTTATCCTAAAGGCACAATTCATGAGGAACAAAACTGTGTAGCAAGCTGTTTAACAAATGTGGATGGAAGCTATAAATCACTGGCTGCAAAAGCACTTCGTCTAGGAATTGCAACTATTTATAATTCTCAGATTGGACTTGAAATGGTTCAAGACATTTTATTTGGAACACCTATGCCTCATGAAGTTGATGTAGATTTAGGTATTATGGATCCAGACTATGTAAATGTAGTGTTTAACGGACATCAACCTTGGGGTGGAGCCGCAACAATTCTAAAGGCAAGAACTAAGGAAGTGCAAGAAAAGGCAAGAGCAGCTGGAGCAAAAGGACTAAGAGTAGTAGGTTCTATAGAAACAGGACAGGAATTACTACAAAGATTTGAAATTGATGATGTTTTTGTAGGATTAATGGGTAACTGGTTAGCTATAGAGCCATTACTTGCTACAGGTACAGTAGACGTTCTAGCAATGGAAGAAAACTGTTCTCCACCAGCTTTAGACCAATATGCTGAAAAATATCAAGCAACTTTAGTTAGCATAAGCACAATTATAGATATGCCAGGAATTGAGCATAAAATTCCATACTATCCTGAAAAAGTGGATGAAATGGCAGATAAATTAATTGAACTTGCTATAGAAAACTTTAAGAAACGTAAAAATAAAGTTAAACCTATGGTTCCAAAGATTACACAAAAGGCTATTGCAGGTTTCTCTACTGAAGCTATATTAAAGGCTCTTGGAGGAAAGCTTGATCCATTAGTAGATGTAATAGCTGCAGGAAAGATTAAGGGAATAGTAGCTATTGCAAACTGTTCAACTTTAAGAAATGGACCACAGGACTGGAATACAGTAAATCTTGCAAAGGAATTAATTAAAAAGGATATTTTAGTAGTTGCAGGAGGATGCGGAAACCATGCATTAGAAGTTGCTGGACTTTGTACTCTTGAAGCAGCTAATAATATTGCAGGAGAAGGTTTAAAAGAAGTTTGCAACCTTTTAAAGATACCTCCAGTACTAAGCTTTGGAACTTGTACAGATACAGGAAGAATATCTATGGTTGTATCTGCACTGGCAGATCATTTAGATGTAGATGTATCTGATTTACCGATAGCAGTTACAGCTCCAGAATGGATGGAACAAAAGGCAACAATAGATGGAATATTTGCATTAGGATTTGGTGCATATACTCACTTATCTCCAACTCCATTTATGACTGGTGCTCCTAAACTTGTAAAGTTATTGACTGAAGAGGTAGAAGGTATAACAGGGGGAAAGATAGCTCTTGGGGATGACCCAGTGGAAGTAGCAAATAATATAGAAGCTCATATTATTGATAAGAGAAAGAAGATGGGATTAAATTAAATTCATAAAAAAGAGAGGCTAATTCTTAAAATGACTTTTAAAATCATTTTAAGATAGCCTCTTTTTACGTTTTTGTTTATGTTAAACTAACATTCAGCATCATCAAAAGTACTCCACTTAACAATATAGCTATTCCTTTAAAATTTAATTCCTCAACAGAATGTTTTTTAAAGTTCTTGTGGTAATCTGTTGATTGCTGCTGTTGCTTTACGTCCTCAAGAGTTTCATTTGCAATATATTGAACATTATTTTTATCAAGGCCTAAAAGAGAAGCTTCTGAAGTATTCCTTCTCATCATCAAAAAAAGCCCAATTATTATAACTCCTAAGCTTACATAAAATAATATATCTGTAAATTGTTTTTCAAATGATTTTGAAATTATCCATGATATAAAACCAAATAGTGTAGCAATTATAAGAGAATATAGTAATAGATTTATATCATGCTTTGGTTTGGAAACTGCCAGTTTAATCACCTCCATAATATTTTTAGTTTATTAACCTTGAAGCCTAATATAGCTTATATCTGGCTGTGCAATAGAAGTTTCCCAACTAACAAGATAATCATTAGTTGTACTTTCAGCATGAAGACTTCACTATAAATTAGACATAAATTTTAAAAAAAATGTTTCAAAAAAAATGAAACTTTTTATAGATGTTTTTATCTTATATATGAATTAACAATTCAAAGTTAATGTAAATTTTTTATATGGGACTAATATATCAAGATTAAGTAAATAAATATAGTGACTTAGTTATTTGGGATTGACTGTTTGCCATAACAGTTAATCCTGTTTTAGTTTTTTGAAGTTCAAGAGTCTTTTGTTTTTGGTATTATTTTGCTAAAATTTCGAAATATATGTGGCATAGAAGATACAATATTTTTAATGCGCATTTTGTTGAAACTGCCCTCAAATAAACATATAATTGTTTGGGGAGATGATAGCGTGGAGAGTATAATAAAGACTTTAAAAAATGAAGTAGTTTTTACTGGAGCTTTGATACTAGCTATAGGAACATCTTTTATATCTATTCCAAAGCTAGATTACATAGACTTTAAGGTATTGTTTTCTCTATTTAATCTCATGCTTATAGTAAAGGCATTTGAGGAATTAAAAATCATGGACAAGTTGGCTGTTGAAATATTAAGCAAATATAAAAATTCAAGAATGGGTTCTTTAATATTAATCTCTTTAACCTTTATAAGTTCTATGTTTGTTACTAATGATGTGGCATTGATAACTTTTGTTCCATTAACATTGGTTATAGGGAAAAAGACTAAAATAGAAGTTATAGATATAATAATATTTCAAACCTTGGCTGCAAATATAGGAAGCAGTCTTACACCAATGGGAAATCCACAGAACTTATTTTTATTCTCTTATTACAAATTAAAAGCTGGTGCTTTTTTTAGAATAACTGTTCCGTTGGTTGTTATGGGAACTATATGGCTTTTTTTAATAAACTTAAGGACTAAAAATATTTCTCTAGATTTTGAATTAAATCCTATATCAATAAAAGATAAAAAGAAGGCATCAATATATGGAATTCTATTTTTTATAATCATAATGTCTGTATTTAATGTTATAGATTATAAGTTAGCTTCAGCATTAACTATAATTGTAGTATTTTTTCTGGACAGAGAGCTTATTATGAAAGTGGATTACTTTTTACTATTTACCTTTATAGGTTTTTTTCTTTTTATAGGTAATGTATCTAATAGCACAGGTGTTCATTCAGTTATGAAGTATGTTTTAGGTAGTGAGAAAAAAAGTTATTTTGCTGCTATTTTGTTAAGCCAAATTATAAGCAATGTGCCTTGTGCAGTTTTGCTAGCTGGATTTACGGAAAATTGGAGAGAGATTTTGCTTGGAGTAAATATAGGAGGAATGGGAACGCTTATAGCTTCTCTTGCCAGCGTAATATCTTATAAGCTCTATGTTGCCGATTTTCCAGAAAAGTCTAAGGGATATTTAAAGAAATTCACCATATATAATTTAATAAGTCTTGTTGTTTTTATAATCATAAATTATATTATACTATAGTCGAATTATGTATATTTGTTGTATATTATAAAATATTGTGTCTGATATGTGGTAATAATATAATTAGTTTAACAAATATATGATTATAAAAAATGGGATTTAAAGGAGTAATCTCTACTATGAAAGAAATAACCAAATATGAAAGCCTTAGACAGCAAGTTAAAGCCTACGAGAGAATTTTTGATACTGTACGAGTTGTAGATCCAGTTACAAAAAAAGCTACTATATATAAAGATGATAAAGATATTTCCGAAAATATAACCTGCTATTCAAGGTGGTTAGATGGTAATGAGTGTAAGGATTGTATTATTATAAAGGCACTAAATCATAAAAAAACCTTTGTAAAAATACAAAATAATGCAGATAAGATGTTTTTGATATTTGCTGTGCCTTTAGAGCTTAATGGAGACATATTTGCCTTGGAATTGATTAAGGATATTACGGATATCTTGGTTTTCGAAACAGTTTATCAATGTGAAAGTCATGAATTACGGAATATTGTACAAGATTTGAATACTCTTATAATGAAAGATACATTGACTAGTCTTTACAATAGGAGATACATTGATAGAATATTGCCAGAAGAAATTGCTAGATGTGATGATAAAAATCCTTTATCTATTGCCATGATTGATGTAGACCATTTTAAGAGTATAAACGATACCTATGGCCATAATGCAGGTGATATTATTATAAAGAAGCTTGGACAGATATTATCGAATTCCATTAGAAATGATACAGATTGGGCTGCAAGATATGGTGGAGATGAATTTTTAATATGCTTACCTAATACGGATAATAAAAAAGCGTATAAGGTTCTAGAAAGAATAAGAAAAAATGTGGAAAAGATAAACATAAAAATTGAAAATATAAAAATAAAAGTAACTGTTTCTGGAGGATTATATACATTAAATAATAATATCTTAGCGCCTGTTGATTTAATTAAATATGCAGATGATAAACTATATAATGCAAAAGAACAAGGAAGAAATAGGATAGCATCATAGAAATAATAATTAAGAAAATTGCGCTGCAATTTTCTTTTTTTGTTTCACGTAAATAGGCATTATTACATAGTATGAAATATAACCAATTCAATATGGAGTGTGTTTTAGTGATATATGCACTAATATTAGCCGGTGGAAAAGGGACAAGACTTTATCCATTATCTCGTGAGAAAAGTCCAAAGCAGTTTTTAAAAGTCATAAATGATAAAAGCTTTTTACGCAACACTGTAGATAGGATTACTCCCATAGTAAATAAAGAAAATATATATGTGGTTACAAATAAAGATTATATAGATAAAATAAAAGAAGAATTACCAGATATAAATGCAGAAAATATTTTTACAGAACCTGCAAATAAAGAGACTGCTACCTGCATAGGTCTTTCGGCAGTAAAGCTTTTAAAAAAGGATAAGGATGCAGTTATGCTAGTACTGCCATCAGACCATTTTATTCAGAATGAAAAATTGTTTATAGATACATTAAATCAAGCAATCCAGATTGCAGAGAGAAAGAGAGGGCTTATAACCATAGGCGTAAATCCTACAAGGCCAGAAACAGGATATGGATACATTCAAATGGGAGATAGAGTTGCGGGGGATATTCCAACTTTTAAGGTAGCTAGATTTACTGAGAAACCTAACCTGGAAGTGGCAAAGGATTTTTTGTTTGATGGGAATTACTTATGGAACAGTGGTATGTTCGCATGGAGAGCAGATGTATTCTTACGGGAGATGGAAAAGTATCTTCCTAAAATGTACAAAAGTTTAATGGAAATATATAAAAATGTAGGAACGGATAAAGAGGAAGAAACAATAGAGGAGCAGTATAATCTAATAGATGGTATCTCTGTGGACTTTGGAATAATGCAAAAGACTAGAAAGGCATACGTTATAAAATCAGAGTTTGAATGGGATGACATTGGAAGCTTCTCTGCTATGTGCAGATTTTTAAGCAATCACAGAGGAAACAGTGTATCAGGAAATGCTTTCATGGAACAAAGCGAAAATTGCTTTGTGTTTGGAAAAGAAAAGCTTATCATAGGTTTTGGGATTAAAGACTTGATTATAGTGGATGCAGGTGATGTGCTTCTTGTTATGGATAAGAACAAAGATCAAGAAATAAAGCATTTAGTAAATATTTTGCAGGAACAAAAAGGATATGAAAAATATCTATAGATTAGATTTAGGGCCATGATACAATTTGTGTTTAATGAGAATTGTGTCATGGCCTTTTTCTCATTATGAACCTTAACCATAGTTATTACACAATAAATACAGAAATATGATAAACTACATTAATATAGGAACAAAAATAAATGAGGAGGATATTTATGTACAAAATACTCATAGTAGAAGATGACTTAATAATAGCTAAGTCAATAAAAAATCATATACAGTCTTGGGGATTTGAAGCGGAATGTGTAACAGATTTTAAAGATGTGCTTGGGGCGTTTGTTTCTTATAATCCACAGCTTGTTCTTTTAGATATATCTTTGCCTTTTTTTAATGGATATCATTGGTGCAATGAGATAAGAAAGCTTTCTAAGGTACCTATCATTTTTATTTCTTCAGCTTCAGATAATATGAACATTGTTATGGCTATGAATATGGGTGGAGATGATTTTATTGCAAAGCCCTTTGATCTTAATGTGTTAACAGCTAAAGTTCAAGCAATGCTTAGGCGCACCTATGATTTTGCTGGGCAGACTCATCTTTTAGAGCATAAAGGAGCAATACTTAATATAAATGATTCAACTTTAAGCTATCAAGGTAAAAAGATTGAGCTTTCTAAAAATGAAAATAAGATACTTGGAATTCTTATTGAAAATAAAGGCAAAGCTGTATCTAGAGATACTATTATGACAAGGATTTGGGAAACGGATAACTATATTGATGATAATACTCTCACCGTAAATATAACTAGACTTCGTAAAAAACTGCAGGATATAGGATTGTTTGATTTTATTGAAACCAAAAAGGGTATAGGATATATGGTGAAGTAATATGAAGGAATCAGGATTTTTTAAACTTATAATTTCATATTTTAAGTTACATCTTAAAGGGATTATTCTCTTTTTCTTATTTCCATCAACCTTTGCATTAGTGTTTTATCTTTATAATTTGCCTATAGAACCTGTGGCATATGCTGCTGTACTTTATGCTCTCATAAGTTTAATTTTATTTTCTATAGATTTATTTCAATATTATAAGCGTAATAAATTATTACAGGATTTAAAAAATAACACTACATTAAATATTGATAAATTGCCTGATCCTAAAGATATAATCGAAAAAGATTATCAGGATTTGGTTCATGCTATTTATAAAGAGAATATTCAAGTTAATTATAATGCAGAAATTAGTAGAAGCAAACTAATAGACTATTACACTTTATGGGCTCATCAAATTAAAACTCCTATTGCAGCAATGCGCTTAATTCTTCAAGGAGAGGAAAGTGAGCAGAATTCTGAACTTTCTATGGAGCTTTTTAAAATAGAAGAGTATGTGGAATTCGTACTTCAGTATTTAAGAATTGAGAGTATATCCTCAGACCTTATACTTAAAAAATATAGCTTAGATGATATAGTAAAACAGGCAATTAGAAAGTATGCTAGGATATTTATTAGAAAGAGAATAAAGCTTAATTTTGATGAATTAAACTGTGAGGTTTTAACAGATGAAAAGTGGCTAGTATTTGTTATAGAACAAATTTTATCAAACGCTTTAAAGTATACCAATGAGGGAATCATTTCAATTTATATGGACAATTTATCAGAAAAGACACTTATAATTGAAGATACAGGTATTGGAATAAGAAAAGAAGACTTAGCACGTATATTTGAAAGAGGTTTTACGGGATACAATGGACGATGGAATAAAACCTCCACAGGCCTTGGACTATATTTATGCAAGCAGATTTTATCTAAACTTTCTCATGGCATAACTATAGAATCTGAGGTGGATAAAGGTACAAAGGTAATGATAGATTTTTCTACAATTAAAGTAAATACGGAGTAAGATTTATTGTAACCTTACAAGAACGTAAGGTTAAAGGAAGAAGTGTAAGCCAAAGTTAAGGTGAACATTTCTTCCTTTTGCTATACTGAAGATGATGATAATGCAAGGAGGAATATTTTATGGCTATATTAGAAGTAAAGAAACTTAAAAAAATATATACTAGCCGTTTTGGAGGAAATCATGTTCAGGCTTTATCGGATGTATCTTTTTCTGTAGAAAAAGGAGAATACGTAGCTATAATGGGGGAATCTGGATCAGGAAAGACCACATTACTTAATATTGTTGCATCTCTAGATAAGCCTACAAGTGGTGAAGTGCTTCTCAATGGGAAAAGCATCATAGATCTTAAAGAACACGAAATTTCTAAGTTTCGACGTGACAACTTGGGATTTGTATTTCAGGATTTTAATCTACTTGATACTTTTTCTTTACAAGATAATATATTTTTACCCCTTGTCCTTTCTGGAAAATCTTTTGACGAGATGAATAGCCGCCTAAAGCCCATTGCTAAAAAGCTTGGAATTGATAATATCTTGAAAAAGTATCCTTATGAGGTTTCTGGAGGTCAGAAGCAAAGAGCAGCTGTTGCTAGAGCATTAATCACTCATCCTCAGCTTATTCTTGCTGATGAGCCTACTGGAGCGCTGGATTCTCATTCAAGTGACGAGTTATTACATCTATTTAATGATATAAATAAGGAAGGACAAACAATAATAATGGTTACTCATAGTACAAAGGCAGCAAGCCATGCAAGCCGCGTACTATTTATAAAGGATGGAAAGGTATTTCATCAACTTTATAGAGCATCCATGTCTCAAGAAGAAATGTATCAAAAGATTTCTGATACCCTTACTATAATCGCTACAGGTGGTGTTAGAAATGAATAGTATGTTTTATCAAAAATTAGCTTTAACCAACATTAAAAAGAATGGAAAGACCTATTTCCCTTATATTATAACTTGTATATGTACTATTATAATGTTTTATATCATGGATTTTATATCAGTAAATAAGGGCTTAGACCGTATGTCTGGAGGAAATAGTCTAAAAACAATACTGAATTTAGGAACCTATGTCATTGCCATTTTTTCGGTGATATTTTTATTTTACACTAATAGTTTTCTTATTAAGAGACGTAAAAAGGAGCTCGGACTGTATAATATACTAGGTATGGAGAAGAAGCATATTGCAAGGGTTTTGCTTTGGGAGACCTTCTTTACAGTCATTATAAGCATGGCAGCAGGGTTTTTAGGTGGGATTGTACTAAGCAAGCTTATGTTTTTGATTCTTCTTAAAATTTTAAATTTTAAAGTACCAATGGGATTTTCTATATCAATTACTTCTCTTATTAAAACAGCTATTCTTTTTGTAATTATTTTTGCATTAAATCTTGCAAATAATGTAAGACAGATTCATATTGCAAAGCCGATTGAACTTCTTAATGGTGGACAGGTTGGTGAGAAGGAGCCAAAGACTAAATGGGTTCTTACTTTAATTGGAGTTATAGCCCTTGGAGCAGGTTATTATATTGCCTTAACTACCGAATCTCCTTTAGCAGCACTTAATATGTTCTTCGTAGCAGTAATTTTAGTTATGATAGGAACTTATGCATTGTTTACTGCTGGAAGCATTGCTATTTTAAAGATGCTTAGGAAAAATAAAAAATTTTATTATAAGACTAAGAACTTTATAAGTGTTTCTGGCATGATTTATCGAATGAAGCAGAATGCAGTAGGGCTTGCTAATATATGCATTCTTTCAACTTGTGTTCTTGTAATGATTTCCACTACAGTGTCACTATATATTGGAATGGAAGATGTGCTGAGAACACTATATCCACGTGATATTTTAATAAGCATAGATAATGCATCTAAAGAAAATATACAAACTTTAGATAATATTATAAAAGAAGAGGCAGAAAAAAAAGATCTTTCTATGAAAAATGTAGTTAAATATCGTTCTATACCTTTTGTTATGGTACGGGATAAAAATTCCTTTACAGAAGCCCATGATGATTCTGTTTTTGTAAGCAGCGTATGCATATTAAATTTTATAACATTAAGTGAGTATAATCACATAGAAAACAAATCTGTTAATTTAGAGGAAAATGAGGTGCTAATATATAGTAATAGGGAAAGAATAGATTATAATACTATTAATATTTTAAACAATGAGTTTAAAATAAAGGAAAGATTAGAGGCCTTAACCATAGATAATATAGTATCTTCAAATGTTTATAATAACTACTATATTGTGGTGCCTGATGAGAAGATAATTGAAACAATTTATCTTTCTAGCAATCAGTTTAAGGGCAAAAAGGTTAATTTATTTTATTACTATTCTTTTGATACTGATAATAGTGCTGAAAGCGAGATTGTCTTAGTAAATGATATTAACAAGAAAATGGAAGATCTATCTATAGCTGGTCGCTGTGAAGGATTAGAAGAATCTAGAGAATCTTTCTTCTCTATATATGGTGGGCTTTTCTTCCTTGGAATTTTCCTTGGAGTGTTGTTTATTATGGCAACGGTTCTTATTATATACTACAAACAGATTTCAGAGGGCTATGATGATAGAGGACGTTTTGAAATTATGCAAAAAGTTGGAATGAGCAAAAAAGAAATAAAAAAGTCTATTGGAAGTCAAGTTCTCATGGTATTTTTTATACCGCTTGTAACAGCAGTTGTTCATATTGCTTTTGCCTTTAAAGTTATTGTTAAGCTTTTAGAAGTGCTTAATTTAACCAATGTTAGTCTGTTTGCATTATGCACAGCAGGAACGATTTTAGTATTTGCTATCTTTTATAGTGCTGTGTATCTTTTAACGTCACGAGTATATTACAGAATTGTTAGTTAGCATATGTTAAACAGTTCATATTTTTAATATTTACTATAGTTATATCATGATAACACTTTAAAGTAAAAATATTATAAAAATTCCCAAAATAGTATTGACAAGCTAATTTTTTGATGGTATATTTCATCTAAACAAATTTTGGGGCAATATAAACGCTATGCTAAGGAGTATTAAGCATTTTCAGAAGGTTGTTGATTGGGGATAAACAACGTTACTGAAATGCTCAACTAGCCTTGGAGCGGATATGTGAAAAATTTTTTAATTAATAGAATAAATAGTTTTCCATGAAAAAGGAAGATTCTTTTATCCCATTTCTCATGGAAAATTATTTATTATAAATCTATTAATAAAAATTTTATTGGGGGCTATTAAAATGAAAGAACAAACAACATTAAGGGGCAAAAAGATTGCTTCTGCAATTGCAGTGGCCTGTGTATTATTCAGTTCCCATGCAGGCGGGGGCTTTGCCACAGGAAATCAAGCAACACAATACTATGTGCAGTATGGGCGGACTGCACCAATTATGGCGTTAGTGGCCATGGCACTTTTAACATTAACACTTCGTGAATGTATGATTATGTACAATTCAAGAAATCTTGGAAGCTGTAAGGAGCTTTTTCAAAATCTATATCATCCTTTTGATAAATTATCAGTTTTGTTTGATATCTATTTCTATCTTTTAGTTTTTTGTGCTGTTGGGGCTGTATTTGCAGGAGCAGCATCCTTATTAAACAAGACATACAATATTCCATATGTATACGCTGTGTTTTTTATAGTAGCAATACTGCTAGTACTAACAATTTTTGGGGCAAAAGTGGTTTCTAGTGTATCAACAATAATGTCTGTTGGAATTTTGACTTCCTGCGCAATAATATTTGTTCTGGGTATTAATGCTAAAATTCCAGAAATAATGACTATCCTTACATCTTCAAACAGCCAAGGAAATATTCCTAAAGGACTTTTAAAGGCTTTTACTTATGCGGGTTTTCAATCAGTTTTTATACCAACAATGATTTCCTGCGGTAAAACGCTAAAAAATCAAAGACAAATTTCAAGTTCAATGCTGATAGCATTCTTTATCAATTCAATTGCATTGGTATTGTCTATTATAATGCTTTTAGGGTGGTACGCAGAATTTACCCAAGCTGGAGAAAGTACACTACCATCACTTTATATTAGCAATCAGTTAGGAAAAAAATATGTGTTTTGGGCATATAACATATCATTATTTCTCTGCCTTATTTCTACAGGAGTAACGACTGTTTATGGCTTTGTTGAAAAGTTCCAAAACGCAAAGATATTATCAGGAATCAATAAAGTTATTGTGAGAAAAATTGTTGCATCATGTTTTATTATGATTTTATCAGTTGGAATTTCCATGGCAGGTTTGGACAGTATAGTTAAATACGGCTACGGGTACATGGGATATTTAGGAATAGCTATCATAATAATTCCTTTTTTAACCGTTGGTGTTTATAAAAATCGTAAGTATTTAAGGGAACAAACTAATAAACAAGAAAGCGCAGAAAATGAACAAGAATATAATGAAAAGGTGAGTTAATATTATAAAGTATAGAATTAGCTGCTGAATTTTTATCAGCAGCTTTTTTTATATTTATGAGAAAATAAATATAGGTATTGAAATGAGAATGAAAATCATATACAATTATTTTATTGAGAATGAAAATCATATACATTTGAAAGGAGAATAAAATGAAGAAAAAATCATTATTAAAGAATATTTTAGTAGCTTGTGTTACATCCATACTTCTTGTTGGTTGTGGAAGCACAAATAATACAAATAATTCTGCAGTAAAAGAAAAACTAGAAACTGTTAAGGTGACTGATGTTAAAGGAGAGGTGGAAATTCCTGCAGAGCCTCAAAGAATAGTGGACCTAAGCGGTAATAGCGATATTTTATCTATTTTAGGGTATAAGGTAATAGGAACTGCTAATAGTGATGCTTATGATTATAAAAAGTTCCCTACATATTTAGAAGATACTTTAAAGGATGCAACAATATTAGGCTATAGTATGCAGGACACAATGGATATTGAAGCCATAATGAATTTAAATCCAGATTTAATCATAATTTCAACAGTACAAGAAAAAATGTATGATCAATTAAAGGAAATAGCTCCAACAGTTATGATCAAGTTAGAAGCGTTAGATTGGAAGGAAGATGTTAAGACTTTTGCAAAGGTCTTTAATAAAGAAGAAGTTGCGAATGCTTGGCTTACAAACTACCATAGAAAATCAAAAGAAGCTGGAGATAAGGTAAAAGAAGCTCAGGGTAAAGATAAAACCTACCTTTCTTTCTTAGCAAGCGGTGGCCAATTTTATGTGTTTGATGAAGCAGGATTTGGAAATGTTTTATATGAAGATATGGGATTAAGTAAGCCATCAGGTATGCCTGAGCAAAAGGATATAAGTTTACCTGTTGTAACCTATGAAGGATTGGCAAAAATAAACGCAGACCATATATTTGTTATTGGAACAGATGAAGATCTAAAAGTTCTTGAAGGAAATACAATATGGAATAGCCTTCCTGCTGTAAAAAAAGGCAATGTTACTAAATTAGGTGCTTCACCTTACTTTACGCAAGGATATAGTTCCATTGGTAGAGAAAAGCTTTTAGATGAAATCGTGGAGATGTTAAATGGAAAAGGGCAATAAAAGGACAATAACTTTTATAATTTGCAGTATTTTTGTTCTAATAATTGGGATGTTCTTAGCTATAAGTCTAGGAACTTCTCATATTGGAATTTCAGAAATATGGCATAGCATTTTTAATTATAATGAAAAGCTTGATATTGTATTAATCAGGGATGTGCGCATTCCAAGAGCACTCTCTGTACTCTTAACTGGAGGGATTTTGGGGGTTACAGGAGCTATGATTCAAGGAGTTACAAGGAATCCTATAGCAGAACCCTCACTTCTTGGAGTGAGTCAGGGAGCTACTTTAGTTGTTGCAATATTTTATGCTGCTGAAGTTTCAATAAATACTACAAATGTTATGATAGCTTCTTTAATTGGAGCAGTGTTTAGCGGAATTATAGTTATAGGATTTATGTCAAGAAAAGCCAATAATACTTCAATTACAAAAATACTTCTAGCAGGTACTGCTATGAGTACTTTCTTTATTTCTTTAACAACTATTGTTGGACTTTTGTCAAATAAATCTCAACTTATTGCCTTTTGGGTAGCTGGAGGTTTTAGAAATGCAACATGGGCAGATACCAAATTAGTTGCAATAGTTGGGATATTAGGCTTAATTATAGCCATTTTACTTTCAAAAAAGATAAATATATTGAGCCTAGGAGATGATGTGGCAATAAGCTTGGGAGAAAATCCTGAAAGAATAAGATTGTGGGCTTTACTTGTGATGATACCAATGTGCGCTGCTGCTGTTGCTGTTGGGAAAAACATTGGTTTTGTAGGGCTCATAGTTCCTCAAATTGTAAGGAAAGTGTTAGGAGAAGATTATAGAAAGGTAATACCGTCCTCTTTTCTATTAGGAGCAGTGCTTTTAACCTTTTCCGATATTGCTGCAAGAATGGTCTACAACCCATATGAAACTCCAATAGGAGTATTTACAGCTTTGATAGGAGTTCCGTTCTTTATAACTGTAGCAAGAAAGGAGAAAGGCTAATATGAAAAAAAGAAGTTCAAAAATAACTGCTTTAGTATTATTAAGCCTTTTAATAATATCTTTCACTGTATATTTAAGCTGGGGCAGTTATAAAGTTCCGCCTTTAGATATTATAAAGATTTTATTAGGACAAGGTACAAAGCTGCAAAGGACAGCACTTTTAAATATTAGAATTCCACGAATGTTGGTTGGAATTTCTGTTTCTGTAGCTTTGTCCACAGCAGGAGCTTTATTACAGACTATAACAAAGAATGAACTAGCTGATTCTTCAATAATTGGTATTAATGCAGGGGCAGCAGTAGCAGCAGTTATTTTTATTTCATTAAAAACTGCAAACTATTATAGTGAACTTGGGAACTTTTCTATATATGTACTGCCTTTTATGGCTATTTTAGGTGCAGGAGTTTCAGCTGCTTTAATTTATTTCTTGTCAGGGAGAAGTAGAATTAGGATCAAAAGGCTGCTGCTCATAGGACTTGGAATAAATGCAGGACTAAATGCTTTTATTATATTCTTTACATTTAGAGGTGGAGTAAATGATTATAATAGAGTGCTAGTGTGGATTTCCGGCAGCCTATGGGGATCTGGCTGGAGTTATGCAAAGATACTAATTCCATTAGTTACTCTAATGTTTATCTTAGTAATAATAAATCATAAAAAGCTAGATGTTCTTAATCTCTCAGATGAACATGCAATTTCTCTTGGCTTAAATTTGAACAGGGAGAGAAAAAAGCTTTTAACCTATGCAGTTATTCTTGCTGGTGGTGCTACAGCTTTTGCAGGTAACATAGGTTTTATTGGACTAATATGTCCTCATATGGCTAGGAAGTTAGTTGGACCTTATCATAAAAACTTTCTATCAATATCTGCAATTATAAGTGTAATAATAATTTTGTTTGCAGATGCAGTCTCGAGAAATTTATTTTCTCCAATTGAAATACCAGTAGGAATTACAATTTCAATATTTGGAGTACCATATTTTATTTATTTACTAACTGTTAAATAAATATAGATTTTTATATTGATTTAAAAATTTCCTTAATTATTTAATGATGAAGGAGAAATATATGGAAGCTATTAGTGTAAAAAATTTATCCGTAAGTTATGAAGATAATTTAATAATAGATAATATGAATCTTTCAATTCCAAAAGGAGAAATAAGTATAATTATAGGTGCTAATGGATGTGGAAAATCAACTTTGCTAAAAACTATAGCAAGGATTATAAAGCCAAAGAATGGAGAAATCTTTATAAATGGGAAAAACATTAAAGATCAAAAAGAAAAGTATATAGCAACCCAAGTAGCTTTCCTACCTCAAGGACCAGTTTGCCCAAGTGGAATAACAGTTAAGGAATTAGTGGCATTTGGAAGATTTCCACATCAAAAAATCATAGGTGGACTTAAAAAACATGATAAAG
Source organism: Clostridium thermopalmarium DSM 5974 (assembly GCF_002995795.1). Classification (GTDB taxonomy): domain Bacteria; phylum Bacillota; class Clostridia; order Clostridiales; family Clostridiaceae; genus Clostridium_H; species Clostridium_H thermopalmarium. Next base: position 35,607 of record NZ_PVXN01000053.1, read on the forward strand.
AAATTATAGAGTGGGCAATTGAGGAAACAGGGCTTAAGGACTTTGCGGATAGGCAAATAGAGAATTTATCTGGAGGACAAAGGCAAAGAGCTTGGATTGCAATGACCTTGGCACAAGAAACCGACATAATTATGTTAGATGAGCCAACAACTTATTTAGATATGTCTTATCAACTAGAAGTGCTGGAGGTATTGGAAAAATTAAATAAACAAAAGAATATTACCGTTGTTATAGTACTCCATGAACTAAACAATGCCTGCAGATTTGCAAATAATATAATCGGACTAAAAAAGGGAAAGATTGTTTGCAAGGGTGTTCCAAGGGAAGTTATAACAAAAGAAAGCTTAAAAGAGATTTATGGAATAGATGCTAAGCTACAATTAAGTGAAGATAAAAGATACCCAATTTGCATAGATTATGAACTTATAAGGTGAAATAATGAAAAATAAAAACTTTGTTATAGTAGTTATTGGACAGATAATTTCTTTGTTTGGAAATGCAATTCAAAGATTTTGTATGTCATTGTATATTTTAGATTTAACAGGAAGTGCTAAAACTTTTTCTATAATATTAGCAATATCAAATATTCCATATATATTATTTGCACCCATTGCAGGGCTTTTGGCGGATACAATAAATAGAAAAAAGATAATGGTTTATCTTGATTTTTTAAGCAGTGTTTTAATGGCGGGGTATTCTATAATAATAATTAGTGGAAAAGACAGCAGCATAATAATAGCGGTTGTAATGTTCATACTGTCTACTATCTATACTTTATATAGTCCTTCTGTTACATCATGTATCCCACAAATTGTTGAAAGAGAAAAACTAGCTACTGCTAATGCAATAATTCAACAGGTGGGATATATAGTCAACCTAGCTGGACCTATAATTGCTGGACTATTATATGGTTTTGTTGGTATGAAAATGATAGTAGTAATAAATGCTATTAGCTTTTTTATCTCAGCCATTTTAGAGCTGCTTTTAGATATTCCTGATTTAGGGGTGAAAGAAAAATTAAACAATCCTCTTTTAAAATCTGTTAAAGAGATGAAAAAAAGCTTTGTATATTTAAAGAATAAAAAGAAAATTGTATTAGGAATTATATTTTCCTATGCACTGACTAATATCTTTGTAGTACCTGTTTTAAGTGTTGTATCTCCTTATTTCATTAATGTAAAATTGGATATGCCTTCTAGTATATATGGTTATGTAGAAGGAGTATTTGTTTTAGGTATGATAATAGGAGCCACTTTAATAACTTTAAACCCTAATTTATTTATTATGAAAAAGTTACATAAGACCATGTACCCTATGGTAGCAGCTCTGCTGATTATGGGAATATCTACTTACTTAAGTATACAAAATAAATTTATTATTTTAGGGCTTTATTCTATAGGAGGCTTTGGGATAATGTTATCTTTAGCTTTATCTAATATTATATCTTTAACGTACATTCAACAGGAGATAAGTGAAGAAATGTTGGGAAAGGTTAGTGCTTTTTCTACTGCGGTTGCTACAGCAAGTGTTGTACCTGGTCAAATAATGTATGGGCAACTAATAGAGCTTAACTTGAGCATTTTTAATATCTTAATATTAACTTTTATTTTTAGTATTGGAGTAGTTAATTTTATAAAATGGAATGTTAGAAAAATCTAATGTGTTTATTAAAATTTAATTTGGCAATATAAACATAAGTAATATTAGAATAATATTATATTTAATGAATAATATAAAGAGGTATAAGAATACTTTTTGAAGTAAAGCGAACTTATGCCTCTTTTTTTACATGACAAAGTTTAGCCTTACACTTATAATAGTAACAGACTAAAAATTTTGGGAAGAAGGTAAGCATGGGCGATGAAAAAAATAAACGAAATTTTTAGTGATTATAAGTTGGGAGAAAACATAGATACTGCTATTGTAGAAGGGGTTATTTTAAAGAAAAATACTAAAACCCTAGAGTTGAAAATTAAGTCAGATAAGTATATTGAAATACGAGAACTGGAATCTCTTAAAGATTTTATAAAAAAAAGATTTGACTTAGAGGATTCTAAAATTGCCGTAAATTATGCTGATGGAACAGAGAAAAAGCCATTGGAAGAGGAGCTACAAGATATTATATTTTCTATTGGAAATAAGTATCCTGCTTTAAAGGCAGTAATGAACAAATGTGAATATGAAGTATATGAAAACACAATAAATTTTAATTTTAAATCTGCTGTATCGAACTTTTTAAAGGCCATGGATTATGATAAAAGAGTTTACGAAGCCATAAAGAATATGTATGGTACAGCATATAAAATAAATTTTATTGATAAGATTAGCCCTGAAGAATTACTAAGAATGGAACAAGAATGTGAAAAAGAAAGGTTATTAATTCAAAATGAAATTAAGGCAGCATCAAGCAGTAATACACCGAAAGAAGCCCCAGCATCAAGCAAAGAAGTAAAAGAGGTTAGTGGGAAAAAGAGTGATCCAACTCTTATACTAGGCAAAAATAGTAAAATTAAGGAGCCTGTTATAAAAATTATTGATATCACACCAGATGAGGGAAGAATAGCAATAGAGGGAGAAATATCTAATATAGAAGCAAAGGAGTTAAGAAGTGGAAAAACTTTGATTTCCTTTGACTTATATGATGGTTCAACTTCTATGACTTGTAAATGCTTTGTTAAGCCTGGAGAAGATGGTGAAGTGCTATCTAGACTTAAAAGTGCAAAAGGAGTTAGGCTTGTTGGAAATGCAAGTTATAGTAAGTTCTCAGGAGAAGTTGAACTTATTGCAAATACTATAATAGAGACAGAAGGCATAAAGAAAAACAAGAGAATAGATAATGCAAAGGTTAAGAGAGTAGAACTTCATATGCATACACAGATGAGCCAAATGGATGCTATGACCAGTGCTACTGATTTAATAAAAAGAGCTATGAGTTGGGGAATGAAGTCTATTGCTATAACAGATCATGGAGTTGTGCAGGCTTTTCCTGAGGCACATAAGCTTCTTGGACGGGATAATCCAGATATGAAGGTTATATATGGAGTGGAAGCTTATTTAGCACCAGACAAGAAGCCTTCTGTAACCAACTCTAAGGGGCAGAGTATTGATACAACTTATTGCGTACTAGACTTAGAAACTACAGGATTTTCACCAAAGACGGAAAAAATTACTGAAATAGGAGTTATGAAGCTTAAAGATGGCAAAGTAATAGATAAATTCAGTTGTTTTGTAAATCCAGAAAAGCCTATTCCTGCAAGGGTTGTGGAAGTTACAAAAATAACTGATGATATGGTAAAAGATGCAGAAACTATAGAAAAGGTATTTCCTAAGCTTTTAGGCTTTATAGATGGCAGCGTGCTAGTTGCTCACAATGCTGATTTTGATATAGGTTTCTTAAAGTATACTGCTAAAGTTTTAGGATATGATTTTGATTTTACATACTTGGATACTTTGTCATTAGCACAGGAGCTATTTCCTAATTTTAAAACTTATAAATTAGGAAGAATTGCAAAGCAGCTTGGCATAAGTGTTGAAGTAGCTCATAGAGCTTTAGATGACGTTGATACTACTGTTAAGGTGTTTAATGTAATGCTTGATAAACTAAAGGAAAGAGGAGTAGAAACTCTTGATGATATAGATAAGTTTGCTTCTGATGAAGAAGCTAAGATGGAAGAATATAAAAAACTTAAGACTTATCATGCAATAATATTAGCAAAGGATTATGTAGGATTAAAGAATTTATATAAATTAGTATCATATTCTCATTTAGATTATTTTTATAAAAAGCCTCGTATATTAAAAAGCCTTTATAAAAAATATTCTGAGGGATTAATACTTGGAAGTGCTTGCAGTGAGGGAGAGCTTTATCAAGCGATTTTACTTGGAAAATCAGATGAAGAAATTGAAGCTATTGCAGAAGAATATGATTATTTAGAAATTCAACCTTTAGGCAATAATGATTACTTGGTAAGACAAGGTCATGTACCAGATAGAGAATATTTAAAGGAAATAAATAAAAAGATTGTAAGTCTTGGAGAGAAGCTTAATAAACCTGTAGTGGCAACGGGAGATGTTCATTTTATGGATCCTGAAGATGAGATATACAGACGTATTCTTGAAGCAGGTCAAGGATATAAGGATGCAGATAATCAAGCTCCATTATACTTAAGAACTACTGAGGAGATGCTCCAGGAATTTTCATACCTTGGAGAGGGAAAGGCATATGAAGTGGTAGTGGAAAATACCAATAAGATAGCAGATATGTGTGAACAGATAAGTCCAATCTCACCAGAGAAGGCAACACCATATATTGAGGGCTGTGAGCAGACTATAAAGGATATTGCCTATGGCAGAGCTCATGAACTGTATGGAGATCCTTTGCCAGAGATTGTTCAAAAAAGATTGGATAAAGAATTAGATTCTATTATAAAAAATGGATTCTCTGTAATGTATATTATCGCTCAAAAATTGGTATGGAAGTCAAATGAGGACGGATATCTAGTTGGGTCCAGAGGTTCTGTTGGTTCTTCTGTTGTAGCATATATGACAGGAATAACAGAGGTAAATGGCCTGCCGCCTCATTATAGATGTCCGAACTGCAAATATTCGGACTTCACGGATTATGGATATAAGATTGGATTTGATTTGCCAGATAAATCATGTCCTGTTTGTGGAGAAAATATGCATAAGGATGGTATGGATATTCCTTTTGAAACATTCTTAGGCTTTAATGGAGATAAGGAACCTGATATAGACTTAAACTTCTCAGGAGAATATCAAGCAAGGGCTCATAAGTATACAGAGGTTATCTTTGGAAAAGGCACAACCTTTAAAGCAGGAACTATAGGTACTATAGCAGAGAAAACAGCTTTTGGCTATGTAAAAAAGTATTTTGAAGAAAAAAATATACATGTAAACAAAGCTGAAATAACAAGACTTTCAAAGGGATGTACAGGAATAAAAAGAACTACAGGACAGCACCCTGGTGGAATAATAGTAGTACCTAAAGGAAGAGAAATTTTTGAATTTTGCCCAGTACAGCATCCTGCAGACGATCCAGATTCTGATATTATAACAACCCATTTTGATTATCACTCTATTGACCAGAACCTGTTAAAGTTAGATATACTGGGTCATGATGATCCTACGGTAATAAGAATGCTTCAGGATATTACTGGGGTTGATCCTCACAAGATACCTATGGATGATAAGGAGACTATGTCTATATTTTCATCTACAGAGGCTTTAGGAGTTACACCAGAGCAGATAAATTCACAGGTAGGAACTTTTGGAGTTCCTGAGTTTGGTACCAAATTTGTAAGAGGAATGCTTGTAGACATAAAGCCAAAAACATTTATGGATTTAATATGTATATCAGGGCTTTCTCATGGTACAGATGTATGGCTTGGAAATGCAAAAGATTTAATTGACCAGGGGATTGTTACTAGCATAAGTGAAGCTGTATGTACCAGAGACGATATTATGGTTTATCTTATTAAAAAGGGTCTTCCACCAAACTCTGCATTTAAAATAATGGAGTTAGTACGTAAGGGAAAGGCACTAAAGGATCCAAAGTTCCCTGAATATGAAGAGTTAATGAGAAAGCACGGTGTTCCTGAATGGTATATAAATTCTTGTAAAAAGATAAAGTATATGTTCCCTAAGGCGCACGCTGCAGCCTATGTAATGATGGCATTTAGAATTGCCTGGTTTAAGGTGCATATACCTAAAGCTTATTATGCGGCATACTTTTCCATAAGAGCAAAGGCCTTTGATGCAGAATATATGATTTTTGGAAAAGAAAAAGTTAAGGAAAAAATGAAAGAAATTCAAATGATGGGTAATGAAGCTTCACCTAAGGATAAGGATATGTATGATGATTTAGAAATAGTTTTGGAAATGTACGAAAGAGGCATTACGTTTCTGCCTATTGATTTATATAAATCTCATGCTACAAAGTTCCTATTAGAGGATGAAGGTTTAAGACCACCACTAAATAGTATATCTGGTATGGGTAACGTGGCTGCAGAAAGCATATATAATGCAGTTCATGAAGAAAAACCTATAAGTTCCGTAGAGGATTTAAAGAAACGTGCCAAGATTGGAAATGCTACTATAGATTTATTAAGAAAGTTTGGATGCCTAAGAGGACTTCCAGAAAGCGATCAAATGAGTTTCTTTGATTTAGTGGGATAATGGTTTCCCACATATCAGGCAATATTTTAAATAGCCAGTTGGAGTGAGTAATAATCACTTTGACTGGCTTAATTTATGAAGTAGGACACAGCTTTTTATAAAGACTATGTCCTGTATTTTAATTAACGTATAAAATTAGTAGCAACTCTTGGCTCATGTTTTGGAAGAGGAATACCTGCTTTTTTACCTGCTTCTATACATTTTAAAAGCCAAGCCATATTTCTTCCCAAGGTTCTCATTATTTGCATGCCTTCAAGATCTTGTTTTACTTCTTCAGGGGTGTTTCCATGAACCATATTCCAATATTGTGAAGATACGATAGGCATATTTGAAATAGTGAAATATTTATTTAATTGCTCAAAGGCTGCTGTTGCTCCACCGCGGCGGCAGCTTACAACTGCAGCACCAGGCTTATTTTCAAACCCACTTCCAGCATAGAAAAATCTATCTAGGAAAGAGGTTATTTGACCAGATGCACTTGCATAATGAACAGGAGAACCGAAAATAAAACCATCAGCTTCTTTTGCTTTTTCTAAAGCTATATTTACAGTATCATCATCAAATACACATTTACCATTAGTATTAGAGCAGCCACCGCATGCAGTACATCCGCGAATAGGCTTGTTTCCAACGTGAAAAATTTCTGTTTCAATGCCTTCTTTTTCTAATGTGTCTGCCACTTCTCTTAATGCTGTATAAGTACAGCCATGAGGTCTTGGACTTCCGTTAATAAGTAATACCTTCATTGATTTCCCTCCATTTAATTCCATATTAAGTGTCTTTATTAACATTATATCAAAATGTAAATATTTTTACCAAGGAACATAGAATTACAGTTGAAATTTTAATTTTTGATTAAGTTAAATTCTATTTTTTATTAACTTTAGTAGAAACATTCTATCTCATTTAGCATATACATTGTTGTAAGAGAGTAATATGCTGGGGGATGTTATGACTGAGAGGAAAGTTAGAGTAAATTATTACTATGGAAAAGAAGAGTTATACGAAATTATAAAAAAGATAGTAAATAAAAGATTATCAGCAAATGAAAGGGAAGTTGTAGAAGAAAACAGAAGTTCTGAGATCGCTAGGAAAACGTTTAAATATAATTATATATTCTCAGGAATACTTAAATGTCATGAGTGTAACGAAAATATGAGCTATAATAAAAAATATGGTGGATATAATTGCATTAATAGTCAAAGGGGAGAGGGTAAGTGTACAGATCATTTTGTTAAGGAAGAGTATTTATTAGAAATTATAAAAAACAATTTAAAAGTATATATAGATAACAATATCAATATAGAAGAGTTATATAAAATAGAAAATAAAAAAGCTATAACTGCAGATGGCTATAAAAAAGAATTAAACAAGATAAAAAGAGAACTTCAAAAAATAGAAAACCAGGTTGAGTTAATGTACTCTCATGATATTGATGATCCAATAAATAAGAGAAATATTAAAAGCTTAATGAGAGCACTACAGAAAAGACAGCAATTTTTAATTATAAAAAGGAGCTATGTTGAAGGTTTAAAAGAAAGAAATGAAATTGAAGGAAATTTATATTATGAAAGCTATAAGGAAGAAATGGATAAGATGTTGGATTTAGGATATATAGATAAAAATTTTATTGAAAGCTTGGTGGAAAAAATTATAGTATCGGAAGATGAAAATTTGAATGAAAAAAAGATTGATATATATTATAAATTTAAAAATTAGAGACAATGAAGTCAATACATAACTTTTATAAAAAATTGTGTACTGACTTCATTTAATTTTTATAAAAAGCATAAAATCAAAGTTAAGATAAACATGAGTGAAATAGATAAGGTATAAACACAATCTATATGTTGATTTTATTTTCTGAATAATTTAGAATAAGGAATTATAGATTTGAGAAAAATATTCATAAATAAAATATAAGAATAATAAGAAATTGTTTACATATACCCTTGCTAGGTATATAATATGTTATGCGGATTAAATTATATGGGAACGGATGGGTCCTGGTGGATCCCGTGGACTTCAAATCCATAGTCGGGTGGTAAGACCGGCCGAGGTGGGTTCAATTCCTACACGTTCCCGCCATTTTTTATGTGAATGAAAATAGTAATGAAACATAAATATTTTATTTTTTATAGTAGTTACTAGGATGACTTGGGGGGTGTTTTTGGGAGAAATAGTAAAAAATATAATTAGAAATGAACTGTATTTGTTATTTTTCATAGTAATTGAAGAAGTCATCCGCGTATTGATGAAAGCAAGAGATGATTTATCTTTTAGCTTAAATCAAATAATTATAATGGTAGTTATTGTAGCTGTTATATCTGTAATACAACAATTAATAAAAAAGAAACCGTAATGTAGATTAATTTCATGCTAATAATAGATAATTATCTTTTTATTAAGACAATATTTAAGGGGGAAGCGGCGTGAGTGATAAGGAACTAAAAAGACTTACACATATGTCTTCAAAGGCTGGATGAGCAAGTAAATTAGGTCCTAGTGACTTGGCACAAGTTTTGTGTCATTTAGATGATGATAAAGAAAAAGATCCAAACTTGATTGTAGGCTTTGATAAGTCGGATGATGCAGGAGTGTATAAGATTTCCGAAGAATTGGCACTCGTTCAAACCGTTGACTTTTTTACTCCAGTGGTTGATGATCCGTATATGTATGGTCAAATAGCAGCCGCAAACTCTTTAAGTGACGTATATGCTATGGGTGGAAAGCCTCTAACAGCAATGAATATTGCTTGTTTTTCTTGTTCCATAGATTCTAAAATTTTGGCTAAAATACTACAAGGTGGAGCTGATAAGATTAAAGAAGCTGGTGCTGTCTTAGCTGGTGGGCACACTGTAACGGACAATGAAATAAAATATGGGCTATCTGTTACAGGAACCATAGATCCATCAAAAATAATAACAAATTCAGGAGCAAGACCGGGAGATGTTTTAATTCTCACAAAGCCAATTGGAACAGGAATCCTCACAACTGCATTTAAGAGGGACTTAATAAATGAGGGGGAACTTCAACAAGCTGTAAATGTGATGGCAACATTAAATAAAAATGCATCTGAAGCTATGCAAAAAATTGGCGTTAATGCATGTACTGATATAACTGGTTTTGGGCTTTTAGGACACAGTTATGAAATGGCTGAAGGTAGCGGAGTTGAAATTAAAATTTACAGTGAAAAGGTTCCGCTTATGGATAAGGTAATAAAGCTAATTGAAAATAAAGCAGTACCAGGGGGAGCATATTCTAATATTGATTATTTTGGAAAATGGGTTTACTTTGAGGACTCTGTTAAAGAGGATGTTAGAATTGCATTGTTTGATCCTCAAACTTCAGGAGGACTTTTAATTTCTGTATGTAAGGAAAAGTCCCTAGAACTTTTAGAAGATATTAATTCTAAAGGCTATTTAAAAGCAGAGATAATTGGAGAAGTACTACAATCAGGAACTCAAAAAAATATAATCACGGTTATTTGAAAAGTTAGAAGGGGCATAGCCTAAGTGGAGTTATCCATATAGAGGTTATGTCCACTTTTTTAAGGGAGGCATAGTTTTGAGTAATTTCGATAAGCAGCAAGTTTTTAGACAGATACCACCTATAAATATTTTGCTTGATTTACCAGAGGTAAAAAAGCTAATCGAAACTTACGGAAGAGAATTTATAGTAGATACAATTCGATTAGTTGTAGATAATTTTAGAAAAAGTCCTAAGCCCATGTGTAGAGAAGAAATTATTGACTACATCGAAAAAGAACTCGATATATACATTAATGAATTTAATAATATTGGATTAAAAAGAGTTATAAATGCTACAGGAGTTATTTTACATACCAATTTAGGTAGAGCTCCAATGCCTAAGGAAGCGATAAACTTAATTAATGAGGTAAGCAGTGGATATAGCAATCTTGAATTCGACCTTGAAAGTGGAGGAAGAGGTTCAAGGCATTCTCATATCGAGCATATTTTAAAAAGAATTACTGGAGCTGAAAGTGCGGTCATAGTTAATAATAATGCAGCAGCAGTATTCTTATGTCTTAATACTTTGGCAAATAACAGAGAAGTTATAATATCAAGGGGACAGCAGGTTGAAATTGGAGGAAGCTTTAGAATTCCAGATATAATAGCTAGAAGCTCTTGTAAAATGGTAGAGGTAGGAACCACAAATAAAACTAGGTTAAGTGATTATTCTAATGCCATCACCGAAGAAACTTCTATACTATTAAAGGTACATACCAGCAATTATAAGATAACTGGCTTTACAGAGGAGGTACCTCTTCAAGATTTAGTATCTTTAGGTAAACAAAAAAACTTAATTATCATGGAGGATTTAGGAAGTGGAAGTTTATATGATTTATCATTAATAGGCTTACCTTATGAACCTACAGTTCAAGATAGCATAAAAAATGGAGCAGACATAGTAACCTTCAGTGGAGATAAGCTTTTAGGGGGAAGTCAAGCTGGAATAATTGTAGGTAAAAAAGATTTAATTGATAAAATAAAGAAAAATCCTCTAATGCGTATGTTAAGGTGTGATAAACTTACTATTGCTGCTCTCAGTGCTACATTAGAGCTATATATGGATTTAGATAAGGCAGTTCAAAATATACCTACTCTTAAGATGATGGCTTTATCGGAGAAAGAGCTTTTGAGTAAAGCTAATAAGCTTAAAGAGCTTATAAGTGAAAAGTTGGGTAATAAATGTGCAATAGAGGTAATTGATGAGCTGGATGAAGTTGGAGGAGGTTCTCTTCCAGGTGTTACTCTTAATGGAAAAGCAGTTGCATTGACCGCAGAAAATATGAATGTAAATGTTCTTCAAGAAAAACTTAGAAAATCACATATTCCGATTATATGTAGGATAAATAAAGATAGAATTAGCTTAAACGTAAGAACAATACATGACGAAGAATTTGAAATTATTGTTAATACTCTTTGGGGTATAATAGGTGAATAGACATGAAAAATGTTGTAATGGGAACAGCTGGACATATAGATCATGGAAAAACAGCACTTGTTAAAAGGCTGACAGGAATTGATACAGACAGATTAAAAGAGGAAAAGCGAAGAGGAATGACTATTGAGCTCGGCTTTGCACCTTTAACTCTTCCAGAAGGAAAGGTTATTTCTGTAATAGATGTGCCTGGACATGAAAAGTTTATTAAAACCATGGTAGCAGGGGTTACAGGCATAGATTTTGTCATGCTGGTTATAGCTGCTGATGAAGGGATAATGCCTCAGACCAAGGAGCATATTGATATAATATCCCTTTTAAATATAAAATCTGGAGTTGTGGCTCTTACAAAAACAGATTTAGTAGATGAAGAATGGCTCAACATGGTAAGGGAGGATATAAGGGAAAATCTTAAGGATACTCCTCTTAAAGATTATTCAATTATACCTGTATCTTCTGTAAGTGGAGAAGGTATTCAAGACCTTATAAAAGAATTAGAAGTTTTGGCAAAGGAGGCCTCAAAGAAAGAGGCGCAGAATTTATTCAGGATGGCTATAGATAGGGTATTTACTATTACAGGCCATGGAACAGTGATTACAGGGACTATTGCAGGAGGAGAAGTTAAGAAAGGCGATATTATAGAGATATTACCAAAAGGTTTAGAGGCTAGAGTTAGAGGAATACAAGTACATAATAAAAATGTAGATATGGCTGCTTCTGGAGATAGGTGTGCTTTAAACATAGTAGGAATTGAAAAATCGGAAATTGAAAGAGGAAATGTGGCAGCAGAAATTGGACTTATGAAAGCTACTAGGCTTGTTGATGCTGTCCTTTATGGAGTAAAGGATGTTAAGAACATAGTACATAATCAGAGAGTACATGTTCATATAGGAACTAAAGAAGTCCTTGCTAGAATAAGGATTTTAGGCAAAGATGAAATTCTAGGAGGAGATAAAGGTTATGTTCAACTAAGATTTGAAGAACCAGTTGCGGCACTTAGAGGAGATAAATTTATAATACGTTCCTATTCTCCAGAAGTTACTATAGGTGGAGGAACTATAATATTTCATTCAACAAGAAATAGACAAAGATTCTCTGAAGAAAGTATTAAGGAATTAAATATAGGGGAAAAGGGTGCCTTGGAGGAGTTAATAGAGCTTTGTATTAAAGATTCAAAAATGTTTTTAAGCCTTGATGAACTTTTTAGATTAACCCTTGGAAATAAAGAAGAAATAGAGAAGGTACTTAATAATTTAGTATATTATAATAAGATAGTTTATTTAAAGGATGTAGACAAGTATTTAAGCAGAGAGCTGTATTATAAATACATGGATAACATCAATAGCAAGTTTAAAAACTTATATAAGAAATATCCTTTTAGGTTTCAAATAGATAAAGAAGAAATTAAAAGTAAGCTGTTTAATTATTTGGATGTAAAAGAATTTACTGCTTTAATAAATTCATATATTAAAGATGGTATTTTTGAGGTAAATAATAATTTTTTAATTCAAGGAGATAAAGAAGCTATTAAGAAAATTCTTCAAATGCCTGAGACTGAATTAATAGAGAAGGTTATTTTGGAAGATGGACTAGGGGTTAGAAATATTCAAAGATTAAAAGAAACTGTGAATATAGGGGAATATAAGCATGAAGATATTGTGAAGTTTTTAGTACAGATTGGCAAAGTGGTAGATTTAGGAGGAGGGGTTTTACTCCATAAAGATATCTTTAATGAAGTTGTAAAGAAGATAAAAAATATTTTTGATAAGAAAAAAACCCTTTCTGTAGCAGAAATTAGAGATTATCTAGAAACAAGCAGAAAAATAGCTCTAGCACTAATGGAATATTTAGATAGACTAGGAGTCACCATAAGAGAAGGAGATATTAGAAGGCCGGGAATTAATTATATGAAGTATTTTACATAGAAATTGGTTTAATTCTATATTGAAAGGAGGTGAAAATCAATGATAAAAATAACTAAAGCAGCTGTTGAGAAATTCAATGAGTTAAAAGCTGAATTAAATAATCCTGAAAATGCTATGCTTAGAATTGTTTTTGGAGGTTATGGCTGAGGAGGCCCTAGATTAGATTTGACTCTGGATGAGTCAAAAAAAGAAAATGATATTATAGAGGAATCAGAAGGAATAAAAATAGTGTATGATAAGGATCTTGGAGAATTTCTACAGAATTCAACTATAGATTATTCAGACAACTGGTTCCAACGTGGATTTATTATAAGAGGAGGAAACACATCCTGCTGCTAATAATAGAAATAAATTGTGACAATCTCTAATATTAAACATTCCATATGAGATTTGTATTTAGGAAAGATTCACTACGCAAAGAAGCTCTAATGCTAGTTCAATGCTTTCTACAATGCAAATCTCATATTTCAGTTCAATATTAAAAAAATTATTTACATTTATTAAATAATAATGTTTTAGGTTAATAATATGGATTATTAACCACATAAGTAAATTAGAATTATGAATGCTGAAGTATATCACAAGTAATGATTAATGTATAATTTGGTACATACTTTTCTTATATTTTATATTATAATAATTGTATATATCAGGGTAAATAACTAAGGTTAGGAATGATGATATACAATGAAATTAAATTTTTTAGGTGGAGCTGCAGAGATTGGAGCTAGTTCAATACTAGTAAATATGGATGGTAAAAACATACTGCTAGATTGTGGAATAAGGCAGGGAGGGAACAAGGATCCTCTACCAGACTTAAGGACAATACAAGATAAGGGCGGATTAGACGCTATAGTTTTAAGTCATGCCCATATGGATCACATAGGAGCGCTGCCTATTATAAGTAAGGAGTATCCTAATGCAAGGATATATATGAATAATATGACAAAGGACTTAGTAAGAGTTCTTCTGTATGATAGTATAAAACTAATGAATAATAGAGAAGCTGAAATTCCATTATACTCTGAGACAGATGTAGAAAATATGCTGGACAGAGTTTTTACTATAAATTATGAAACTACTTTTGCTATATTGGATGGAATAGAACTTACTTTTTATATGGCAGGTCACATTGCAGGAGCAAGCTGTGTTTATTTGGTTTCCAAAGAAGGAAGCTTGTTTTATTCAGGAGACTTTTCTTTATTCTCTCAAATTTCAGTAGAAGGAGCTAGAATTCCAAAGCTAAGGCCGGATTTAGGAATATTTGAATCAACATATGGAGATAAGCTTCATGGAAACAGAGAAATAGAACAAGAAAGGCTTATAGAAATTGCTCAAGAGTGTATATCAAAGGGTGGAAAAATGCTAATACCTGCCTTTGCTTTAGGAAGGTCTCAAGAAGTTATACTAATGCTAAAAAAAGTTATGAATAAGGGTAAATTAAAGAAAACCAAGATATATGTTGATGGTATGGTTAGGAATATAAATAAAGTATATAAGCAGAATCCATTATATCTTAAAAGTTATTTAGGAAAGAAAATATTAAAGGGTATAGAGCCTTTTTATGATGATAATATAATTCCAATAAAGGATAAGCAGGAGAGAGAAGATATAATTAAAAGCAAAGAAAGCTGTATAATAATATCAAGTTCTGGAATGTTAAGCGGTGGACCAAGTGAACAGTATGCAGAAAATATAGTTTCAGATGAAAAGGGATATATAGTGTTTACTGGATATCAAGATGAAGAATCTCCAGGTAGAAAGCTATTGGATTTAATTGAAAATCCTGAGGAAGAGAAAACTATTGAATTAAATGGGAAAATTATACCTGTTAGAGCCATAGTAAAAAGAGTTGGGCTTTCAGCACATAGTGATAAAGATGAGATTAAGGCGCTTATAGCTGCACTTTCTCCAAGGCATAGTTTTCTTGTTCATGGGGAAGAAATGATAATCTCATCTTTAGCAAAAGAAATTGCTAAGGATATAAGAACATTGGTATACACTCCTAAAAGTGGAGATGAATTTGATATAGATATAAAAAATCCTAGAAAGCAATTAAGAAAAGAATTAAAGTATAAGTTAAACAAAAAAGAAGCTTTTGAAGCAGAGTTTCAAGAGGAACTCTGGAACTTTATAAGACAGAACTATGGAGATAGGGCGTTTGCAATAGAAGATATAATATTCATTTGGTATGGAAAAGAAGGCAATTCAAAAGAAGAAATTCAAAGGTTTCAAGATATATTGTTAAATTCAATATACTTCAAACAGGATTTAAGAAGGTTTTTTATGTATAGAGTATGTAGTCTTGAAGATGTGGAAAAAGAATTGGCACCTAAGGAACTAAAACAAAATGAAGTGCTGGACTTAGTAGAGAAATATTTTAAAGAATATGATTATAGAAAAGCAGGATTAAAGCTTGATGAGAAAAAGGTTATTTTAAACTTTGATTTTCCAAGGGCAGTAGATAAATCTATATATGCTCGCATGGAGGACTTCACAAAGGAAACCAGCTGGGATATAGAAATCAATGAAAGAAGTAACACTAATGCAGCAGAAGCTTTGATAAGAAACATTTTTGGGGCTATGAATATAAAAAAGATATCTTTTCATCTTTTAGATGATAAATACATAATAAAAGCAGATAAACCTGCATATAATTTGGAAGAGATATGCGCTAGATTTAAGTATTTAACAGGTTTGGATATAGATTTTATTTTTGATGAAGCGGGAAAAGAAGATAAAGGCTGTGAAGAAGAGATATGGGTTAGCAATTCTGATAAAAAAATGGAGCAAAATAAAGCCTTACAATACATAGACAAATTCTTCTGTGATAAAGAATTTAAGCCCTACAAAAAGAGTGTAAAACTTCCTAACTCTATAGAACTTTGCTTTATATCTCCCAATATAGGTTTAAAGTATAAGGAAGATTTAAAGGAGTTATCTTTACAGATAGGATGGAATGTTTCTATAGCTAGATCTGTTAATCAAAATGAAGTTATAAAGACTGCTCTTCAATTGTGCTTACAAAATGAAATTAAATTAAGAAAAAATCCATCTTTTAATCCAGTAAATCTTCAAGTTACGCTAAAGCTGGATATGGATTCTGTTGATTTAGATAAACTGAATAAAATTAAGAAAATATTTGATTATAACACAGGGTGCAGCTTAAATTGGCAATGAGCTGAACTTTAAGATAAAAACAAGGAGGGGCTTAATGATGAAAATATATATTAGTGCTGATATTGAAGGAACAACAGGAATAACAAGCTGGGATGAGACTGAAAAAGATAAGGAAAGTTATGCTAGATTTCAGGAGCAAATGAATAGGGAAGTAAAGGCTGCTTGCGATGGGGCAATAAAAGCTGGAGCTAAGGAAATATGGATTAATGATGCTCATGACAGTGGAAGAAACTTAAATCCTAGGTTACTTCCTAAAAACATAAAAATAATAAGAGGGTGGGCAGGACATCCTTTTTCCATGGTACAGGAGTTAGACAGCAGTTTTGATGCAGTTTTATTTACAGGATATCATTCTCATGGAGGTTCTAGAAGTAATCCTCTAGCTCACACTATGAATCCATATGATGTAGATTATATAAAAATCAATGGAGAGTATGCTAGTGAATTTACTCTTCATGCTTATGCAGCAGCCTATGTTGGTGTACCTTCTGTATTTATAAGCGGAGATAAAGGGCTTTGTGAAGATGCAAAAAGACTTAATCCCAATATTAGAACAGTAGGAGTAAATGAAGGAAGGGGAGCTTCTACCATAAGTATTCATCCAGATTTAGCTGTTGAAATGATAGAAAAAGAAGTAGAGGAGGCTCTAAAAGGGGATTTAAGCCTTTGCAAAATTCAACTTCCTAAAGAATTCAATTTAGAAATAGGATATGTATCTCACACAAAAGCTCATAGATTCTCATTTTACCCAGGAGCAAAACTAGTATCTTCTAAAGTTGTGGCATTTACTTCGGAAGACTACTTTGAAATTTTAAGGACAATATTATTCCTTACATAGCAGTTTAATATTGAACATTCCAATGGAACCTCTTCTTTTAATTTTTACTTAATAATTAGTATTATTAATAATTTATATTATTGTATTAGTATTTTTTGAATGTCATATGTGTCATATTAGAAAAGCCATCATTATCGCATCTAATGCGACAATGATGGCTTTTCTAATATGACAGGTAAATGAAGAGGTGAATGCGTTAAAGTGCTATGTTCTAAATTTTTACCTCAATGTTTAAAATTATGTTCATTATTTATTAACAACTGTAATTTTAAATTATAATTGTAATGGATAGATAAAGGTTATTATTTGCTGTTAACGTATTCATATAATTTTATATAAAGTGAATACGTTGGCAATAATAATAACTATAAAAGAAAATAAATAGGAGGATATTTATGATTAAGAAAAGATTGTTAGCTATGACTCTAAGTGCTCTTATGGTAGGCTCAATGCTTGTTGGATGTGGTAGTAAAAAAGAAGAAGCAAGCGACACTAGTAAAGATTTAAAATTAACTATTTACTGTGGACTTATGGAAGACCATATGGTAAAAGCAGTAGCAGAATTTGAAAAAGAGACTGGCATAAAGACAGAAGCTGTTAGAATGAGCTCAGGAGAAATACTTACAAGAATAAAAGCTGAAAAAGAAAATCCTAAAGCATCTGTGTGGTTTGGAGGTCCTGCTGATGGATTTATTCAAGGGGTACAAGATGGAGTAATAGAACCATACATTTCACCAAATGCAAAAGATATACCAGATAAATTTAAAGATAAAGATGGATATTGGACAGGAATATATGTAGGATATCTTGGATTTGTATCAAATCAAAAGCTTTTAAATGAAAAAGGCGTACAAGTTCCAACTAGCTGGGATGACTTGTTAAAACCAGAATTCAAGGGTCAAGTTTCTATGGCTAATCCAGGTTCATCAGGGACGGCTTACACTACACTTGCTACAGTTGTTCAACTTATGGGAGAAGAAAAAGGTCTTGAATATATGAAGAAACTTAATGGTCAAATAAGAACTTATCAAAAATCAGGAACAGCTCCAGCAAGAATTGCAGGACAAGGAGAAGCTATGGTAGGAATTACATTCCTTCACGATGCTATAAAGTATAAAGAAGAAGGAATGAAGGATATAGTTATTTCAGCTCCAAAAGAAGGAACTGGTTACGAAATCGGTGCAGTTGCTTTGATTAAGGGCGGTCCAGATCAAGAAGCTGCAAAGAAATTTATCGATTGGTGTTTAACTAAAGAAGCTCAAGAACTTGGTCAAACTGCAGGTTCTTATCAATTCTTAACAAATCCAAATGCTAAAACACCAGAACAAGCTGAACAGATAAAAGATACTAAACTTATAGACTACGATTTAGATTGGGCAGGAAAGAATAAATCAAAACTTATAGAAAAGTGGAATAATGCAATAAAATAATTTGTTGTATCCAAGACCAGATAATAATCTGGTCTTGGATTTAAATATGTAAAATGATGCTGAAGGGAGTGTAGATATGGGGCTAAATAAGCAAAAAAGCAGGCTGAAGAGCGACATTGTAGATATGAAAAAAATATGGCGCGATCCAGTGCTTTTAGTCACAATAATATTTGTTCTTTTATCACTGTTAATTTTCATACTATATCCACTATACGCTGTTTTAAAAGTAAGTTTTATAGGAAATGACGGATTTACCTTAGATGCATATATAACTACACTTAAAAGTTTGGAATTTAGAAAAACTTTAGCTAACACTTTAATACTCGGCATTACAGTTGGGTTATTATCAACTATTATAGGATTTATTTTTGCGTATGCTGATTCATATATAAAAACACATTTTAAGAAATTATTTAAATTGGTTTCAATACTTCCAATTATATCTCCACCTTTTGTACTTGCTCTTTCAAGTATAATGCTGTTTGGGCAGTATGGACTTATAACAAGAAGAATATTTGGAATTGAAGATGCAAATATATATGGGTTTAAAGGTCTTGTATTAGTTCAAACTATGACATTTTTCCCAGTTGCTTATTTACTTCTTACAGGTTTATTAAAGAATATAGATCCTTCTTTAGAAGAAGCTTCTAGAGATATGGGAGCATCTAGATGGAAGACTTTTACCACAGTAACTCTTCCACTTATGGCACCTGGTCTTGCTAACTCATTCTTACTAACCTTTATAGAAACTGTTGCGGATTTTTCAAATCCTATGGTTATAGGAGGAAATTTTAGCACACTTGCAACTCAAATATATATGCAAGCTATAGGAAATTATGATATGCAAGGTGGAGCAACAGTAGCTGTTATACTATTGGTATTATCCATATTATTATTTGTGCTTGAAAAATACTGGATAGAAAGAAAGACTTATGTAACTGTTACTGGGAAAGCATCAAGAGAGAGAACTCCAATTACTGAGAAGAAAATTGTTTATCCAATAGATTTAATATGCCTTTTAATAACTGTATTTGTTTTAAGTTTTTATGTATTAATACCAATAAGTGCGTTCTTTAATGTTGCAGGAGTAGATTATACTCTAACTACTAAACATTTTAAATATGTTTGGGAACTAGGTTTTAAAGCAGTAAAAGATACTACTCTATTATCAGCTATAGCAACACCAATAACAGGTGTGTTAGGTATGGTTATTGCTTTCTTAATTGTAAGAAAAAAATTCTTCGGAAGAGGTTTTATAGAATTTACGTCACTACTTGCAATGGCTGTTCCTGGAACAGTTATAGGTATAGGATATGTATCAGCTTATAATACTAAACCTTTAGTTTTAACAGGTACAGCAGCTATTATTATAATATCCTTCGTTATGAGAAGTGTGCCAGTTGGAGTGCGTTCTGGGGTAGCTTCACTTCAGCAAATAGACCCTTCTATAGAAGAAGCAGCTTCAGATTTAGGAGCAAGCAGCACAAAGGTATTTACTTCTATTACTCTTCCACTTATAAAAAATGCATTTTTCAGTGGACTTGTATATACCTTTGTTAGAAGTATGACTGCGGTAAGTGCTGTAATATTCCTTGTATCAGCCAGATACAGTCTTCTTACAGTGCAAATATTATCACAGGTTGATACAGGAAGATTTGGTGTAGCATCGGCTTACTCAACAATACTTATAATAATCGTATATATAGCTATTTCTATATTATACTTTGTACTAGGCAAATTAGGAGTAAGCAAGGAAGAAATCGAAATATAAAAATAATGGAGGATAAATATGAGAAGTAAGGGTGTTAATATAAAAAATTTATCTAAAATATATATTGGTGCAAATAATAACGAATTTAAAGCTGTCGATAACATTTCAGTAGATATAAAAGCAGGAGAATTTGTTACATTATTAGGGCCATCAGGATGCGGAAAAACAACTACTCTAAGAATGATTGCTGGATTTGAAATTCCAACATCAGGAGATATATATTTAGGGGGAGATAAAATAAATTCCCTTCCACCAGATAAGAGAGATACATCAATGGTATTCCAAAGCTATGCATTATTTCCACACTACAATATTTTTGACAATGTAGCTTATGGATTAAGACTTAAAAAGCTTGATAAAAATGTAATAAGGGAAAAGGTTGCAAATATAATTGAACTTGTAGGACTTAAGGGAATGGAAAATAGGTATCCAAATCAGCTTTCAGGAGGGCAACAGCAAAGAGTTGCTCTAGCTCGTGCTCTAGTTATGGAACCAGGAGTGTTATTATTTGACGAACCTCTTTCAAATCTTGATGCAAAATTAAGAGTCCATATGAGAACAGAAATAAGAAAAATACAAAAAAAGGTTGGAATAACTGCAATATATGTAACACATGATCAATCTGAAGCAATGAGCCTTTCAGATAGAATAATCATAATGAACAAAGGAATTATAGAACAAGTTGGAACTCCTAAGGAAGTTTACTATAGGCCAAGTACAGAATTCGTTGCAGACTTTATAGGAACAGCTAATTTCATAGATGCTGTAATAGACTCTGTTGATGGAAACGCGGCTATTGTAAATATATACGGCAAAAAGATGAGCGTTCCATATGATGGACAAAAGAAGGCAGGAGAAAAGTGCAAACTTGTATTAAGACCTGAAGCTGTTCAAATTAAAGAGGAGGGATTCTTAGAAGGAAAGGTTGTCCTATCAACATTTATGGGCTCATATCAAGATTATGTAGTTAAAGTTAAAGACGTTGATATAAGGATACAGGATAATAACCCTCAAGGAAGAAAGGTATTTGAAGAAGGTGAAACTGTAGCCATAAGCTTCTCACCATATAATGTTCATATAATATAAGCTAAGATAAAATTTAGATTAGATGGAAAAGTTCAACTGCAACCGCAGTTGGACTTTTGTGCTATAATTAATGATAATATTATATCAAGGGGTTCAATTATGAGATTTTTGAATAAACACAGTTTTAAAGGTAAACTGTTTGCGTCTTTTATAGTTATTGGAGTTGTGCCTCTGCTTTTAATGGCACTCATATCATATTTTAATACTGTAAAACTTATTAAAGATAAAATAAGCAGTTCTATAGTTCAAAATCTTCAGATTGCAAGTAGTTTAATAGATTCTAATATGAGAGACTTTACTTCTATAGTATCATTTATTTCACAAAATTCAGAAATACAGCGAATATTAAACAAAAAAGAATATAAAGACTATAATGATAGGTTTGCAGATGTTCAAAGCGTTTATAGAATAACAAATATTTTGCTAGCTACTGAAAAGCTAGATGTCCCTATATATATTACAGGACAAGGAGCATTAAGTAAATTTTCTACTACTGATAGCTTTGCACCTATATATGCAAATATCAATGGAGAAATATTTAAGAGTATAGATAAGGTTGAGGATGGAAAAGAGCTTATATATATTCATAGAAGAGTAGATGGAAGGGACAGCAAGGATGTGGTAATGGCAATAGGAAAACAGATTATAAGTGCTAAAAATTCAGAAAAGCTTGGTTATGTAGTCATGGATGTTTATGATGAATATTTTAATGATATTTTTAAAAGCGTAAATGTTTATAGCGGCAGTAATATGTATATTTTAAATAAGGATGACACTATAATCACAGATAAGTTATACAAAAATAGAACAGGATTTAAATTTTATGAGAAGTATTTAGACAGTATACTTGAAAATAAAAGTGGAAGATTTGACTGCATTATTGATGGAGAAAAAAATATACTATACTTTACTACAAGTAATTCTGGACTTAAAGTTATTGAAACAGTTCCTGCACAAATAATGTATAAGGATAGTATAGTTATAGTAAGAACTTTTGTGTTTTTAGCAGTATGGTTCAGTATTATTGCTATTTTATGCTCATTTCTTCTTTCTAAAAGCATATCAGATCCTGTAAATAATTTATCTAAATTAATGCATGAGGTAGAGAAAGGAAATAGAGATGTAAGCTTTGACTTAGTTCAGGAAGATGAAATTGGCCAGCTTGGAAAGAGCTTCAATAATATGATTAAGGAAATTAATAGGCTCATAGAAGAGGTATATATGAAGCAGTATCTTTTAAAAGAAGCTGAATTTAAAGCCTTAAAGGCACAAGTTAATCCTCATTTTTTATATAATGCTTTGGAATCAATAAAATGGATGGCTAAGCTTGGAGAAAAAGACAATGTAGTTTTAATGGTAACTGCACTAGGTAAATTTTTAAGGTACAGTATAAGCAATAAAGGTGATATAGTTACTGTAAGAGAAGATATAGAACAGATTAATAATTATCTTACTATACAGAAGATAAGATATGGAGACAAAATAAATGTTGAAATAGACATTGAGGAGAATCTATATGATAAAGAAATAATAAAGCTGCTTCTTCAACCTTTAGTAGAGAATGCCATAGTACATGGATTAGAGCCAAAAAGGGACAAGGGCAATCTATATATTAAAGGATATATTCAAGATGACGATTTGTGCTTTGAAATTATAGATGATGGTGTAGGAATAGGAAATAGCGTAATAAAGGGTGAAGGTATTGGTATAAGCAATGTAAACAGAAGAATAAAGCTTCATTACGGCGAAGATTATGGAGTGGTTATTGAAAATAAACAAGGATTTACTATAGTAAAAGTTTCTGTTCCAGATAGTTATAAAATTTGAAAGGAGGCATAGTGTGATAAAAGTCTTAGTTGTAGATGATGAGTATTTTGCAAGAGAAGGTATGAAAAGAACAGTTCCTTGGGAAAAATATGGATGCACTATATGCGGCGAAGCTCAAGATGGGAGAGAGGGTATTGAAGAAGCTAAAAAGCATAAACCTGATTTAATTATAACGGATATAAGTATGCCAGAAGTTAACGGAATAGATATGGTAAAGGAAATAAGTAAGTTTCTTCCCAATTGTAAATTTATAATTATAACTGGACATGATGAATTTAAGTATGTTAAAGCAGCTATAAAATTAAGAGCCGTTGATTTTATACTAAAACCAATAGATGATGATGAATTTTTAGAAGCTGTTAATAGAGCTGTTGAGGACTTAAGAAAATTAAATGTGAGTAACAATATTAGAATAAGTAAGGAAGATATTATAAAACTTTCGGATATAATGAAAGAAGAAAAAGAGCTTTTATTTGCTGTTAAAGCTTTTGACAGGATAAATATGGAAAAGAATCTTAAGCATATATTTTTTAATATTTTAGAAGGTAATAGAAGCAATTATGAGATTGTAAAGCAAGTGAGTATTGATATTGTATTAAAGGCAGTTAATATGCTTAATGAATATAATATATCTTTTGAAAATGTATTAAACAGTGATTTAGATGCTTATAAAAAATCCTATACAGCATCAAATATAAAGGAAGCCTATGATTGGGTGCATAAAATCTTATCTAATATATTAGATGCTATAAAGGAAGCTGTAATGGAAGCAAATGAAACAGGCATAGAAAAGGCCATAGAATATATAGAAGAGCATTTTTGTGAAAATATATCACTAAGTGATGTTGCTAAAAGAGTATATTTGAGTGAGAGTTATTTAAGTAGAAAGTTTAAGAAAGTTAAAGGAATGGGCTTTGTGGAGTATATAACTAAATTGCGAATGGAAAAAGCTATAGAGGATTTAAAAAATCCAAATATAAAAATAACTGAGCTTGCATCTAAATTAGGATATCCTAATTATAGGTACTTTTCTCGGAGTTTTAAAAAGTACACAAACTATACTCCAAGTGAATTTATTAAAATCAATAAGTGAAAAATAAATAATAAGTATGGGAGAGAAGAATATAATGATTTGGTATGAAGTCTTGATAAGACTTGCATTAGCAGTTATAGTTGGAGGACTTATAGGTTACGAAAGAGAATATAAAAATAGACCTGCGGGTTTTAGAACTCAAATATTGGTATGCATTGGAGCAGCGGTTATATCTATGATACAATGCTATACTGTACAAGAAACTTCTAATATGATACTTCAAAATCCCACTCTAGCAAGTGCCTTAAAGGCTGATATAGGAAGGCTTGGAGCACAGGTAATATCAGGAGTAGGTTTTTTAGGAGCTGGAACTATAATGCATGAAAAGGGTTCTGTAAAAGGACTTACAACAGCTGCTACTACTTGGGTAGTTGCTTGTATCGGATTAGCTATAGGTTTTGGATATTATTTGTTAAGCATAGCTTCAGCCGTATTTGTATTCACAGTTCTTGTTTCCTTAAAACGGGTTGAAGTGCGAATCTTAGAGAGATCTAGAAGCACAAAAATTGAGGTTAGATATTTGGATAGAGGAGAGATGGTGAAAAAATTAGAGGAATATTTTACAAATAGAGGTATAAAAATTCAAAATATACAATTCGAATTAGAAGAAGATGAAGATTCTGAACAGCAGGTTTGTCTTTATACAATATTGGTACCACGACATATTAAATCTAGTGAAATAGTTAGAGACTTATGTTACTATGATGAGATTGTTAAGGTAACTTTAATATAACCATAATTTTTATATAATTTCTCGTGTAGAGTATAAAAATAATAAATTTTTAAACATTTATTTCTAGATAATTATAAATTTTAATAATTAAAAGATAGTTTTGTAATACAGAGTAATATATAACAAGATTTTTGATGCATAGTGAAAGGTAAAATGGATAAGCTATAATTGGACACAAAATCTCTACTAAGATAAATGCTAAAATATACTCTACGGAAGGGGAAGTTAACATGGATAATAATTTAAAGGAAACAAAAGAATTAAATGCACAATCAGCAGCAAAGGCAGGCAATGCAGGAGCAAATATGAATAATATGGCTGGAGCTAATAATATGTCTAATACTGCTACACCAACTAGTCTAAACAGTGCTAAGTTAGAAGAAACAAGACAATTAAATGCACAATCAGCAGCAAAAGCAGGTAATGCAGGAGCAAATATGAGTAATGCAGCTGGTTCTAGCAATATAACTAATACTGCTACACCAAATAGCTCAAACAGTGCTCAATTAGAAGAGACAAGACAGTTAAATGCACAATCAGTAGCAAATATGAGTAATATAGCTGCCTCTAACAATATGTCTAATACTGCTACACCAACTAGTTTAAATAACGCTAAGTTAGAGGAAACAAAACAATTAAACAAAAAGTCTGCTCAAAATAAAGGACTACAATAAGAATTAAATGTAGCTCAAAATTTTTAAAGGCGCAAAGCAAAATTTTGCTTCACGCCTTTATTTATGTTACACTGCTATGTCATTAGGAGCGTTGATACTTTCTTTTTTAAACATTCTTAATACAAGCTTTACAATCTCATTTACTACTATTATTAGGGCAGAAGCTGCTATAACTTTAATCCACATAATAGGGCTTAATGCTACTGCATTAAAAAAGCCTGAAAATACATTAGTTACAAAGATTTGAACTAAGGCTGTAAGGCTAACTATTTGTAAGAATATTTTATTATGAGTTAAGTTAGGAAATATACTGTTTGTACCAAACTCTCTACAGTTAAATGCATTGAATAATGAACTAAAAGCAAATAGAGCAAACAATACGGTTTCCATTTCGCTTGGGCCTTTGTGACCTTGTGGTGGAACTTCAGCACCTAGAGGATTGAACTTCATTTGTATAAGAATTACTGCTGTAATATACATTGCATTTAAAATCATGCTTGTTATCATCTGTTTTGTTATGATGCTAGCATTTCTATTAATAGGTTTTCTATTTAAAACAGCATCACGAACAGGCTCAAGTCCAAGAGAAAGTGCTGGAGGACCATCCATTATAATGTTAACCCATAATAATTGTATAGTTGTAAATGGCATTTCAAAATCTAATAATACAGATAAAATAGCTGTTAAGAAAGCTATGATATTAACTGTAATCTGGAACTGAATAAATCTTTGGAAGTTTTCATATATTCCACGTCCCCATTTTATACCTTTAACTATAGTGCCGAAGCTGTCGTCGGTTAATATAATGTCTGCCGCATTTTTAGAAACTTCAGTACCTGCAATACCCATTGCAATACCTACATCTGCTTTAGTTAAAGCAGGAGCGTCATTTATTCCGTCACCAGTAACTGCAACTACTTCTCCATTAGCTTGAAGAGCTTGTACAATTCTCATTTTTGTATCCGGTTTTGAACGAGCAACAATAGCAATAGTTTTAATTTCATCCCTTAGCTCTTCATCAGATAGAGTATCTATATATGAAGCTTCAACAGCTCTAAGACCTTCACCTAGAAGACCTAGCTCTTCTCCAATAGCTATAGCTGTGTTTATATTATCACCAGTAAGCATCTTTGTAGATACACCAGCATCTTTTGCAACTCTAACAGCCTCTTCAACTTCTGGCCTTAATGGGTCTTTTATTCCAACAAAACCTGTGAATATTAAGTCATCTTCAATAACTCCAGCTTCTGTTGACATTGCAACTTCTTCATTTATATTTCTATAAGAGAATCCAAGAACACGCATGGACTTCTTTTGAAGACTTTCAATATCTTTTAGAATTTCCTTTTTTCTAACATCAGTAAGTTTTACTATTTTTCCATCAATATGTTCATAGCTACATAAATCTAGAATTACCTCAGGAGCACCTTTAGTTAAAACGGTACAAGTATCTTCTTCATCTATAATAGTACTCATTCTCTTACGCTTTGAGGTAAATGGAATTTGATGTATTATTTTTCTAGATTCCCTTTCTTTTATGTAATCATAAGAATCGTTGTATAAAAGAAGGGCACATTCAGTAGCGCTGCCTAGATATTTAACTTCTCCATCAGTTTTTTCAATATCTGCTGTAGAGTTAATTAAACAGTTATCTATAAAATAGTTACTGCTTTCACTTAACTCATCTCTTTCAACAAACCTACCATTTAAATATACTTTCTCTACAGTCATTCTGTTTTGAGTTAAAGTACCTGTTTTATCAGAACAGATTACACTAACTGAACCTATAGTTTCACAAGCTTCCTTTTTAGTAACAAGTGCATTAATCTTGGCCATTTTTTGCATGGTTATAGCAAGAGTCATGTTTATCATAGTAGGAAGTCCTTCAGGAACAGCTGCAACTATTAAAGCTACACAAACAACAAAAGCTGTTTTTACAGGTTCAATAGAATCTAAGAATGGAATGAATCCTGATGTATCTATGTTAAGAGCATTTCCCATAATCATTTTTGTAAGCATTATTATGAAAAGAAGGGCTGCAATACCACTAGATACTTTTGAAATTGTGGAACCAAGGCCGCCAAGTTTAATTTGAAGAGGTGTTTCAAGATCTCCTTCTTCAAGGTTTTTGGCAATTTTACCCATTTCAGAAGCATCACCAGTAGAAGTTACTATAAATTTTCCTCTACCGTAGGCAACAAGAGTACCACCAAACACCATATTTACTTGCTTTGCAGGGATAGGGTCTTGTATAACTGTTTTTCCCTTAGCTTCAATGGTTTCCATTTCAACAATAGTATCTGCATTCTTGCTAACATCTTCAGATTCTCCAGTTAGCATATCTTCTCTAACCTTTAAATCTATGCTCTCTATAAGCCTTCCGTCAGCAGGAACCATATCTCCCATTTCAATAAAAACTATGTCTCCCGGAACTAAATCGCTTTTACTAATTTGCATTATATTTCCATCGCGTAGAACTTTAACCTCAATATTTTCGGTCATCTTAGATAGAGCATCTGCAGCTTTTTGAGATCTACTCTCAGTAACTATTCCTATAGTAATACCAATAGCTACGGCACATACTATACCAATGGCATCATGAAATTCTCCGATAAGCGCACTTATAAGGGCTGCAATTAAAAGAATAATCATCATAGGTTCTGTTAGAGCATCTTTAATGTCATCCCAAATAGAGCGTTTTTCTTGCTTTGTAAATTCATTAGGTCCGTATTTTTCTAATCTAGCTTTAGCTTCAGAAGAAGACAGGCCTTTAGCTGAATCTACTTTCAACTCTTCTAACACGTTAGAAGCTTTTTCGCCAAAGTACTTCATATTATCACCTTTCTTTTAAAATTGTACAAATTAGATTATATCATGATTATAAAATAATTGATATCAGAACTTATAGTAAATAAAAAAGAAAATACGTTAAAGTTTTGTAAATCTTAGCATGGTTTTAAGTTTATTGAAGTTTATTTTTTTATCCTGTAACAAAAGTTACAGAAACTAAAGATTTTGCCATATATAATAAAGCCATAGAAATTATTAGTGAAACAACAATTATATAGTTGAATTAACTCTTTAAATTGAATAAAAAGCAATTTTAAATTATTAAATAAAAAGTAATTTTAAATACAAATAAAATGGAGGTATAAATATGAACATGTTTTGTTATCAATGTCAAGAAACTGCAGGATGTAAAGGCTGTACAATAAAAGGTGTATGCGGAAAGACTGCAGATGTAGCTAATCTACAAGACTTATTAATATATACACTTAAGGGAATAGCCCTATATGATTTAAAGGCAATAGATGCTGGAATCAAAAATGAAAAAGTAAATCAATTTATGGTAGATGCATTATTTGCAACAATCACAAATGCTAATTTTGATAAAGAAGGTTTCGATGTAAGAATTAGAAAAGGACTAGCTTTAAGAGAAGAAATCAAAGCTTCATTAATAGAAAATGGGGTAAATATAGATGATATAACTCATGATTCTGCTCTATGGACTGGAGATACTCTTGAAGAATTTGAGGAAAAAGCTAAAACAGTAGGAATTCTTGCAGTAGAAAATGAAGATGTAAGATCATTAAGAGAACTATTAACATATGGAATAAAGGGTATGGCAGCTTATGTTAAACATGCCTATAATCTAGGCTTTGAAGATGAAAATTTATACACTTTCATGAAAAAAGCATTAGTATCAACAACTAAAGAACTAAGTGTTGATGAAATGGTTGCAATAGTTCTAGAAGCTGGTAAGTTTGGTGTAGACGCTATGGCTCTACTTGACAAAGCTAATACATCTACTTATGGAAATCCAGAAATAACAAAGGTTAATATAGGTGTTAGAAACAATCCAGCTATTTTAATTAGTGGACATGATTTAAAGGATATGGAAGAATTATTAAAGCAAACAGAAGGAACTGGAGTAGATGTTTATACTCACAGCGAAATGCTTCCTGCGAACTATTATCCAGCATTCAAAAAGTATAAACACTTTGTAGGAAACTATGGAAATGCATGGTGGAAACAAAACGAAGAATTTGAAAAATTCAATGGACCAATCCTAATGACAACAAACTGTATAGTTCCACCTAAGGATTCATACAAGGACAGATTATATACTACAGGTTCAACTGGATTCCCAGGAGTAAAGCATATTCCAGATGGAGAAAATGGTCAGCCAAAAGATTTCTCAATCATAATTGAACACGCTAAAAAGTGTGCTCCTCCAACTGAGATAGAAAAGGGAGAAATAGTAGGTGGATTTGCTCACAATCAAGTATTAGCTTTAGCTGACAAAGTAGTTGAAGCGGTTAAGAGCGGAGCAATCAGAAGATTCTTCGTAATGGCAGGATGCGACGGAAGAGCTAAGAGCAGAAACTACTATACAGAATTTGCTAAGGCTCTACCAAAAGACACAGTAATTCTTACAGCAGGATGTGCTAAATATAAATACAATAAGCTTGATTTAGGAGATATCGGTGGAATTCCAAGAGTACTAGACGCTGGACAATGTAACGACTCATACTCATTAGCAGTAATAGCTCTTAAATTAAAAGAAGTATTTGGACTTGATGATATAAATGAATTACCAATTTCATTTAACATTGCATGGTATGAACAAAAGGCTGTAATAGTATTACTTGCATTATTACACTTAGGAGTTAAAAACATTCATTTAGGACCAACTCTACCAGCATTCTTATCACCAAATGTAGCTAAAGTTTTAGTTGATAACTTTGGTATTGCTGGAATTGGAACAGTAGAAGATGATATTAAATTATTCTTAGGAGAATAATTTAGATTAGAGAGAAAAATATTAAAGAGTGTAAAAATCAATGGATTTTTACACTCTTTTCTAACTCCATAAATTATTAATTTAGAATTTAAAGGCTTTATAACTAAATAAAACTGTTTTATTATATGATTCTAAAAGAGTGTTTCTTCTAAAGCTTCTATGTCTAATATAGTTATAGTTTTTCTATCAAAATCTATAAGTCCATCCTCTTTCATCTTTATAAGTTCCCTCGATAAGGAAGGTCTAGTAGTTCCAAATTGATCTGCCATTTCTTGTCTTGAGCCATTAAGAGTTATTGTTAAACTTTTCTTATTCTTATATTCATTCAAAAGGAAGCTAGATATTTTTTGCCTTATGGTTTGATAAGATAAATCTCTTAATATTTTGCTTAAGGTGAGTATCCTATTAGATAATACCTTCATAAAATTATTTAAAAATGTTGAATTAGAGCTGCATAATTTAAGTATATCATTCTCATGTATAAATAGGATTTTTGTTGCATTAGAGGATACTATAGTTGAAGGGTATGTCTTTTTATTTGAGAATATGATAGCCTCTCCAAAAACATTTCCTTTTTCCATGCGATTTATGGTGACAGTTTTACCAGAAGGGTAATTTTTTTGAACCTCTATTGTACCTTCAAGAACAATTCCGATGCTTGAAATTGGATCGTCCTCTAAAGCTATAATTTCACCTTTTTTATAGGAAGAAATTTTATAATTCGTATTAGATAGCGTTGATATAGCTTCTTCTTCATTGAATCCACTAAATAAACTGCAGGATTTTAAAGCGTTATAAATATATTCCATGAACATCCCCCTTTGTACATAAAGTTTCGTAACATAAGTTACATATTAGATACAATAATATTAGTATAATTAAGAAACTGAATCAAGTATATGATTATAGTCACAATAGATAAGAAGAAACCTTTATGAGAGGAGAAGAGTAAATGAATAATAAAAATAAGGATATATTTAAGGGAATATCAGCGTGTCCATCTATGATAGCTGAAAATATAAATAGTGATAAATCAGAATTAAGCCATTGGCCAATACAGCTTAAACTTATAAAAACATCATCACAAATTTTCGAAAATGCACATTTGCTTATAGCTGCAGATTGTACTGCATATGCATATAAAGACTTTCATATTGATTTTATAAAAGACCATGTTACAACAATAGGATGTCCAAAACTTGACGATGCTGAATTTTATAAGAAAAAGCTAATAGAAATTTTTAAAAATAGTAATATTAAAAGTGTTAAAGTTGTAAAAATGTCCGTTCCATGTTGCAATGGGATAAGCATAATAGTTAAAGAAGCCTTAAAGGAAGTTAATAAGGATATTCCTTATAGCGAGGTTACCATAGATATAGACGGTACAATAGAAGCGAATTAGGTTAATAATTTACTACCTTATGTAAAGCTGAGCATTTCAAGGCCAGTTTTCTTTCTTTCGGCATTAAATGATGCTGTAGTTTCAATTGGTACAATGCAGTTATAATTTAATGAGAAAGCGTGACTACAGGTTTCAAATCCACAGACATCTGTTGCAGCTCCACAAGTATTAAATTTTTAATACCATTATTATTCAGTATCTCGTCTAAGTTAGTATTGAAATGTTCCTACTTGGTGCCTTCGCATAAGAAGATGCACCATAATTTTTTTGTATTGTATGTTTATTAAAATTTTGTAAATTTTTATTAGCAAGTTGTTGAATTTTAGTGTAGTTATAATATAATGGTACTAAATTGAATAAATTATTGTATCAGGGCTTAGGGTTTTTAGTTTATATTAGGAGGAATGACAATGGGAGTAAAGGATAGCTTGGAGAAAAGCGTTAAGCAAAAAGTGGTAAATACTGTATTAAACATTATAGACAAAGATCCAGAAAAAAATGTAGATAAGATTTTTGAAACATTAAAAAAGGTTACAAGAGATAAGGGACAGCTAGCTCAGATTGAGGCTGTTCACAAGTATTATGATATGCAGCCTGCTACTCGTAAATTAGTGGAAAGTATATTAAAAGACACTAATAAGAAGTGTCTAAAAAAGTTTTTTACTAATTTTTTTGCAAATGCGAACTGGTATGCTGGCTCTAAGAGATCTAAGTATCTTTTTGAGGAGGATACCAAAATACCTTTTACAATGCTTATAAGCCCTACTATGCAGTGCAATTTGAGATGTAAAGGCTGTTATGCTACAGATATGATGAATTTACCTAAAATACCTATAGAAGAAGTAGATAGAATAATAGGTGAAGCTAGAGACCTTGGTATCTACTATATTATAGTTTTAGGTGGAGAGCCTTTCTTTTATAAGGAACTACTTGATATATATGAAAAGTATGACGATATGATTTTCACACCATTTACTAATGGTACTATGATAGATGAACAAATAGCAGATAGGCTCCAGGAATTAGGAAATGTAATACCTATGCTTTCTGTAGAAGGTGAAGAGGAATTTACAGATGCAAGAAGAGGAAAAGGTACTTATAAAAAAGTTATGCATGCTATGGATCTTTTAAAAGAAAGAGGTATATTATTCGGTGTATCTACTGCTGTTACAAGGGAAAACATTGACTCTGTATTAGCTGATGAGTTTGTAGATAAATTGATAGAAAAGGGCGCAAAAATGAACTGGTACTTCCTATTCATGCCTGTTGGGTGTGAGAAACCAGATTTTGACTTAATGCTGACTCCAGAGCAAAGAATTTATCTTGGAGAAAGAACCCATGAAATAAGAAAGACTAAGCCGTATTTCACAATAGATTTCTTTAATGATGCACCTTTTGTTGGAGGATGCATAGCAGGAAAGTATTTCTTCCATGTAAATGCTCATGAGGATTGCGAACCTTGTATATTTGCTCATTTTGCAACACAGAATCTTAAAGGAAAACATCTTATAGATGTGTTTAGGGATCCTTTCTTTAAAGAATTAAGACATAGACAACCATATAACAAAAACATGCTAAGACCTTGCATGATGATAGATAATCCTAATGTAGTAAGGGAAGTATGTGAAAAGGTAGGGGCTAAGCCAACAGACTTAGGTGGAGAAATTATGCTCCATGATGAGGAATATAAGAAAAAAATAGAACAAGTAGCAAATGAATTTGCCCCTTATGCTGAAAAGATGTGGAAAGAAAGATTTGATGAAAAGGGAAATGAAAATTTTGCAAGAGGATAGTAGAAAAGTTTAAATAAACACAAATAATCCCGCTAATTGCAGCTTGTTGCAAACAGCGGGATTATTTAAATTATATTTATCTATTGCAGATTTTTTCATAGGCCTTAAAGGTATTTTCAGCAGTTTTTTTCCAAGAGAATTTTGAAGCTTGTTTTAAACCTTTTTCTCTTAAAATTTCTCTTAGCTTTCCATCATTAAGCACTTTTTCTAAAGACTTTTTGAGTTCATCTTCGTTATAAGGATTGATTAGTATAGCGCTGTCTTCTACTATTTCAGGTATTGATGTAATATTTGAAGTAATAACAGGGGCACCACAGCTCATTGCCTCTAGAGGTGGAAGTCCGAAACCTTCATATAGAGATGGATATACAAAAGCATCACAGGAATTATAAAAAATAGGAAGTTCTTCTTTAGGTATAAATCCAGTAAATATTATCTTAGAAGCTAGATGAGAGTAAGAATTGCTTAGGTACTCTCCCAAATCTTTTTTTGCACCTCCTATTACTAGAGTGTAGTTTTTCTCCTCTAGATTAGGTAGAGCTCTTAAAAAGGAATTTATTAATGCCCTTACATTTTTTCGAGCACTAAATCCACCTATATATAAAATGAAAGGTTTAGTGATATTATATTTTTTTGCTAAAAATTTCTTGCAGTTATTCTTATCTAAAGGCTTGTATATACTATCTGCAGCCAGTGGTGTTACGAAGATTTTATCTGGGTCAATAGGGAAAAATCTTAGTATATCTTTTTTTGAGTATTCTGACACGGTGATTATTCCATCAACATTTTGTATAATGTTAGGCACTTCTCTTAGGAATTTTAATAAATATCCGCGTCCTACGGTTTCAGGCATAATGTAAGGTATTAAGTCGTGAACAGTAATCACTTTTTTGCATTTAGCATCTATATTTAATCCAATGCCGTTTTGAGGCACGTGATAAATATCTATATTCTCACGTATTAAGTCATAAGAAAAATAATTTTGTTCAAAAAATCTAGTATGACGTTTAGAAGTCATAACTATTTCCGTATTATCTCTTTTATATTCGTCATAATTTAACTCTGACCAATAGAGTCTATAATAATTATCTTTATATAAATCTATTAAGTTTTTAACGATATTTTCTGTATAAGTACCAATTCCAGTACCTCCATACCAATTGATACCTCTAGCATCAATGGCTATTCTCATTAAATCCTCTCCTTATAATCCTTATATAGTATTAATATTAAACAATTGGTGAAAATGTGATATACATATCCAATATTTACTATTATTCACACACTAAAAAAATTATTCATATACTAGAAAGAGAAAAAAGATTTTGGAGGAAGGTTCCTTGGACGCAAAGGATGTAAAAGCAATAGTTGAAAAGGAGTATGGAGTTAGGGTAAGTAATATAGAACCTTTGAAGAATATATATAAATTGAACATTTCCAATAAAGAATTCTGTCTTAAGGTTATCAAGTATGAATTTGGGCATTTCTTTTTTATTCTTAGCGCTATGAAGCATCTTCAACAAAATGGATTTCATAAAATACCTGAGATAATAAAAACTCAGGAAGGAATGGATTATATAGAACTTGAGGGCAGTTATGCTTATTTAACGCCTTGGGTTAATGCAAGACATTGCAACTATGATAATCCTTTAGATATAAAAGAAGCTACACTGAAGCTAGCTGAACTTCACATAAAGAGCAGAGGTTTTAATGTTACAAAGGAAATGAAGCCTAGAATAGGATGGTTAAAGTGGATAGAAACATATAAAACGAGAAAAAATGAAATTCTTGACTTTAAGCATAGGATAAGTAAGAAAGAAAAGCTTTCTGAATTTGATGAGATGTATTTAGAGATTATGGATGATGAGCTAAAAAGGGCAGATAGGGCTATTAAAAATTTAATAAATAGCAGTTACGTAGAAAGTATGAAAAAAGAAATAAAAGATAGAAGCTTCTGTCATCATGACTATGCATATCACAACGTTCTTATAGATAATGATAATCAGATTAATATAATAGATTTTGATTATTGTATATTAGATACGCATTTGCATGATTTATCAAGCCTTTTAATAAGAAGGATGAAATATGGAAAGTGGGATTTGAAGAATGTTATAGAAATACTTGATGTATATAACTCAATAAATAAGCTATATGATGATGATATTCCAATAATGGCTGCTTTTATGGAATTCCCTCAAGACTATTGGCAAAGAGGAATACAGTATTATTGGGAACAAAAGCCTTGGGGAGAAGAGTTTTTCATAAATAAACTTGAAAAATATATTGAAGACAGAGAGCAGAAACAAGAATTAATAGAGCAATTTAGGGAAACCAAATTAGGTGGTTAAATTATCCATTGTCCTAATTATTAAAAAATAGTTTGGGGGGATAAGAATGAGCAAGGATGAAAAATATGAAATTTTAGAATACGATCTACAGGATATTGATATAGATGAATATGAAAAAGAGGTTGATAGAGTGAAGCAGCATATTAAGATGTTAAAAAAACTGAGAAAAAAACAGGAGAAGCTTAGAAAGCTAGAAAAGGAGAGACGTCATTTAATGAGAAAAATGAAGAAGGATAGATAGGAGTGAAGTTAATGATAAGCTTATATGATAATTCCTTTTTAAAATATTGTAGTGAAAAAGGAATTAAACAAATAGATTTTCAAAATGATAATCTATTTAGAAAATCCCTTAATAAAGATGACATAATAGAGCATATGCATACATTAAGTAAGTTTCATAAAAAGATTAGTGGGTACAACAATTATATAGGGTACAGATTAGAAGATAAAAGAGGAAGAATGGTAGAGCAATATAAAATATATATAAGAAAGGTAAAACGACAATATGAATCCATAAAAAAAAAATCTGAACTAAGTAGTTTTGAAAAGCTTTTGCTATATCATGGAGATGAGTATTTAAAGAGAGCAGAGAATTGCATAAAAGTGATATATGAAAATGGATATTTAGAACTTATAAAAAGAAGTATGGATAGAAATGAAATTTGTATAGGAGATACTTCCTTTGCCAATCTTAGGATGAGGGAGCAAATAGAGGTTAATGATTTGAGCAAGTGTGTTTATGATTTAGTTGAAATTGATGGGGCAGATTTTTTACTTAGATTAATAAAAAAAGGATTAGATTTAGACTATGAAAATTTAGTGAAGGAGTTTTGTAAGATAGAGGGCTTGGATTCAAGAAGTGAAAACTTTATAAAAGCAGTAATATCCTATCCTAGTGAGTTTATGAAATACTGCATTAAGTATAATAAAAAAAATAAAATGAAAAATAGGGATAAGTATGAAGCTAAGCTTCATAAATTAGTTGAGGAGGCTTTTATGAGCTTAATATAGGGGGTGGGGAGAATGTTAGAGAATATTAGATTTAAGGATAAAAAAGCTTTAATACAATATGATTTAAATATAGACATTTTTAAAAATTATAATTTTATTGTTGAAGATGTAATTCCAGTTCGAAAGGTTTTTATATTAATTACTAATAAAGGAAATAAGATTCTTAAACGACTTAACTATGGAATAGAAGATTTAGAATTTATACAACAGGGAGTAGATTATATAAAAAAGCGTTTCTTTGATAGGGTGTTTAACTATGAACTGACAAAGGAAGGAAAAGCTTATGTTGTTTGGAAGAAGCATATTTATACTGTTATGGATTTAATAGAGGCTAGAGAAAGCGAGTATACTAATCCTATAGATGTAAATATAGCATCACGTGGTCTTGGAGAACTTCATAAAGCCAGCGAGGGATTTAGATATAAAAATAAAGCTAGATATGCTTGCGGAAACACCATAAATAGTTTTAAAAGAAAACTTGAAGAGATGGAGTTATTTAAAAATATAGCTATTTTAGGAGAGGATAAAACAGAATTTGATAATATATTTTTAGAGAATATTGATTACTATAAAAAGCAAATAGAGGAAAGCATAAAAATTTTAGAAAAATCTAATTTCTATAAGTTGTGCAGCGAAGAAGATAAAGTAGTATTATGTCATCATGATTTAGCTCATCATAATATATTAATTAAAGATGAAAAGGCATATTTTGTAGACTTTGACTATTCTATAATAGATTTAAAAATTCATGATCTATGCAACTTTATAAATAAGGTGGAAAAATTTTCGGCTTATGATATTGAGAATGCTAATAGAATAATTGAAAATTATTGTGAGAGTAACGATATAGATAAGAGGGAATTAGAGGTTTTATATGGAATGTTAGTATTTCCACAGGATTTTTACAATATATCTAAGGCATATTATACAAGAACAAAGGAATGGGATTATGATACCTTTTTAGAAAAATTAATAAAAAAGAATAATTTTAAAAATGATAGAGAAGAGTTTTTAGAAAAGTTTAGAACTTTGTTATCTTGAATTATAATATAATTAGCAGAATAAAAACATAAGTTTAGGTTAATATCTAATATTAGCCTAAACTTTTTTTATTGACAAAAAAATGAATTTGTAATATAATCCTATTAAACCAGTAGTTTTAATCGGGTTAAGGAGTGTTTATATGAAAATATCTACTAAAGGAAGATACGGACTAAAGGCTATGGTAGATTTAGCTCTTTATTCTAGCAGTGAAAGCAGCATAACTTTAAAGAGCATATCTGAAAGACAAAATATATCTGAGAGATATCTTGAGCAAATTTTCTCTGTACTCAGAAAAAATGACTTGGTAAAAAGCATAAAAGGACCTCAAGGAGGATATATGCTGAGCAAGCCAGCAAAATATATAAGTGTAGGAAATATTTTGAGAGTTCTTGAAGGTGAACTTCATATTGTATCAGAAGAAGAAAATGGTGATAAAGTTGCAATGTGTATAAAAGAAACTGTATGGAATAAGATTAATGAAAGTATCGATAAAATAGTAGATTCTATAAGCTTAGAAGATTTAGTATGGGAATATAATAATTCAAATAGTGAAGGATATATGTTTTATATATAAATTACAAGATGTTTATGTGTTTAAATTATAAGGAGGGATTCTCATGAAAATAGCAAGAAATTTAACTGAGTTAATAGGAAATACACCTATGATGGAGCTTGTCAACTATGATAAAATAAATGACTTACAAGCTAATATAATTGCAAAGCTAGAATACTTTAATCCAGCAGGCAGCGTTAAAGATAGAGTTGGTTATGCTATGATAGTAGATGCTGAAGAAAAGGGAATTAT
The DNA here is from genome assembly GCF_002995795.1 of Clostridium thermopalmarium DSM 5974. GTDB lineage: Bacteria > Bacillota > Clostridia > Clostridiales > Clostridiaceae > Clostridium_H > Clostridium_H thermopalmarium. Next base: position 74,534 of record NZ_PVXN01000053.1, read on the forward strand.
AAATAAGGATACAGTAATAATTGAACCTACAAGTGGTAATACAGGAGTAGGACTAGCATTAACAGCAGCTGCAAAGGGATATAAATTAATCATAACAATGCCAGAATCCATGAGTATTGAAAGAAGAAAAGTTCTAAAGGCTTATGGAGCAGAGCTTGTATTAACTCCTGCAGCTGAAGGAATGAAGGGAGCTATTGCGAAGGCTGAAGAAATAGCTAAAAACACTCCAAATTCATTTATTCCTCAACAATTTGCTAACCCAGCAAATGCTGATATTCATAGAAAAACTACAGCAGAAGAGATTTGGAGAGATTCAGAAGGAAAGGTAGATATATTCGTTGCTGGAGTTGGAACAGGCGGAACTATAACAGGAGTAGGTGAAGTGCTAAAACAAAAGAATCCTAATATTAAAATTGTGGCTGTAGAACCAATGGATTCACCAGTATTATCAGGTGGAAAGCCAGGTCCACATAAGATTCAAGGAATTGGTGCTGGATTTGTGCCAGAAGTTTTAAATATAGAGGTAATAGATGAAATAATAAAGGTTAGCAATGAAGATGCATTTGAAGCTACTAGAGAGCTTGTAAGAACAGAAGGATTATTTGTAGGAATATCTTCAGGAGCAGCAGTTCATGCAGCTAAAGTATTAGCGCAAAGAGAAGAGAACAAAGGTAAAAATATAGTAGTATTATTGCCTGACACAGGTTTAAGGTATCTTTCAGAGCCTGTATTTGGAGAATAGAAAGCTGTTTATAAAATATAATAAAATTAATGCATAAAACTTTCCTCAGTTGGGGAAAGTTTTAATTAAGTTTTGTGAATATTTTTAAGAGGAGGTGTTGGTGAGTGGTTGAAAAAATAGAAGTCTATATGGATAATAGCGCTACTACAAAACCTTATGATGAGGTTATAGAGACTATGGTTGATGCAATGAAAAACTATTATGGAAATCCTTCTTCTGCACATATTCATGGAATAAGGGGAGAAAAAAAGCTAAATGAGGCCAGAGAAATAATTGCAAAAACTTTAAATTGTACTAAAGATGAAATTATTTTTACTTCTGGAGGAAGTGAAAGCAATAACTTTTTAATAGGTGGATTTGCAAAGAAGGGTGTCCATATGATAACTTCCTCAATAGAACATCCTAGTGTACTCAATACCTTCAAAGAACTAGAAAACCAAGGAGTAAGAGTTACTTATCTGAATACAGATAGTAGTGGAAGTATAAAGCTTGATGAGTTAGCTAACAGCATAACCAAAGATACTGTTTTAGTAAGTATTATGCATGTAAATAATGAAATAGGGATAATTCAAGATATTAATACTATTGGAAAGATTATAAAAGAAAAGAGCAGTAGAGCAAAATTTCATGTAGATGCTATTCAAAGTTATGGAAAGCTTGATATAGATGTTAAAAGAGATAATATAGATTTACTATCTATTAGTGGACATAAAATACATGGACCTAAAGGAATAGGAGCAGCTTACATAAAAAAAGGCCTTAATCCAAAGCCTTTGATATACGGTGGAGGACAGGAGAGAAAGCTTAGAAGTGGAACGGAAAATCTTCCTGCTATTGCTGGATTTGCTGTTGCAGCGGATAAAAAGGCTAAAAACTTGAAGGAAAATTTTCACAAGGTTCAGGAAGTAAAGCAGTATTTTATAGATAAGCTTAAAGATATAGATGATATAAGAATAAACAGTAAAGGAGCAAAGTTCTCTCCATATATATTGAGCGTATCTTTCAAGGGTGTTAGAGGAGAAGTACTTCTTCATGCCCTAGAAAATGAAGGAATATATGTATCTACTGGTTCTGCATGTTCATCAAGATTGCATGAAAGAAGTCATTCTTTAGAAGCTATTGGTCTTACGGAAGAAGAAATGGAAGGAACTATAAGATTTAGCTTTAGTGAATATAATTCTAAAAAAGAAGTAGATTATGTAATAGAAGTACTAAAGAAATCTTTGAATTTTCTAAGGAGATTAAGAAAATGAGAAAATTAATTTTGATAAAATATGCATCCGAAATATTTTTAAAAGGATTAAATAAAAAGAGCTTTGAGCAAAAGTTGTTAACAAACATAAAAAGAGCTTTAAAAGGACTTGATTATGAATTCAGCATTGATCAAAACAGATGGCTTTTATATTCTGAGAATTTAGAAGAAGTCATTGAAAGAGTAAGAAAGGTTTTTGGAATAAAGGAGCTTGATTTAGTTACAGAAGTAGATGCAAATCTTGAGGCAATCAGTGAGGAGGCTTTAAGAGAAATCAGAGAAGTAAATCCTGCTACTTTTAAGGTGGAAACAAAAAGAGCAAATAAAAAGTTCCCTATGAATTCTATGGAGGCTAGTAGGAAAGTTGGAGCATATATATTAAGAAATAGTAAAGATTTAGAAGTAGATGTTCATAATCCTGGAGTAGTAATAAATGTGGAGATAAGAGAAAAAGCATATATTTACTCAACCTCAAGAAGGATAAAGGCTGTAGGCGGTATGCCTTATAAAACAAATGGAAAAACTATGCTTATGTTGTCAGGGGGTATAGATTCCCCTGTAGCAGGGTATATGATGGCAAGAAGAGGGGTAGAATTAAGTTGTGTTTATTTCCACAGTCCTCCTTATACTAGTGAGAGAGCAAAAGAGAAGGTAAAGGATTTAGCAAAGATATTAAAGGGCTATACTGGAAATATAAACTTATACGTTGTACCTTTTACCAATATACAAATGGCTATTATAAACAAATGTCCTGAAGATGAATTGACTATAATAATGAGAAGGTTTATGATGAGATTAGCTTGTAAGTTAGCTGAGAAAAATGAAATTCAATCAGTTACAACTGGAGAAAGCATAGGACAGGTAGCGAGCCAAACTATGGAAGGCTTAGTTGCAAGCACTGAAGTTGCAGATAGACCAGTATTTAGACCGCTTATATCCATGGATAAAGAAGATATTATGGATATAGCAAAAGAAATAGGCACCTATGAAACATCTATACTTCCATATGAGGACTGCTGTACAATATTTGTACCAAAGCATCCAAAAACAAAGCCAAAAGTTCATTTCTTGAAGAAATCTGAAGAAGCTTTAGATGTGGATAAATTAGTTGAAGAAGCACTAGAAAACACAGAACTTATCAGATTATAAATTAAGCAAGAATTTAAATCTATTATATGATGATAGGACCTACCTTTGTTATAATGATAAGAGAAGTTTTATAATATAAAAGGAAAGGGGAGAAATAAAGGCTGCATGTATGCAGCCTTTATAAATAACATGAGCAAAAATATCTATTTAGATTATGCATCAACCACATTTATAAAAGAAGAAGTGTTGAAGGAAATGATGCCATATCTTACTGAACATTTTGGTAACCCTTCATCCATTCACTCTATGTCAAGAGAAGTTAAAAAGGCTGTGTATGATGCCAAAATAAGAACTGCTAAGGCGATAAATGGAAGTAGAGAAGAGATATTCTTTACTTCAGGAGGTACAGAGGCTGATAACTGGGCAATTAAAGGAGTAGTCTTTAGGAACAGGGATAAAGGGAATCATATAATAACAACAAAAATAGAACACCATGCAATTTTAAATTCTTGCAAATATTTAGAAGAACAGGGGTTCAAGGTTACATATTTACCAGTAGATGAAGAAGGTATTATAAAAATAGAAGATTTAAAGAACGCCATAACAAAAGATACTATTTTGGTATCAATAATGTTTGGAAACAATGAAGTTGGCAGTATTCAACCAATAAAAGAAATAGGAAAGATATGTAGAGAAAAAAATATAATATTTCATACAGATGGGGTACAGGCAGTAGGTTCAGTTCCTATTGATGTAAATGAGCTAAACATAGATTTATTATCCATGTCTGCACATAAGTTTTACGGACCAAAGGGCGTAGGAGCACTTTATATAAGAAAAGGAACAAAGATACATAATCTAATACATGGAGGATCTCAGGAAAGGGCTAGAAGAAGTGGAACAGAAAATGTGCCAGGAATTGTAGGACTAGGCAAGGCAATAGAATTAGCCTCAGAAAGTCTTGAAAAGGAAAGAGTTAGATTAACTCATTTAAGAGATAAGCTTATTGATGGTCTTCTTAAAATTCCTAATTCTAAGTTAAACGGCCCTATTGGAGAAAAGAGGCTTCCAGGAAACGTAAATATAAGCTTTAAGGATGTAAATGGAGGAACAATGCTTATGGCTTTAGATGAAATGGGCATTTTTGCATCCGCAGGAAGTGCGTGTACAGCAGGATCTTTAGAACCTTCTCATGTATTATTAAGCCTAGGTTTGCCAGAAGATATGGCGAGAAGCTCAGTTAGATTTACTATGGGCGCAAAAACCACAGAAGAAGAAATAGACTATGTAATTGATGTTATGCCAAAGATTGTGGAAAGAATAAGAAACACAAATATATAAGAACTTCGGTACGCAAATTGAAAATTGACGATGGAGACTCTCCATCGTCAATTTTCAATTTTAAAATAAATTGCTTCATAGCTTATTTTAAATTTTTATTATATTTTTGTATGCTTTTAGCGTGTTTTCAGCAGTTTTTACCCAGCTAAACTCAGAGCTTCTTTTTAAAGATTTATCAATAAGGTTATTTCTAAGGTGTTTATCTTCAAGAACTTTGTACATAGACTCATATAATTCATCTATATCATAAGGATTTATAAGGATGCCAGCATCTCCTACAACTTCAGGAATAGAGGTCAAGTTTGAAGCTATTATTGGAACACCGCAAGCCATAGCTTCTATAGGTGGAAGACCAAATCCTTCATAAAAAGAAGGGTATACAAAAAATTCACAAGCGTTATAAAAGATTGGCATATGTTCTAAGGGGATAAATCCAGGAAAAATAACCTTATCAGATATGTGCAAATCATCAGCAGTCTTCTTATATAAGCTATAGGATTTGCCCTGTTTCCCAACTATAACTAGCTTTAGGTTGCTATTTTTTAGTTTATTGTGTAGTTTACTAAATGCTTGAATCAATCCTACAATATTTTTCCGAGGGCTAAAACCACCTACGTATAAAACGTAATCATCTTCTATAAAATAGTTTTTTTTCATAAAATCTTTGCATTGCTTTTTATCAAGAGGAATATATATATCTTCATTGGCTAAGTGAGTAACAAATATTTTATCTTCTGGGAAATCAAAGGCGTTTAATATGTCTTTTTTTGAGTAATTAGATACTGTGATTATTCCATCACATTTTGAAATTATGCTAGGCATTTCTCTAAGAAATATTTCTAAGTATGCTTCTCCAACAGTCTCAGGCATTTTATAAGGTATAATGTCATGAAGTGTTATTATAAAAGGACAAGTTTTTTCTTTAGGAAGACCTATACCATTTTGAGGAACGTGGTATAAATCCATATCTTTGCTTTTCAATATATTAGGAATGTTAACTTCGTCCCAAAAAGTTCCTTTCATATCTTGTGATATATTTCTTATTTTATAATTATTATTAAATTTAATATCACAATTGCTATCCTTAGGCATAAAAAGCAAATATTCGTTGAAAAGGTCTATTTTATTTAAAGAATTGATTAATTGATAGGTATAAGTACCTATACCTGTTCCTCTATACCAATTTGCAGCTCTTGAATCTATTCCTATTTTCATAAAGCATCCCTTCAAAAAATAATAGCTACAGTTTAGTATATTAGAGCTAAGTAAAAAGTGTTAATAAATACTTTAATAAATACTTTATATAAAAGGATATATTTCAAAGTCTGTGGAATTATTTATATTATTATCCATTGAATAGTATTTATTAAAAACAATTCTAAATATGTAATTTTAGTCATATAAATTTATAGGGAGGCGATAACAATGATGAGGGAGTTTGAAATTGAAAGACAATTTGATATTAGAATCGAAAGTATAAAGCCCAATAAAGGGGTATATTTTTTAAAAACAAATAAAGGAGCTAAGTGTCTTAAGAGAATAAATTATGGTATTCAAAAACTTTGCTTTGTATACGGGGCAAAAGAGCATTTAATAAATAATGGATTTACCCGTGTGGATAAGTACAATTTAAACATTGAGGGAGAGCCTTATGCTCTTGTAAATGAAGATATATACACTTTATCAGAATGGATTGAGGGAAGAGAATGTGACTTTCATAATGATGATGATATAGTTATTGCAGCTAAGGCTCTAGCGAATATGCACATAGCTTCAAAAGGATATGATCCTCCAGAAAATAGCAAGTTAAAAACAGATCTTGGGAGATGGCCTCATCTCATGGAAAAAAGAGTTAAAGCCTTAGATAAGATGAGAGATATGTCAAGAAAAAGAAGTAGGAAAGGAGAGTTTGACGTTAATTATGTAAAGAATGTTGAATTCTATAAGGAACTTGGGAAAAGGGCAATAAAGGTTTTAAATGATTCTAATTACATGGAGATATGCAAAGTTACGGATGAAGAAAAGAGTTTTTGTCATCATGATTATACTTATCACAATATAATAATAGATAAAGATAACAATGTAAATATAATAGACTTTGATTATTGTAAGAGAGAGGTAAGAGCTTATGATATTTCAAACTTTATGACAAAGGTTCTTAAAAGAAGAGAATGGGATATTAATTGCGCAAATCTTATTATTGATGCTTACAATGAAGTTAGTCCTTTAAGTAAGGACGAGTATAGGGTATTGTTTGCCTTTTTACTATTTCCTCAACGTTTCTGGAGACTAGGAAATAGATATTATTACAATGAGGTTAACTGGGCTACAAATACATTTAATAAGAAAATAGAAGCTCTAATTTCTGAGCAAGAGCAGTATATGAAATTTATAGATGAGTTTAAGAAAGTTTATAATCAGAAAGAGGATTTATGATAGAAGAGATTTTTTTGTAATAAGGCCATATAAGTATATATACTTATATGGCTTTATTATAATAATTTGATAAAAAGTGAAAAATATACTAGTATATGTCTGAATAAATTAATTTTAGATAGGAGGGAAGGCGATAAAAATCAGAAAAAATGATTCTGATAAAAAGCCTAACTAATAATGAAATATAAAAATATATATGAGCTAAAAAAAGAAGGTTTGCAAAGCCTTAAAGGAAGATGGGGAATAGCTATATTAGTATGCTTAATTGCAGCTATAATAACAGAAGGTCTTTCTATTTATGCAAGAATTTCCACTATATCAGATGTTTTTAGTAAAGGTCTATTTTCAAGTCTTATTAATTTAGATTTTCTATCAGAAGGAATAGGAACATCTTCTATAATGCTAAGATTAGATTTTCTTGTAAGCTTGTTATTAGGAGGAACTATTACTTATGGACTTAACAGCTTCTTCTTAAATCTAACTAGAAATGAAAATCCTCAAATTGAAAATCTATTTTCTGGATTCAAGTACTTTGGAAAGAATTTTCTTATTCAGCTGGTTATAGGGATATTTAATATTATTTGGACTATAATAGTTTTTATACCGATTATTTCAATAGGACTTATTACAATAATAGGATCCTTTTCAAGCTATTCTGGTTTAACAGAGCTAGAACAGATGCATTGGAATGCACGAAGAGAAATACTGATTATTATGGTGGTGTTATTTATAATTGCTTTTATAATTGTTGAACTTATAGTTCTAAGATATGCTTTAGCATTTTATATTCATAATGATATTAGAGATGCTTCAGTTATGGATTGCATAAATTATAGTAAAGAAATGATGAGAGGGCATAAATATAGGTTATTATTATTAAATTTAAGTTTTATAGGGTGGCATATTTTGTCTATTTTAACTTTAGGAATAGGGTACATCTGGCTTAGACCATATATTTTTGCAACAAGGGCAGGCTTTTATAATGATCTTAAACAAAAGTCATAATAAAAATGCTTGGCATTTTATTATAGTCACCTTCATTATCCCTTTGGCATACTATGAAATATAAGTTGTAGTATTGGGGATGATAGTTTGGAAATAGGAGATGCTGTAGTAAGAAGATCTTATGGAAAAGATATTACTTTTAAAATAATAGATATAAAGCATAATGAATATGGAGTTATTTATGTACTTAAAGGCATAAATATGAGAATAATAGCTGATTCTCCAGAGGATGATTTGGAATTAGCAGGCGGAGAGAATATGAGTAAAAAAGAAGCTGCATTTAATAAAAAGGTTAATAATTGTATAAAAAAGATATTGATGAATAGAGGTGTTGAAAAAAAGTATAGAGGAGAAATAGAAGAAACTAGGGGGAAATCTAAGAATCAAAAAAAAAATAAAGAACATATACCCTCAATGCTTTTCGGAAGACCAGGAAGAGTACTTCATGTTGATGGAGATTCTGAATATTTAGATGTATGCTTAAAAACCTATAAACAGTTATCTGTGGAAGCAGTTGGACATGTGATCCCAGAGGCAGAACAACCAATCCGTGTTCCAGAGCTTGTTAGACAGCTAAGGCCTGATATAGTAGTATTAACTGGTCATGATGCTATTTTAAAGGGTGCAGAAGATTATATGAACCTTGATAATTATAAAAATTCAAGATATTTTGTTGATACTGTAACTCAGCTTAGAAATTATGAACCTAATTATGATGATTTAGTTATATTTGCAGGGGCATGCCAATCTTGCTATGAAGCTATACTAGATGCAGGTGCTAATTTTGCAAGTTCTCCCAATAGGATACTGATACACTGTTTAGATCCTGTATTTATCTGTGAAAGGGTAGCTTATACCAATATAGACAAAGTAGTATCTATACATGAAGCTATACAAAACACTATAACAGGGGCAGATGGCATTGGAGGGCTTCAGACAAGAGGAAAGTATAGAGAAGGTTTCCCAAAGTCTAAATACTCTTAAATGTACTTTAAAAATGTTATTTGATAAAGTTTATATTTTTTATGTATATTTAATAATAAAATTGAAGATAATAATAATATAAACGTATGAGTTAAATAAATTTAGCTTCAAGTTACGTTTAGCACTTGAAGCTAAATTTGTTTACAGAAAATTTACATTGACAACTATAATATATTAATGATAAAATTATTAGTTATTTGACATTTGAGGATATGTACTGTATAATATATAATGTAGAAAGAGGGTGCTTGTGATGGAAAGAAGAAATATATTAGCGACTATAAAAAATGAGATGGATGATCACATTGGAGAAAAGGTAACGCTAAGAGCTAATAACGGAAGAAGAAAAATTATTGTTAGTAATGGAATATTAGAAAAAACATATTCAAGTATTTTCGTTGTTAGGTTAGAAGACGACACCCAAAGGACAGTCACATATAGTTACTCAGATGTTTTGACAAAAACGGTTCAAATAGACTTTGCTGGCTGAAGAAATACTGAAATTTCAGTATTTCTTTTTTTATAATAAAAAACATTTTTAATCCAAAGTATTTCTAAATAGTTTTAAATGATAGCCTATTGTTCCAGGATTTTTACTCCTATAAAATAAGTAATTATTTTATAAAACATATCATATTTTTTATTGAGAGGATATATAAATTAGTTAGTAGGTATTTTATGGGAGGTAGAATGGATGGCTATGGAATTGATAAAGGAAAATATAGAGTACGAACAACTTCTAGGAGAACAGACAGTTGATAATATGATAAAAGAAGAATATGTTATACCTGATGTACAGCCAGATGTGAAAAAAATCTTGATGGTAGATGCTAAGCCTAAAATTGTTAGTAAAGAGGTGATGCAAAATAAAGTATATGTAGAAGGAAGAGTAAAATGCAATGTACTTTATTTAGCAAGTGTAGAAGAAAATAATGAGATTTTCAATGTAGTGTACACTAAGGATTTTTCAACTTATATCGATATGAATGGCGCTAAGCCTGATATGAGCTGTTCATTAGAATGTGATATTGAACATATGGAATGTAACATAATTAATGAAAGAAAAATATCTATTGAAGGAATCGTGCAGCTAAAGTTAGGGGGTTATAATAAATATGAATTTGATGTTATTAAGGATGTAGATGATTTAGATAACATTCAACTTTTAAAAAATCCTTGTATTATAGATAAGGTCATAGGTAATGTAAATGGAGAATTAATAAGCAAAGCTCATATTCAAGTTCCAATGGACAAACCAGAAATAGATAAGATTTTGAACTGCGATGTTACTGTTCATAAGGGAGATGCAAAACTTAAAGAAGGTAAAGTTGAAGTTGAAGCCTTTACAAAAATAAAAGTTTTATATAAGGCAGTAGAAAATAGAGAACTATGCAGTTTGGAGGAAGACGTATTTATTAGCGAAGAACTAGACTGTCCAAATGCAGATCAGTTCATGGAGAATAGTTTGGAATTTGTAGTTGATGATATAGAATTTGATGTTAAAGAAAATGATTTAGGAGAAAACCGAATTGTTGATGTTGAAGCTTTAGTAAAATGTTATGTTAAAGTTATGCATAAAGAAGAAGTGGACATGATAGAAGATGCTTACTCACCTTCTAAAGTGTTAAGGATGGACAAAAAAGGTTATGAACTTAATACTATTCTAGGACATAATATAAATGAAATTATAATTAAAGAAAACATAGAATTAGAAAATAATATGCCAAAACCAGTTGAAATCATTATGTCTACAGGAAAGATATCAGTAACAGATAAGAGAATAGTAGAAGATAAAGTAATCGTGGAAGGATTATTAAATGTTAATGTGCTATATAAGACATCTGATGATGATAAATATGTAGCTACAGTAAGTGAAGATATTCCATTCAATTGTAGTGTAGAAGTATCTGGAGCTAAGATTGATATGGAATGCATAACTAAAGCGTATCTAGAAAATTTAGAAGCGTCTATAGAAGCTGGAACTATAGCTATAAAAGGTATTGCAAGGGTTTATGCAAGAGTTAATTATGTTACTCATAAAGAATTCTTAGTTGATATAGTTCCTCTTGAAGATGAAGTAGTAAAGAAAAAAGCTAGTATAACAATTTATGTAGTCCAAGATGGAGATACATTGTGGAAGATTGCAAAAAGGTACTACACTACTATAGAGGATTTGATTAATATTAATGAGTTAAGCAGTGACAACATAATGCCTGGACAAAAGTTGATTATACCAGGAAGAGCAGTTATATAAAGGAAGTTTAGAAATTATAAACGGGAAAGGTTTTCTAAAAATATAGTTAATAAAAATAAAACTGTAGGTGTAGACTAAGTCTATACTTATAGTTTTTTTGTTTATAATTTTATGATATAATGTTAAAATAATGTATACTTAAATAGATGTTGCGGGGGAAATGTATATGTTGATTAAAGCATACGCTAAGATAAATATATCCTTAGATGTAGTTGGGAAAAGAGAAGATGGTTATCATCTTTTAGAGATGATAATGCAAAATATAGAGTTATATGATATTTTGAGGATAGAAAAGAGCAGAAGATATATTAATATTGGGTGCAATAAGCCTTATGTACCTACAGATGAAAGAAATTTAGTTTATAAGGCTGCTAAGCTATTTATGGACGCTTATAATGTAAAAGGTGGAGTAAACATTAGTATACATAAAAACATTCCTGTAGCTGCAGGACTTGCAGGTGGAAGTACAGATGCTGCCGCGACCTTATTAGCTATGAGAAAATTGTATGAATTAGATGTTAGTGATGATGAGCTTAGGAAGCTTGGGCTAAACATAGGTGCAGACGTTCCGTACTGTATAAAAGGGGGAACTGCTTTATGCACAGGCATAGGAGAAATAGTAACTCCTCTTAAGCCATTTAAAGGGCATATATTAGTTTTAGTTAAACCTAATTTCGGTGTATCAACTAAAGAAGTGTATAAGAATTTAGATTTAAATAAAGTACATAAACATCCAGACACTAAAAGATTGATTAAAGCTATTGAAGATGATGATATCGTATATATTAGTCAAAATATGAGGAATGTGCTTGAAAATGTAACATTAAAAAAGCATATTATATTGAAGGAAATTAAAGAAAAAATGATTAGAGGTGGAGCGTTAGGTTCCATGATGAGCGGAAGTGGGCCATCTGTGTTTGGATTCTTTGATGATATGTTAAAGGCTCAAAGATGTTATGATCATTTTAAAGAGAAATATAGTGAAGTGTATTTAACTAGAACAATTTAAGTATAATCGTATTCTCCATGAGGTGGAGAATACGATTATTTTTTTTGCGAAGAATACAGTTCTTCTTTTTGTAAAGAATATTGTTATTCATTTTGTGAAGGATATTATTATTCATTTTGTGTATATTTTGCTGCTAGAAGACAAAAAATAGGCTGAGTAGGAGTGATATCATGAGAATTATAAATTTATTCGGAAAGTATTTTTTGGCATTGCTTGTAATACAGGGAACAGTGTTATCTTTAATAGATTCAAAAGATTTGAAGAGGTCAGGAATGGTTGAAGCATCTAGAAAAGCAAAAGCTATTGGAAATGCTGTAATTATATTAGGAGTTATATTATTTGCTTTAAGTTTGTTTATATAAGTCTTAAAATTAACTCCAATATTAAAGTGTGTGGAAGGTGTGATAAGTTTGAAAGAAATAATCAAAGAAAGCATATCTAGGCGCGTTAAAGAAGATGTTAAATACATGAAGGAACTTTTAAAAGATAATTCAGATATAGTGTTTAGAGAGTTTCGAATTCATGAATTAAATGCAGCTATTGTGTTTATTGATGGGCTGGCAGACAAAAGTTTTATAAGTGACTACATAATGGAGAGTGTAATGCATGAGGAATCTGTAAAATATCATGTAGATGAAATAAAAGAGAGGATATTAGCTGTAGCTGATATGAAAGAGGTTGATACTCTAAAAGACGGAATAAATGCTGTACTTTCAGGAGAAACCTTGCTGCTTATAGATGGTCTTAGAGTTGGATATGTTATAGCTACTCGTGCTTGGCCAGCAAGAGGAGTAAGTGAACCATCAGGAGAAACTGTAATAAGAGGTGCTAGAGAAGGTTTTACAGAGACCATGAGGTTTAATACAGCTTTAGTAAGAAGAAGAGTAAGAGATACTAGATTGAGAGTTGTTCCAAAGTCTTTAGGAACTAGATCAAAAACAGACGTAGTTGTAATGTACATAGAAGATATTGTGAATAAATCCATTGTTGATGAATTAAATAAAAGGGTAGATAATATAGAAATCGATGCTGTATTAGACAGTGGATATGTAGAACAATTGATAGAGGATAATCCTTTTTCACTATTTCCTCAGATACAAAGCACAGAAAGACCGGATGTGGTAGCGGCAGCCTTATACGAAGGAAGAGTAGCTATGTTAGTTGATAACTCACCATTTGCCATTATAGCTCCAGCAACTTTGCCTACTCTATTTCAATCACCTGATGACTATTATCAGCGTTGGATAAATGCTTCATTAATGAGAATCTTAAGAACTATTGCCGTAGTATTATCTTTAATTCTTCCAGCATTATATGTCGCAATTACCTCTTATCATACTGCAATTATACCATCAAGGCTTGCTTATTCTATAGCAGCTTCTAGAGAAGGAGTGCCATTTCCATCAGTTGTAGAGACTTTGATTATGGAATTTAGTTTTGCCCTTTTATTAGAAGCTATATTAAGGCTTCCAAGACCTATAGGTTCAACAATAGGTATAGTAGGAGGTCTTATTATAGGGCAGGCAGCTGTAAGTGCAGGAATAGTGAGCCCTTTAATGATAATAATAACCAGCCTCACAGCTATTACTGAATTTATTACGCCTAATTACGAAGTTTCTATTGCACTCAGATGTACAAGATTTTTATTAATAATTGCCTCTTCGGTACTTGGTTTGTATGGTATAATGCTGGGACTTATATTGCTGCTCACACATTTACTAAGATTAAAGAGTTTTGGTATACCATATTTAGCACCAGCTGTTAGTCCAGACGCAAATGATTTGAAGGATATGTTTATAAAATTGCCTCTTAGATATTTTAAAAAGAGACCAAATTACATGAAAACTGTAGATAAGATAAGACAAAAATGATTTTGAAAGAGGTGTCATGTATCCTTATGAATAAAAAGAACATTTTGAGTCAATATGATTTATTTGTAACTATAGTGGTGACTGTAGTTGGAAGTGCTGCATTTACCTATCCAAGAAAACTTAGTGAAGTCATAGGAAGTGAAGGATGGATTGTAATAATTTTAAGTGCACTTATGCTCCTTCCGTTTCTATATATAATCTATAAGGCTATTAAAGTTAATGGGTATAGAAGACTTGTAGAAATGTTACAGAGGAATTTTGGAAAATTCTTAGGAAATGCTATAGCGTTATATATAGTGTTAACTGGTATATTTATAATGGCTATAGAAATGAGAACTTTTGCTGAAGTAATAAAGATGTATCTCTTAAATAGAACACCTACAGAATTTATAATATTAGTAATGTTTCTTGTTGGAGGATTTCTTGTAAGGGGAGAGATTGAAAGTGTAATAAAATTTAATGAAATAGCTTTTTGGTTAATGTTTGTACCTGTGCTGATAGGAATACCTTTTGTATTGAAAGGATCAGACTTTTCGAACATACTTCCTATATTTGTTCATGAGCCTTTAGAATATATAAAAGCTACAAGAGTAAGTATTTTCAATTTTTTAGGCTTTGGAATATTATATATGATAATTCCTATGGTAAAAAACAAAAAAAGTATTGTAAGAGTCACATTTAAGAGCCTAGTCTTTATAAGTGTTTTTTATATCATAATAACCTTGTCAACTTTGTTTGTGTTTTCAAAGGAATATAATTCTCAGTTATTGTGGCCAACAATAAGTATGTTTTCAACTGTGGATATGCCAGGAAACTTCATAGAACGCTGGGAAGGTATAGTTATGGCCTTTTGGATAATCTTTTACTTTACTACTTATATAAATATATATTATTTTAGCTCTGAAATTATTAGAGATGTATTTAGGTTGGAAGATGTAAAAGTATCATTGGTATTAATAACTCCTATAATATACATACTATCCTTATATCCAGAAAATATAGCTGAAGTATACAGTATTCAAGATAGGTTTATTCCATATACGGATCCTATAGTAATTGGAATATTACCTATTGCACTATTGATTACTGGTCTTATTAAGGCAAGGAGAGTTAAAGATGAGATATAAAAAGATAATAATTTTAGCATTAACTTGTTGTTTTTTAAGTGGATGCTGGGATAAGGTAGAAATTGATAGGAGAAGTTTTATATCTACCATAGCTATTGATGTAGGGCAAAATATAGATGATGAGGAAAGGTTTAAAGAGATAAAATCCAATGAAGTTTTTAAAGAGAAGGACTTTAAAAAATTAAATGTTATTTTTGGGCTTCCGAATATTAGTGAACTAGGGCCTGAGAGTGGAAGTACTGCAAAAGAGCAGATTGTAACTACTGAAGCCTTTTCTATGCAAGATGCGGTAACAGAATTGGCGGCTAAAATGAGTAGGAGCGTGTATACTGGTCATTCTAAACTTCTGATACTAAGTGATAAAATAATTGAATATCCTGAAACGATGAAAGAGATATTTGATTATTTAGAACGTCAGCCAGATATTAATAAAATGATGTTGGTGGTTGTGGCAAAGGGTAATGCAGAAGACTTTGTAAAATTTGAACCTAATATGGAAAAGAATATTGAATCTTATATAACAGGGCTAATGGAAAATGGAATTAGCAACTTTAGTGTTCTTCCTGTAAGGTTAAATGATATCTTTATATCCTTGTATAAAAATAAAACTGCTGTAATACCAACTATAGAATTTGACAAGATTAATAAAAATCAACTTAATATATCTGGAGTTGCCTTGATAAAAGACTATAAAATAGAAGGATATTTGACGCCAGAAGAAGATGCTTCATTAGAAATATTGAAAGGCAAAATAAAGGGAGGAAAAGAGGTCATATTGATAGATGGTCATCCTGTAGAATTACACATAACAGGCATAAAGAGGAAAATTTACTTAGAAGATGATACTAATCCTAAAAAACTAAAATTTAATATACAGGTATTATTAGAAGGGCAATTGAAGGGATATTATATAGACAGCGATATATTTTCACAAGGTGAAATTAAAAGAATACAAGATAGTTTTAATGATGTAATAGAAAGAAAATGCGAAAAGGTA
The DNA here is from genome assembly GCF_002995795.1 of Clostridium thermopalmarium DSM 5974. Taxonomy (GTDB): domain Bacteria; phylum Bacillota; class Clostridia; order Clostridiales; family Clostridiaceae; genus Clostridium_H; species Clostridium_H thermopalmarium. The sequence goes on from NZ_PVXN01000053.1 coordinate 90,641, forward strand.
GGAAGGATAATTCAGGAGCAGCATCCTATAGATGCTATAGGACTTGAAGAATATATTGAAAAATTCAAACCACAATTATATAAGAAAATAAAAGATAATTGGGAAGAAGTTTATAAAAATGCGAATATAGATGTAACTGTAAATACTAAAGCAAGAAGACTTGGGGTTACAAAATAGTTATAAGATTGGAGAAAATAAATTTAAATTTTTTCCAATCTTTTTTTATTGAAGTGTATATATTTAGAAATGTATGTCAATAATTTTAAATGTAATAGATAAGTAGGATAAAAAAATGGGGGACAAGTATTATGAAAAAAATAATTGCTATTATGAGTTTTTTAACATTATTATTAGGAATTATACTAGGAGTTTCTTATATGAGAGCTGATGCTAGCCAAAAAACAATTGCAAATAAACTGATAAGATTTCATGTTATAGCTAATAGCGATACTACAGAAGATCAAGCTTTAAAATTGAAAGTAAGAGATGAAGTTTTGAAATATATAGCTCCAAAACTTAAAGAAGCAAAAAATATAAATGATTCAAGAGAGATATTAAAAGCAAATGATGAAATCATAAAAGAAATAGCTAAGAAGGTAGTTAAAGAAAACGGTTATACTTATACTATTAATACATCCTTATCTCATGAAAATTTTCCAGTTAAGAGTTATGGAAATGTAACATTACCAGAAGGAAATTATGAAGCTTACAGGATTATAATAGGAAATGGAGAAGGGCACAACTGGTGGTGCATAATGTTTCCTCCTCTATGCTTTATCGACGTAACAAGAGGGCAAATTGCCTATGATGAAACAGAAAAAGAAATGAAGTCTGTGTTAACAGAAGATGAATACAAACTTGTTAATAATCAGGATGAAGATATTGAAAGCAATCAGATAAGATTCAAATATAAGATTGTAGAAGATATAAAAAGTATATATAGAAAAATCCAGAAACATTAATTTTTCTGGACTTTTATGTTGCTTATGTAATTTGATAAGTTATCTTGACATAGGCAGTACATTAAAGTATATATATCATCTCCAGAATTAGGTTTTACATAGTTTATATAGTTTCGCTTAATTCTTTCTAATAAAAAAGGATTTTCTAATAAATCATTAACGAGGTTATTACAATTTTTTATATCATCTAAGTAAATGGCCAAATTGTTTTTAGTTAAAAATTCAACATTTTTTTCTTCTTGACCAGGAATTGGAGAAAATAAAACAATGGGGATAGATGAAATCATAGCTTCTGTTATTGTTATTCCACCTGGTTTAGTAAATAGTAAATCAGAAGCCTGCATATATTTATTTATTTCATTAGTATATTTGAGGATTCTAATATCTTTAAAAAAGTTACTCTTTAGCTTTACTAGTTGGTTATAAAGTTTGGAATTTTTCCCTGTTACAACTATCATTTGCATATCATTTTCTATCTTATCTAGTTTATTGCAAAGTTCTAAAATCTTACCTATGCCTAAACCACCGCCCATTATTAAAATAGTAAATTTATTAGGAGATAAATTTAAAGAACTTAAAGTTTGTACTCTATCATATTTTTTAAAAAATTCCGGATTAACAGGAATACCAAAGTTATAAATTTTATTTTCATCTATTCCTTTTTGAGAAATATCTCTAATCAGGCTTTTATTTGCTGTGATATATGCATCTATACCTTTGTGAAACCAAAAATTATGGGGAGCGTAATCTGTAATTATGGTAATTACAGGTACATTTAATCCTAATTTTAGTTTAAGCATAGATAGCATTTCAGTAGGTATAGGATGAGTTGATATTATAGTGTCTGGCTTAAAATCATCTATGAGCTTCTTAAGTTTAATTGATAACAAACTATTAAATTTAGAATTTAATTTTATGGATGAAGATTTACTATTAAAATCTATGATATAATACAACTTTCTATACAAACTTGGTTTAAGTTGGATTATTTTTAAATAACTTCCAATAATTATTTTATTTAATATGGGACTTATATAAGTTAGAGTATCAACAATCATAACATCTGAAGTTCTATCTTTTGATAATATGTATTTTTTCATGGCTAAAGAAGTTTGCAGATGACCCTCACCAGCAGAAATTGAAAAAATCAATGTTCTCATTTTTTTCACTCTTTCTTTATCTTTAATGTAATCGCGCTACTAGTAGTATAACCAAAATGTATAACAATAATTATTAGAACAAATACTATTCATAGGAATTTTATGATAATAAGTGGGAGGAAACATTAGATATGAATAAGAAAAGAATCGTTTATACTATAGCAGTAGCCTTTATAGTGGTTTTTTCTACTACTTTTGCTATTTTAATGACGCTTGAAAGAACAGATTATAGGAATTATCTTCAAGGTGAATATTCTAAAAATATGTATCAATTAATTGATTCAGTGAAAAATATAAAAACTGATTTAGCGAAATCCGCAGTAATAGGATCTAAAGAGCAAGGTTTAATAGCTTTTGGAAATATATCTAAATATGCAGACGCGGCTAATGATAAACTACATTCTCTTCCTATACCTCAGGAGGATTTAGATGGAACAAGTAAATTTTTATCTCAAGTAAGTGACTTTGCTTATAGCCTTGCAAGAAGCGCAGCTCAAGGGAAAACTTTATCTAGTAAGGATTACGACAACATAGAAAATTTGAAAAATGAAGCTGATTATTTGCTAATTCAACTAAATGAGATTCAACAAGATATAAATGAAGGCAGAGTTAAATGGGGAGAGGTGCGAAAAAGAGTTAGTTTAGGATTAAATAAATCCGAAACTAATTTACTATCTAGCAAATTTAAAAACGTACAAAACCAAGTAGTACAATATCCAGCACTAATATATGATGGACCTTTCTCAGATAATATTTTAGAAGTAAAACCAAAGATTTTACAAGAGAAAGAGATTACAGAAAATAACGCTAAAAATATTGTAAAAAAGCTTTTAGGAGCAGATAAAGTTGAATCTATAATAAAAAGAGAGGATGGAAAGACGAAGATACCTTCCTATAGTTTTAATGTAGCTTTAAAGGGAAGAGAAGAAGAAGATGTTGTATGTGAAATAAGCAAAAATGGAGGAAAGGTTGTTTATTTAATAGATAATAGAGGGGTAAATGAAGAAAAAATAGATGTAGAAAAGGCTGCTTCAATTGGTAAAGAGTATTTGAAAAAGATTGGATACAGGAATATGGAGCCTACTTATACAATAAAGGCTGATAATACTGTAACCATAAGCTATGTGTATCATGAAAAAGGTGTAGCTATTTATCCAGACCAGATAAAGCTAAAAATATCCCTAGATAATGGAGATATACTTGGAATAGAATCACAGCAATATCTAATTTCTCACGTTGATAAAAGAGATATACCAAAGCCTAAAATTTCAAAAGAAGAAGCGAGGAAGAAGGTTGGGAAAAATCTAAAAATAACTTCAACAAGTCTAGCTATAGTACCAACTGAAACCGATAAAGAAGTTCTTTGTTATGAGTTTGTTGGAAAATGTAAAGATGATGATTTTATTGTTTATATAAATGCAGAAACTGGATATGAACAAAACATTCTTCAAATCATAAAAACAAAGGATGGAGAACTAACAATTTAGGAGCAAATTAAAAGTCGAATTATTGATATTAATAACTTAGAATTGAGAGTTACTATGGTTTCGAAGCAGCGAAACAGTTTTAACTCTCAATTCTTAATTTTAAATAACTTGAAGTTTTTCGAAATTATTAGCAGCCAGAACTAAAATGTCTCCTGCCTTTATAACTGAGGATCCCTTTGGAATGATAACTTCATCTTTTCTTTTTATCATAATTATGAGTACATCTTCAGGTATATTAGCATTCATAATAGTTTTATTTTTCAAAGGACTATTTTCTTCAATAACTATTTCTACTAATTTTGTATGCACTTCATTTTCGTAATCATTAAAAGTTTTAAATACAGATGATTCTTCTTCAACTAAATCTAGTTTTTTTGATATTGTGGGAATTAATGTTCCTTGAACAATAATGGAAAATAGAGCGATTATAAAAACCGTATTAAATAGTTCATTTGCAACAGAAAGGTTGTTTGTAAGAGCATAGGTTGCAAACACTATAGAGGCAGCTCCACGAAGACCTACCCAAGACACGAGCAATTGTTGTTTTATTGGAGTTTTAAACCAACTGAGTATACTAAAGATTGCAACAGGACGAGCAACTAAAGCCATAAATATTGCAACTATAAAACCGTTTGTAAAAGCTGATGGAAGTTGAGATGGAAAGACTAACAATCCTAATGTAAAGAATAAAACAATCTGCATTAACCAGGATACACCATCAAAGAAATGGACAAGATTTCTTTTGTATGGAATCTTACTGTTTCCAATTACAATTCCTATTATATAAACTGTTAAAAAGCCATTTCCCCCTAAAATTTCGCTCAAAGAGTAACCAAGCAATGTTAGTGATATTACAAGAATTGAGTATAATCCTTCTACATTTAGATGAATCCGTTTTAAAACTAGCACTGAAAGATATGATATAACAAAACCAATAGCAATACCAAATAGTATCTGACGAGATAACATTCCTATTATTGATTGCTGGCTATTATTTGTAATTAAGGAAATAACAACTGTAGTCAACATATATGCTATAGGGTCGTTACTTCCGCTTTCTATTTCAAGCATGGAAGCAAGTCCGCCTTTCAGATTTAAGCTTTTAGATCTCAATATAGAAAATACAGAAGCAGCATCTGTAGAAGATACTACAGCTCCTAAAAGCATTCCTTCAAGAAGGCTTATATTAAGTATAAAATGAGAAAATACGCCAACTAGGATTGCTGTAAATACTACTCCTAAGGTTGCTAAAAGAATAGCTTGTGATGCTATAGGTTTTGCTTCATTCCAGCTTACACCAAAGCCTCCATAAAACATTATAAATACTAAAGCTATACTACTAATCTGCTGAGCAAAAGTGGAATTATCAAAATATATTCCACCTATACCATCGGAACCAAGAATCATTCCTAGGATTAAAAAGATTATCAGTGTAGGTATACCGAAACGATATAAAAGTTTACTGGAAATTACGCATATAAGCAACACTATGCCGCACAGCAGCAGAGTTTTAATCATAAAATCCCCCCTTTATAAATAAAATATTAGAATTCCTATATAAATTGTAATATATTATATTATAATTATATATTATAAATAAGCAAGTTTGCCAATTAATTCTTAATGTTTAAAAAAAATTTACGAAAGTATAATAAGTGACCAGATTTTATTTACAATGTTAAAGAAACATATAATTAATTGTGAATAACATAATATGATAAATATGAAAATAAAAATTTAGAAAAGGTTGTGATTTTTATGCGAAAAATAAAAAGTATAAAGATAAAGATAATGCTGCCCATTATATGTATGATGGCTATTTTTATGGGAATTATGGTTAATCAAATTACCTCTCTAAGGAGTAATTTGGAAAAGGTAAAAGAAATGAATAATAAGGCATTTGCTATGTTAACAAAGTCAGAAGAGCTAAAACTAAATGTTGTACAAGTTCAGCAGTGGCTTACAGATATTAGTGCTACTAGGGCACAAAATGGATTAGATGATGGTTTCGATAAAGCAGAAAAGTATGCACAAAATATTGAAAAACTTTTTGATGAGCTTATAGAAATTAATCCGGAGAGTAAAAGCAATATTGAAGAGATAAGAAAGGATTTTAAGCCTTACTATGAAACTGGAAAGAAAATGGCTAAGGATTATATTGAAGGAGGACCAGAGAAAGGAAACCTTACAATGCTTCAATTTGATAAGGAAGCTGAGAAGATAAATGAATCAGTAGACGCATTTAAAAATGAGGCATATAAAAGTGTAAATGATTATATTTCTAATATAGAAAGAACTGTATATTTTTTAATAGTTAAAATATTAATTTTAGTTATTATAGAATTTATTATTTTTATTATGGTTTGGAAATATATTTCAAAGGGAATTATAAATCCTGTAGGGAATGTTTTAACCAAGTTAAAGGATATAGCTAATAGCCAAGGAGATTTGACTAAGCAAGTTGATGTAATAAGTGATGATGAAATAGGAGAGTTGGCTAAAAATATAAATGCTGTACAAGACTCTTTTAGAAATATTATTAAAACCATTATAGGGGAATCTGTTGAAATAGAGGATATAGTTAATAAGACTAATAATAATATGTCCAACCTAACAAGGGAAATTGAGGAAATATCTGCAGCTACAGAAGAGATATCTTCAAGTATGGAAGAGACAGCGGCCTCTACAGAAAGCATGGTGGGTACTGCTGAAACAATAATGGAAGTTATTGATTCTATAGATATAAAAGCAAAGGAAGGAACTTCTGTAGTAGAGGAAATTAGGTCAAGAGCTAGTGAGCTAAAGGAGAGTGCAGAAATATCACAAAAAAGTGCAAGACAAATAGGAACTAAGATAAAAGAAGAATTAGGTGATGCTATAGAAGGCTCTAAAGAAGCAGAGAAAATTAACTTGCTAGTGGATTCTATACTAAAAATTGCACATCAAACTAATCTTTTAGCGTTGAATGCAACTATTGAAGCAGCTACTGCGGGGGAAGCTGGAAAAGGCTTTACTGTAGTAGCTAAAGAAATTGGAAAGTTAGCTGAGAGCTCAAAAAATGCTGTAAATGAAATTAGTAAGGTTACAGAAAAAATCATAAGTTCTGTTGAACATCTAACAGAGAGTTCTAAGGATGTTATAAAATTCATTGATACGGACATTATTAAAGATTATGAAGTTCTTGCGGAAATTGGAGATAAATATTATAAGGATGCCGAATATATGAGAGATTTTATTTTTAGTTTAAGTGATGCATTAGATCAAATTACGGAGAAAATAAGTGATATAGTAAAATCTATAGAACAAATTTCTAGCAGTAACAATGAGATGTCTAATGCCACTCAAGGTATGGCAGAAGGTACAATTATAATTGTAGATAAATCTAATGATGTACTTAAATCTATAAATAATGCTAAAAAAAGTGTTGAAAAACTTATAAACATGGTATCAAAGTTTAAAGTTTAGTATCTTGAAGTGCGCTGTTATTTGGATTAAAATATAGTAAGTGTTTAAAAATAAGATTGATATTAAGCTGATTTTACTTGTCAAGTATAAAGCTGTGAGGGAGATGAAGTTATGAAGAAGAAGGTAGCTATTCTTTTCGGAGGGCAGTCAACAGAGCATGAGGTATCACGTGTTTCAGCGTCTTCGGTATTAAGAAATATTGATTTAAGTAAATATGATGTATATCCAATAGGTATAACAAAGGATGGAAAATGGTTCGAATATACAGGAGCAATTGATAAAATCGAAAATGGAGAATGGGAAAAGGATGAGTTTTATAAATCACCAAATGGTCAAGAAATACTTTTTAATAGAGAAGTTGATGTAGTTTTTCCTGTAATGCACGGATTATATGGGGAAGATGGAACCATACAAGGCTTATGTAAACTTTTAGGCATTCCTTGTGTAGGTCCTGGAGTTATGTCTTCTGCTGTGTGTATGGACAAAGTTTATACAAAATATCTTCTTGAGAACTTTGGAATAAAACAAGCAAACTATGTAGTAGTAAATGCTTATGAATATAGAAAAAATAAGGAAAGCTTATTAGAGGAAATTGAAAATAAGTTAGGATATGCAGTGTTTATCAAACCTTCAAACAGCGGTTCTTCTGTAGGAATAACTAAAGCACATAATAGAGAAGAACTAGAAAAAGGACTTGAAGAAGCATTAAAATTCGATAGAAAAATTTTGGTTGAGGAAGCTATTAATGCAAGGGAAGTTGAGGTGGCTGTATTAGGAAATGATGAGCCTACAGCTGCAACTCCAGGAGAGATAATTCCTGCAAATGAATTTTATGATTATGAGGCTAAATATTCTAATGCGGAATCTAAGCTTTTAATTCCAGCAGCTTTAAGCCAAGATAAGCTTGAAGAAATAAGACAGCTTGCTATTAAAATATATAAAATTTTAGACTGTGCAGGATTAGCAAGAGTTGACTTTTTAGTAGATAAGGAAACAGAGGAAGCATATTTAAACGAAGTAAATACTATACCAGGATTTACTAAGATAAGTATGTATCCTAAGATGTGGCAGGCAGATGGTAAATCTTATGGCGATTTAATAAGCGAACTTATAGAACTTGCCATTGAAAGAAATAATTTATAATGATTTATAGCAACTAGAAAGGGGAACAATATGACAAGAGCATTAGCCCTAATATCAGGTGGATTGGACAGTATATTAGCTGCAAAGTTAATAAAAGAACAGGGAATAGATGTTATAGGAATAACTTTCAAGTCATACTTTTTTGGTCCAGACAACGCCATAAGAATGGCTAAACAAATAGATATACCTTTAGAAATTGTAGACTTTTCTGATGAACATTTTAATGTGACCAAGAATCCTAAACATGGACATGGAAAGAATATGAATCCATGCATTGATTGTCATGCTATGATGATGAGATATGCGGGAGAATTATTGGATAAGTTTAATGCGGATTTTATTATAACAGGAGAAGTATTAAATCAGAGACCTATGTCTCAAAATAAGGCTTCTTTAAATATAGTGAAAAAAGAATCTGGATTTGCGGATAAAATACTAAGGCCCCTTTCAGCAAAAGCGCTTCCTCCAACAGAAATGGAGTTAAATGGATTAGTAGATAGAGAGAAACTTTTGGGAATAACAGGTAGAAGCAGAAAAGTTCAAATGGAGCTTGCAGAAAAGTGGGGAATAAAGGACTATCCATCTCCAGCTGGCGGATGCAAGCTTACAGATCCTAATTTTTCTGTAAGACTCAAAGAACTAGTACAGCATAAAGAAAATCCTACCCAAAGAGAAATTGAACTTTTAAAAATAGGAAGACATTTTAGAGTTTCTCAAAATGCAAAAATCATATCAACTAGAACTGCAGAAGAAGCGAATTTTCTAAAAAAATATTTAAGAGAAGAAGATTTAGGATTTTTAGTTAAAGACTTTAAAGGTTCTATGGTAGTTATAATAGGAGATGCAACAGAAGAAGACATAAACTTTGCAGCTAAAGTTGCTGGAAGATATTCTAAGGGTAGAGAAGAAGAAAAGTTAGATGTCATTTATGGAAGATATGGAAAGCCTTATAACAAGTCTATAAAGGTAAAACCGGCTGTAGAAGAAGAATTAAGCAGATATTTAATAGTCTAGGAAGGTAGGTTGGATATGCAAAGAGATGCAATCATATCTGTGGGAAGTAAGCAGGTTGGAAATGAAGAGGAAGCTGTAGAAGTTGTAACTAAAGGGAAGTTCTATAAGAAAAACAATTGCTATTATGCAATTTATGATGAAACAGAAATATCAGGGATGGAAGGCACTACCACTACTTTGAAAATTAAGCCGGATGAGTTTACTCTTATAAGGATGGGAAGCACCAATGCAAAGGTAGAGTTTAAAGATAAGGCTAGCGATGTATCCATGTATAATACTCCATATGGAGCTTTAGAGCTTGTAGTTCAAACAAACAAGCTTGATATAAATGTAAATGACAATGGTGGAAAGATTTCTATAGACTATAATATGGCACTAGCTGGACAGAAACCTTTAAAGACTATATTAAATATAGATATAAAAGTAAAATAGTTATATAATATAAAAATATTAATTCGTTTAATTTACGACTCACTTAGTATACTTTTGTATATTAAGTGAGTTTTTATTTAAAAAATAATAAACAATAAGTTTAAATTTAAGTTTTATGGATAATAATTCTAAATGAGGTGAAGTTTATGTATATGATGGAAAACTATGAAAAAATAATAGAAATAATATGTTCTATGAAAGGTATAAATAGAGGTGAACTCTTTAAAATATTAGAAGATAAGGAATTTAAATATCTTTTTTTCTTACTTTTAAAAAAGTATAAATGTGACGATATGAATAAAATTAATGAAGACTTTTCTATAGATAGTAGAAGAGTTGTAAATTATAATGTAAAAAAAGCTCAAGAAAAGTTTTTTATAAATAAAGAGTTTAGAGAGGCGTATTTTCAAGCGGAAAAGAGAATTGAAGAACTTAAGTAGATAATAAAAATTCAAAAAACACAAAAAAGGACTAGCACAATTATAAAAAATGTGATATTATACTATCTATGTTTTTGATTTTGTCATACAGCAACCCTATTTTATAGGGTAATTTTTATTATAAAGGTTTATAAACAATATGTCAATAGTTTTTTATATCAAAGGAGGAGTTATATTGAGCACTAAATATGTATTTGTGACTGGAGGAGTTGTGTCTTCTCTAGGGAAAGGAATAACAGCAGCTTCACTTGGGAGATTATTGAAAAATAGAGGGTTAAAAGTTTCTATACAAAAATTTGATCCATACCTAAATGTAGATCCAGGCACTATGAGTCCTTATCAACATGGTGAGGTTTTTGTAACGGATGATGGTGCAGAAACAGATTTGGACTTAGGACATTATGAAAGATTTATAGATGAAAATTTAAGCCAAAACAGCAATGTTACCACAGGAAGAGTATACTGGTCTGTACTTCAAAAGGAAAGAAGAGGAGATTATTTAGGAGGTACTGTTCAAGTAATACCACATATAACAAATGAGCTTAAGTCAAGGGTTTATAGAGTAGCTAAGGAAAAAGATGTGGATGTGGTTATAACAGAAATAGGTGGAACAGTGGGAGATATAGAATCTCTGCCATTTTTAGAAGCTATAAGGCAAATAAAATATGAAGTTGGACGTGAAAATGTATGCTTTATCCATGTAACCTTAATACCTTATCTTGGAAAGGCTGGGGAGATTAAAACTAAACCAACGCAGCATTCAGTTAAAGAATTAAGGGGTATTGGTATTCAGCCAGATATATTAGTGTGTCGTACAGAAAAACCTTTGTCAGCTGAGGTAAAAGAGAAGATCGGATTATTCTGTAATGTAGATGCTGATGCGGTGATACAAAATTTAGATGCTGAAAATCTTTATGAGATTCCAATAATGCTTCATGAGGAAGGTTTAGATACTTTGGTTTGTAAAAAACTAGAATTAACTTGTAACGAAATAGATAATACAGAGTGGTTAGAAATGCTTAATAGAATTAAGAATTTAAAAGAAAATGTAACTATAGGGCTTGTAGGCAAATATGTGGAGCTTCATGATGCTTATCTTTCAGTTGTAGAAGCATTAAGTCATGGAGGGTTTGCTAATGATTCAAATGTGGAGATTAAGTGGATTAATGCAGAAGAAGTTAATTCTCAAAATGTAGATAATTATTTAGAAGGTATAGACGGTATCTTAGTTCCAGGAGGTTTTGGAGATAGAGGAATAGAAGGGAAAATAGAAGCTATAAAATATGCAAGAACTAAAAGGATATCTTTCCTTGGAATATGTCTTGGAATGCAGTGTTCAGTCATAGAATTTGCGAGAAATGTCTTATCATTTAAAGATGCTAACAGTTCAGAAATAGATAAAAATACCACTTATCCAGTGATTGATTTAATGCCAGAACAGAAGGATATAGATGAAAAAGGCGGCACTATGAGACTTGGAATTTATCCTTGCAAGCTTGAAGAAGGTTCTAAAGCTTTTAAAGCTTATGGACAGCAGGTAATCTACGAAAGACATAGACATAGATATGAGTTTAATAATGAATACAGAAAAGAAATCACAAAAGCTGGACTTAAGATTACTGGTGTTAGTCCAGATAATAGGCTGGTTGAAATAGTAGAAGTTGAAGATCATCCTTGGTTTGTAGCAACTCAATTTCATCCAGAATTTAAATCAAGACCTAACAGACCTCATCCATTGTTTAGAGATTTTATAAAGGCAGCGCTGCAAAATAAATAAATTGTGACAATCTTTAATATTAAACATTCCGTATGAGATTTGCATTTAGGAAAGTTTCACTACGCAAAGAAGCTCTAATATAAAAAATAGCAAGGCATAAAATAGTGACTAGCCATGTAGTATCAAGTCTGCCAAGTATGAGTTGAATATATGACTTTAAACAAAAATTATTGATAAATAAACTAAATTAAACAAAAGTCCATAGAGATTCATCTATGGACTTTTGTTTTTTTCTTCGTTTTTATTATTTTATTCTAATTTTAATATTTTTAGATAATTGTGTATTATGTCCTAAACTAAATAATAAATATCAGCTTGTGGCAGTTGGATTTTTGGTAACTGGATTATTAGAAAATACTAAGTCACAAGGAATAGAAATAAAACTATTGATTTAAATTTAGTAAATGGATATAGGATTAAATCACTTTGTATAGATGATTGCAAGATTGTTGAGAAGTTGTATGACAAATGTTCTGATTATTATATTCTGCATGATAGGCATTATTTATTAAAATTAGTTCACCTTTTTCTTGGTTTCTTTAGATTGTTTTGAAGGAAATATTAAATATATATAGAATTTAATTAATAAGATGGGGGTGAAAGTAATTGTTAATAAATACTGTGGTTAGTGCAGCGTTTAAAAATAGTTTGGGCCAGTATGATGTGAAAAGAATATATATATTCAATATTGCAGATATAAATAAGTATTTCAAACATATAGAGATTAATTTCTTTCCAAAGAAGGAAATCCATCTTAATGTAAAATGCCCTATGTGTGGAGAAAAGCACTGCTATTCTTACGACATCGCTAACATTATAAATGGCAGCATGGTGATTGGAGGATGCGAAAATATAGGATACCCTATATTTTTTATAGGAGATAAAGAAAAAGTTGAGGAAAAGATAAATAAATATAAAGAAGTAAATGAAAAGATATATGCAATGTTCTAATAAATTGAATATGTTGTAAGTAATCTGTTAATATTATATACAGATTGCTTTTTTATTTTAAAAAAAGTAGATAAAAAACAAAAAATGGAGTATAATCTAATAGGCATTGCATATCCAATACTTTAGTCTGAACAATTTTCCCAAGGATTATATATATATAATAAAAAATATGGAGGTGCTATTTTTGGCTAATAAAGATTTAAATGCTATGACGGTTGTTGAACTGAGAAAAATAGCTAAGGAATTAGGAATTGTAGGATGTTCAAAATTAAAGAAAGCAGATCTTATAGAAGAGATTAGTAAAAAATCGCCCATTTCTATAAATAAAAATGGAGTTGTTTTAACAGAAAAAATAAGTCCTAAGACTGTACATAATGTAGAAACTGAAGCTAAAGAAGAAATTAAGGAAAAGACTGAAAATGTACATATGGAAGCTAAAGTATCAGAAGATCTTAATGAAATTGACGAGACGGAAGGCAATGTAGATAAAGGGAAAAATCTGAAGGAAATTATAAGTGAGTGTGATAGTGCAAAGGGTGTTCTAGAGATTGTTGAAAATAACAATTACGGATTTTTAAGGGGAGAAAATTATCTAACAGGACCTAAAGACATATATGTGTCGCCATCTCAAATAAGAAGATTCAATTTAAAAACTGGAGATGAGGTAGAAGGAAAAATCAGAACAGCTAAAGAAGGAGAAAAGTTCCAAGCTCTAATATATGTTGAAAAAATAAATGGAGAGAATCCAGAAAAGGCTGTAGGAAGACAAAGATTTGAAAAGTTAACACCTATTTATCCAAATGAAAGAATAAAATTGGAAACAAGTCAATCAGACTTATCTTCAAGGCTTATGGATATAATTTCCCCTATAGGGAAAGGTCAAAGAGGAATAATAGTTGCTCCGCCAAAGGCCGGAAAGACTACACTTCTTAAAAAAGTTGCCAATAGTATAGCTATAAATCATCCAGAATCTAAGTTAATAGTGTTATTAATAGATGAAAGACCAGAAGAAGTTACAGATATGCAAAGATCTATTAAGGGTGAGGTTATTTACTCTACTTTTGATGAAGAGCCAGAGCATCATACAAAAGTTGCATATATGGTACTTGAAAGAGCTAAAAGAATGGTTGAACAAGGACAGGATGTTATAGTGCTATTAGATAGTTTGACAAGGCTTGCAAGAGCATATAACTTAACTATTAATCCAACTGGAAGAACTCTATCAGGTGGACTTGACCCAGGAGCTCTTATAATGCCTAAAAAGTTCTTTGGTGCTGCAAGAAATATTGAGGAAGGTGGAAGTCTTACAATACTTGCAACAGCTCTTGTAGATACTGGAAGCAGAATGGATGATATGATTTTTGAAGAGTTTAAAGGGACAGGTAATATGGAAGTACATTTAGATAGAAGACTTGAAGAGAAAAGGATATTCCCTGCTATAGATATTTATAAGTCAGGAACTAGAAGAGAAGATTTGCTTTTAACACCAGAGGAATTAGAAGCTGCTTTTACTATAAGAAAGGTTCTTTACAATGAAAATAATCCAGCAGCCGTAACAGAAAAGCTTATTAATTTACTTTCGAAAACAAAGGATAATAAAGAATTCTTAGGAATGTTTAACAAAGAAAAATGGGAAAGATAAAATCTTTCCCATTTTTTTAACTATTTGTTGTCTGCTTTTAAGTTGTATTTTTTCATGAATTTTTCAACTCTTCCACCTGTATCTAAAACTTTTTGTTTTCCAGTATAGAATGGGTGGCAGCTAGAACATACATCGACTTTAAGTTCTTTTTTAGTTGAACCAGTAGTAAAAGTGTTTCCACAAGCACATTTAACTACTGCATCGTGGTAATATTCAGGATGTAATCCTTCCTTCATTATATTTCACCTCGCTTAAGATATTATTCTTTGGTAGAATAATTCAAACCGATTTGTCAACTCTTAGAATTATAGCATAACATAAGTTAAATATCAATAAAAAATAAGAAAAATAAAGCTTTGCACTATTTCCAGAACTTTTGAAATAGAAATATAAATAAAATTATGTTAATATAGCAGTACTAAAGAAATAGTTCTATATAATGCTGTTCATATTTACGTTAATAAACGAGCTGGGAAAACCAAAGGAATATACATGTAAAATGAATTAGTGATATAATAAAGTATTGTAATATTATAGTGTGGAGGATAAAAGTCAATATGAGTAAACTATATTTTAGATATGGAGCTATGAACAGTGGAAAATCAACAAACTTATTACAAGTAGCTCATAATTATGAAGAAAGAGGAATGAAGGTAATAATCATAAAACCTAAAACTGACACCAAAGGTGGTAATACAGTGGTTTCAAGGTTAGGTGTGACAAGAAATGTGGACATGTTATTGGATAGGAATGAAAATATATATGAAATGGTAGAGAAATGGTGTGAGCAAAAAGGCAAGGTTCACTGTATATTAGTAGATGAGGTTCAGTTCTTTGGGGAAAAGCAGATAGATCAACTTTTTGAAATTGCAGTAAAAATGGATATTCCCACTATATGCTATGGCCTTCGTACAGATTTCCAAATGAATGGATTTGAAGGTAGTACAAGACTTCTTTTGTTAGCTCACAGTATAGAGGAATTAAAAACTATATGTTCTTGTGGTAAAAAAGCTTTATTTAATGGAAGAAAAGTAAATGGAGAATTTGTATTTGAAGGGGAACAAATAGCAATAGATAATCAAGATAATATTAAATATGAGGCACTTTGCCCTAGATGCTATTTTAAGTATAAGGATAAGTATATGCATAGAAAGGAAAAATAAATATTACTATTAATTTAAAAGGGGTGAAAATATGGCTAGGAAAACTTCAGTTGGAGGACAGGCTGTAATAGAAGGAGTAATGATGCGTGGAAGTAAAGGGGTAGCCACTGCTGTTAGGAAAAGTAATGGAGAAATAGAGATAGACTTTAAGGAAAGTTCACCTCTTACTAAAAAAAATAAGTTGTTTTCTCTTCCTATAATAAGAGGGTTTGTAACCCTTGTTGATTCTTTGGTTTTAGGAGTGAAAACTTTAAATTATTCAGCATCTTTTTTTGAGGAAGATGAGGATGATAAGCCATCAAAATTAGACATATGGATGGAGAAAAAATTTAAAGGTAAAACTAATGACATTATAATGGGAATATCTTTAATTTTCTCTTTAGCTCTATCCATATTATTATTTTTTATAATTCCTACTTTTGCAGCTAACGGATTTAAAAAAATGAGTGTAGAAAATACTATAGTTTTAAATATACTTGAAGGTGTAATAAGAGTTTCTATATTTCTATTATATATCTATCTAATAAGTAAAATGAAAGATATTAAAAGGGTATTTCAATATCATGGAGCGGAGCATAAAACTATATTTTGCTATGAAAATGAAGAAGAATTAACTCCAGAAAATGCAAAAGAACAAGGGCGACTTCATCCAAGGTGTGGAACTAACTTTTTATTTTTGGTTATGATAGTAAGCATTATACTATTTTCTTTAACAGGATGGAACTCTATATGGGAGAGAATATTATATAGAGTGGTGCTTTTACCAGTAGTTTCGGGAATTACTTATGAGATTATAAGGTGGATGGGTAAAAGTGATAGTATAATAAGTAGAACTTTTTCTTATCCAGGTCTTATGCTGCAAAAGCTTACAACACAAGAACCGGATTTAGAACAACTTGAAGTTGCTATACAATCTCTTAAAGTAGCAGAAGGGATTGAAACAGTTGAAAGTCTTAAAGAACAGTGGAGAAATACCAAGAATGGTATAGAAAGTGATGAATAAAAATACTCCTGATTACTAAAAAGTGGATGGTGATATTTTTGAATATAAATCAAGCTTTAATGAAGGCATATAATATATTGAAAGCTGCTGGCATAGATACTTATATGCTGGATGCTCAATTGCTTCTTCAAAAAGTTTTAAATAAAGATAAATTATTTATAACTATAAATAGAGATTTTGAAATTAGTCTCGAAGAAGAAAAAGAATACTTTCATATGATAGAACTAAGAAAAAATAAAATGCCTGTAAAGTATATATTGGGTGAGTGCGAGTTCATGGGATTAAATTTTAATGTAAGAGAAGGAGTACTAATTCCAAGACCTGATACGGAAATTTTAGTAGAAGAAGTTATAGAAAGAATAAAAGAAAGTAACTATAGAGAGATTTGTGATGTTTGCTGCGGTAGCGGAGTTATAGGAATTTCTATAGGAAGACTTGTGGAAAATACTAGAGTCTACTGTTATGATATATCAGATATGGCTTGTCAGATTACCGAAGAAAATATAAATAAATTAGGAGTACAGGACAAAGTAAATATTTTTAAAAGTGATTTATTAGATGAAGCTATAATAAAAGATAGAAAGTTTGATGCAGTAGTGTCTAATCCACCTTATATAAAGAAGGAAGTCATATCTGCTCTTATGGATGATGTTAAAAACTATGAACCTCATATTGCTTTAGACGGAGGAAAAGACGGTTTAGATTTTTATAGAAAGATAACAGAGCAAAGCCTTCAAGTTTTAAATAAGGGAGGGCTTTTAGCTTTTGAAATAGGATATGATCAAGGAGAGGAAGTTCAAGCTATTTTAAGAGATAAAGGGTTTACGGATATTAAATGCATTAAGGATTTGGCTGGACTTAATAGGGTTGTAACAGGAATAAGAAGTTAAATCAATAGGCATATTTATCTGTTAAGGTCATTAGATAAAATAAAATTAATCTAGAAAGTGGTGACTATCATGAAAAATATAATATTTGATGTTGATGGTACCTTATGGGATACAACGGAAGTCGTGATAAGAGCTTGGAATAAGGCGATTTCAGAAGTAGGAGGAACGTCTGCTAGAGTAACTTTTGATATAATAAGAAAAGAGTTTGGAAAGCCTGTAGATAAAATAGCAGAAGATTTATTCTATGATGTTAATGAGGAACAAAGGTGTTTTTTAATGGATAAGTGCTTTGAATATGAACATGATGCTTTAAAAGAAAATATGGATAATCTATTATTTCCAGGTGTCAAAGAAACCATTGAAAAGCTTTCAGAGAAGTGCAGCTTATTCATAGTCAGCAATTGTGAATCTGGTTATATTGAATTATTTATGGAAAAGTCAGGGGTTGAAAAATATATTAAAGACTATGAGTGCTTCGGAGATACATTAATGTCAAAGGGAGAAAATATAAAACTCGTTATAGAAAGAAATAATCTAGATGATGTAGTGTATGTAGGAGATACACAGGGGGATTATGAGGCAGCAACTTTTGCTGGAATTCCTTTTGTATTTGCGAAATATGGATTTGGCAGTGTTGAAAATTATGATTTTGCTATTAATAGTATAAAAGAAATGTTAGATTTATGTAAAAGGTGATATGACGGTACACTTGATTAATTCACAATTGTCAATCAATAATTATTTATGTTATAATAGTTAAATGTGAAAATAGAGATTACGGAGTGATATAATAATGTTAGATAAATTGGAGTTTATAGAAAATAAATATGATGAATTATCTGTAAAAATAAGTGATCCTAGTGTGATGGCTAATCAAAATGAATGGAGAAAACTTTGTAAGGAACATGCAGAGCTTGAAGTTATAGTTAATAAGTATAGAGAGTATAAGAAAATATTAGAAGATTTAGAAGCTAACAAAGAAATGTTAGCAGAGGAAAGCGACAAAGAGATGAAAGAGATGATCCAGGAGGAGATAAAATCTCTTGAAGAAGCTAAAAAAGATAAAGAAGAAGATTTAAAAATAGCGCTTCTTCCAAAGGATCCTAATGATGACAAGAACGTATTTATAGAAATAAGGGCTGGTGCTGGCGGTGAAGAAGCTGCCTTATTTGCATCTAATCTTTTTAGAATGTATACAAGATACGCTGAGCGTCATGGATGGAAAGCAGAATTTATGAGTTCAAATGAAACTGATATTGGTGGATTTAAAGAAGTTGTATTTATGTTAAAGGGCCATGGAGCATACAGCAAGATGAAATTTGAAAGTGGAGTTCACAGAGTTCAAAGAGTTCCAGACACAGAATCAAGCGGAAGAATTCATACATCTACAGCAACTGTTGCTGTACTTCCAGAAGTTGATGATGTTGAGATAGAAATAGACCCTAACGATTTAAGAATAGATGTATTCAGAGCCTCAGGTAATGGTGGACAGTGCGTTAACACTACAGACTCGGCTGTAAGAATAACACATATTCCAACAGGAATGGTAGTTTCTTGCCAAGATGAAAAGTCTCAGCTAAAAAATAAGGAAAAGGCTTTAAAAATATTAAAAGCTAGACTTTACGAAAAAGCAGAGCAGGAGAGAAATGCAGCTATTTCTGCAGATAGAAAGAACCAAGTTGGTAGTGGAGATAGAAGTGAAAGAATAAGAACTTATAACTATCCACAAGGAAGAGTTACAGACCACAGAATAGGAGTTACTGTATACAAACTAGATGCCTTTTTAGATGGAGAAATGGATGAAATAATAGATGCGCTAGTAACAGCAGAACAAGCTGAAAAAATGAAGAACATGGGGAATGAATAATTAGAATATTAATAATTATAGAGGTGCAGTTATGAATATAAATAAAGCCATTAGAAAGCAGAAAAAATCTATTAAAAGATTTATGCTGTCTATGGGCTTTATTTTTATTTTGCTTCCAACTGTTGCATATGTTTCTAAAATATCCTCTTGGTTTTTAATTATATATTTAATATTAATAGAAATTTTTATAATTGTTGCCATATTAATCAGACTTAATAGAGAAACTTTAAAATTTGAATATGGAAGTAGGTTGAAGATTCAAAACGGTATTCTAGGAGAGGGTTACAGTATAGACTGCAATAAAGTAAAAGCAGTACACTCTATAAATAGAGGAAAAGCATTAGAAATAATAGTCATATTAAAATCAAGATTTAGAAATAAAAACATAAAGAAAGTAGATAGTAATTTTTTAAAGGATAATAACTGGGCTAATATATATTTTAACGATACAAAAGAAAACAGTAAAACAGAATATTACTATATAATAATAGACAAAGGTGGATATATTAAATATAAGTTTTTAGACTTATTATATAGAAACTGCATAAAAGCGGATTTTACAGAAGAGGCTATAAAAAGAATAAAAGAATATAGAATTAAAGAATAAACTCCCCATTTCTGAAATAGTATAAATTAGAAATGGGGGGATTTATTTTGGATAGACAAGTTATTTTAATAGTCACCTTTGCTAGTTTACTTTCATTGGCAGGAACAATGATTGGCGCATCTATAGGTATAATAATAAGAACACCTTCTAAGAAGGTAATAGGCGCTATAAATGGTCTTGCATCAGGGCTTATGCTTTCTATAATTATGCTCGACTTAATTCCAGAGGCTGTAGAGAAAATAAACTTTTTTAATACTATTACTTTTTCTATAATTGGGATTTTTATTATTATGTTAATTGATATGCTCAGTGGGAATGAAGGGAGGTTCTTTAGTGATACGCATACTAAAGCTGCATTTATGGCTGCATTAGGCCTTATGCTTCATAATTTTCCTGAGGGGATTATTATGGGAGCTGGTTTTTTAGCCAACGCCAGCCTTGGAATTAAGATGAGCATACTAATAGCCATTCATGATATACCTGAAGGAATAGCAGTTTCGGCTCCTCTTATGGTATCTAGAGTAAAGATATCAAGAATATTAAATTATGCATTTATAACGGCATTTCCTACTTTAATTGGAGCAGGTGTTGGAATGTACATAGGTAATATCTCAAATATAGTTTTAGGGGAGTGTTTAGCCATAGCTTCTGGAATAATGCTCTACGTAGTTTTTGGACAAATGCTTCCAGAATCTCTAAGGTTATGGGATGGTAAAACTGCAACTTTTAGTATATTATTAGGGCTAATATTAGGACTTGTAATTACTAATATGTTGTAATAAAATAATCGGTAAGTAAACATCTCAAATTTATGGTTTGTTAAAAATTTAAAGTAAAGAAGTGAAGATACATGGATACAAGAGTTGAATATTTAGATAGTAATATGCCGAATAATGAAATAATAAAAAAAGCAGGGGAAGTTATAAGAGAGGGTGGACTTGTAGCTTTTCCTACGGAAACTGTATATGGACTTGGAGCAAATGCCTTAGATGAAGAAGCGGTAAAAAAGATTTTTATTGCTAAGGGAAGACCACAAGATAATCCTCTTATTGTGCATGTAGCAAGTACTGAAATCGATGATTTAGTAGAAGAAATTCCAGATATTGCAAGAAAATTGATGGATAAGTTTTGGCCAGGGCCCTTAACATTGATAATGAAAAAGTCTTCTAAAATTCCTTATGTAACAAGTGCAGGACTTGATACTATAGGAATTAGAATGCCTTCAAATGCTGTGGCTAACAAACTCATTAAAGAATCTGGAGTTCCTATAGCAGCCCCTTCAGCTAATATATCTGGAAAGCCTAGTCCAACCAACATAGAAAGATGCATAGAAGATTTGCTGGGAAAAGTTGACTACATAATAGGTGGGGAGGTATGCAATGTAGGGTTGGAATCTACTATTGTAGACTGCACTGTTGAACCTCCTTGTGTGTTAAGACCAGGTGGTGTTACTCTGGAGATGCTTAAAGAAATTCATAAAGATATATATATAGACCCTGCCATTATGAAAAAGCCTGAAGGAGATTTTAGACCAAAAGCTCCAGGAATGAAGTATAGGCATTATGCACCAAAAGCTCCAGTAAAAATTATTAGCGGTAATTTACAAAAAACTATTGCAAAAATTAACGAAATGGTGCAAAATTATATGGATACAGGTAAAACAGTTGGAATTATGGCAACTGATGAAAGCATAAAAAATTATCCTAAAGGCATAGTTAAGTCCTTAGGAAGCAGAAAAGATTTAAGAAACATAGGTAAAAACTTGTTTAAAACCTTAAGAGAATTTGATGATGAAAATGTAGATATAATATTATCAGAGGCTTTTGAAGAAAAAGGTATAGGTATTGCTGTTATGAACAGACTAAAAAAGTCAGCTGGTTTTGATATAACTTATATTAATGATTAACGGAGGACAGTATGAAGATTTTATTTGTTTGCACAGGAAATACATGTAGAAGTTGTATGGCTGAAGCTATATTCAATAATATATCTGATATAGAAGATGTAGAAGCATATTCTGCTGGAATTTCTATTGTACCTGGCAGCAAAACATCTAGAAATACTGCTATACTTGTGAAGGAAAAACTTGGGGTAGACATTAGTGAAAGAAATGCTGTTCAATTAACAGAAGAGCTTTTAAGGGAAAGTGATCTTATTTTGACTATGACTTACTATATGAAAGAAATGATATCAAAAGCCTTTTCAGAGTATAAAAATAAGGTATATTCTTTAAATGAATATATAGGATTAAAAGATGATGTATTAGATCCTTATGGCGGTGATATGGAAACATATAAGGCTACATTTGATGTTTTAAGCAAAAGTGTAGAATTATTGTTGCATAAATTAAAAGGAAGATAGTGGCAAATGCCACAAGTATCTTCTTTTTTTGTATAAAATATAATTTAGGAGGAAACATTATGAAGATAGCTATAGGATGCGATCATGGTGGATTTAAACTAAAAAATGCGGTTATTGAACACCTACAAAAAAAGGGGCTAGAAGTTAAGGATTTTGGAACATATACAGAGGAATCTTGTGACTATCCTGAATTTGCTCAGAAGGTAGCAGAGGAAGTTGTATCTGGAAACTATGAATTTGGCATACTTATATGTGGAACAGGAATAGGAATAAGTATAGCAGCTAATAAGGTTCCAGGAGCAAGGGCCGCTTTATGTCATGATACATTTAGTGCTCATGCAACTCGTGAGCATAATAATGCAAATATATTAGCTATGGGAGAGAGAGTTATAGGTGTAGGTCTTGCTTTAGATATAGTTGATACTTTTTTAGGAACAGAATTTGAAGGTGGAAGACACCAAAGAAGAATTGATAAAATTAAAGAAATAGAAAAAAAGTATTATAAATAGAACAAAATATATAAGTTTGGTAGGAGGAATTTTTTATGGGTAAGATAACACAAATTGCACATCCTTTGATATTACATAAATTATCTATAATAAGAAATAAAGAAACAGGTGCTAAGGATTTTAGAGAACTTGTAGAAGAAATAGCTATGCTTATGGCATATGAGGTTACACGAGATTTTCCATTAGAAGAAGTGGAAATAGAAACACCTATATGCAAAACAAAGGCTAAGATGCTTTCAGGAAAAAAAGTTGCAATAGTGCCAATACTAAGAGCTGGCCTTGGAATGGTAGATGGAATGTTAAAGCTTATACCAGCAGCTAAGGTTGGCCATATAGGATTATACAGAGATGAAGAAACGTTAAAACCTGTAGAATACTTCTGCAAGATGCCTCAAGATATAAGTGAAAGAGAAATTATAGTTACAGATCCAATGCTTGCAACAGGTGGATCAGCTATAGATGCCATTAATGCTCTAAAGAAAAGAGGAGCTAAAAATATAAGATTGATGTGTCTTGTAGCATCACCAGATGGAATTAAGGCTGTAATGGATGCTCATCCAGATATAGATATATATACAGCAGCTATAGATGAAAAATTAAATGAGCATGGATATATAGTACCAGGCCTTGGAGATGCAGGAGATAGACTTTTTGGAACTAAATAATATATAATAAAAAAGCTAAGTTGCAATTAATTTATTGTAATTTAGCTTTTTTTTAATTTAAAATAAGTATATTATATTAAAACTAAGATTCTACAAAAAGATATTCTTTATCTAAAGTTTTTTATTAAATCTTTCAATTATTTCTTTTATGGTATAGAATAATATAGAATAGAACTGTTATACGTTTTTAGGAGTGAAAATAAGATATGGATAGAATAGACAAACATAACTATTATTTAGATATTTGTGAGACTATATTAGAAAGAGGAACTTGTATTAGACGTAATTTTGGAGCAATAATTGTAAAGAATGATGAAATTATATCATCAGGTTATTCAGGAGCTCCAAGAGGAAGAAAAAATTGTTCTGATTTAGGATATTGTAGAAGAGAGGAGTTAAAAGTCGAGAGAGGAACTAGGTATGAGCTTTGCAGGTCGGTTCATGCGGAACAAAATGCAATTATATCTGCAAGAAGACAGGATATGATAGGGGCTACATTATATTTAGTGGGAAAAGAAATGACAAATGGCGAATTGGTAAAAAATGCATCGCCATGCTCTTTGTGCAAAAGATTTGTAATAAATGCTGGTATAGCTAGGGTCATTATACGAGACACAAATAAGGATTTTAGAATAATAGATGTTCAAGAGTGGATAGATAATGATGATTCATTAAAAGGGGATGGATCATACTAACAAAAGGAAGGTTAAAAAATGGGTATGAATAGTATAAAAGTTTTGACCATGATTTCAGTGCTGATATCATTTTTATTAACACCTTTTATTAAAAAATTTGCCTT
This sequence comes from Clostridium thermopalmarium DSM 5974, assembly GCF_002995795.1. GTDB lineage: Bacteria > Bacillota > Clostridia > Clostridiales > Clostridiaceae > Clostridium_H > Clostridium_H thermopalmarium. Next base: position 114,978 of record NZ_PVXN01000053.1, read on the forward strand.
TTATATAAAAGCATTGGATATACCTAAAGATAAAAGAAAGATACATAAAGAGCCTATACCTTTGCTTGGGGGTATTGCTATATATATATCTTTTCTACTCACAATAATTTTAAAAGAAGGGTATTTAAACAAATCAGAAAGGGGTATTTTAATAGGAGCAACAATAATTGTAATTGGTGGCTTAATTGATGATCTGAAGGATTTAAAGCCTTGGATGAAACTTGCATTTCAATTGGCTGCCTCCATAGTTCTTGTAATATTTGAAGTTCACATAATTCGTGTAACAAATCCCTTTCCTACAGGAAGTTCATATATAAATTTAGGATATTGGTCCATACCTATAACTATATTATGGGTAGTTGGAATTACAAATGCTTTAAATTTAATAGATGGCGTAGATGGACTTGCAGCAGGAGTAGCGTTTATATGTTCCTTTACAATTTTTATTATAGCGGTTATAAATAGTAGAAGGGAAGCGGCACTTTTGACAGCAATCTTGAGTGGAGCTATATTTGGTTTTTTACCATATAACTTCAATCCAGCATCAATATTTATGGGAGATACAGGAGCACAGTTATTAGGGTTTTTATTAGCAGCTATATCCTTAGAAGGAACTATAAAGTCAGCTACTACCTTTGCAATAGCTGTACCAATTTTAGCTTTTGGCTTGCCTATATATGACACTTTATTTGCCATGATTAGAAGAAAGGTAAATGGGAAACCTATAATGCAGGCAGATAGAGGACATTTGCATCATAGGCTTTTAGACATGGGATTAAGTCAAAAGCAAGTAGTAATAATAATGTATCTAATTAGTGCAATATTAGGTGGGATTTCAATAATTGCAATGCAGATTAGTACACCAAGATCTTATTTTTTACTCACAGCAGTGGTGATAGTTATTGCATTAATTGCTTGGAAATTAGGATTTTTTAAACATAATGAATAGGATATGTTTAAAAATTCGAGAGCTGATATTTATTTTAAGCATAATCAAAAGTAAATAGGGAGTGAAAACGTGAGAAAAATAAAGGTAATGAGCGTTTTTGGAACTCGTCCAGAGGCAATAAAAATGGCTCCATTGGTTAAAGAATTAGAAAAGAGCAATCAAATTGAATCAGTAGTATGTGTTACAGCACAACACAGAGAGATGTTAGACCAGGTTCTAACTCTTTTTGATATAAAACCCAACTATGACTTAAATATAATGAAGGAAAAGCAGAGTTTAAGTGGCATTACAACAAATGTGCTTCGAAACTTAGAATGCATATTAAGTAAGGAACAGCCAGATATAGTTCTGGTTCATGGAGATACCACAACCACATTTGCAGCTTCACTTGCAGCCTTTTACAATAAAATAAAAGTTGGACATATAGAAGCTGGGCTTAGAACATATAATAAATATTTTCCTTTTCCAGAGGAAATGAATAGAAAACTTACAGGGGCTATAGCTGACTTTCATTTTGCGCCAACAGCTAGGAATAAGAATAATTTAATTAAAGAAGGAGTATCAGAAGATAAAATATTTATAACTGGAAACACAGTTATAGATGCTATGAACTATACCATAAAAGAAAATTACACTTTTGATAATCAACAATTAAATGAAATTGATTTTAACAAAAGAATTATAATGGTCACTGCTCATAGAAGGGAAAATTGGGGAAGCGGAATAGAAAATATATGTAAGGCTTTGCTAAAATTGAAAAAAAGCAATGAAGATATAGAAATCATATATTTAGTACATTTGAATCCTGTTGTAAAGGAAACAGTATATAAGTATTTAGAAGGAGTAGAAGGAATACATCTTTTATCACCCTTGGATACTAGAGATACTCATAATCTAATGAAAAAATGCTATTTCATAATGACGGATTCTGGAGGAATACAAGAAGAAGCTCCTCATCTTGGAAAACCTGTTTTAGTTTTAAGGGATGTAACTGAAAGAATAGAAGCCGTAGAGGCAGGTACTGTAAAAGTGGTAGGAACTAATGTTGAAAATATAGTAGACTGCGCTAATATTTTATTAAATAATGAAGAAGAATATTATAGGATGAGCAAAGCAGTAAATCCATATGGTGACGGAAAAGCTTCAAATCGAATAGTAGAAGCTATATTGAAGCATATGAATAATATGTAAAAAATAATCAAAAATGTTTGTATATGGCCGAATTAATTGAGAAGTTTTTAACAAGGTTAGATACGAATTTTTTATACGGCAAAGCTGAGAGGAAAGTTAGATATGGTTTTATGAGCAAAAATATTAGTTACTTTATTATATGAAACAAAAAAGAAAAATTGTAAAAGAGGATTAGCAACTCTATGTATAGGTGGAAGTATGGGAAACACGACTTATTGTTGAGATGATATAAAAATCCGTGTTATGCGGATTTTTTTGAGTTTAATAAATAAAAAAACTGGTCATACCACGTAAATCATAGAAAATGTACAAAAAACTTAAAATAACCATATATATTTTAAATATTGTCAAAATATTAACAAATACGAGGGAATTAAGAGTTGCTTATGAAAAAAAATATAAGTATAATAGAAAATGATGATAAAATAACAATCTTTAGAAAAATCTAAAAACATAAGGATTAAAAATTAGGAGGGTTTTAGCATGAGGGAAGTAGTTATTGCAAGTGCAGTAAGAACAGCTATAGGAAGCTATGGCGGAGCTTTTAAAGATGTACCAGCAGTTGAATTGGGTGGAGTAGTTATAAAAGAAGCCTTAAAAAGAGCTGGAGTTGACGGAAGTCAAGTTGATGAAATTATAATGGGAAATGTTTTACAAGCAGGACTAGGTCAAAACCCAGCTAGACAAGCTATGATAAATGCAGGAATACCAGTTGAAAAACCATGCTTTACAATAAATAAGGTTTGCGGTTCTGGTTTAAGAGCAGTATCATTAGCAGCACAATTAATAAAAGCAGGAGATGCAGATATTATTGTGGCTGGTGGAATGGAAAACATGTCACAAGCTCCTTATTTAGTTCCAAATGCAAGATGGGGACAAAGAATGGGAGATGGAAAATTCATTGATGAAATGATAAAAGACGGTTTATGGGATGCATTTAACCAATATCATATGGGAATAACTGCTGAAAACGTTGCAGAACAATGGAACATTACAAGAGAAGAACAAGATGCTATTGGTTTAAGATCTCAAAACTTAGCAGAACAAGCAGTTAAATCAGGAAGATTTAAAGATGAAATTGTTCCAGTAGTAGTTAAAACTAAAAAAGGTGAAGTAGTTGTTGATACTGATGAATTCCCAAGATTCGGAACAACTGAAGAAAAATTAGCTAAGTTAAAGCCAGCATTTAAGAAAGACGGAACTGTTACAGCAGGAAACGCTTCAGGAATAAATGACGGAGCAGCTGCATTAGTTGTTATGAGTGCTGAAAAAGCAGAAGAATTAGGAATTAAACCATTAGCTAAGATAGTATCTTATGGTTCAAAAGGTGTTGACCCATCAATAATGGGAGTTGGACCAGTAGGAGCAACTAAAGCAGCTCTTGCACAAGCTGGACTTACAATAGAAGATATTGATTTAATAGAAGCTAACGAAGCATTTGCAGCTCAATTCATAGCTGTTGGAAAAGAACTAGGATTTGATATGAATAAGGTAAATGTAAATGGAGGAGCTATAGCACTTGGACACCCAATTGGAGCATCTGGTGCTAGAATACTTGTAACATTACTTCACGAAATGCAAAAGAGAGATGCTAAGAAAGGTTTAGCTACACTTTGCATAGGTGGAGGAATGGGAACAACACTTATAGTTGAAAGATAATATTATAAAGACTATTATTTAATAACATAAAAAAGAGTGATTACATATTTAAAATGTAGTCACTCTTTTTTTATGTAGCAGAATAAAATAATTATTCAGCTTCTACTCTATTGCATATTTTAATTCATATTTATTTATGAATTTATTTACATAATATGAAATTATTATAAATTTAATACATGATTTTACTATTACAAATATTGCATTAAAACTGATAAGTTTATTCAAACTATATTAAAAGAAAATTATTAATATATAACAAAATAGTATGTTAAAAAGTCAATACTAATACAAAAAAAATAAAATAAATTAAAAAAATAATTGTTTGCAAATTGTGAAAATTATAAATACGGGATAAATAAATAAAAAATTATTAAAAAAGACTGGAAAAATTAAAATTCAATACAAAGCGAAGAAAATCAATGAATATAGCCGGTGAAAACGCTATTTTAAATGAATTACAACAAATTATTAGAAATTTTAATATTTGAATATACTGACAGCGATAATATAATAAAGTTTATTAATTAAATTTTAGGAGGAAAAATGAAAAAAAACAAGGAAGTTCAACAACTGTTAAGAAGTATAATCCGCTTAGATTTAATTGTTGGACTTGTTCTAGGAATAGTTGTTTACTTTGTAAAATCTGATTATGTGTTTGTATGCTTGTTAGGATTTTTTCTTGCTACTATAAACTTTTTTATAAACAGTTATATAACTGAGTATGCCATTATTGTAAATAGAAATAATGGTAAAGTTTTAATGGTTTTAGGGTATTTTTTTAGAATGTTTTTGGTAGGAATCATAGGAGCAGTACTATTTACACATAATAAATTTAATGTAATAGCTTATATGTTAGGTTATACTTTTCGTTTTTCTTCCTTAATTCTTTATGGCTTATCACTAAAAAATAAAAATTAAGAGGGGTGAGTTGATGGAGGAAGGAAACAAAATAATTCTTAGTTTGTTGGGATATAAATTCAGTATATCGGAGGCAGTTATTATTGAATGGGCTATATTATTAATCTGTTTAATCTTCTGTATTATAGTGAAAAATATATTAAAAAAAGGGATACCAGATAAAAAACAAAGCATAGTAGAAATGATCGTTGAAGGTATCAACAATTTGGTAACAAGCACTATGGGAGAAGGAGCAGCTGTGTTCGTACCGTATATAGGAACTCTAGTAATTTTTCTTTTATTGATGAATATTTCAGGTTTATTTGGCGTTGAACCTCCAACAAAGGATTTTAGTGTTACCTCAGGAGTAGCAGCTATAAGCTTTGTTGTTATTCAAGCGTATGCTATAAAAAAACATGGGCTAAAAAGTTATTTTATTGGGTATGCAAGACCTACATGGGTTTTACTTCCTATAAACATAATGGAAAGAATAATGCTTCCAGTGTCTTTAAGCCTGAGATTATTTGGAAATATCACAGCGGCATCAATAATTATAGAATTAGTATATAGTGGACTTGCTAAAACTCCATTAGGAATAGGGCAGTTAGCAATACCCACACCACTTCATTTTTATTTTGATATTTTTGATGGTGGACTTCAGATGCTTATTTTTGCAATGCTTACTATGATAAACATCAAAACAGTATCAGAACACTAAGAATGTTAAAATTTATAGGTTAAAAATTGAAGTAGCATAAAATAACATATTTGTTAATTATTATAAAAAATTAAGATGATGATTAGGAGGAATGAAATATGAATATTAGTTCAGAAGCATTTGTAGCAGGAATGTGTGCTATAGGAGCAGGTATAGCATCCCTTGCATGTATAGGTGGAGGAATTGGAACAGGAAATGCTACAGCTAAAGCTGTAGAAGGTGTAGCAAGACAGCCAGAAGCAAGTGGTAAAATAATGTCAACTATGATAGTTGGTAGTGCTTTATCAGAAGCTACAGCAATTTATGGTTTCTTAATAGGAATATTATTGGTATTAAGAATTGGAAATCTTATATAATAAATAGGTTTGGCAAAGATAAGCCTGAAGGGAGGCTTTAATCACAAAATGATGGAATTTACTATACCAACATTTGTATGGACAATTATAAATTTTTTATTGCTTTTAGGAATTCTCTCATTTTTTCTATTTAAGCCTGTTAATGAAATTATTAACAAAAGAAATGAGTCTATTACAAATAATATAAAAAAAGCTGAAGAAGATAGACAAGTAGCTGAAAAACTTAAAATAGAAAATGAGAAGGAATATAAATTAGCAAAGCAACAAGGCAAAAATATAGTAGAAGAATATAAACAAAAAGCAGAAAAAGTTTCTCAAGAGATAATCTCTGATGCTCACAAGGAAGCCGAACTCATTCTTGAAAGAGCAAAAAAAGAAATAGAAAGAGAAAGAGAAAAGGCAGAATACGAAATGAAGATAAAAACAGTAGACTTAGCTATAGAGTTATCTAAGAAAGCTTTAGAAGAATCTATAGATGAAGCTAAGCATAGAGAATTAATTAGAGATTTTATTGCTAAGGTAGGTAACTAATTATGTATGAATATCTAGATAGAAGATATGCTCTAGCTTTATATGAAATAGCTGAGAAAAATGGAAAAGTAGAGGAGTATATAAAAGAGTTAAAAGAGATACTTGAGCTAATTAAAACCAATGAGGAACTCTTAAGCGTAGTAAAGCATCCAGAGATAACTACTTCTCAAAAGAAAAGAGTATTTAAATCTATATTTAAAGGAAAAGTTGATGATTATATACTAGGCTTTCTTTTAATCCTTATAGAAAAAGATAGGATTCTTTATTTAGAGGAAAAAATTAATGAAATGGAAAAGATCCATTTAGAAAGACAAAACATTTTAGTTGCTAATGTTAAAAGTGTAATACCTTTAAATGAAGATGAAAAGAGTACCTTGATAGGAAAACTGAAAAAAATGTATGGTAAAAATATCATTTTAAAAGAGAAGATAGATAAAAGTATAATTGGTGGTCTTTATATAAGGGTAGGAGATGATGTTATAGATGGCACTATAAAGACTAAATTTGAAGAGATTAGAAGAAGAGTAATCCATAGCTAAGATAATAGAAAAGAGGTGGATGTATGAACGTAAAACCTGAAGAAATTACTTCAATCATAAGAAAAGAAATAGAGAGATATGAGCATAAAGTTCAAACCATAGATTCAGGTACTATAATACAAATAGGAGATGGTATTGCAAGGGTTTATGGACTTGATGACTGCATGGAAGGAGAACTCCTTGAGTTTCCTAAGGATGTATATGGAATGGCACTTAACCTAGAGCAAGATAATGTAGGATGTGTTTTACTAGGTAAGGAAGAGGGCATAAAAGAAGGAGACGTTGTAAAAAGAACAGGAAGAGTAGTTGAAGTTCCTGTTGGAGAAGCTTTAATAGGAAGAGTTGTAAATGCATTAGGTCAGCCTCTTGATGGAAAAGGACCTATAAGGACTTTGGAAACCCGACCAATAGAGGTTGAAGCTCCTGGAGTTATTGAAAGACAATCTGTTAAGGAACCTCTTCAAACAGGTATAAAGGCTATAGATTCCATGGTGCCAATTGGCAAGGGTCAAAGAGAGCTCATAATTGGTGATAGGCAAGTAGGAAAGACTGCTCTTGCAATAGATGCAATATTAAATCAAAAAGGAAAGAATGTTAAGTGCATTTATGTTGCTATAGGACAAAAACAATCTACTGTAGCTCATATAGTAAATACACTAACCGAAATGGGAGCTATGGATTATACTATAGTTGTTTCATCGACAGCTTCTGATTCAGCACCACTTCAATTTATAGCACCTTATGCTGGATGTAGTATGGGAGAATACTTTATGCATAAAGGAGAAGATGTGCTTATAGTTTATGATGATTTATCAAAACATGCGGTAGCATATAGAACTATGTCACTATTGCTTAGAAGACCACCAGGAAGAGAAGCCTATCCTGGAGATGTATTCTATATACATTCAAGATTGCTAGAAAGAGCTGCAAGGCTTTCAGATAAACTAGGTGGGGGGTCACTCACAGCTCTTCCTATAATAGAGACACTTGCAGGAGATGTTACAGCATATATACCTACAAATGTAATTTCTATTACTGATGGCCAAATATTTTTGGAAGCTGAACTTTTCTATGCAGGGCAAAAACCAGCAGTTAATGCAGGTATTTCAGTATCACGTGTTGGCGGAAATGCTCAAATTAAAGCAATGAAACAGGTTTCGGGAACTTTAAGACTTGAACTTGCACAATATAGAGAATTAGCAGCATTTGCTCAATTTGGTTCTGATTTAGATAAAGAAGCAAAGGCAAGACTTGAAAAAGGTAAAAGATTAGTTGAAATATTAAATCAAGACCAATATAATCCTATGCCGGTAGAAAAACAAATTATGATTTTATATGCTGCTGTTAACAATTATTTGTCAGATATCAAGGTATCAGATATCAAGAGTTTTGAAGAAGAATTCTTAGAATATATTGATACTCATCATAGAAATTTAGGCAAACAAATACTTGAAAAACAGGAGTTAACAGATGAGATAAAGTCAGAGCTAAACGCTTCTATAGAAGAGTTTAAAAAGATTTTTCTAGCATAGTGTATATATAGGCCTTAGGAGGTAGGATATGGCAGGTGCAGGGTTAATTGCTATAAAACGAAGAATAAAATCTATAAATAATACAAAAAAAATAACGAAAGCTATAGGACTTGTTGCCACCTCTAAACTAAGGAAAAATAGGGGGAGCTTAGCTCTAAATAATGATTATTACAATTCCTTTAGAGAAATTATGAATGAAGTTTTAGTAGATAATGAAATTGATACAAATAATATATATTTTAAATCCAATGGCAGCAAAAAAAAATTATATATAACTCTTACATCAGACACAGGTCTGTGTGGAGGATTTAATGCTAATGTGGTCAGTAAGACTTTAGAATACTTGTTAAAGGATAAGGAAAATTCTCTGTTGATAATTGTAGGACAAAAGGGAAGGACATATTTTAAAAAATTTAATATAGAATCTGTTGCGGAATATGTAGAAGTTCCAGATATGCCTACTATAAAAGAAGCAAAAACCATATTAGATAAAGCTTTAACATTATATTCTAAAGGAGAAGTTGGAGAAGTAAATGTAATATATACAGAGTTTATTTCTGCTGTTAAGCAGGAAGTTAAATTAAAAAAGTTACTTCCTATAGAGAGAGAGAGCATAGGAGTAAGTAATGAAAATAATAAAGATGATAAGAATTCCATAGTAGAATTTGAGCCAGAGAAAGAAAAGATTTTAGAAACTATTTCTGAGCTTTATCTAAAGCAAACCCTACTTAATTTAATGCTGAACTCCAAGACAAGTGAGCAGTCAGCCAGAATGAATGCTATGGATGGTGCCACAAAGAATGCAAATGATTTATTAGATAAACTTAATCTACAATATAATAGAATAAGGCAAAGTACCATAACACAAGAAATATCAGAAATAGTAGGAGGAGCAGAAGCTCAGAGATAAGGGAGGTATATTCATGGCGCATAATGTAGGTAAGGTTGTACAGGTAATAGGTCCTGTAATAGATATAAAGTTTGATTCTGATTTCCTTCCTAATATTTATAATGCTATAGAAGTAGATATGGGAGATGGTAAAGTACTCATAACTGAAGTTGAACAGCATATAGGAGACGATATAGTAAGAACTATAGCTATGGAAGCTACAGAGGGCTTGAAAAGAGGCATGAAGGCAGTTGACACTGGAAAGCCAATATCAGTTCCTGTAGGAAACGAAGTATTAGGAAGATTATTCAATATATTAGGAAAAACTATAGATACTGATGAAGATTTTCAGCCTAAAGAATTTTATCCTATTTATAGACCGGCTCCAAGCTTTGAGGAGCAATCAGTTGAGCCGGAGATGTTTGAAACTGGTATTAAGGTTATAGATTTAATAGCTCCTTATCAAAAAGGTGGAAAAATAGGATTATTTGGTGGAGCCGGAGTTGGAAAAACAGTCTTAATTCAAGAACTTATAAACAATATAGCAAAAGAACACGGCGGACTTTCTGTATTTACAGGAGTTGGAGAAAGAACCAGAGAAGGTAATGATCTTTATTATGAAATGAAAGAATCTGGGGTTATTAATAAAACGGCATTAGTATTTGGGCAAATGAATGAACCGCCTGGAGCAAGAATGAGAGTAGCTTTAACAGGACTTACTATGGCAGAATATTTTAGAGATCAAGGACAGGATGTGCTTTTGTTTATAGATAATATATTTAGATTTACTCAAGCAGGTTCTGAAGTATCAGCTTTGCTTGGAAGAATACCAAGTGCCGTAGGATATCAGCCAACTCTTGCTACGGAGATGGGAGCGTTGCAGGAAAGAATAACATCCACAAAACATGGCTCTATAACATCAGTTCAAGCTGTTTACGTTCCAGCAGATGACTTAACTGACCCAGCTCCAGCTACAACTTTTGCTCACCTTGATGCTACTACAGTTTTATCAAGAAGTATAGCTGAACTAGGCATATATCCAGCAGTGGATCCTCTAGAGTCTACATCTAGAATATTGGATCCAAGGGTTGTAGGACAGGAACACTATGAAACAGCAATAAAGGTTAAGCATATTCTTGAAAGATATAAAGAGTTACAAGATATAATAGCTATTTTAGGTTTAGATGAGCTTTCAGAGGAAGATAAACTATTAGTAGCAAGGGCTAGAAAAGTTCAGAGATTTTTATCTCAACCATTTACTGTAGCAGAACAATTTACAGGAATGCAAGGTAAATTTGTACCTGTTAAAGAAACAGTAAGAGGATTTAAAGAGATAATAGAAGGAAAGTACGATGATATACCTGAATCTGCTTTCTTGTTCGTTGGAACAATTGAAGAGGCTGTGGAAAAAGCAAAGGCTATGTCAGTATAGTGGGAGAGAAATAAAATGCTAAAGTTGTTTAAATTAAAGATAGTCACTCCGGTAAAGATTTTCTTTGAAGGGCAAGTAAAAGAACTAGATACAGAAACTCTGGGAGGGAAAAGAGGAATTTTACCTATGCATTCTCCACTGATAGCTATGTTAAAGCCTACTGTGTCAAAAGTTATACTAGAAAACGGAGAAGAGAAAAAATTCTTTTCTTCCACAGGAATCTTAAAAGTAAGTGATGGTGAAGTACTTATGCTTTGCGATGCTGCAGAATGGCCAGAGGATATAGATAGAAAAAGGGCAGAAGAAGCAAAAGCTAGAGCAGAAGGACGTTTAAAAGATAGGGATAATGTAGATATAGAGAGAGCAAGAATGGCATTACTTAGAGCCATAAAAAGACTTGAAGTATCAAATATATAAAAGTTATTAATACTTTATATTAAGAAGGTTATTGTGTTTAAAAAGGTACTCAGTATATGTTTTGGTAAAATGTGCGCGAGTACTTGTGAAAAAAACAATAGCCTTCTTTTTTTTGCACACTTTTATTAAAGAAATTATATATTAATAATATATTTGAAGTATATATTATTAATTCTTTGTCCATAATCTAAAGAGGAAGGCAGGGATATACATGGATAATAAGAAAAAAATACTAACTTTAATTTTAGTTACTATAGCTATAGTGTTGAATCAAAAAATATGTTATGCGTATAAAAATGTAAATTTATTTGAAAAAATGATTGAAGCATCTCAAGGTGAAATTATAGAAAATGGAGTAAGAACCAGTTTTAAATCAAATAGAAATGGACAAGAATTAGCTAAATACTTCATAAATAAAATCAATTCTAGCTATCGCACTGAAGCAAAATCCCATATAAATAAAGAAAATTACTATATTGATTTTGAAGAAGATAGCATAAAAGGAACAATAACTATAACAAGTTATAAAACAAAAAACATAGTAACCATAGATATTATCCAAAAATGTAATAATAATGAGCTAGACAGAATTAAAAACAATATAAAACTTATTACTGCTCCTGTATCTCGGGGTGATGAATCATATTATGAGTATTTAAAGGCAAAGCTGCCTAATAGGAATTTAAAAAGCTTAAATAAGCAATTAATCTCTATATTAAAGAAAAACGGAGCAGTCAACATTAGTTCAATAGAATTAAATAATGGATTTAGTAACTGCGCATATACCCGCAAATATACACCCAAAGTTAATAATGGTAAACTAATGGATTTAAATTTTGCATTGAGCAGTTATGCTTCGGGAAAATATTTAATTATTGGGACTCCTGAGATAATTATAGCTTACTAGTTAAGGAACGATGGAATGGAGAGGATATAAATGAAAAAGATAATAGTAGAAGGTGGAAAAAGACTGAGTGGTGAAGTGGATATAAGTTCAGCTAAAAATGCTGTACTTCCTATAATTGCAGCTAGCATATTGAGTGGAAAAAAAAGTAGAATAATAGATGCACCTTTGCTTCAGGATGTATATGTAATAACCGAGGTTTTAAAATCCATTAATGCTAATGTTAATATAGACAAAAGTAAGAAAGAAATAATTATAGATACTTCTTCAGTTAAAAGTGTAGAGCCAGATAGTGAGTTAGTGAGAAAGATGAGAGCCTCTTTTCTGATCATGGGACCTATGGTTGCAAGGTTTGGAAGATTTAAAATATCCTTGCCTGGTGGATGTAATATTGGCAGCAGACCTATAGATCTTCATTTAAAAGGTTTTACAGCATTAGGAGCTAAAGTTAGTTTTGGTCATGGACACGTAGAAGCTTATGCTCCGAGATTAATAGGAAATAAGATATATTTAGACTTTCCTTCTGTTGGAGCTACAGAAAATATAATGATGGCAGCAGTATTATCAGAAGGGGAGACTATTATAGAAAATGCTGCAAGTGAACCAGAAGTACAAGATCTAGCAGAGTTCTTAAATTCTATGGGAGCACGAATAAGCGGAGCAGGGACTGATACTATCAGAATTGTAGGGGTAAGAGAACTAGAAGAGTCCACATACAAACCTATACCAGATAGAATTGAAGCAGGAACCTTTATGGTTGCAGCAGCAATTACAAAAAGTAAGTTGAAAATAAACGGAGTGAGGGAGGAACACTTAAAACCAATTATAGCCAAATTAAGGGAAATAGGAGTTTGTATGGAAAAAGAAGGGGATAGCATTATAGTAGATGGAAATAATGAATTTAAACCCGTAGATATAAAAACAATGCCTTATCCAGGATTTCCAACGGATATGCAGGCTCAAATGATGAGCTTACTGTCAATTGTAAAAGGAACTAGTATTGTAACTGAAACCATTTTTGAAAATAGATTTATGCATGCTGCTGAACTTAAAAGAATGGGTGCAAACATAAAAATAGATGGAAGATCTGCAATAATAGAGGGAGTTGAAAGACTTACTGGAAGCGATGTTAAAGCTACAGATTTAAGAGCTGGAGCTGCACTTATACTTGCAGGATTGGCTGCTGATGGATATACGAAAATAGGAGATATATATCATATAGATAGGGGATATGTTGATATAGAGGAAAAGCTTGTTAAGTTAGGAGCAGAAATCAGAAGAATTGATGAATAAAGTTACACTATAATGGTGTAACTTTTTTTAATGGAGGAATATAGAGAGTTTAGAGCTACTCTATATTAATCTGGAAAGAATAGCTATTAAGGGTAGCTTGTATAAAATGAGGTAATATTTTCAGAAAGTAGATAATAGTATAGTATTGATTTTAAATTTAGAGAGTAGGGAGAAAAACATATGCAGAAAATTATTATTGGGATACTTTCTGGTATATTGTTCATTATATTGCTTTCTATTATAGTTGTGGGAGTAGATACAAAGTCATATAAAGAAGTACCAAATAACAATACAAGCCAGATAGTCGATAATATAAAAATAAAATCAATGTACAATAAGGAAGACTTAAATATAGATGTCTATATCACTAAGGAAAATAAAATAGATAGAATGAGTATAGAAGATTATGTTCTAGGTGTAGTTGCAGCAGAGATGCCAGCAGAGTTTGAAATTGAGGCTTTAAAGGCACAAGCTGTAGCGGCTAGAACCTATGGACTTGCTCATAAGGAGAATTTTGGAGCTCAAAAAAGTCCAAAAGCATGTGGAGCTGATGTAAATGATACTGTAGAGTTTCAGGTGTTTATGAATAAAGAAGAAAGGATGGAATTGTGGCCTAAAGATAAGAGAGAAGAGTATTGGGATAAGCTTAATAAAGCTGTAAAAGAGACAGAAAATGAGGTCTTATCTTATGATGGGAAACTTGTTATGGCTCCTTATTATTTTTCTACCAGTAGTGGAAGAACAGAGGATGCGAAAGATGTATTTAATAGGAGCATTCCATATCTAAAAAGTGTAGAAAGTCCTGGAGAAGAAAGATCACGTAAGTATGTAAGTGAAGTTAAGTATACTTATGGCCAACTTGCAGATATATTAAATAGATATAATTATAATTTTAATATGAAATCTTCTACATTAAAAAATCAGATAGCAATATTGGAAAGAACTCAGGGTGGAAGTGTATCTAAAATGAAAATCGGAAATCAATACATATCAGGACAAAATTTTAGAAATATACTAAATCTAAATTCTGCTAACTTTGATATAAAATTTAATTCTAATGATGTAGTTATTGTATGTAAAGGATATGGACATGGGGTTGGAATGAGTCAGTGGGGAGCAGATGCTATGGCAAAAGAAGGATATAATTATAAGGAGATACTATCCCATTATTATCAAGGAACAGATGTAATAAAGCTAAATGTTAAATAGATACAGGATAAAAAAGTGGAGAGTGGAGAAGTGAAGAGTTTAGAAATGTAGAAATTTAGAAAGTTTATATATGCAATTTAAAGATTAAAGATGAGAGGACAAATGTTGAATTGAGCAGAGCTTAATTCGGCATTTGTTTTTTTGTTTTATAAAGTAGGATAATGTCTAAAATCAAGGAAAAATGAGGAAAAGTTTTTTCATAAAATAGGTATTTTTTATTTCTAACAGGACAAACTACAAAACGGAGGTGTTTTTTATGGAAAACAAAGACAATAACAAAAGTGTTTTAAATTTCTTAAAAAAGGAGGGCTTCTATGTAATTTTATTTGTTTGTTTATGCATAATAGCAACAGTTACTGCAATAACAACAAAAAATAACAAAAAGGTAGATAATAGTCCTAAAACTACACAAAATCAAAAGGCTGATTCTAATAAGCCTGATGGCAGTGTTTCTCTATCTCAAAAAGATAAAGAAATCAATAATGCAGTTCAAGTAAAGCAGAACGAAGATGTAAAAAAAGCTGATACAGGAATGCAAGTGTCTACAGAAAAAGAAGTATCAGTATCAAACTCATCACAGCCAGAGTTTATAAAACCTGTAGAAGGCGAAATAGTGATGAAATATTCACAAACACCTGTATGGTGGGAAACTTCAAAATCATACAGACCTAACTTTGGTATAAACATAAAAGCAAATGTAGGTACACCTGTAAAAGCTGTTGCTAGTGGTGAAGTTAAATCAATAAATGAAAACGGATCTTTTGGAACAACTGTTACAATTTATCATCCTGAAAGTGGAAAGGCTACTGTTTATGGGAACTTAGATAAAGAAGTAAAAGTAAAGAAGGGTGATAAGGTAACTCAAGGACAGGAAATAGGAAAAATAGGAAAGACCTCCTTGAGAGGAATGTCAGAAGAAATAGGAAACAATTTCTTACACTTTGAGGTACTTAAAAATTTAAAGGAGGATGCACAATATTCAAGTGAAAATCCAGAAAAATATATAAAATACTAATTTAACAGTAAAAGCCATTTTCCGATTTTATTCGGAAAATGGCTAAATAATAAGGATGACATAGTAATTTAAAAGACTATAAGTGCATATTTATAAATATATAAGGTTAAGGAGGTAGCACTTTGAAAGATTACATTGAAGAAAGAGTTCTAGAAGTTGCAAGGTATATAATAGAATCAAAAGCTACTATAAGAAAAACAGCTAAGGTTTTCGGTGTAAGTAAAAGTACAATACACAAAGATATGACAGAGAGGTTACCTAAAATAAATCCACAAGTTGCTAAACAGGCAAAGGATGTTTTAGACTTAAATAAGTCTGAAAGGCATATAAGAGGCGGTAAAGCAACAAAAATGAAGTACAAGACTTTGGAAGGATAAAGTTTCTATTTCTGCTCAAAAAAAAAGGATTTTTTTGTAATCCTATAGAATAATTTGATATAAGCGTATATAATTAATATAGATAATTAATTAAGTAGAATCTACAAAAGAGCAGGAGTGAAAATAGAGATGTTTTTTAGAATGAGCACAGATATGGGAATAGATTTAGGAACAGCTACAGTACTGGTTTATATTAAAGGTAAAGGTATTGTTTTAAAAGAACCTTCAGTAGTTGCAATTGATAAGAACGCTAATAGAGTGCTGGCTGTAGGAGAAGAAGCTAGGCAAATGATAGGAAGGACTCCAGGCAATATAGTTGCTATTCGTCCGTTGAAGGATGGAGTAATATCAGATTATGATATTACTGAAAAAATGCTAAAACATTTTATAAGAAAAGCATGTGGAAAGAAAAAGGTAGGGGCACCAAGGGTAGTAATTTGCGTTCCATGTGAAGCTACGGAGGTAGAAAAGAGAGCTGTCAAAGATGCAGCAGTTAATGCTGGAGCTAAAAAAGTGTTCCTAATAGAAGAACCTTTAGCAGCAGCTATTGGCTCAGGATTAGATATAACAAAAGCAAGTGGAAATATGGTTATAGATATTGGTGGAGGTACCACTGATATTGCAGTTATCTCATTAGGAGGAATGGTTGTAAGAAGTTCTATTAAAGTAGCTGGAGATAATTTTGATGATGATATAATAAAGTACATAAGAAAAAAGCATAAACTTATGATAGGCGAGAGAACAGCAGAAGAGCTAAAAATAAATATAGGGACAGCCTATAAGAGAGAAGATAATATTACTATGGAAATAAGAGGAAGAGATTTAATAACAGGCCTTCCTAAGAATATAAGTGTGTCCTCAGAAGAAGTGAGGGAAGCGTTAAGCGAATCTGTTAATGCTATCGCAGAGTGCACTCATTCAGTGCTAGAAAGAACACCACCTGAGCTTGCAGCTGATATTGCTGATAAAGGTATTATGATGACAGGTGGAGGATCATTATTGCATGGATTGGATAAGCTAATAGCTGATGTTACAAAGGTCCCTGTATATGTTGCTCAAGATTCTGTTTCATCAGTTGCTCTTGGCACAGGAGAAGTCTTAAATTTTCTAGATAAAATAGATGCATCTTATAAGGGCCAAGATATCAATTTAATAGATTAAAGTTATACTTGCTATAAAAAGCTCTATGACTAATGTTTAGTTATAGAGCTTTTTATAAATTCGCTATATAAAATTATTATTCTTTTTCGAATGTAGTTGATAAAGATAATAGGAATGTATAAGAGAATGAGTAATAACTTTAGCCATGCCTATAATCAAATCTAAACGTATATTTCTATTTGTAAATAGTTCATTATTGTCACTAGAGTCCACAATACCTATTATAGAGCTTTCACCCACCTCAGGAAGGAACTTGCCTACGCCTTTTCCAGGGTGTATGGGATAATCTCTAGCCTGTATTTCGCCTATGTTTTTACTATCTCCTAAACAAGCATCTATACCTATTATATTAGATGATGGGTGTATTTTTTTTATTTCTTGTAGTTTCTTATCTATATTTAGAGCATGTATAGGTTCGGAAATGGTTCCATATACCTTGAGGGGAAATTTTTGTGTTTTTAAAAGGGTTCCCACCAAGGGGCCCAGACAATCACCTATACATCTATCTGTACCTATGCATACAATTATAGAGCTATCGTCTATATAATCCTTTAAAAAGTATGCAATTTCATAGTATGATAAGTTGTCTTTATAGTGGACTCTAACTTTATTCAAAATTGACACCTCCTTGTTAATTTATATGAAAAATAGTTATGTAATATGATGAAATAAAAGAATAAAAAAAGTAAATTATGAAATAATTAACATATGGAGGCGATTTGATATGAATAATAGATGGTTGTCTTTTATAGTGATTTTATGTACTTTAGTAAGCAGTTGTATTATGATAGGATTTAGTTTTGAAGAAAATGATATCAAAAATTCACTAACTATTACTGATTCTTATAAACAAGCAGAAAAAGAGATTGAAAAACCTAAAAAAATTCAAAATGAATCTATTAAAATAGAAGAAAAAAAAGAGAGTGTAGAAGAAAAGTATACTCATAATATGGATGAACATAACGATGAGAAAAAAGAAAACAAATATGAAATATCAGCAGATAAATATATAAGCAAACCTGAATATATGCACGAGTGTTATAAAGATGATTATTCATATGAGAAACAAGAAGAGGTACCTGTATTTAAAGTATCTACAGACGTTATAAGAAAAGAGGTAACCTTAAGAGATAAACAAAAGTTATTTATGATAGCAACAAAGTTATCGCCAAAGGATTTTATTAAGATAAAAGAATATCTTTATTGGAAAGATGAAGAAGAAGGAACAAGAAGGATTATAGAGTTAATAAAAAATAAATTGAACAAAGAAGACTATGAAAAAGTAAAAAGCATATTGGGTAAATATATTTATATGTAGTTAAGGAGCTAAAGATTTAGTGGAGCAGTGGAAAAGGTGAGGATTAAAACAAATTTAAAATCATAAAAGTTTTAAATGAATATATGTTTAAAATTAAGATATTTAAAGAAAAACTTAGAAAAATCAACTAGAATTGATATAATGTGTGTTTATTTGTGTTGAAATAAAATTAATATCAGGTTATACTAATATTCGTTGAGCGGCGATTCCGCAAAACAAAAACAAATAAATACGCTGGCATAGCTCAATTGGTAGAGCAACTGACTTGTAATCAGTAGGTTTCGGGTTCGATTCCTGATGCCAGCACCAATAACGGAGGAGTTCCCGAGTGGCCAAAGGGGGCAGACTGTAAATCTGTTGCGTTTCGCTTCAATGGTTCGAATCCATTCTCCTCCACCATAAATGGGCGCATAGCTCAGCTGGGAGAGCATCTGCCTTACAAGCAGAGGGTCACAGGTTCGAGCCCTGTTGTGCCCACCACTTATTGGATAAGTTATTGGTAGTAAATTTGATTTTTAGCTTATGTAAAAAATTAATATGGAGGAGTTCCCGAGTGGCCAAAGGGGGCAGACTGTAAATCTGTTGCGTTTCGCTTCAATGGTTCGAATCCATTCTCCTCCACCATATGAAGACATCTTGAATAAGGTGTCTTTTGCTTTACATAAAAATTTTGTATAAAATTTTAGTTTGCGATATAAAATATACAATAATTCTATCGAAATTATTGACACTGTAGTTTTGCTATGATAATATTATTTTACTTAAAATTAAATAAGAGATAAGAAAAAAGAACTTATCAAGAGAGGTGGAGGGAATGGCCCTGTGAAACCCGGCAACCGGTACAATTTGTACTAAGGTGCTAATTCCTGCAGTTGAATCTGCGAGATAAGGAATATTAATTATTAGTAAAGACCTCTTCGAATAAGAAGGGTTTTATTTTTTGTGAAAGGAGAAAATAAAATGAGAAGACTATTTACTTCAGAGTCAGTTACAGAAGGACATCCAGATAAGATGTGTGACCAAATTTCTGATGCTATATTAGATGCTATTTTAGAGCAAGATCCTAATGGAAGAGTAGCCTGTGAAACAGCAGTTACTACAGGAATGGTTATGGTTATGGGAGAAATATCCACAAATTGTTATATTGATATCCCTAAATTAGTAAGAGATGTAGTTACAGATATTGGATATACGAGAGCTAAATATGGATTTGACGCAGAAACTTGTTCTGTCCTAACATCAATAGACGAACAATCAGCAGATATAGCTATGGGCGTAGATGAGGCTTTAGAAGCTAGACTAGGACAAAAAGATGATGTTGAAGCTGTAGGAGCTGGGGATCAGGGAATTATGTTTGGATTTGCAACTAATGAAACTCCAGAGTATATGCCTCTTCCAATAAATATGGCACATAAACTTGCTAGAAGACTAGCTGAGGTTAGAAAAAATGGTACATTACCATATCTAAGACCAGATGGAAAAACTCAGGTTACAGTTGAGTATGAAGATGATAAGCCGGTTAGAATAGATGCGATAGTTTTATCTACTCAACATGATCCTGAAGTTACTCAAGAACAAATACGTAAAGATGTTATGGAGCATATAATAAAACCTATAATTCCACAAGAATGGTTAGATGAAAAAACAAAATATTACATAAACCCAACTGGAAGATTTGTAATCGGTGGACCTCATGGAGATACAGGGCTTACAGGAAGAAAGATTATAGTTGATACATACGGTGGCTATGGAAGACACGGTGGCGGAGCTTTCTCAGGAAAAGACCCAACAAAAGTGGATAGATCAGCAGCATATGCAGCTAGATGGGTTGCAAAAAATTTAGTTGCAGCAGGAGTTGCAGATAAGCTAGAAATAGGATTAGCTTATGCAATAGGAGTGGCTCATCCAGTATCACTTTTAGTTAATACTTTTGGAACTGGTAAAATTGAAGATGATAAAATAGTTGAAATAGTAAATAAAGTATTCGATTTACGACCAGGTGCTATAATTAGAGATTTAGGATTAAGAAGACCAATCTACAGACAAACAGCAGCTTATGGACATTTCGGAAGAACAGATGTAGAACTTCCATGGGAACAATTAAATAAGGTTGATGAAATCAAAAAATACATTTAAATTTTAAAAGTATACTTAATAAAAAGCTAATGCTAATTACGGCATTAGCTTTTAAGTTTTTTGGTAATATTAGATGTAGTAGCTAATTAGGGTTTATTGATATAAATTTGTGGAAAAAATAATAAATATGTTAGAATAATTGTAAATAATGCGATTTATATTCTATAATTGTATTAAGAAAATATACGGAAGTTGAGCTTTATTTGATAAGAGAAGTTTTAGGAGAGATTTTATGACTGAAATACAAGGAAAGGTAGAAGATATAGTATTTAAAAATGAAGATAATGGATATGTTGTAGCTCATATAAAAGATAAAAAACGAAAAATTACTATAACTGGATGTATGCCTTTTATACTAGAAGGGCAGAATTTAAAAGTACAGGGAGAATGGGTTAAACATCCTCATTTTGGACAACAGTTCAAGGTGACATCTTGTGAGGAAATAGTACCCAATTCTTTAGAAGGAATAGAAAAATATCTATCCTCTGGAATCATTTCTGGTATAGGACCTGTAACCGCAAAAAAAATTGTAGAGCATTTTGGAGAAAAGACCTTAGAAATATTAGATGAAGATATTGAAAGATTAAAAGAAATAGAAGGAATAGGAAATAAAAAAGTAGAAACTATTGCTAAGTCTTATTCTAAGCAAAGAGAAATAAGAAATATAATGGTATTTCTTCAGACATATGGAGTTACTGTAAAGCAATGTGTAAAGATTCATAAAAAATATGGAGTTAATTCAATTAAAGTAGTAAAAGAAAATCCCTATACTCTTACGGATGATATATCGGGAATTGGATTTAAAACAGCAGATAAAATAGCCAGAAGCTTAGGAATAGAAAGTAATTCGCCATTTAGAATTCAGTGTGGAATAAGATATATAGTAAATCAATTTTGTAGTATGGGAAATACTTATATGCCGCTAGAAAAGTTATTAAAGGAATGTAAGGATATGCTTATGGTATCAGAAGATGAAATATTAAGCAGTATACAAGAATCTGTGCTTAATGGAAAGTTAAAAGTAGAAAAAATAGAAAATGAAGAGGCTGTTTTTACAATGCCTTATTATTATTGTGAGTTATCTGTTACAAGTAAAATTTTAACCCTTAGCATTAGCAACTATGATAATATCAAAATAGATGTTGAAAGTGAGATTGAAAAGTTTGAAAAAGATAATAATATAAAATTTGCTCCAACTCAGATAGAAGCTATAAAAGGTGCTTTTACAAATGGAATAGAAATAATAACAGGGGGACCAGGTACAGGAAAGACCACTATAATAAAATGTATAACAGAAATATTTGAAAATGCCTCTATGACTGTATTTATGGCAGCACCTACGGGAAGGGCAGCAAAACGAATGAGTGAAGCCACAGGAAGAGAGGCTAAGACTATTCATAGACTACTAGAAATGGGTTTTAGCGATGATGAAGATACAGAATTTTTAAGAAGCGAGGAGTCTCCGCTCCAATGTGATGTACTTATCATAGATGAAGCATCTATGATAGATATTTTACTTATGAATAATCTACTAAAAGCAATATCTGTGGGAACAAGGCTTATAATAGTAGGGGATGCAGACCAACTTCCTTCTGTAGGACCAGGAAATGTATTAAGGGATTTAATTGAGAGTAAGTGTGTAAAGGTGGTAAGATTAAAGGATATATTTAGACAGGCAGAAGAAAGTATGATTGTAGTAAATGCTCATAAGATAAATAATGGAGAAATGCCAATTCTAAATAAAAAGAATAAGGATTTCTACTTCTTAAATTGTGAAGAACAGGAAAAGATATTAGATACTTTAGTAGAACTTATAAATGAGAGACTTCCAAAGTTTAATAAAAATTGGAACAGTTTTAAGGATATTCAGATATTATCTCCTATGAGAAAAGGAATTCTTGGTATAGAGAACTTAAATAAAAGACTTCAACATATATTAAATCCAAATGACAAAAATAAAAGTGAGAAAGAGTTTAAAGATACCATCTTTAGGCTTGGAGATAAAGTTATGCAGACTAAAAATAATTATAATCTAAAATGGACCAGAATAGATGGTGATGGAGAACCGGAAGGACTTGGAGTGTTTAATGGAGATATAGGATATATATGTGAAGTAGATGAAGATAAGGTATCCGTTATTTTTGATGAGGAAAGAAAGGTTGTTTATGATAACATATATTTAGATGAACTTGAACTTGCTTATGCCATGACAGTACATAAAAGCCAAGGTAGTGAATTTCCTGTAGTTATCATGCCTATGTTCATGGGACCACCTCTTTTGATGAATAGAAACTTATTTTACACTGGTATTACAAGAGCAAAACAAATGGTAGTTTTGGTTGGATTGCGTAAAGCCATTAGCTTTATGATTAGTAACAATAGAAGTTTTGAAAGATATTCGGCATTAAAGTGGAGAATATTGAATATATTAGAGGGTGATGTTGTTAATCATGAGGACTTATTTCAAGGGGATGAGGGATAGATATGTATTCGAAAAATATAAATCCTGCCTTGGTAGAAAAGAAAGTAAGAAGAGAAATTGCTCAATGGTGTTTAGGAAGAGAGAAAATCTTGAATATAGTATCTCCGCCCTATAATTTAATGAAGATTTTTTCTTACGCTATAATAAATAGTGTAAATCTAAATAAAAAGATCCTTTATATTACAAATGAAGATGCAAGTAATGTCCATATAATAAATGATATGAAAAAAGAATATGGGTTTAAAAAGTATACTTATTATAAAGAGAATAGTAAATATAATGACAGCCTTCTTGTTATTTCAAAACACGATATGCTTCAGAACATCAAAGATAAATTCGATTTAGTTATCTACGATGACATAAAAAGCTTTTCTTTTCATAGTAAGAAAGAAATTGCTGAAGCTTCGAAAAACATGTGTAAGAAAGATGGAAAGATAATAGGTTATTCCGTAGAAAGAATTTTTGATAGGAATAGTAGAGAAATAATTTTGCCTGTAAGAGGAAATGCTATCCCTTTAGTAGAGCCTAAATTTATATCAACTAGGATAGATATTAACAAAGATATACCTTATGTAGTCTATGAATATATAGAGTGGTCTATAAATTCAAATCGTAAAGTTATTGTGTATGTTCCAGATGAAGTCAAGGTAGAAAACGTTCATGAATACTTATCTAAGTATTGCAAAAAGTTCAGCAAAGGAACTTTCCCATTTATCAGGAACAAAAGTGAAAAAAGAGTATTATATAATTTTGTAAAAATGAAAAAAGGTATAGTAATTACAAATCATTTCAATGATGTGCATTTTGATTTGAGGAATATTAATGTTATGGTGTTTTTTGCAGATAACAAATATTTTGATTATAAAAAGTTAGTATATCTTTGTGGAAAGGTGGGCAGAAGCGAAAGCAGCCATAATGGCGAGGTTATATTTTTAGGAAATTATGAAACGGAAGATATGGATAAGGCTAAAAGTATAACCAGGCGTTTTAATAAAGAAGCATGGGACATGAACTTATTAAGGATATAAAATATTTCTTTGGGTGTTTTTTGGATTTGATATATAATCCTGAAGAATGTATGGTATGTGGGGAATATGTAAAAAATGGAGGTTTACTATGCGCAAAATGTAGTTCGGAAATAAGAATATGTAATAAATTTTTTAAAATTACAAGGCAGAATTATAGTATACCTTGTTACAGTTCTTTTTATTATTCTGGACTTGGAAAAGAATTAATAGCAAGGCTAAAGTATAGAAGTGATTTTAGGGCTGGAGATGTAATAACAGAATATATGTTAAATACAATTAAAATCCATAAGGTGAATTTTGATATAGTCACTTATGTTCCTTGTAGTAAATCTGCCTTGAAAAAAAGAGGATATAATCAAAGTCAATATTTAGCTAAAAAAATTGCCCATAAGACAAACAGTAGAGTAGTTGAATTCTTGAAGAAATTTAAAGATACTAAGGATCAAATAGGATTAAACGGAGAAGAAAGGTGGAAAAATTTAGAGGGGGCCTTTGAAGTTACAAATGAAAATAAAATAAATAATAAAAATATATTATTAGTAGATGATGTTATAACTACAGGTGCTACAGCCTTTTATTGTTCAACACTTATGATTGAGAAAGGGGCATCTAATGTATACATATTAACAGGTGCAAAGAGCAGTATATAAATATCTTTCAAGTGGGATAATAAATAATTTCCCTAAATTTTATTATATCACAAATAAAATAAATTATCCTCATTAAACTAAATGGCTAAATAAGAAGTATATAAAGAAAGGATGTATATAAATAGCGTAAATTGATTTAATTTTCTGTAAATTACTTAATATAATGCTTGTTATAACTAAGAATAAGTAATACAATATAATAAAAAAATAATACTAAACAAATTTTCATAAGCATATACAAGAAAGGGGCTGACTTTATGAACATAACAGTAAGCGGCAAAAATATTGTGGTAACAGATGGATTGAGGGAGGCAGTAGAACGAAAAATATCTAAATTAGAAAAATATTTTAGTCCCAATATAGAAGCACATGTAACTTTAAGTGTTCAAAAAAATAGACAAATAGTTGAAGTTACAATACCAGTTAATGGAGTTATATTAAGAGCAGAAGAGGCTAATGAAGATATGTATGCAGCTATAGATTTAGTGTTAGAAAAACTAGAAAGACAAATAAGAAAACAAAAAACTAAATTACAAAGAAGAAAGTATGGAGATAGCTTAAGATTCCAGTTTATACCTGAGTATGTTCCTGATGATGAGGATGATATAGAATCTAAAATAGTAAGAACAAAAAGATTTGCAATAAAGCCAATGAGTCATGAAGAGGCGGTTCTTCAAATGGAGCTTTTAGGACATAGCTTCTTTGTATATAAAAATGCAAATACAGATGAAGTTAATGTGTTATATAAAAGAAAAGATGGCCAATATGGACTTATAGAACCAGAATTTTAAGAAAAGGAGGATTTTCCTCCTTTTTCATTTGTTAATAAATATTAATATGTTTCTAAATAAAATTATCTATAGCATAGTATGAGTCATGAGAAGAATTTATATAGACATTATATGTGAAAAATTATTTACATAGCATAATGTTGAACCAGGTTAAATTAGGTGTTATAATCAATAAGTATAGTAAAAATACGATTAGTGAGGATGAAGATAAATGGGATTATTTGATAAAATATTCGGTACATATAGTGATAGGGAGCTAAAAAAGATTATTCCGATAGTTAATAAAGTTATGTCTTATGAAAAAGACTTTGAAAAGTTAAGTGATGAGGAATTAAGAAATAAAACTTTTGAGTTTAAGGAAATGCTAAAGAATGGCAAGACCTTAGATGATATACTTCCTGAAGCTTTTGCAGTTGTAAGAGAGGCTTCTTCTAGGGTGCTTGGAATGAAGCATTTTAGAGAACAGATTATGGGAGGAATAGTTCTTCACCAAGGAAGAATTGCAGAAATGAAAACTGGAGAAGGTAAAACTTTAGTTGCTACTCTTCCAGCTTATCTAAATGCTTTACCTGGCGAAGGAGTTCATGTAGTTACTGTAAATGATTATCTTGCAAAAAGAGACAGAGATCAAATGGGTCAATTATATGGATTTTTAGGCCTTACTACTGGAGTTATAATTCACGATTTAGATAATAATCAAAGACGTGAAGCATATAATGCAGATATAACATATGGAACAAATAATGAATTTGGATTCGATTATTTAAGAGACAATATGGTTATATATAAAGAAGAAAGAGTTCAGAGAAAGTTGAATTTCTGTATAGTCGACGAAGTTGACTCTATATTAATTGATGAGGCTAGAACTCCTCTTATAATCTCTGGTGAAGGAGAAAAATCTACAGACTTTTATAGAGTAGCAGATTTTTTTGCTAAGTCTTTAAAAGAAGAAGATTATACAGTAGATGAGAAGACTAATTCTGTTATTCTAACTCAATCTGGTATAGAAAAGGCAGAAAAGTTCTTTCATATAGAAAACTATGCTGATGCAGAAAATATGAATATTCAACACCATGTAGTTCAAGCGTTGAAGGCTAATTACAGTATGAAACGTGATAGAGATTATATGGTTAAAGATGACGAAGTCATAATTGTTGATGAGTTTACAGGAAGACTTATGGAGGGTAGAAGATATAGTGATGGTCTTCACCAGGCTATAGAAGCTAAAGAAGGAGTTAAGATTCAAAAAGAATCAAAAACTCTTGCAACTATAACATTCCAAAATTATTTTAGAATGTATTCTAAACTTTCAGGTATGACAGGTACGGCTCAAACAGAAGAAAATGAATTTAGAGAGATTTATGGATTAGATGTAATAGTTATACCTACACATAAACCTATAGCAAGAATAGATGCTCCAGATGTGGTATATAAATCTGAAAAAGCTAAATTTAAAGCTATAGTTAAGGAAATAGAGGAAACTTACAAGACAGGACAGCCAGTTCTTGTAGGTACAGTAAGTATAGAAAAGTCTGAGCTTCTTTCAGATATGTTAAAGAGAAGAGGAATTCCACATAGAGTTCTTAATGCTAAATATCATGAGCAGGAGGCTGAAATAGTATCTCATGCTGGTGAAAGAGGCATGGTAACTATAGCTACAAACATGGCAGGCCGTGGTACTGATATTAAGCTTGGAGAAGGAGTAGCAGAGTTAGGTGGACTTAAAGTAATAGGTACTGAAAGACATGAATCAAGACGTATAGACAATCAGCTAAGAGGACGTTCTGGTCGTCAAGGAGACCCTGGTTTTTCAAGA
This sequence comes from Clostridium thermopalmarium DSM 5974, assembly GCF_002995795.1. Taxonomy (GTDB): domain Bacteria; phylum Bacillota; class Clostridia; order Clostridiales; family Clostridiaceae; genus Clostridium_H; species Clostridium_H thermopalmarium. The sequence goes on from NZ_PVXN01000053.1 coordinate 142,271, forward strand.
TTCTATGTATCATTGGAAGATGATTTAATGAGAATATTTGGGTCAGAAAGACTTCAAGGGATTGTTGAAAAGTTAGGGCTAAGCGATGAAGATGCTATAGAAAGTAAGATGGTTTCCAGTGCAATAGAAAATGCTCAAAAGAAAGTTGAAGGAAATAACTTTGATATAAGAAAGAATGTACTACAATATGATGACGTTATGAATCAACAAAGAGAGGTTATTTACAAGCAAAGAGCACAAGTTCTAGAGGGAGAATCTCTAAAGGAAGATATTCAAGAAATGATAAAAAGTGTTATATTTAGTGCTGTAGATTCTCATATGACAGGACTTGATGAAAATCTTGAAGATGACATCGCAAAGCTTATTGCATATTTAGAAGATATATATCTACCAAAGGGAAAAGTAACTGTAGATGAACTTAAAGTAATGTCTGATGATGAGATAAAGGAAAAACTTTTATCTATAGCTCAACAAATGTATGACGAAAAAGAAGAAGCTATTGGTTCAGAGCAGATGAGAGAGATAGAAAGAGTTATTCTTTTAAGAGTTGTTGATACTAAGTGGATGGATCATATTGATAATATGGATCACTTAAGACAAGGTATGGGACTTAGAGCTTATAGACAACAAGACCCTGTTCAGGCATATCAATTTGAAGGTAGTGAAATGTTTGATGAGATGATTAACAGTATAAAGGTTGATACTGTTAAATACCTATTCCATGTCCAAGTTGAAAAAGCTCCGGAAAGAGAAAGAGTAGCTAAAGAAACTTCAACAAATATGAGCGGAGATGATTCACTTAAAAAGAAGCCAGTAAAGAGAGCAGAAGAAAAGATAGGAAGAAATGACCCTTGCCCATGTGGAAGTGGGAAAAAATATAAAAATTGCTGTGGAAGATAAATCAAACTAAAAAATCCAGCTTTGCTGGATTTTTTATAAATAGAGAACATAAACTATATTTAAGTTAAGAGAGGGTGATTTTATGATAATTCAGCTAGAAGAACTTAAGGCAAAAGTTGCTGAATTAAAGATAAGCTTAGATGAAGTGGGGGCTTCTCTTTGACATAGCTTTAATAGAAAAAAGAGTTTCAGAACTTGAAAATCAAATGCAAGAGCCTAATTTTTGGGGCGATATAAATAGAGCTCAAGAGGTAACTCAAGAGGCTAAAGGATTGAAAGATAAGTTAGATAAGTATGTTAATACTAAATCAAGGTTAGAGGATTTAGAACTTTTTATAGAAATGAGCATTGATGAAGAAGATGAATCATCCATAGATGAGATTAAAAAAGAAGTAAGAGAAATACAGGACATAATAGAAAACTTTAAGATTCAGGTCCTTCTTTCTGGAGAATATGATAGAAATAATGCTATACTAAGTTTACACTCAGGAGCAGGTGGAACTGATGCACAAGACTGGACTCAAATGCTGCTTAGGATGTATACAAGATGGGCTGAGAAAAAGGGATTTAAAGTTGAAACCCTAGACCTAATTCCTGGAGATGAAGCTGGAATTAAAAGTGTAAGTTTAAAAGTAACTGGAGAATTTGCATATGGATATTTAAAGTCAGAAAAAGGAATACATCGATTGGTTAGAATTTCTCCATTTAATGCTAATGGTAAAAGGCAGACATCTTTTGCTTCTGTAGAAGTTCTTCCGGAGCTCACAGAAAGCCAGGACATAGAAATAAGACCTGAAGATTTAAGGATAGATACTTATCGTTCAGGTGGAGCTGGAGGACAACATGTTAATAAAACTGATTCTGCTGTAAGAATAACTCACCTTCCAACAGGAATAGTTGTTCAAAGCCAAGGAGAAAGAAGCCAGTTTCAAAATAAGGATACCGCTATGAATATGCTAAAATCAAAGTTAGTAGAACTTAAAGAAAGAATGCATAAGGAAAAAATAGAAGATCTTGCAGGGGACTTAAAAGATATAGGATGGGGAAGTCAAATAAGATCCTATGTATTTCAACCTTATACCATGGTAAAAGATCATAGGACTAATGCAGAAATTGGAAATATAAATTCTGTAATGGATGGAGAGATTGATTTATTTATAATAGAATTTCTGAAGTGGGATAATTAATGAGGGAGTTTTAGATGAATGATAAATTTTACATTCATTTAAAACTCTCTTTTTAGTTTAGCAATTTCCAGAGCATGTGTTTGTTTCAGATTCTTCTTGTGAGCAATTGTCGTATTCAGGCTGTTGTGAATTACATTCATCTCTATTGTAAGAGTATCTAGCAAAAGTGTACACAATTTGTCCACAACAATCACTATCTAAAGTTACTGTATTAATTAATTTGTATCCAAGGTTAAGAAGTCTTTCTATGGCTTGTGTACAACTAGATCCTCTCTGTATTCTTCTATCAGAACAACATTCTACTATAACACAGTCATTATCGAAGTCAGAGTTATTATAATCACAGTTACAGTCATTCCAGCTGCTTAAAGGTTCATATCCCCAAGAGCCTGTATTAACTCTGCAAACTAAAGTTATAACATCCACGTTTTTTCTCATTTTTTAGTAACCCTCCTTCTAATCTGTAGATAAAATGAGAGATTAGTAAAAATAGCTTGTCTCAATACCATATTATGCTTTGGAAAATAAGACGTTACAAATATAATAAAATACTTATTATTTATAAAATAATTTTCCTTATAAGGGGGTTATTACATAAATGAGCTACTTATATTATGATTCAAATAGGACAAACTAGTTATTGTTGAATCAATTAAAATATTAAAGGAGGAATTTTAAATGCCTACAGGAAATAAGTTAGAGCAAGCATTAGCTAGTGCCAAGGGACTAGCAGCGCAATTAAAAACATTTGAATTAGATACCGATAACCAAGAGGCCAAGCAAATGTTTAAGCAATTAGCTACAGATGTTGATAATGTAGCACAAGCAATTCAAGGAAGATTAGATTTTGTAAAACAAGAAGAACCTCAATATAGGGGATAAGATTAAATAATTAAACTCCTCTGTTTATTAAACTTAATAAACAGAGGAGTTAATTTATTTAATATTGAAATGTGAAATATAGTTCAGTTATAATAATTACATAAAATTTATTATAAGGTACCAAAGAAAGGAATTAAGGGATGATTAAAGTAACGGGGAAAGATTTATTAGGTATCCCAATGTTTTCGAAGTTACAAAAGTCAACTCTACAAGAGTTAGAGAGGATTGGATATAAACTGAACTTAAAGAAAGGTGAAAAGCTTTTTTTAGAGAGAGATAATGTAGATAACATATATGTAGTTTTAAAAGGAAAAGTGACTATGTATAGAAGCAATCAAGAAGGTCAAAAAAAAGTAATATATATTTTGGACGAAGGTCAGTTTATAAATGAAGTAATTCTTGATAGAAAATCAGCTTCTATAAGTTGTGAGGCTTTTGAGCCTTCAGAAATAATATCTTTTCAAAGGGAAGAGCTTTTAAATGTAATGGAAAAGGATTTCGATTTAACAAAGCAAATGTTGGATATGATGGCTAAAAAAATAAGAAGATTATATAGGCAATTAAAAAATACAGTCCCTATAAAAATGGATAGAAAGGTAGCAGCTAAGTTGTGGAAACTTTCACGAGATTATGGGGTGGAAGTAGAAGATGGAACTTTAATAAACTTAAAGATAACTATAACCTATTTAGCAGATATGCTAGGCTCTCCAAGGGAAACTATATCAAGGGCGGTAAAGGTTTTAGAAGAAAAGGGCATGGTAAAATATAGAGATAGAAAAATGATAGTGAACACAGAAAAGTTAGCTAAATATTACAGAGAACTATAGTTTTACAAAAAAAGTATGTGATTTTTATAACAAGTATGTGATAAAAATCACATACCTTTTTTTTGTTATAATTTATCATTAAATTATAACAATTATCTGAAAGGAGAACCATGAAATGTTTAGTGAAACAATTAACAAAATTTCAGATGCTGCGCAGGGTAAAAGAAATTTATTAGAAAAGGGGAAAAGCAAATACCTGTTTTCATCAGCTTTAGCAGGTATGTACGTTGGATTTGGAATATTACTTATATTTACTATTGGAGGATTATTATCAAAAGCTCAATCCCCTTCAACAAAAATAGTAATGGGGCTTTCTTTTGCTATAGCTTTAAGTCTTGTGCTTATGGCTGGGGCTGAGCTGTTTACAGGAAATAATATGATAATGTCTATAGGAGCTCTTCAAAAAAGGACTTCATGGAAAGATGCATGGAAGATTTGGACTTACAGTTATATAGGAAACTTAATTGGTTCTGTGATATTAGCTGGAATATTCGTTCTAAGTGGACTTGCATCTGACTCTACAGCAGAGTTTATACTAAAAACCTCAGCTGCAAAAATGTCAGCACCATTTATTCAGCTTTTTATGAGAGGAATCTTATGTAATATACTTGTTTGTCTTGCAGTATGGTGTTCTTTTAAGTTAAAAGAAGAAACAGCAAAGATTATTATGATTTTCTTATGCTTATTTGCTTTTATAACTTCAGGTTTTGAACACAGCATAGCAAATATGACATTGCTATCAGTAGGCTTAATGATACCTCACACTGCGGCAGTAAGCTTAGGAGGATTTGTATATAATTTAGTTGCAGTAACTTTGGGAAATATGCTTGGAGGAATTTTTTTCGTTGGGTTTGCTTATTGGTTTATATCAAAGGATAAATAGAAAGGTGGTAGAGCTATGGGTATAAAATTAAGTGTTGAAAAATTTGATAAATGTATAAAAGAACTGCAAAAAAATTATAAAATATATGCTCCAGTTTTAATGGAAGGAAAGGGAACTTTCTCGGATACAGATACAGTTAGATACGCGGAAATAAACAGCATTACAGATATAGAATTTCAAAAAAAGGCTAACTTCTCAGCTAAAGAAGTCTTACTTCCAATAACTGAAACTTTATTTTATTTTACAGAAGATGAATATATTGAGCCTAAAAAAGAAGAAAAAGGTGTTTTAATATTCTTAAGAAGCTGTGACATTCATGCAGTAAAAAGAATAGATGAGATTTATTTAAGAAATGGTTTTGAGGACCCATATTACAAAGCTAGACGTGAAAAGGTTAAATTTGTTCTTATGGGATGTGAAAATAGCTTTGAAAACTGCTTTTGTGTAAGTATGGGAAGCAATACAACAGATGAGTATGATATGTATGTAAAACTTCAAGATGAAAATGTATTTATGGACATAAAAAGTGATGAATTTCAAGTTATATTTGAAGGAGAAACCTCAGATGTAACTCCAGACTTTGTAGAGTCAAATGAAGTGAAAGTAAATGTACCAGAAAATATAGATATAAGAATTTTTAAATCAAAAATGTGGAAAGAGTATTCCGAGAGGTGCATAGCTTGCGGAAGATGTAATTTCGTCTGTCCAACGTGTACATGCTTTACTATGCAGGATATATTCTATAAGGATAATCCAAAGAACGGTGAGAGAAGAAGAGTATGGGCCTCATGTCAAGTAGATGGATACACAACTATGGCTGGTGGACACGGTTTCCGTCAAGATAAAGGTGACAGAATGAGATTTAAAGTAATGCATAAGGTTTATGACTTTAAAAAGAGAAACGGATATCATATGTGTGTAGGATGTGGAAGATGTGATGATGCTTGTCCAGAATATATTTCTTTTTCAAATTGTGTGAACAAATTAAATGATGCTATGAAAGAGGTGGAATAAATGAATAATATATACATGCCTATAAAATCTAAAATATTGAGCATAACTCCTCATACAGATATTGAATATACTTTTAGAATGGAATACAAGGGGGAGGCAAAGCCAGGTCAATTCTTTGAGGTTTCTATACCAAAGTATGGTGAAGCTCCTATTTCAATATGCGGAATTGGTGATGGATATATTGATTTAACTATAAGAAGAGTAGGTAAGGTAACAGATGTTATTCATACATTCTTTGAAGGAGATACTTTATTCTTAAGAGGACCTTATGGAAACGGATTTGATGTTACTTCATATGAAGGTAAGGAAATAATAGTTGCAGCTGGTGGAACAGGACTTGCTCCCGTTAAGGGAATAGTAGATTATTTTGTAGAGAATCCAGAAAAAGCGAAAAGTTTTAAGCTGCTTACAGGATTTAAATCTCCAAAGGATGTATTATTTAAAGAAGATATAAAAAAATGGGAAAAGACTATTGATGTTACTTTAACAGTAGATAAGGCTGATGAAGGTTATGAAGGCAATGTAGGCTTAATAACTAAGTATGTTGATAGCTTGCCAATAGAAAATCCTGATGAAGCACAATTAGTGATAGTAGGACCTCCTATAATGATGAAGTTCACTATACCAGAGTTTATAAAAAGAGGAATCAAAGAAGAAAATATTACTGTTTCATATGAAAGAAAGATGTGCTGCGGAGTAGGCAAGTGTGGGCATTGTAAGGTAGATGACACATATATTTGTTTAGACGGACCTGTATTCAACTATACTAAGGCTAAGAATTTAATAGATTAGGGGGGAGCAGCATGAGTTTAGATATAAATACTAAAGCTTTAAAGAAAAATGCTTTTAGAGTCACAAAACACAGAGGAATAACTGCTCTAAGAGTTAGAGTTCCAGGTGGACACCTTCCAGTTAAGCATTTTGCGACAATACAAGAAATTGCTGATAAATACGGAAATGGAACTGTTCATATAACAACAAGACAGGGATTTGAGATTCCTGGAATAGATATGAAGTATATGAAGGAAGTTAATGAATTAATTCAACCCGTTATAGAAGGTTTAGAGATAAATCAGGAAGATCCTAATACAGGATATGCTGCATCAGGTACAAGAAATGTTGCAGCTTGTATAGGTAATAATGTATGTCCGTTTGCAAACTATAACACAACAGCCCTTGCAAGAAGAATAGAAAAAGCAATATTTCCTAATGATTATCATGTTAAGGTTGCAGTAACAGGTTGCCCTAATGACTGTATTAAAGCTAGAATGCACGATTTTGGAGTACTTGGAATGACACAACCTCAATATGATTCTTATAGATGTATAGGTTGTCAAGCTTGTGTAAATAACTGTAAAAAGAGAGCCACAGGAGCTTTAAGATTTGAAAACTACAAAGTAGTTAAAGATCATGAGAAGTGTATAGGCTGTGGTGAATGTGTAGGAAAATGCCCAACTGGAGCTTGGACAAGAAGTAAAGAAAAATACTATAAACTTGTTATAATGGGTAGAACAGGTAAGAAAAATCCGAGAATAGCTAAAGATTTTATAAAATGGATAGATGAAGATAGCATAATTAAAATAATATTAAACACTTATGACTATATCCATGAATATATAGACAAGGATGCTCCAGGCGGAAAAGAGCATATAGGATATATAGTTGATAGAACTGGTTTCCAGGAATTTAAGAAATGGGCTTTAAAGGATGTTAAGCTTCCAGAAATAGCAGAAGTTGCAGATAATATTTATTGGCATGAAAAATAGAAGGGACTAAGGGGGCAGGACACAACTTTTCTAAAAGTTGTGTCCTGCTCCCTTATTTTTTAAAACACCTCGATATATATTTTATAAAGATAGAATTCGTTTTATATGTTTGAGGTGGTAAAAAATTTGTATATAGATACACAGAAAAGGGAACAATAGACGAGGCAAGATTATTTCTTTAAAATAGAAAAATTTTTTCGCTTAGGATTATTTTATAGATATCACCATAATTTTATTTATAACCTAAGCTGCAGAAAATAAATTTTTAAATGCATAATAAAATATAAAAATTCAGCAAAAGTTAAAGAAAGGTGGAATATTTCATTTAAAAGGAGAGAATAGAGATGAGTTTCAAAATTAATGATAAAGTTACATGGGTAGGAAAAATAGATTGGGAACTTAGAAGATTCCATGGAGAGGAATATTCAACTCATAAAGGATCTTCCTATAATTCTTATTTAATACATGATGAAAAAACAGTGTTAATAGATACAGTATGGGCACCTTTTTCTAAGGAGTTTATTAAAAATTTAAAATCAGAAATTGATTTAAATAAAATCCATTATATAATTATGAATCATTCAGAGCCAGATCACAGCGGAGCCCTTCCAGAGTTAATGAAAGAGATACCAGATGTTCCAATCTACTGTACAAAGAATGGTGCTAAATTATTAAAAGGGCATTATCATGAAGATTGGAATTTTGTTGAAGTAAAAACTGGAGATACTCTAAACATTGGAAAAAATAAATTAGTATTTATAGAAGCTAAAATGCTTCATTGGCCAGATACAATGTTTACATACTTAACTGGAGAAAACATACTATTTAGTAATGATGCTTTCGGACAGCACTATGCTTCAGAGCTTATGTATAATGATCGTGTTGATAATTGTGAATTGTATTATGAAGCAATAAAGTATTATGCCAATATATTAACTCCATTTAGCCCTCTTGTTGAAAGAAAAATTAATGAAATACTTAAATTGAATTTACCAGTAGATATGATATGCCCTAGTCATGGAGTAATATGGAGGGATAATCCACTACAAATTGTTAATAAGTATTTAGAATGGGCAAAGGGCTATCAAGAAAATCAGATTACTATTATATACGATACTATGTGGAATGCTACAAGAAGAATGGCTGAAATGATTGGAGAAGGGATAAAGTCAGCTGATAATGATGTAAATATTAAAATATTTAACTCTTCAAAATCAGATAAAAATGATATCATAACTGAGGTGTTCAAGTCAAAAGCTATACTTGTTGGTTCATCTGTAATAAATAAAGGAATTCTATCATCTGTAGCAGGAATTTTAGAAATGATAAAAGGTCTTGGATTTAAGAATAAAAAGGCAGCTTCTTTTGGAAGTTATGGCTGGAGTGGAGAATGCACCAGAATAATCAATGAAGAGCTTCAAAAAGGTGGTTTTGAGATATTGAATGAAGGTATAAAAGAATTATGGTATCCCGGTGAAGAAGAAGAAAAGAGATGCAAAGCATTTGGAGAGGAATTTGCTAAAAGATTACAAGATATTAAGTAAAATTTAAAACAGATACAAATCGTTAATCACTAACCTCTAATCGCTAAAATATATTATAAATAGAATCACTGGCGACTAGAGATTAGAGATTAACGACTTCTAGAAGCTAGTCATTAGTTACTGGCTTTTGGTCAGTGATTGCTTTAAAACGGCTGAGAACGTCTTCTTTAAATTTTTTAAATCCTATTCTGTCAATAAACAATCCTAGCTTTTCTCCAAACTCCGCAGTTTCGTTGTAGTAATCCATTATAACTTTTACCATAGCAAAAGCTTCATCTTCATTTAACCCTTCAGCTACTATGTCAGGAAGTCTTGGATTAAAGCCAGCACTTCCACCAACAACTACAATGTATCCAGGTTTGTCTGCTATAATACCAATATCTTTGGCATTTATGCTTCCGCAGGCATTTTTACATCCAGCTACACCTATCTTAGTTCTATTGGGAGCTTTAGCACCATAATATTCTTTTTCAATCATCATACCTAATTTAAGAGAGTTTTGTTTAGCTCTTTTACAAAAGGCCGCAGGGCATATTTCTACATTTTTTACGGAATAAGTTGAAAGAACAGCAGGCTCCATTCCTAAGTCTTCCCAGGCTTTATTGACGTTTTCAGCTTTTAAACCAAGAATAGCAATTCTCTGACCTGATGTTATTTTTAGTGTACCCCCATATTTTTGTGCTACTTCTGCAATTTTTGTTAAGGTTTCCGGTGAAACAAATCCACCTGGTATTCTAGGGGTTATAGCATAGGTTCTTTCTTCACTTCTTACTTTTTGTAATGTTGCATATTTTGGTGAATCCATACATCAATTCTCCTTTGGAATATAAAATACTATTGCGTATCATAATTATACAATATGGTGAAGAAAAAATAAGTAACTTATGTTACAATCTGTGATAATAATCACAGAAAATTTTAAATAAGTTTTAACTAGTAGAAGAAATATAGTTATTGTCTTATAATTATATTTAATGTGAAAAATTGGAGTTTATATATTAAGGAGGTAATTGATGAAAAAGTATGAACTTATTATTTTTGATGCGGATGAAACTTTGTTAGACTTTGAAAGTGCAGAAAAATATGCTTTTGAAAAGGCGATGGAAGAGTTAGGCATAAATTATGATAAGGAATACCACCTAAAGGAGTATAGGAAGTTTAATAGACAAGTTTGGCATGAGCTTGAGGAAGGATTAATATCTCCTAATGAATTAAAATTAGAAAGGTTTAATAGATTGTTTAAGAAACTAGACCTTAAATTAGATCCAAAAGAGGCAAATGAGAAATATACAAATGCCTTATGTGAGGCATCTTTTTTATTGGATGGTGCTGAAGAGATATTACAAGCGCTTTCAGGAAAATACAAATTAGCTCTAATAACTAATGGATTATTAAAGGTTCAAAATGCTAGGATAAGGCAATCTAATATAGCAAAGTATTTTCACGTTATTGTTATATCAGAGGAAGCTGGGGTGGCTAAACCCAACCCTGGAATATTTAAGTATACCCTTGAAAAAATAGGACATAAAAATAAAGATACTGTTTTAATGGTAGGCGACAGTTTAAATTCTGATATTAAGGGTGGAGCTAATTTTGGTATAGATACCTGCTGGTTTAATCCAAAAGGTCTTAATGGAAAGTCTGGACTTCATCCAACCTATGAAATAAAAACTTTAGGAGAGCTTAAGAAGATATTACAATAAGCTCTTAACTTATAAAATAAATTGATAATTGACAATGAATTTAAAATTTTGGGAGAGATTAAATATATCATTGTCAATTATCAATTGTGCATTATCAATTAGAAAGATTATAATTCTTTTTTCTTTTTGAATAAATAAATGCTATAACAGTGGTTAGTATTACTAAGGATGATCCTATTAGAGTTTCTTTATAATATAGAATAAGAAGATTATTTCCAAAAGCATACTTTATTACTTCTCTTGATACCACATTAAAACACCTATCTATGGCAGTAGTGCTTATAAATTCTGGTTTATCCATAGGGGTGTGAATTCTGGATGTGTCATTGTCGCAAAAGGTTACAGCATCTATTTTATTTTCCCTAAAGGCTTTATGATCGCTATCACTTCCAAATTTATAATTAAAATAGATTTTTTCATCAGAGCAAGTATCTGATACTGACCTTAAAAATGCAGTTTTAGTAGTATCTTGAGGACCGCCTACTATACAAAGTGGAACTCCATTATCGCTTCCTATCATATCAAAATTAAAAACCTTGCTATTTTGAATATAATTTTTGTACTTCTTAACAAATTCTGTTGAACCGATACAACCAAATTCCTCGGCGTTGAATCCTACAAAAAGTATACTCCTTTTTGGCTGTCCTAAAGAACTTATATATTTTGCCATTTCAAGCATAAAAGAAGTACCTGAAGCATTATCTAGAGCACCCCTATATATGGTATTGTTAAGATCTGAGCCTAAATGATCAAAATGTGCTGAAAGTATAATAGGATCAGCAGCTTTATCTTTACCTTCTATATACCCCATAACATTATTAGCTAAAGCTTCTTTTGCAGTAAATGGAATAAAGCAATTAATGGTATATCCATCATCAATATACTTTTTTATATATTTAAGTGTAGGCTCTGTTACCATGATACACATGCTCCAGTGAGATGAATTTATAAAAGAACTTCTAAAATTTAATCCTTCTTTAGAAGGTATGTAGATTAAAAAATAGTCTAGGTTATCTTTAATTTGTATGACATTATCCTTGGAGTTTATTTGAGGATTATTTTTATTAAAACTAAATTTATTGCTTTTAAAATTTAACATATCCTCTTTATAGTCTTTACCATATTCAAATTTCCTTATAATATTTCCATCATCATCAGATACAGTTAAATATGGATTACCTTCTATCCTCTTTGGATACTGAACTTTAAAGGTTTGAGTATATTCTCCCATAAATGGCTTTAAGTTATTTTCTATGAACTTAAGCTTTATGTATTCCTCAACTTCCCTATTTTCCAGAGTACCAGTAAGTCTACCCTTGAAGTTATCAGAACATAAAAAATTTATTGTATTAAAAACCTCTTGAGAATTAAAGGGATGCACTGTGATATAAAATTTTAAGCTGATAAAAAAGACTATTAAAGAAATAGAGAAAAGAAAACTCACTATAATTTTTTTCATATTTAAACTCCTTATAAATTAATATATATATAGTTATGAATAGAAAAAATAATATATGATGAAAGATTGGACTTTTTAACATCATTAATGTAAAATTTGAAATGTGAAAATTACATATTTTTAAAGATATAAGTATTAACTTTTTAAAATACAGTTGGAAAATTTAGATGGAGGATACTATGAATAATATTAATGACAGATTAGCTAAAGAGTTTAACATAGGATTAAACCAAGTAAACAGTGTAGTACAACTTTTAGATGACGGTAATACTGTTCCTTTTATAGCAAGATATAGAAAGGAAAAAACAGGAGGCCTTGATGACATAGTTTTAAGAAGTCTTGCTGAAAGACTTGCCTATTTAAGAAATTTAGAAGAGAGAAAAGAAGATATAATAAGAATAATAACAGAACAGGGTAAAATTACAGAAGAATTAAAACTTCAGATAGAAAAAGCGGAAACTTTAACTGAAGTAGAGGATATATATAGACCTTTCAAGCCAAAGAAAAGAACAAGGGCTACTATTGCAGTAGATAAGGGCCTACAGCCTCTTGCAGATGCTATTTTAAGTGGAGAATTTAAAAGGGATATTGAGGAATATGCAAAAGAGTTTATAAATGAGGAAAAAGAAGTAATATCTGTGGAAGAAGTCTTAAGTGGAGCTAAGGATATAATTGCTGAAGTTATATCAGATGATGCTGAATACAGAAAGTGGATAAGAGAATTTGTTAGAAAGAATGGATTGATTGAATGCAGCGGAAGCAGCGAAGAGCCAACGCCTTATGAGATGTATTATAATTACTCAGAGGCTGTTTCAAAAATACCTTCACATAGAATACTTGCCATAAATAGAGGAGAAAAAGAAAAGATATTATCGGTTAAAGTTACAAGCGATATGGATAAAATAATAGAATATATAAATAAAAAAGTTGTTAAAGGTAATGAAATTACAGATAAATACATATTAGAAGCAGCAGAGGATTCTCTAAAGAGATTAATTTATCCTTCAATAGAAAGAGAGATAAGGTCAGAACTTACAGAAAAAGGAGAAGAAGGAGCAATAGAAGTATTTAAAGCTAATTTAAAAGCGCTTTTACTTCAAGCTCCTATAAAAGGAAAGGTCGTTCTTGGATATGACCCAGGATTTAGAACCGGATGTAAAATAGCCGTTTTAGATGATACAGGAAAGCTTTTAGATACAGCAACAGTTTATGCTACAGCACCACAGAATGATATAGAAGGTTCAATAAAAATATTAAAAGAATTAGTATATAAATATAATGTGGATGTAATATCCTTAGGAAATGGTACAGCAAGTAGGGAGTCAGAAGAAGTTTTAGCAAGACTCATTGATGAAGTAAAGAAGGAAAGTGGAAAGGAATTATTCTATGTGGTTGTATCTGAAGCAGGAGCATCAGTTTATTCAGCTTCAGAGCTTGCATCTAAGGAATATCCTGATATAAATGTATCTTTAAGGGGAGCAATATCTATAGGGCGCAGACTGCAAGATCCTATGGCAGAGCTTGTAAAGATTGATCCTAAATCTATAGGAGTAGGACAATATCAGCATGATGTAACTCCAAAAAGATTGGATGAATCTCTAAGAGGAGTAGTAGAAGATGCAGTAAATAGCGTTGGAGTTGATCTTAATATAGCAACCCCATCTTTGCTATCATATATATCTGGTATAAATTCAACTATTGCAAAAAACATTGTAGAATATAGAGAAGAAAATGGAAAGTTCAAAAATAGAAAGGAGCTCTTAAAGGTAAAGAGACTTGGACCCAAGGCTTATGAGCAATGTGCAGGATTTTTGAGAGTTCCTGAAAGTGAAGAAGTTTTAGACAATACTGCTGTTCATCCGGAATCTTATAAGGCGGCAAAGGAACTTTTAAAACTATTGAACTATTCAGAGGAAGATGTAAGAAAAGGTAGACTTTTAGATATAGATGATAAGGTTAAGGAAGTAGGAATAGAAACTTTAGCTGGAAAGTTAGAAATAGGAGTTCCTACTCTTCAAGATATAATAAAAGAGATTAAAAAGCCTGGACGTGACCCAAGAGAAGAGCTTCCAAAGCCAATATTTAAAAAAGGAATAGTTGATATAAATCAATTAGAACCGGGAATGCTATTAACAGGTACCGTAAGAAATGTGGCTGATTTTGGAGCATTTGTAGATATAGGAGTTCATCAAGATGGTCTTGTTCATATAAGCCAATTATCAGATAAATTTGTAAAGCATCCTCTTGATGTGGTTAAAGTAGGAGACATTGTAGAAGTACGAGTGCTAGAAGTTGATGAGAAGAGAGGGAGAATTTCTCTTACCATGAAGAAGTAAGGAATATACGAATCTTTTTTAGAAGTTTAAACGCTAAGTTAAAAACTTAACTTGATTTTTATAAGCGATATAGGTATAATGTAATCGTAACAATAAAATAATAAAATATCTTCAGGGCAGGGTGAAATTCCCGACCGGCGGTATAGTCCGCGACCCGTATAGTTTTATACGGCTGACTTGGTGGAATTCCAAGACCGACAGTAAAGTCTGGATGGAAGAAGGTAAAGGTAGAGTATGAATAAGTTTTTTTGCCCTGACGATTTTTAAAATTGTCAGGGATTTTTAATTTAACTTCTGCCAATACCCTTGAAGATACAAAAATAGGGGGGTATTTACATGAGACAAAAAGGATTAAACACAATCATTAAAATTTCATTATTATCAGTAATGGCATTTATACTTATGTTCTTTGAAATACCACTACCAATCTTTCCTAGTTTTTTAAAGATTGATTTGAGTGACTTGCCAGCTCTATTTGGTGCTTTTGCTTTAGGACCAGCAGCAGGAATTGGTATTGAATTACTAAAAAATATATTACACATAGTTTTTAAAGGTACTCAAACAGGATTTGTTGGTGAACTTGCTAACTTTGCTGTAGGCGCAACTTTAGCAGTAACAGCAGGAACTATATATAGAGCTAACAAATCAAAGAAAACTGCGATTCTAGGATTGGTGGTTGGTTCAATTGTAATGTCAGTAGTAGCAGCAGTATTAAACTATACAGTATTATTGCCTTTATATGCTAAGGTTTATAAGGCTCCAATAGATGCTTTTGTAGCTATGGGTGCAACTGTTAATCCTAATATAAAAACTGTAAAGGACTTAGTTATGTGGTCTATATTCCCATTTAACTTGTTAAAAGGAGTAGTAGTATCTGCAGTAACTGTGCCTTTATATAAGAGAGTATCGCCTATACTTCATAGTGAGGTTATAGAAGATAAAAGAAGAACAGCATAATATAAAAAGGAAGTTGTCATGACAACTTCCTTTTTATATATAATTTATAGTATGTTTCTCTTCCACATGATTATTGCATGAAGTCCTTCTCCGTAGTAATTTTTACGAAGTCCTTCTTCTGTGAAACCGTATTTTTTATAGAGATTTTGAGCAACTATATTATTTGATCTAACCTCAAGAGTAATAGAAGGAATTTTATGTTCTTTACAAATATCTATTATGGCATCCATTAATAGATTACTTGCACCTATTCCTCTATAATTAGGGTGAATAGCTATGTTTATTATATTAATCTCATCTAATATAATCCATAGGGCAGCAAAACCTATAACTTTGTTTTCTTTTTTTACCACAATATATTTCGAAAATTTATTTTTTATCTCATTTTTTAAGGAGTCCAAGCTCCAGAATGGAGTGAAACTTAAATTATATATATCTAAAACATCCTCTAAATCACATTCTTCTATTTCATGAACTACTAAATTATCCATCTACGCTAACCCCTGTTTTTTCTTCATATTCTCTTTCTGCTTGAGATTTTCTTATATAAATTGGAGAAAAGGTTAATAAATCATCTTCATGACCTTCTCTCAATTTAATAAGGCCTAATTCTCCTAAAGATGAGGCTCTAGCTAAATTAAGATGAGCGGGAGCGAAGATAACATTGTGGAAGTTTTCTTCTAATTTATCTTTAAATTTAGGTACAGCGTCTCCTATAAATGTTATGCTGCTAGGAGAGTTTTCTTTTATAATAGATATAAGCTCATCTATGTGAATAGCCATATAATCGGATACTCTCTTTAAATTGCCATCACTAAATGAGTACAGTGCAGTATATACGTTATCTCTTAGAGCATCTAAAATAGGACATATTAATCCAGAGGTATAAGCCAAATTAAAAGCAAGGGCATCTAATGAAGAAACTCCTATAAAAGGTTTATTATTGGCCTGAGCAAGACCTTTTGCTGTTGCCATACCTATTCTAAGGCCTGTAAAAGAACCAGGACCGCTGGACACTACAAAACCGTCTATATCATTAATATTTAGTTTTAGATTGTTTAATAAAGAATCGATTATGGGCATTAAAATAACAGAATGCTGTTTTTTATCATTTAATACAATCTCTCCAAGTAATTTTCCATCTTCAACAACAGCGCAGGTAGCACTGGCTGTAGAAGAATCTATACTGAGTACTTTCATATTTTAATCTCCTTTGCATATTCATATCTATTTCCGTAACATTTAATAGTTATTTTTCTATAGTTATCACCCATTTCAGGCATTTTTTCGATTATTATTGTTAAATGTTCTTGAGGAATCAACTCTTCAATATAATTTGCCCACTCAATGATGCTTACAGCATCGGAAAATATGTATTCATCAAAACCTATAGCTTCTATTTCATCAGGATCATTAACTCTATATACATCAAAATGATATAATTTATGCCTACCCTCATATTCATTTACTATACCAAAGGTAGGACTTGTTATATGGTCGTCTATTCCGAGACCCTTAGCAATCCCTTTTGTGATGTGGGTTTTCCCTGTTCCTAAATCTCCAATAAGACAAATGATATCTCCACTATTTGCTAACTTTCCTATTTGCATACCTATATCAATAGTTTTATCTACATTATCAACTATAAATTCCACAGTTATTCACTCCTAAATCGAAACTTTTTATATCATTAGTTATTGTATACTAAAACCTAGAAAAATAAAAGCATACAGAAACTCTATCTAATTGATTAAGATAGAGTTTTATAAATAACTGTTATAAAGCTTCTTTTAAATAAGATAAGGATTTATTACATATAAGATTAGATGAAGCCATATCATCCATTATAGCAAAGGCTTTATCTTTGCTTAGTCCTTTTCTATAAGGCCTGTCTTCAGTTAAAGCTTGATATATATCACAGACTGCCATAATTCTAGATTCTTCACTCAAATCTTTTGAGGATAATTTTCTAGGGTATCCTGTTCCATTTAATTTTTCGTGATGACTTGAAGCCCATTCGGTTATATCGTTTATTCCATCTATTTTACTCAATATCATTGAAGTGTAGTATACATGAGATTTTATTATAGAGAATTCTTCTTTAGTAAGGGGGCCATTTTTGTCTAGTATTTTAGATGGAATAGCTACCTTGCCTATATCATGGAGAAGACCTGCAATTCTCATTTTTTTGCACTTTTCATCAGAATATCCTAAGTGTTTTGATACATTAAAAGCTAAATCTGCAATTTCCTTAGAGTGAAGAGCTGTGAATTTGCTCTTTGAGTCAATTATATTTGAAAAAATAGATGCTATAGTTTCAAAGTGATCTAATCTCAAAGTTATATCTAAGCTAGGAGAAATTTCATCTAATATGGAATTCATAAAGCCTATGTTTTCAAGGTCAAACCAAAAAGTATCTGTAGAGGAAACTTTTAAAAAACAATCTACTATTTCTTTGGAAAATATAGTATCAGAATGAGAAATCACCCAATTAGTTATATGATTTTGCTGCTTATATGGTGGTATTTTCTCGTCGTATAATAATTCTACTAAGTCAGCAATTCGTATTATCTGACTTTCTACTGGAATTTCATCTTCCTTTATATTCATGGGGCCAGTCCCATTATAATTTTCATGATGATACAAAATTATTTCGGAAATTCCGTTTAAAATTGGAAAAGGCTTAATTATTTCACAACCTTTAATACAATGGTTTTTTATAAAATCACTGTGAGAATGGCTTGACTTTAAGCTATTAGCAGCTCCTATATCATGTAAAAGAGCACATAAGTATAAACGCATCATATTTTCTTTACTTAAATTGAGAGAACTTCCTATCTTTAAAGATATATAAGCAGTTCTATTAGAATGGTGAGTAAATTCATGGTTGGAGTAATTTACATTTGATACACTTTCTATTATATTTTTATCCTCTAAGGAACTTATCTCTATTAAATCAAGTGCTATAGACATAGCTCTTACAGTTTTGTCCAAACTTATTTCCATTATCATACCTCTTTCCTGTGCAATATAATATATCAGAATAATTTTAGCATGATATACCATAATTTTAAACGGATAATAAGCTTATGTTATAATGAATTATTGATTTTTTGTAGTTTTTAAATAATATAAGATAGATTTAAAGAACAATAAAAAATTGATAAAAAGGTATTGCATATTTAAAAAATACATGATACAATAGACTTCGTACGAAGGGGTATAGCTCAATTGGTAGAGTAGTGGTCTCCAAAACCATTGGTTGTGGGTTCGAGTCCTACTGCCCCTGCCAGATGTAAAGCCTGTGAATTAGTGGTTCACAGGCTTTTATTAAACAAATTTTTTATTTAGTGATTTTAGTGTTTTGGTTGTCTTTTGGTTGTCTAATCAAAACCATAATAAAATCACTATTTTTTATTCTTTTCTAAAATATCTAATTTTTTATTCGTATCTTTGTCTCCTAATAGAGCTCAGTTTTTTCTATAAAAAGTTTTCAGCTTTTGATACTTCATCTCTTTGCATATCTACATTAACATGACTATAAATGTCTAAAGTAAAACTAACAGTGCTATGCCCTAATCTTTCAGATATTATTTTGGGGCTAGTTCCTAACTTCAATAATAAGGTTGCATGAGTATGTCTTAAATCATGAAATCGTATTTTAGGTAAATTATACTTTTCTAATAGCTTAGGAAACTTTTGACTCACATAATGAGGATCCATAGGGCGACCATCTTCCCAACATAATACATAACCTAATTCCACTCCATATTTCAATCTACGTTCCATTGCCTCTTTTTTTAATTCTTTTAGAAATTTTATAGTGCTACTTAAAAGTGTTACTATGCGGCTTGAATTTTTAGTTTTTGGTTGTTTTAATATTAATTTACCGTTTACTCTTTGCAATGTTTTATTCACTTTAATAGTTCCATTTATTAAATCAACATCTTCCCATTGTAAAGCACATAATTCTCCTACTCTTAACCCAGTATGAACAGCTAAATAAGTAGGTTTATAAAGTATTTCGTCCTTATTTATGGTGTCTAGATAGAAGTTTATTTCATCGGGCTGCCAATATTTCATTTCAGTTTTTATAGCCTTAGGTGGACTAACTAAATCACAAGGGTTTACATTTATCAACTGCCATTGCTGTGCGTGTTTTAATGCTAAATGGAACATTCTATGAGTTTTTAAGACTGTATTACTTGAAATTTTCTTGTCATTCATCAAATCTTCATAAAATTTCTGGATTAACATAGGGTTTAACTTAGACAACTTGTATTGACCTAAATAACTATTTATGTCATTTACAAAAAATTCATATCTTTTATAGGTGCTTGGTTGGCAATGGTTTTTAGGATAGGTCTCCATCCAATAATTTAAATACTCATTAACTGTCATTTTATCATTTGATACTAATGTACCTTTTTCTAGTTGTGTAATCAATTCGGCTAGTGCAGCTTCGCAGTCCTTTTTCTTTTTAAAACCTCTCTTCCTTTTATACTTCTTCTTTCCATTTTCATCTACACCAACATATACTAAATAACTATATGTTGCCTTCCCATCTTTACCAACGTGTTTTTGTATGGTTCCTTTCATAAAAATCCCTTCTTTATAATTTATTTAAAACAGTATATTTCTTATACTGTTTTTATCATTTACAGCCCAGCTTTTTTTATTATGTCTAATATTTTTTGCAGTTCTTCTTTAGGTAATTTTTTTATCTTTGGATATAATTCTTTTAATTCTTTGTCTAATTCTTCAAGCTCTCCCGGGTGTTTTTCTACTGTACCACTTAATAAATATTCTGGTGATACCTCCATAGCTTTAGCTATCTTCTTTATAGTTTCTTCGTTCGGTATGGTACGACCGCTCTCTATATCTCCCAAAAATGAGCGAGATATTCCGATTTTATCAGCTAAGTTCTTTTGGGTGAACTTTTTGCCTATCTTTAAACTATATTCACTTCTTAGCTGTTTGATTTTTAAACCTAATAATGAATTATCCATTTCTAAACCTCTTTCAAATTACTATTATTGATAACATACGTCTATTATACGTATTTTACGTCTTTTTGTCAATAAACTGAGTAATTGATAAATAAAACTAGGATAGAAGAGTTGTTTTAATTATTTACGTCAATATGACGCAAAATACGACAAAATGACGTTTGTGTATTACGTCATACTGACGTAATATATATTCATAAACAGCAACAAAGTAAAAAGGAGGTCGGGGAAATGAATAGTTTATTGGATAACATTTCTTGGAATAAAAAAATCCAAGTTCTAAGGACCATTAAAGGATGGACTCAAAACGAAGCTGCTAAACAATGCAATACTACTCAAAAGGTTTATTGGAATTGGGAGAGTGGGAGTGTGTATCCAAGGAAAAACAGCAGAGTGGCAATAGCTAATGCTTTTGATGTTAATGAAGATATTATATTTAAAAAGGAGGGGTAGAATTGTTAACACCAAGAGAATTTGCGAAAAGAACAGGATTATCATACAACCAAGTTCTTAACATGTGTAAAGCAAATGAATTAAAAATAGTTAAGACATGCAAAGGACATTTTAAGATAGCTGATATTGAGCTTAACCAATTTATACAATCAGATGAAAGTGTTACTAAAGAGCAGTATTTAGAAGTTATTAAAGAAAATGAGAGGTTAAAGAATACTATAACACAATTAAAAAATTTTATCGCTAGCTTAAAATTATAGAAAAATAGAAAGTCTAGAAAGATAATAATCAAATTGTTTGAGGGGGCAAAATGAAATGGACGAGGAGGGATGTTAATGAGCCAACTAGTTAAAATTAATGACCATGATTTGCAAATCAAAGTATTTAATAACCAAAGAGTAGTAACTTTTAAAGACATTGATAAAGTACATGAAAGATCAGAAGGAACTGCTGGGAGAAACTTTAGAGAAAATAAGGAACATTTTATTGAAGGTACTGATTATTTTTTTGTAAAGCCTGCGGATATTCAGACCGACGAAATTCGTCGCTCCGAAATTAATAACTCGGGAACATATTTAATTACCGAGTCAGGTTACCTAATGTTAGTAAAATCCTTCACTGATGATTTAGCTTGGAAAGTTCAGAGACAGTTAGTCAATACATACTTCAGAGCTAAGGACCTGAATCCATACAAGGGATTATCTAAGGAGCTACAGGCTATCTTCTTAATTGATAAGAAAACACAAGAGATTGAAGAGAGAGTGGACAAGTTAGAGAACAAAATGACTATTGATTATTCGCAGCAGGAAGAAATAAGAACTAAAGCTACACAAAGAGTTATACAAGTTTTAGGTGGAAAGGATGTACCAGCTTACAAGGAATTAAATAAGAAAGCATTTGCAGCATTATGGAGAGATTATAAGAGAGCTTTAGATGTTAACTCTTATAGAAATACAGCAGTAAAGGACTTTGATAAGGCTCTTAATTATGTAGCAACTTGGAAGCCTGCTCGGGAATTAGAGTTAATGATTAAAGGTGCAAACAGTCAAATGAGGATATAGAGGAGGACAAGCGTATGAATAAAAATGAAGTAAAAAAGTTATTTTGGAATCTGGTAAATGGGATTGAGTTTTGTTGTGACACAATAACGGAAAATAGTGCTGGAGTGGTGGTTGAAAGAGGAATGGCTTTAGAAAATGATTATAGCGCAATGTATGTACTAGATGAAGGTTCTATAAGGATATATGACAATCATCATAATGTTATTGCAGAATTCACAGAAGATAGTGAATTGCTCTATATTCTAAAAGACTTATTTGAGAACTTGGAGATTTTAGGAGTGAGAAACAATGCAAAAACCAAGAAGGCTTAAGCCAGAAGAAAGAGCATTTCTACGGTCACAAGGCTACACACCGAGATACTTTCTATTATTAAAAAAAACAGCAGAAGGGTATGAGTTTCTAGAGAAACACACTGGAAAAATACTTGCGATATGGAGGGATTAGAAATGTTAAGACAATCATTAGAAAAGAGAGGGATATATCTAACTGATGAAGAGTTTGCAATAGTAATGGAAATCACTACGGATGATATTAAATTTAACAGGGTTAGTTTCGGGAAGAGGACAAGTCTAGATTATGTATTGGACATTGCAGAAAGAAGTGCAAATGTATTTAAAAAATGTGCATAGGAGGGAGGAAAAGTGGAATTACCAATAGTTGAGTATGACAGATTTGGAAGGATTAAGTATAACCCGGCATTTCATACTAAACACAAAACACCATGGAGCATGGAAGATTTGCAGTATTTGGTTAACTGGTATGACATTATAGGGCCAGAAGAAATGAGTTTCGCATTGGAACGACCTGTAACGGCCATACAACAAAAAGTTACAGTTCTGAGGAGACAAGGATATATGAAAAAGCCAGATAAGTTTGGGTATCACAGAAGAATAAAAAAAGAGCTGCGCCAACAGCCCTAATAAAATTAAAAAATATTTCAATACTTAAATTTTAAATGAAAGAGAGTGATTTGTAAAGTGAAAGCAGCAATAACAGGCTACATTACAGCAGTAATAAATAACTATACTAGGATAATAGAGAATTTGGAAGAACGAAGAGTAGACAAGCCATGTATAAGAAAGTATGAGGCTATAAGAGAGGAATTTTATGATTTATTAGAGTTCGTAGAGGACCTTCCAGAAGAGACTAAGAGGCCTATAACAGTTATTTTTAATAGCAGCAAGGAGGAAACATATGACTAAGGCATTAGCAGATACAAAAGTTATGTCTGAACTTGAATGGTTAAAGAGTAGACAAGCTGGAATTGGCGGAAGTGATGCTGGAGCTATTTTAGGGGTTAATAAATGGAAGACACCATTCCAGGTATACCTTGATAAAACAGAGCCTATAACTGAGGTTAATGAGCAGAGCGAAGCAGCGTATTGGGGAAATACTTTAGAAGATATGGTTGCAAAAGAATTTGCAAAGAGGGCAGGGAAGAAAGTTAGAAGAAGAAATCAGCTACTACAGCATGAACAGTATCCATTTATGACAGCAAATTTAGACAGAGAAATAGTTGGGGAGAAAGCGTTTCTTGAATGCAAGACAGTTAATGCATTTGGCGCAAAGGAATGGGAAGGCGACGATATTCCAGCAAGCTACTTAGTACAAGTTATGCATTATATGGCGGTGACAGGTGATAGTCATTGCTACATAGCATGCTTGATAGGAGGTCAGAGATTTATTTGGAAGGAAGTACAGAGGGATGAAGAACTGATTTCAATGATTATACAAGCTGAGAAGGACTTTTGGGAAAATCATGTACTTAAAAAAATCCCTCCTGTTTTAGATGGATCTAGTGCAGCTGAAAAATATCTTAATGAAAGATATTCTAATCCAACACCATATTCGGAGATAAATCTTAAAT
This sequence comes from Clostridium thermopalmarium DSM 5974, assembly GCF_002995795.1. Lineage (GTDB taxonomy): Bacteria > Bacillota > Clostridia > Clostridiales > Clostridiaceae > Clostridium_H > Clostridium_H thermopalmarium. The sequence goes on from NZ_PVXN01000053.1 coordinate 166,119, forward strand.
CAGAATATAAAGATATGATAAATGAATACTTACAGCTTAAAGAAAATATGAAAGCTCTTGAAACTAGATTGAAAGAGATTGAGAACAACATTAAGAATGAGCTTGCAGATAATGAGAAGGGGTATGCAGGGAATTATGAAGTAAACTGGATGCCTGTGACATCATCAAGAGTGGATAGCAAGCTCTTAAAAAGTAAATATCCAGACATATATAAAGATGTTTGTAAGGAATCGACCTATAGAAAATTTAGAATAAAGGAGTGTAATTAACAATGGCAACAGTAAATGAATTAAAAAATGAAATAGCAACTAAAAAGGAAACAGGAGTAGGTAGTGCAGGAAATACGATAAAAGGATTAATAAACAGCCCTGCTATTAAGAAAAGATTCGAGGATGTATTAAATAAAAAGGCACCGCAATATATGAGTTCAATAGTTAATCTAGTGAACGGTGATACAAACCTTAAAAAATGCGACCAAATGAGTGTAATTGCAAGTTGTATGGTTGCAGCAACGTTGGACTTACCGATTGATAAAAATCTTGGATATGCATGGATAGTGCCATATGGAAATAGGGCTCAATTTCAATTAGGCTATAAAGGCTATGTTCAGTTAGCACTTAGAACAGGGCAGTACAAAGCAATAAATGTTATAGAGGTACATGAGGGAGAACTTATAGAGTGGAACCCACTAACTGAAGAATTAAAGATAGATTTTAGCCAAAAGAAATCTGACGCAATAATTGGATATGCAGGGTACTTTGAATTATTAAATGGTTTCAAGAAGTCAACATATTGGACTAAGGAGCAAATAATTAGACATAAGAATAAATTCAGCAAGTCTGATTTTGGATGGAAAAAAGACTTTGACGCTATGGCTAAAAAAACGGTACTTAGAAATATGCTATCAAAGTGGGGTATTTTAAGCATAGAAATGCAAAATGCTTATACAGCGGACCAAGCTACAATAAGACCTGAAGCAGTTGAAACCGGAGATATAAAGGGCAATGTTGATTATGTAGAGGCAGATTTTGAAGAAAATTACGAAGGTACACCTTTTGAAGAAGTTGAGGAAGGTGGAGTAAATGAATAATATTCCTGATTGCTGCTATGAGTATAGGTATGAAAGTGAGATGGCAAAGGTTGTTGATACATGTTCAGAATGTGGTTGTAATATTTACGAGGGTGACGAGTACTACGATATAAACGGCTTGATATTATGCCAGAATTGTTTGAGTGACTATAAAAGAGAAGCACAAGCAGAATAGGAGGCTATAAATGACAGGAGAAGGGAAAGGGTGGATAAGTCTATATAGGAGCATACAAGACCACTGGTTATGGCAAGAGAAGCCTTTTAGTAAAGGACAAGCTTGGCTGGATCTTCTCTTGTCAGCTAATCACCAGGATAAAAAAATAGTATTTGACAGTAACTTAATAGAAGTAAAAAGAGGAGAGTTTATAACATCTATAAGGAAGTTATGTGAGCGTTGGGGTTGGAGTAACAGCAAGGTAAAAAAGTTTTTAGATTTATTACAAGATGATGGAATGATTTACTATAAAAGCGACACTAAAAAAACTGCGATAAACATAGTAAAATACAAGACTTATCAAATATTGAGCGACACTAAAAACGTCACAGAAACTGCACAGACCAATCACAGAAACATCACAGAAACGCCACAGAAACATACAAACAATAATGATAATAATGTTAATAACTATAATAATGATAATAACTATAGTAGTTGTAGTACTGGGTCAATAGAAGAAATAACTCAATATTATTGCGGTAAAGCTGGCATAGTAGAATTTAATATTAATCCTACTGAAACGCAAACCATAATTCAGCTTATTAATGAGGTGCCTTTAGAAATAATTAAACAGGGTATAGACGAAGCATTTAATAATTACAAACCTAAATTCCAAGGAGATAAAATAAAGTCATTTAAGTACTGTGAGCCAGTAATAAAATCCCTATACGCAAAATTAAATTCAAAGGAGGGAGCTAAGAATGGAAACTGTAAACAATATATTGAATCAGCAGATAGAGAAGGAATTGGACTTGAACTCTAAACTAGAAGAAAAGTGCCAGATATGCGGCAAACACATGTATAAACAATATGAACTCTTCGGCAAAAATAAAATTGTTAGAGTAATGTGTGACTGTGAAGCCAAAAAACTAGAAGAAGAGAAGTCTAGACAAGAGGCACAAGAAAAACAGTTAAGGTTAGAAAGGCTTATTACAAATAGTCTTATGGATAAAAGTTTTAGAAAGAAGACATTTGAGAATTGGGACTTTAGTAAAGGGGCTAAGCAGATGTATGAACTTGGATTGAGGTATACTAAAAATTTTAAAAAGTGCAAAGAAGAAGGAATAGGACTACTGATATATGGAGAGCCCGGCAATGGTAAAACTTATCTTAGTAGTGCAATTGCAAATGAGCTTTTAAAACAGTTTGTGCCAGTAATATGTGTAAGCATAAATGGATTACTTTCAAGGATTCAAGAAACTTATAGCAGATGGGGGAAAGAAGCTGAAGCTGATGTAATTAGAGGGTTATGCAATGCAGATTTACTAATAATAGATGATTTGGGGGCAGAGAGAAAAGTTGGTAATAGTGATTGGACGAAGACTATGATTTATAACATAATCGACAGCAGATATAGGAGTAACCTTCCACTAATAATTACAAGCAATCTAAAAATTAATCTAAAACAGACAAATGGAGTATTGACAGAATTATATGAAAGAAGGACAGAGGATAGAATCTTAGAAATGTGTACTCCGGTTCATAACACTGCCAAGAGTATAAGGGTAGATGAAGCAAAAAAGAAAACTAAGTTGCTCAAAGATATTTTATACGGAGTAAAGGAGGACTAGCTATGCCAGATATAGACCAGGCACTGGAGTACATTTTCGGAGATGTAGCACCAGATGGAACATTTAGAGAAGAAGCTTTTAACACATATAAAGAGTTACAGCATAGGAAGAAGAAAAGGAAGCAACAGTTAGAAGCGGATATTAGTGCAGTTACTAATAGGAGTTATGACAGAGTTTATAAAGAGCAATATAGTCAGTATTACAGCTTTGGGCATAAGAAGTAGGTCGCAAAATGAATATATTTTATTCTTCAGAAAAGGTAAATTTAAAAAGATAAACCATTGTGGTACTGCTGATATATTTAATGTTCCTAATAAAAAAACTAAAGATGAAAACTATTATAGTATAGCTTACAATCGTATTAATGGATTCATATATGATTAAATATAAATTAAAAACTAAATAAAATATCGGTTTTAAAAGGATATAATGGAGGGATAAAAATGAAAAAATTAATATTAACAAGCAGACAATTAGAGGATATATATTTTGGCGAGAGTGAAAGATTTGCAATAATAAAAGAAAGGGAGTGGGAACAAGAACATAAATATCAATTAAAACAAATAATATTTGAGGATACTACAACAGGTATTAAATATTCAGCATATATAGGTAGAAGTGGTTCTCCATTTACGGATTGGACTTATAATAGTGAAATTATGGATAAAAATGAAGAAGTGTGTCCTGTGGAAGAAAAAGAGGTAGTTATAAAGAAGTGGGTTTATGTTGATGATGATAAAATAACTGAAACAGAAAAGGTTAAAAGTATATAGAGTGAGAGCTATTTCAAGCATGGGAAAGATTAAAATAACGAAAAGTCCACAACATAAAACTGTAGTAATTTCTAAAGAAAATCAATACGGTTATGGATATATAATAACGATTAATAAAAGAGAATTGGAAGAATTTTTAAAAGATGAATATGAAGATATAAAATAATTTAAAGATTTGAGGTGATGAATGTAATTGTAAAATTCAGTGTGAAAAATATATTAAATAAGTCGTATTATTAATGAAATATGAAGGAAGGTAAGTAATAATGAACAGAGTTGTTTTAATTGGAAGATTAACTAAGGATCCAGAGCTTAGATTTACACCAGGAAAGGGAACTGCGGTGTGCACATTTACATTAGCGGTAAATAGAAGGTTTAAGAGTGATGGCCAGCCTGAAGCAGATTTTATACCTGTAGTAGTATGGGGAAAACAAGCTGAAAACACAGCTAATTATGTAGGTAAAGGTAGGCTTATTGGAGTAAGTGGCTCAATACAAACTAGAAGTTATGAAGCTAAAGATGGTACTAGAAGATATGTGACAGAAGTTGTTGCTGATGAGGTACAATTCTTAGAGTCTAGAAATGCAGTTGCTAACTATGATAGAAGTGAATCTATTCTTCAAGGAGATAATCATGGTATTCCATCAGATAGTAATGACATATTTAATCAAAACGGGTATGAAGATGAGATTACCCCAATTGATGATGGGGATATACCTTTTTAGGAGCTGAATAAATTGAAAAGAACAACATTTAAAAGGACAATTTGGACTAATGAGCAGATAACTTTTTTAAGAAATAATTATAGGAGCATGACTAATGCAGAAATTGCTGAAAAATTAGGTAAGACAAGACGAGCTGTAACTGAAAAAGCTAGAGTTTTAGGGATAAAGAAAATTAGAAGGATAGTAACGTCAAGCAGAATAGCTTTTTATGAAGATGGTCCAGGGACGAAATTAGAATTAGAAGGAAGATTAAAAATGCAAAATTTTTATGATTTAGACGTAAAAGTAGGGGATAAAGTTAAAATTGAAATATCGGGTTATTGGAGAGAGAAAAAAATAAGAACTGGTAAGGTTGTTTTTAAAAATGATTATCATATTACAATACAAGAAAAAAATTACAAAGAAAGTTTTTTAGGAGCTCAATTTTACACAGGAGATGTTAAGTTAATTAATCATAAAAGGCAATAAACAAGAAAGGAATAGCTTCATTTGAGAGTACAGTTTTATCCTTGTATTCTCAAATGATAGTCAACTGAAAATAATGTATAGGTTAGTAATAGATGAGATAAAGGAAAGTAGAGGATGGATATATCAGCAAGTGAAGATAGAAACGGAGAGTGAAATCATGAGGGAATGTGAGATATGCGGAAGGTTTCCTGCAGAACAACATCATATAGTTAAGAGGAGCCAAAACAGAGCTATGATAAAAGCTCCTGTAAATCATGTATATCTTTGTGAAGAACATCATAGGGGGACAAAGGGTGTGCATGGCCGGGATGGACATAAACTAGATATACAACTAAAACTACAGCTCCAGAAGAAATTATTTGAGTTGTTTGATAGAAAGTATTATACCAAACAGGAAGCAAAAGAACTTCTTGGTATAAGCGCTAAAGATGTAAACATGCTATTAAAAACTAAAAAATGCAAAGATGGGCAGTATGAAAGAGTAGATATAGTGATAGCTTGCATGGGAGGTGCTCTTTATGGAAATTAAATTAGTGATACCTTTGAAACCTGTTACAAAGAAAAATCACCAGCAGATACTAATAAATAAGGCTACAGGAAGGAGATTTATAGCACCTAGTAAACAATACAAGGTCTATGAAGAAGAGTGTTCTTGGGAGCTAAAAGGACAATATGAAGGAGAGCCAATAGACTATCCGGTTAATGTTAAAGCATTATATTATATGCCTACACGTAGGAAAGTAGATTTAACTAACCTTCACGAAGCATTACATGACATACTAGTTAGCTGCGGAATCCTAAAAGATGATAATTGTAAGATAATAGTTTCTACAGATGGAAGCAGAGTTTTATACGATAGGAACAACCCTAGAACAGAGGTATTTATTACAAGGATAGAGGAGGAGTATATATGACACCAGGAGAGATAATGGAAAAAATTCAAGTTTGCCAACAAGCTTTAACAGCAGGAAATATAGAACTTAAGACTTTTGGTGTTAAAAAAGCTAATGCAGAAAGGAATTATAGAATTGCATTAGCTAAAGAAATTTTTAGATTAAGACAGGAAGAAAAACAACCAGCAACATTAATAAATGATTTAGCAAGGGGTAAAGAAGAGATAGCAAGGTTAAGGCTAGAAAGAGATATAGCTGAAACGAATTATAATGTATGCTTAGAATCTATGAGAAATTTAAGACTGGAGTTAGAAGCATATAGGAGTTTTCTTACATGGGAAAGAGTAGAACTTAAAAACACATAGAAAGCAGGGAATTGATATGGAGGATTGGAGGAAAAGATTAAATGACTTATTAGAGGGCAGAATAAAATTATTTGAGGAAGATTATGTGCATGGTGATCCATGTAGGTATAAAAAAGATGGAAAATGGGTTAAGGCAAAAATAGACATGAAAAAGAAAATAATATACGGATTAGATGGAGAGATATTAAGGAGGTGCAATTAATGTTAGCATTGGTAATAATCATAGCTATGATTTCTGTATCGGTGTCGATTACATGTTACAGGTATAGCATTATAAAAGCTAAAGAGACTATGAAAAAGATAAATAGACCGGACCTAATACAGATGAGGAGGGTAGAAGAACATGACAGAATATCAAAGTAAGCAACAAATAGTGGAATGGCTTAAGGAATATGAAGCTATAAAAGCTGGAATAGAGAATTTAGAGCAGACTATCGAGGATATAGCTCAATCTGATATGGCTGTAAATTATGATAAAGAGCCTACTGGGAAAACCAATAAATTTAATTCGATTGTAGAAAGTGCTGTAGTAAAGATAGACAAGCTAGATATAAAACGTAGAATAGAGGCAATGAAGAATATAGTTAATAATATAGATAGAGCATTAAGTATTCTTACTGATACAGAAAGATTTATAATAGAGCATAGATGTATTAAAAGTCAATATTATTATCAGTTCTGTTATCAAATTAATGTTAGTGAAAGAACCGCTAAGAGAATTAAAAAAGAAGCTTTAAGGAAAATGTCTATAGTTATTTTTGGGAAAGAGTAGGTTGGCACTTTTTTGGCACGATTTTATTAAATATCTGTAGTAAAATAGTATTATAAAAATATATACAACACATTGTGCTAGAGCACTTGGACAAGTTCCAGGTGCTTTTTCTATTTTTATAATTTTTATAATTAAGGAGCGAGAAGTGTGAAAATAGGTGAAATACTTAGAGAAAAGCAGCCTAAGGAATATAAAAAATTAAGAAACGAACAAAACACAATTAAAAAACATGAGCACTTCTCTACTAGAGAAATAGAAGAGCTGATGTATCATAGTTGCTATAAACGTAGTAAAGGTGGGGCTTTGAGGCAGATAAAATAAATGGATATGAGGTTAATTGCTCATATCCATTTTATAATTTATATTTGCTTTATTTATAGTCTTTTATCCCAAGATGTTCTTTTAAAGCCACTTGAAGTATTTGTGAAAAGTTGACTTTATTTTCTTCGGCTATTTTGTTTAACCAGTAAGGAATAGTTAATGTCTCATTATGTATGAGTGACTTATAAGCGTGAATAGAAACTACAAAGGAGCTATTAGGCATTTTAATGCTTTCAAGTCTCTTCTTTAGATATAGATAAGATTGTAATTTATTAATAAGTGAATTGATATAAAAAATGTAAATAATGATATAAATTGCAGGAATTTTTCATTTTGTGAAGAATAATGTTATATAATGGAGGTGAGAAAAGTGAAATTAATACCATTAAAACAATGGATATGTGATGTCTGTGGGGAAATAATAGAAAAACCAGAGGATGGATATGTACAATGGCATAGGGATTCTAATATGAAAATTGATGACTTTATTATTGTGCACCATCAATCAGCTTCTCCAAGAAAATGCACTAGCAATGGATGTTATAAATATGATAGTGATTCCGATTTGAAAAGTTTTTTGGGAGAACATGGTATTGTAGAATTGCACGCATTATTAGATCCTGGTCCGTACCATCTTCCAGAATACTGCAAACAGGTAGCGGATATAAGAAAATGGTCAGATCTTTATAAAAGATTACAGCTTCCTTACTATGAAGAAGCAAGAAAGTACTGGCATAGAGCAATGTCAGATGGATACTTTGGCGATTCTAATGAAGTTTATATTTATCTACCAAATAATCTAAAAAGAATGATTGAACATTATGAAAAAGAAGATTATTAAAAAGAGCTTTTCTTAAAGAGCTCTTTTTTAGTGCAAAGAGAATCCTATTTACATATTTAAAATTATGAAAACTAAATTTAAAATGTAAACTGTAAAATTGTTAAAAAAAGAAGGAAAACTTCCTAGAATGTAGAAATATCATACTAGGAGGTGAAAATTATGGATATGGAAGAAGGCAAAAAAGAAAAAGTAAGAGAAATTAAAAGAAAAGCTACTATTGAATCAGCAGGAAGATATTTTGATTCTCTATATGATAAGCACCTAGAGGATAAGAGAAAAGTAAAACTAAAATTAAAGAGTAAAGATGGCAATGATGTTATTATAAACAAAACGGAATATGAAATACCGTTTCAAATTGATCAAATAATACTTGCCTTAAACGGAGCATTTGAAATTAAGGTTAGCAATTTTGAAATTACTAGAGAAAACCTTAGTTCAATAGAAATTCTATTTGAATAAAACAGGAGATAAGTAGTATATGCATTGTGAATTAAAAGATATAGAAATTGAGTTGTTTGATAAAAAGCAGAGAATGGGACGAGAAGTTAAAATCATTAGGGAATGTTCTGAAAACTACAAAGTTATAAACGGGATAAAGACATTTGTTCCTTGTAAGTTCAGACTAAATGAGAAATGTTTACGACTAAAATATAGAATAGGTAATAAGTAATGTAAGTTAGAGCTCATAACGGGCTCTTTTTTCATACCCAAAACAAACAAATAGGTAGGTGGTGACAATGTAGAATGACAGATATAAGAGGACCAGATATAAAAGATCAGGCTAAACAAGATTACCTAAAAGGCATGAAATATAAAGAACTTGCTGAAAAATATGAGGTAAGTATAAATACAATAAAGTCATGGATAAAAAGATATAATTGGTCCAAAGAGAAAAAAGAAGTGAGTGCACACAAAAAGAAAAAGGGTGCACCCTTAAATAATAAAAATGCAGTAGGCCATGGAGCTCCACCAAAGAATAAAAATGCGGAGAAACATGGATTTTTTTCTAAGTATCTTCCAGAGGAAACTTTAGAGCTTGTTGATGAGATTAAAGAAATGGACTACTTAGATATACTTTGGGAGAACATCACAATTCATTATGCCGGAATAATAAGAGCTCAAAGAATTATGTATGTGAAAGACCAGGAGGATATGACTAAGGTATTGAAAAAGCAAAAAGAAACCTCAGGAGTAACAACAGATAGCTGGGAGAAGGAATACGAGTTACAATTTGCCTGGGATAAACAGGCTACTTTTCTTAATGCACAGAGTAGAGCTATGTCAGAGCTACGAAACTTAATAAAACAATATGATGAAACTCTTCATAAAAATTGGGATTTAGCAACAGATGAGCAAAAGGCTAGAATTGAAAAGTTAAAGATAGATATAGAAAATACAAAAGGTAATAATACAGGTGATGAACAAGTGGTGATTGTAGATGACATATAAGCTATCAGAAATAATCATTCCCAAGTTCCACAGTTTTCATAAAGCATATAAAGAAGATTACCTTCACTATGTTTTAAAGGGTGGAAGAAACTCTGCTAAATCATCTACTTATTCTGAGGAGTTAATATTGGATTTAATGAAGTATAAAATAAATGCTTTAGTTGTTAGAAGAGTTGCAAATACTCTTAGAACCTCTGTGTATGAGCAATTATTATGGGCAATAGATATTTTGAATGTGGGACACCTTTGGAAGAAAAATAAAAGCCTTTTAGAACTAGAATATCTTCCATGGAAAAATAAAATACTTTTCAGAGGTGCTGATGATCCGCAAAAGATTAAATCTATCAAAACAAGCAAGTATCCTATAGCAAGGTTGTGGTTTGAAGAAGTTGCAGAGTTTAAGACAGAGGAGGAAGTACAGACTATAGTTGATTCTATAGTCAGAGCAGAGCTTCCAGATGGATTAAAGTATAAAATAGTTTATTCTTATAATCCACCTAAAAGAAAGCAGCATTGGTTAAATAAAAAATATGAAACACAGTTTATACCTGCTAATACTTATGTTCATCACTCTTGTTATTTAGATAATCCTTATGTTTCAAAAGCTTTCATAGAAGAAGCTGAGAACATGAAAAAGAAAAATGTTTTTAAATATAGGTGGAATTACTTAGGTGAGCCTATAGGTAGTGGAGTTGTGCCATTCGATAACTTAGAATTTAGAACTATAACTGATGAAGAAGTTAAAAGCTTTGATAATATCAGGCAAGGCATTGACTGGGGATATGGAGTTGACCCAGTAGCATTTGTAAGGTGGCACTATGATAAGACTAGAAGGAAATTATATGCTTTAGATGAAGTGTATGGGGTTAAAATGTCCAATAGAATATTAGCAGACAAGATAAAAGCTAGAAAGTACAATGGATTTTTAACAATAGCAGATAGTGCTGAACCTAAATCAGTTGCAGAACTAAAGTCTTATGGCATTAGAATTAAAAGTGCTAAAAAGGGTGCAGGAAGTGTGGAATATGGAGAAAAGTGGCTTGGTGATTTAGAAGCTATAGTAATAGATCCGAAAAGGACTCCCAATATAGCAAAGGAATTTGAAAATATAGACTATGATGTTGATAAAGATGGCAACCCATTAACCAGGTTAGTAGATAAAGATAATCACACTATAGATGCAACAAGATATGCGTGTGAAGATGATATGAGTAACAGTGGGGTACAAGTATTTAAATAAGGGGGTGAAAAGATGCTTTTTGATTTTAGACCTAAAGTTCCAGCACTTACCAAAGAGGAGGTTATAAAAGAATTCATAGATGAGTTTAATAAGTCAGATAAAAGAAAAAATATGATAATAGGTGAAGCTTACTATGAAAATAAGAATGACATAAACACAAGGGAAAGATACTGCTATGTTAATAAGCAGAAGATGATAGACCATACCAAAGTAAATAATAAATTAAGTCATTCATTTATGAAGCTGCTAGTGGATGAAAAGATAGGGTACTTGTTAGGAAAACCTCCTAGTTATACCTCACTAAATGATAGTTTTGAAGAAAAGCTCAATGAGGTGTTGGACAGTGACTTTGACGATGTACTAAATGAAGCTGGTATTGAAGCAAGTAATAAAGGTATTGCATGGTTGCAGGTTTATATTGATGATGACCAGGAATTGAAATTTAAAGTAATTCCAAGTGAGCAGATAGTACCTTTGTGGTATGATACCGCTCATACAAAATTACAGGCAGTAATTAGGTATTACTATATAACAGTATATGAAGGTAAAAATAAAAAAGATGTGCTTAAAGTAGAGTACTGGGATGATAAAACTGTGATGTATTATACCGATTATAATGGTAAATTAATTCCTGATGTAGAGGCAAATGAAACTGCAGAACCCATAGGACATTACATGAAAGATAATGAGCATTTTGGTTGGGGAAAGGTTCCTTTTATAGCTATTAAAAATAATAGTAAAGAACTTAATGATTTAACTTTTGTAAAGAGCCTTATAGATGATTATGACCTGAACACAAGTGATACAAGTAATAATCTTGCAGAGATACAATCTCTTATTTATGTACTAAAGAATTATGCTGGACAAGACATAGGAGAGTTCATGCAAGACTTAAGATACTACAAGGCTATAAAGGTTGAAGGTGATGGAGGAGTTGATTCCCTACATGCTGATTTAAATGTTGAAGCTGTAGAAAAGCACCTGGATAGATTAAAAAAAGATATATATCAGTTTGGCCAGGGTGTGAATATGGATACTGACCGTTTTGGAGCTAATCCTTCAGGAGTTGCATTAAAGTTTTTATATTCGGGACTAGACCTTAAATGTAATAACTTTGAAAGAAAACTTAAAAAAGCTTATAAGGAAATATTTTGGTTTGTAGCAGAGTACTTAAAACTTATGCGACAAGGCAACTTTAACTATAAAGAGGCTAAAGTTCAGTTTAATAGAAATATGATTATCAATGAAACAGAAGTAATTCAAAATTGCCAAGGAAGTGTAGGTATTATAAGTAGAAAAACAGTAAGAGAACACCACCCTTGGATAAATGATGTGGCAGAGGAAGAGCAGAGGCTTGAACAGGAACATGATTCTTTAGAGTATGACCTTCCACTAAATAAACCACCCAATAAACAAGGTGATGTAGATGAATAATATTGATTACTGGAAGAAAAGAGAAGAGGAAAAAGTCAGTAAGCAATTTAGGAAGGCAGATTTATTAGAAAAAGAATTAAAGGAACAGTATGAAATAGCTCTAGAAGAAATAAATAAAAAAATAACTTATTTTTATGAGAAATATGCCAAAGATAATGACATGACATATAGAGAAGCTACAATGTTCCTAAATGGTCAAGAATACTCCAGGTGGAGAAAAACACTTGAAGAGTATATAAATGACATAGAGTATTCCGGGGATGAATTGTTGCAGCTGGAGCTTAACACTCTAGCAATGAAAAGCCGTGTGAGAAGAATAGAGGTATTAAAAACTGATGTTAGTATTGAACTTCATAAATTATATAAAAAGCAAAATGAGACAGTTACAGGTTTGCTAACAGATATAGCAGAAGGAACTTATTATGAAACAATATATCAAGTACAAGTTTTTGAAGGAATAGGACATTCTTTTGCAAAACTTAATAAAAATACTATAGAAACTATTCTCTCTTATCCATGGAGTGGAGCAAACTTCTCTGATAGGATATGGAAACAAAAAGAAAAGCTTACAGATACAATCAAGCAGGAATTAACACAGAAGTTTATCCAGGGTAAAGATGTAAGAAGTACTGCTAAAGCTATAGCTGATAAAATGAATGTAAGTTATAAAAATGCTTGTACTTTAGTTCAAACAGAAAGTGCATATATTGTAGGGGAATCTACTGCAAGAGGATATGAAGCTACTGGAGTACAGCAGTATCAAATATTGGCTACACTAGATAGCAGAACATCATCTATATGCAGAGAACAGGATGGGAAAGTCTATGACCTAAAAGATAAGACTATAGGAGTTAATTATCCACCTTTTCATGTAAGATGTAGGACAACTACAGTACCTTACTTTGAAGATGAAGAGGATACTGGAAAGCGAGCTGCAAAGAAACCAGGAGGAAAGACCTATTACGCACCAGCAAATATGACCTATGAAGAATGGTACAGTGAACATGTTGCTTAAAGCGAGGTGAAGATAGTGGAAGAAGCAAGTAAAGAAATAATTGATCTAAGAAATAGAGTTATAGAGGCGCAGCAAAGAAATGCTAGCCTCAAATCACAGGTACAAAAATTGAAATATACAATAAAAAACATAGCAGAATTATTATAAAAAGAAAGGAATGATATAAATGAAACAATTAAACACTATTCAAAAAATGGAAAAGTTGAATGATGTCTATGCAGTAGATGAAAAAGGCAATGGAGGAGCAAACCATAGATATGTAATATGTAAGCAAGGTGAAACTAGGTGGTGTAATGGGAATAATTCAGAGGGAGTGTATTCTGATATACAATTTCAAAATGGTGCAAGAAAGGAAGAAAACTCAATCCATGGAGTAGCAAATGAGGACTTATTAGAAATAGTAAGACACAGATTACAATGTTTTCAAGCAGGACCATTTGCGAGTAAATATAACGAGGAGGCTCTAAAACACATAGAAGAAGCTTTGCATTGTATGAATGCTAGAGTAGAGGATAGAGTTAAAAGAAATGTATTAGGAAGGAATGAAAAATAATGGCTAAGTATAGAAAGAAACCAGTAGAGGTTGAAGCAGTTCAATATACAGGGAAAAACATTAATGAGATATACAATTTTGTAAGAAAGCATCTATTTAGAGATATAGATAGGAACTTATCTATTCAAACTCTAGAAGGTACTATGAAAGCAACACCAGGTGACTGGATTATAAAAGGTGTCAATGGTGAGTTTTACCCATGCAAGCCAGACATATTTGAGAAAACATATGAATCAGTAAAATAATTTTGAGAGGAGCGATAATATGCCAAAGTTAAGTGAAATACTAGGAGAATCATATTCACAGATACCAGAAGATATTAGAACTAAGTACAAAGATATTGACTTAGTTGACAGCTCCGGTTATGTAGAAAAAAATAAATTTGATGCTGTAAAAAATCAACTATCAGATTTGCAAGCTCAAATAAAAGAAAGGGATAAGCAGCTAAAAGATTTATCTTCTAAAGTTGGAGATAATGAAGAATTAAAAAATCAAATAGAAGAGCTGCAGAATAAAAATAAAGCTGCTAAAGATGAATATGAATCTAAAATATTAAAAATGCAGTTTGATTATGCACTAGAAAAAGCTCTATCTAAAGCTGGAGCAAAGAATAGTAAAGCAGTTGAAGCTCTATTAGATAGAGATAAAATAAAATTAGATGGTGAAACTCTTATAGGATTAGATGAACAGCTTACAAGCTTAAAGATATCTGATCCTTATTTATTTGGTGAAGATAAAATTTCAAGTCCTAAACCAGGTGATGGAAAGAGTGATCCAGGAGATAGTGATTTAGCAGCTAAAATAGCTGAAGAAAGAAATAAAGAAGTACAAAATCCATATGAAAAATTATGGAATTAGGAGGGAAAAAGTATGTATGTAAAAACAACAACTTTTAATAACCAGGCTGAATTTTTAGCTAGTGACAAATATGTTAATTTCACTACTACAGTATCCGACGAGGGCATAACAGCAGATGAGTTAGGAAGAAAGATAGTTCCTGCAGGTAGCATATTAGATGCAGCTGGAAAGATAGTAAATGATGGTACTGCGGCAGGAATACTTTTTTCACCTGTAGATGTAACAGAAGGACCACAACCAGGAGCACTTATGGTTGAAGGTTATGTATTAGAAGCTAGACTTCCAGTTAAGCCTGCTGACACAGCAAAAGCAGCATTAAAAGAAATTAAATTTAGATAGGAGAGTGTTAAATATATGGCTAGAATAGAAGAACTATTTTCAACAGAAACAGTTTTAAATTATGTGAAAAATAGACAACCAGTACCAATGTTAGGAGATATGCTTTTCCCTGAGAAAAAAATCGAGGGATTAGATTTTAAAATGATAAAAGGTGCAAATAACTTACCTGTATCAGCAAGTATTCATAGTTTTGATACTGAAACTGAAATTGGTTCAAGAGATGGAGCTTCTTACAGTGTAGAAGAGCTTGCACTAATCAAAAGAAAAATAAAAATGGATGAAAAATTAATAATACAATTAAGTTCACCTAGAAGTACTCAAGAAGAAACTCAGGCTATTAATCAAATTTTCAATGATGTAGATAATATGGTTAATAGCGTAAGAACTAGAGTTGAAGCTATGAGAATGGAGGCTATATGTACAGGTAAGCTTTCTATAAATGAAAATGGAGTTAAAATCTCTATAGATTACGGGACTCCCAAAACTCAACAAAGTACAACAGATTGGACTGCTCCAGATGCAAAAATACTAGATGATATTTATAACTGGACAGATAAAGTTGTACAAAATACAGGATTTACTCCTACAAGAGCTTTAACTTCTAAATCAGTTTTAAATATACTTTTAACAAATACCGCAATAAGAAAGGCTATATTAGGAGTTAATTCAGATAGGATCATAACCAAAGATATGTTAAATCAGTTGTTAGCTTCTATGGGATTACCTCAAGTAGCGACATATGATGCTCAGTATAGAACGCAGGGAGCGGATGGAAAGTATACAGCTAAAAGATACTTTGAAGATAGTAAATTTGTATTACTTCCAGATGGAAAGTTAGGAGAAACTATTTATGGTTTAACTGCGGAGGAAATAGAGCTAAGAGGCAGAGGTGATGTTAAGATTGAAAGCTTTGGAAATATCCTAGCTGAAATTTACTCAACAAAGGATCCGGTTGCTAGATGGACTAAAGCAGTTGCAACTTGTCTACCATCATTCCCTTACGCTGACCAAATTTACATTGCTAAAGTTAAGTAGGAGTTTTATCTCCTGCTTAATTTAAAGAGGTGTTAGTATGCTTGAAAATATAAAAGATGTGTTAGAGATAACGGATAACTCTAAGGATAAACTTATTAATAGGTATATAAGTAAAGTTACTCAGAAGGTGCTTAATTATTGTAACTTAAAAGAGTTGCCTATAGAACTTCAAGGCTTTATAGAGGATAAAGTTATTTCTATAATGCAATATAAATTAGAATCAGCAAGTAGTGATAAAAGTAGCAGGGAAGTTAAGTCAATTCAGAGAGGTGATACTAAAATTGAATTTGCCACCATATCTGAAAAAGATGAAAAAACACTATTAAATTTTAGTAATTCAGACATGAAAGAATTAAATAGTTTTAGAAAGGTGGCTTGGTAGTATGGATGAAGCAGCACTCCTTGAATTAACTTATTTTGATAAAGCTACAATAAGTGGCCAAATACAATATAAAAAACCTAATGGAGCTATAGCTTTTAAAAATGGACTAAAGGCAGAAAATATTAAATGTGCTATTTCAAAAAAAGAACCTCAAATACTAAGCGAAACTGAAACAGTATCTAATATAAAATACTCAGTTATTATGTTTTGTAGGCCCGATACAAATATTGCTGCAGGTGATGATGTTCAGGTAACATTTGAAAATGGACTGAAAAAAAATTATATAGCTGGAGAGCCATTCCTTTATTCAAGTCATTTAGAGATACCTCTAACAAGAAAGGATAGAAACTAAATGTTTGAAATTGATGGTTTAGATGAGTGGATAGCCAAACTAGAAAGAATAAAAGTAGAGTTCCCGGAAGAAATTGAAGCTGAAATATTAAAATTAGCCAATAAGTTACTAAGAAAAGTTAAACAACGAACTCCAGTAGGTGATACAGGAGAGTTGAGAAGAAATTGGGAAATAGGTGATATAGTAAGAGAAGGTAATGGTTGGTATATAGAGGTTTTCAACAATACTGAATATGCACCGCATGTGGAATTCGGACATAGGACAAGACTAGGAGTAACTAGTAATCCTGAACACTATAAAGCAAGAGGAGTTATAGCCTATGTTCCTGGAGTACATATGCTGAAAATAAGTGTAGAAGAATTAAATGCTCAATTACCAGGAGAATTAAAGCGTTGGATTAATAGAGTATTAGGAGAATAGTATATGCTTAAGTATAACGATATAAGGGATGCATTTACCTTAAAATTAAGTGAGAAGTATCCTAAAATTAATATATATGATGAAAAGATACAGCAGGGTTTTGAATCACCTGCTTTTTTCGTGCAATTAATTCCAGGTAGTTCAACAAGGGAAAGTAAGAATGTTAAGTCTCGATTCCTATTAGTTGATATTCAATACTTTCCTAAGGAAGTAAATTCTACTGAAGAAGTGTTAAATATGGCAGATGATTTAGAAGATATGTTTAAGGGTCATATTTCTATTAAAAATAGAAATATTAAATTAGACAATACACAGTATCAATCAATAAATGATGGAATTGGCATTGTATTACACTTCCAGGTACCTATTAACTATTATGAATTAATTGAGAAAGATATTGAAAACTTCGATGTAATGCAAGATATGATTTTATCAAAGAAAGGAGTGTAGATGATGTTAGGATTACCTAATGTAAATATAGCTTTTAAAACTAAAGCTAGTACTGCTATGCAAAGAGGCGAAAGAGGGATTGTAGCTCTTATATTAAAAGAAAAAGGTCCAGTAAACAATCCTATAAATATAAGCACTATAACAGATATTCCAACAGGATTTACTGCAGAAAATAAAGAGCAGATAGAGTTAGCGTTACGAGGAGGAGTTAATCCACCTAAAAAAGTAGTAGTCTATGCGATACAACCAGAGGCTACTGATTATAATGAGGCTTTAAAATACTTAGAGGTAACTAAATTTAATTATTTAGCAATACCATTCATAGAAAAAGAAGCAGCCAATATTATAGCCACTTGGACAAAGGAACTTAGAGATACAAAAGATGTGAAAATCAAAGCTGTATTACCACATACTCCGGCAGATCATGAAGGAGTTATTAATTTTGACACAGATGATATTAGAGTTGGAGAAAAGACATATTCTGCAGCTCAATATTGTGCTAGAATAGCAGGTATTTTAGCAGGGTGTCCTCTTAATATGAGTGCTACCTATACGGTTCTTCCGGAAGTTGATGATGTACCTCATTTAACTAAAGAGGAAGCAGACAAGGCTATAAATGAAGGTAAGTTAATTTTAATAAACGATGGTGAAAAGTGTAAGATTGCTAGGGCTATAAATTCATTAACTTCAACTACTAAGGATAAAGGTGAGGATTTTAAAAAAATATTAATAGTGGACAAGAATGATATGTGGCATGATGATGTAAAGCGTACAGTAAGTGATTATTATCTTGGGAAATATGCAAACACCTATGATAATAAAATATTGCTTATAACGGCTATACAAGCATATAATGACCAGCTAGCACTTGAAGGATTACTAGATAGTTCTTCAACTGAGTATAATAAAGTTTTTATAGACATAGCAGCACAGAAAACATATTTAAAATCAATTGGAGAAGATGTTGAGAATATGAAAGACCAGGATTTAAAAGAGGCTAATACAAAAGATAAAGTATTTATAGCTTCTAATTTGAAGTGGACAGATGCAATGGAAGACTTCAATATCAATGTAACTATTTAGGAGGTGCTTATTAATGGCATATGATGCACAAAAAACTATATCCGGTACTCAGGGTGAATGCTGGTTAGATGGAGAATATTTAGACAATGCCACAGGCTTGCAGGCTAAAGTTAAACTCATAAAAGAAGAAGTTAAAATGTGCAAAGTTATGGGTAAAAAATATAAGGTTGTAGGCTTTGAAGGCAGTGGTACATTAAAATTAAATAAAACTAACTCTAGAATGCTTTTAAAACTAGCTAATAAATTAAAGGAAGGTAAGAGTGTAGTCTGCACCATAGTATCAAAATTAGATGACCCTGATGTGGTTGGTGCAGAGCGTGTGGCAATAAAGGATGCAACCTTTGATGAATTTGACTTAGTGAATTGGGAAGCTAAAAAGATACTTGAGGAGAGTATTCCCTTCACATTCTCTGAATACGAAATTTATGATTGGATACAGCCATAATATTCTATGGCTGATTTTAAATTTAAGGAGGAATATCAATGGCTAATAATGTTATGGATTTATTACTAAAATCAGATACAAGTAAGGTGAAACTACCTACAAAAAAGGTTAAAATACAAAGCTTATCAGAGGCATTTGGAGAAGACGTTATATTTACAATCCAGGCAATAGGAATTGAAAAATATAATGAAATTCAAGAGGCTGGGGTAACTGTAGATGAAGATGCTCTTAGTGATATAGATTATAATAAAATTCAATTGCTTACAGTTTTAGAAGGAGTTAAGGAGCCAAATCTAAAATCAAAAGAGCTTATGGAGCATTTTAAAGCACATACTCCTATAGAGCTGCTTCAAAGAATGTTTTTAGGTAAACCAGGAGAAATTGCAACCTTATACAATCATATAAATGAGTTGTGTGGTTTTGGTAAAAATGCGGTTGAAGAAATAAAAAACTAATAAATTCTGATGGTGAAGTAAACACCATGTATTACCTTTTTAAAACTAAAAGGTTAATTAAGCCATCAGAATATTGGAATTTAGGACTAGGGGACAAATTAGTATTAAGAGCTTTCGTTGAGAAAGAGATAGAGGAAAGAACTCGCAAGGAATTAGCATTACAAAGAAAAGAAATACCAATATTTAGTGTGGATGTAGTATAATAACACTAGGAGGTTGATGTTATGAAAAAAATATTTATAGCAGTGCTTAGTGTTATTATGGCTATGTCTTTAGTAGCTTGTGAGAAGAAAAAGGAAGTTGTAAAAGGCAATGATAAGGTCAATCAAGAACAAGAAGTTAAAAAAGAAGGAAAAATAGATTTAAGTAAAATAGAATTAAATAAAGGGAATGTAGAAAAGCTAATAAAACAAATATTAGGAGCTAATAAGATTAGGGCTGTTACTGTTAATGATTCAGATATAAGTATTAAATTATTTCAAGAGCCTGAGGATGAAAAGCAATTTTTAATACACACTTCTAATTATTTTATTGATATTGTTAGTGAGTTATTTAAAAATAAAAAAGTTGAAAATATAGAGTTTATAGTAGACTCTATATTTGATACTAAACAGAATGAAAAAGTAGAATCTAGAGCTATTGCCTATACAATAACTAGAGAAAAATATAATAAATTTAATTGGGAAGATATTAAGCTACAAGTATATTCTGAACCTAAAATATTGTATGATTTACTAGACTCAGCGGCAGTACATCCATCAATTATAAATAATATTAAATAAAATAACACCTTAAGATACACCTTAGGGTGTTATTTTTATTGTCTTAAAAGGTGGTGAGGCATATGGCTGATGAAGAAAGACTTGGTGCTCGTATTGAGTTTAATACAAATAACTATATGGCTTCTATGCAACAAATCATAAGTCAAACAAATGATTTCAGACAATCTGTACAGCGTGCTAGAGAAACTATGGAACATGCAGCAAGAACTCGAGTAGAGGCTAGAATTAGAGTAGATAATACTCAAGCCACACGAAGCACCAGAGAAGTTAGAGACAACTTAAGAAGATTACATGAAAATAGACCTATAACAATTGCAGCAAGGGATATGACCAGACAGAAATTTAGAAATATACTTAGCACTTTAGGAAATTTAACTGGAAGACCCCACAGAGTTGTTTTAAATGCAATAGATAAAACTAAAAGAGTAATGTCTAGTATAAAAAACAGCATATTCAACCTTAAAAATCTAGCTGCAGGGATTGTTTTTGGAGCTACTGCTAAGTTTGCCTTTGATAATACAGTGGGTGCTGGAGCGAAACTAGAGCAGGAAGAAGTAGCGATGAAACACTTTATAGGTTTTCAGAATAAAGGGAAAAAAGGTTTTGATGTAAACAAGGCCACTCAGGAATACATTGCACAGTTAAGGCATAATGCTAATGTTACCCCGTTTGGTACAAATGAGGTTATAGCTGCAGGACGTAGAGCTGTAAACATAATGCAAGGTGATACAAAACAAGCTATGGAGCTTGTAAAGCTTGCTGAAAACATGGCTGCACTTAATCCTGGTAAAACTGTTATGGATGCAATGGAAGCTTTGGCAGATTTAAAGCAAGGCGAAGCTGAAAGAATGAATGAATTCGGCTTTAAATTTAGCGCTGATGATTTTGTCGAAGCTTCAGGAGCTGCAAAGAAGAAAGATAAAAAAGGTAAGGAAAAGAAAATGAAAATGTCTGACCTTACTGATGATCAATTTACAACTGCTTATAACAGTATTGTAAAAAATAAATTAAATCCATTCTTTGCTGGCGGAGCTGAAAAACTTGCAAAAACTGCTGCAGGACAGTGGTCAACAACAACGGGTCTGATGCAAAGTATGGGCTCAGATATTGGTAAAGCATTTCTTCCTCCAATAAATAAAGTTTTAGCACAAGTAAATAAAAGGTTTGAAAGCTTTTCTCAATCTAAGGCATTTGGAACTATAAAAAAACAAGTCGAAAGTTTTGCAAACTCTCAAGGTCAGAAGTTTTTAAAATGGTTTGATGACTTAGAAAAACATCCTGAAAAGATAGAAAAAGGCTTTAATAATGTTAAAAATACTTTAAAAGGCATAGGTAATGTATTAAAGACAGTTGGAAAATTAGCTAAAGAGGCCTATAACTTTGTAAAACCACTTTTAAATTTTGCAAATAAAAATCCTAAAGCAGCACTAGGAATATTAGCAGGATTAAAGTTCGGTCCAGGAATTATGAAAACTATATTACATGCACCTAAAAATATAAGGAAACTAAAGCAGGAACTTTCAGAATTAAAAACAGCTTTAGGATTTTTAAAAGCTGCTTCCAAAAATAACTTTAAGGCAATTGGAGGTATATTTAAGGGTATAGGTAAATTTACAGGTAAAGGTATAGGCAAGGGACTTATGTCTATACTTAAAGTTTTTAAAATTGTAGGAAAGGGAATAATCAAAACTGCAGCAAGAGTTTTCACATTCTTAGCAGCTAATCCAGTGGTTTTAATAATAGTAGCTATAATAGGTGTTTGTATATTACTTTACCAGGCATGGAAACATAATTGGGGTGGTATTAGAGACAAGACAAAGGCAGTAATAAATTTCATTAAACCTAAAATAGAGAGCATTAAAGAAACTTTTCAACATGTTAAAGAGAAGTGCTCTGAATTTGCAGAAAGTGTTAAAAAGAAATGGGAGGAACTAAAGGAGTTCTTCAAACATCCTATCAAAGGAACTATTGAGTTAGCCAAAAAAGGTGCTGGTTGGATTAAAGATAAGCTTGATGGAAGTCATGCTACAGGGCTGTCAAATGTACCTTACAATGGATATCTAGCAGAGCTGCATGAAGGTGAAAGAGTTCTTACAGCTCAAGAAAATAGAAGTTTTAAAGAAGGTTTTGGAGGAGTTCACATTGCAAAATTAGCTGATAGTATAGTTGTAAGAGAAGATGCTGACATTGATAAAATAGCAGATGCTCTTGTAAAAAAATTAAAAAAGACCAGCTTTAATATGGCTTAGGGGGTGTTATAGTGGAATTTTGGTTTTTACAAAATAAAGACAAGCTACAACTTCCAGTACCTCCAGCTGAGTTTGATGTTAGTGTTGGGAATATGAATGAAACCATAGTAGTAGAGAATGTTGGTGAGGTTAATTTGTTAGGTAAGTCAAGGCTTGCTACTATTTCCTTATCATCATTTTTTCCTGCTCAAGTATATGATTTTTGCCAGTACACAAATTTTCCTAAACCATACGAATGTGTTGCTTTAATAGAAAAATTTAGGAAGTTAGGACAAGTAAGAGTACTTATAACTGAAAGTAATGTAAACCAAATTTTTTATATTGAGGATTTTACTTATGGAGAGAGAGATGGAACGGGAGATGTTTATTTTACTATAAATTTAAAGGAATATAGGAAAGTTGTGGCCAAGTCTGTTAATACATCCAAAGCAAGTAATGGTGGAAAATCTAAAGTAGTAACGAATAAACCAAGACCTGCAACTAAAAAACCATCTGTAGGTCGAAAGTATACAGTTAAAAAAGGGGATAGTCTATGGAATATAGCAAAACGCTACTATGGTAATGGGATGAAATATAAGGATATAGCAAGTAGAAATAACATAAAAAATCCCAACCTTATTTATCCAGGACAGGTGTTAGTCTTATGATAGAAGCATGGATAATGTATAAAAATAAAAATGGATACTGGAAAGAAAATGCTACAAATTTACTTAAAACAATAATTATAAGTGGCAGTAAAGATGAAGTTGCTCGTAAACTTGAAGCAACCTTTTTTTATAGCATTTTTGACCGAAATCACGAAAATGTTCAAATAGGAGTAGGTTCAAAGATATGGATTGTACTAGATGGAAAAGAGATTTTTAGAGGAATAGTATGGGACAGAGAGTTAAATTCACATCAGGAATTAGTTATTACAGCATATGATTACTTAGTTTATCTTCTAAAATCTACTGTCACTTATAATTTTAAGAACATATTGGCAGAGGATGCCGTAAAAAAAATTATAACTGAATTGGGCTTACAATATGGAAATATACCTAAAATAGGAATAAGAATTAGTAGGCTTATACAGGATAAAACAGCATATGAGGCAGTAATGGAAGTGCTTACTCAAGTATCTAAGCAGAATGGAAAACAGTATATTCCTGTGTGTGATGGTACTAAAGTTTCAATTATCGAAAAAGGAGTTATTGTAGTTGACTATGAATTGACATGTATAAATGCATTTCAAAAGGATAATGATGTTGGAAATGTATTAAATACAAGTTACAAAGATACTATGAAAAACATGGTCGGAAGAGTAAAGATATATGATGATAAGGGTAATTATATATCTAAAGTGGAGAATCCTGGTCTTTTTGAGTACTATGGAATAATTCAAAAGACATATCAAACAGAAAAGGATAAGAATCCTCTTCAAGTGGCTAGAAACATGCTTCATGGTATTGATAATGAATGTAGTATAGAAGCTATAGGAAACTGGAGTTGTAGGACAGGATATGCTATTAAAACTAAAATATTTTATATAGATGCACTTCAAAATGGACTACTTTTTATTGATGGAGATACTCATACTTGGGAAGTTGGAAGTAATAAGTACACTATGACACTAGATTTAAAATTTGAAAATAAAATGGATGTAAAGGAGGATTAAATATGAAGGATCCTTATGTTGAGTTTATAAATTTAATGAAGGATAGGGGAGCAGATAAAAATCCTCCCAGTATACAAATAGGGCAAATGGTTAGTGCTAATATTCTCAAAATAGGAGAGCTGCAGCTAACAAGTGATGATTTTTATGTAGCTGATTATTTAAAAGAAAATTATAAAAGAAATTTAGAGGTAGATGGCTCTACTAGAGAATATATAACTAAAGATGGATTAAAAGCCGGTGATACCGTGGCAGTACTAGCGACGGAGGATAGGCAGACATTCATAGTGTTATGTAAGGTGGATAAGCCATGAGTACTATATTTCCTAATGAAGATATTTTAGACCAGGCTATAAAAGAAACAGTTCATGACAGAGAAGAGTTGCCTCTATTTAAAGAATATGCTTGGGATTTTGATAAAAATAAATTTATTTTAGAGAATGGTAAGTTTAAAGTAGTTGAAGGAAATGAAGCTCTTAAAGTATGGATATGGAAGGCATTAAAAACTGAAAGATATAGATACTTAGCTTATAGTTGGAATTATGGACATGAATTGGATTCACTCGTAGGAAAAGGACTAAGCAATGCAGCATTAAAGCTAGAGGTTGAACGTTATATAAAAGAGGCTCTTTTAATAAATCCTTACTTAAAAGATATATATAATTTAAATATTACAATTGAGGGAGCTAAACTAGATATTGCTTTTACAGTTTCTACTGTTTATGGGGAGATGAATGTAAGTGTATAGTGAAGATAGTAAAGATATACTAAATAGAATGTTAGATAAAGTGCCTAATGATTTAAATAAATTAGAAGGCTCTTTTTTATTCGATGCGTTATCTCCTATTAGTTGTGAGCTAGCTGAAGCTAAAATACAGCTTGATGAGATACTTAATAGAGTATTTGCTGTAACCGCAGCCAAATATGGTTACAGTGAAGAATTAGATAAAAAAGCAGAAGAATATGGAATATATAGGAAAGGCGGCACAAAAGCTACAGGGGAAATTATATTTGATGGAGTAGATAATACGGTTATTCCAAAAGGAACTATTGTTCAAACTAGCAACGGTTTGCAATTTGAAACTACAGAAGAAAAGATAATAATAAATGGAAGTGCTACTGTTAAAATAGAAGCAATGGAAATAGGAGAAAAATACAATGTGCCATCCGGAACTATTACTCAACTGCCTATACAGTTAGTTGGGATTAGAAGTATAAATAATATTAATCCTACTACGGGAGGAACTGAAAATGAATCAGACGCAGAACTGCTACAAAGATTACTTTTAAAAATTCAATCTCCTGTAACTTCAGGTAACCCTAATCATTATAAACAATGGGCTTTAGAGGTAGATGGAGTTGGAAAAGTTAAAGTATTTCCTTTATATGATGGTAACGGGACAGTAAAAATAGTATTAATTGATAGCAATAAAAAGGCACCATCTGAGGAATTAATAAATAATGTTTTTAATCATATAGAAGATGTTAGACCTATAGGACCTAAAATAACTGTTGTTGGTGGTATAGAAAAACAAATTAATATAACATCAAAGGTCATATTGGCCAATGGATTTAATATAGGCCAAGTACAAGAAGAATTTATAAAATTACTAGACGAATACTTAAAAGATATAGCTTTTGAACTATCATATGTGAGTATAGCAAGAATAGGAAATCTGCTTCTTAATACTCCTGGAGTTTTAGATTATACAGAACTAAAGATAAATAACTTCTCGGTAAATGTTGGACTATCGGATGAAGAAATACCTGTACTTGGAACAGTCAGTTTGGAGGTGCAATAATTGTACCCAGAAAGTATAGATAAGTTTACAGAAAAATTAAATAAACTAGATGGCAATACCTATGTAATCGAAGAAGAGGTAACATTCACTGATGGAGCATATGAAGATGAACTGCAGCATGATAATGTATCTAATACAAGTGTAAGAGTTTATACAGGAAGTAAGTTGACAGGAGATAGAATAGATAATTTTATACTTTCTACTCCAAGTGAAACTCCATGGAAAAGAGTTATTAAGATATTTGCTGATGTTCCTAAAGCATATATCACTTACGAAACTCAAGGAGATACAGTTGAAGCTGACGATATAAATAAAGTACAAGAAAGTATAGTGAATACTCAAAAAGAAGTAGACAGATATAAAGATGCTAATGATTTAGAGATAAGCAACCTAAAGAATAGGGCAACTATACTTGAAAATAATAAAGCTGAGAAAACATATGTAGATACAGAATTAAATAAAAGGTACTTAAAAGAACAGGTATTTACTAAAGAGGAAGTTTTACAGAAGATACAAGATATTATAGGTACCGCTCCTGAAGCTCTAGATACATTACAAGAGATAGCAGAAGCATTAAATAATGACGCAAACTTTGCTGGAACAATTACTAATGAATTAAGTAAAAAAGTTGATAAAATAGAAGGAAAACAATTAAGCACAGAAGACTATACTACAGCTGAAAAAAATAAGTTAGCTGGGATAGCTGATGGGGCAAATAAATATATTCATCCTTCAACACATCCAGCTACTATAATTGTAGAGGATAGTGCTCATAGATTTACTACAGATACTGAGAAAAATAATTGGAATGATGCGAACAGTAAAAAACATACGCATTCTAATAAGGCTGTACTCGATATTATAACTCAAACACTTGTAGATGCTTGGAACAGTGCTGTATCTCATATAAGTGATACTATTAAGCATATAACCAGTGATGAGAGAACCTTATGGAATACAGTAACTAATAAATCTGATATAGGACATACACATGACGATAGATATTATACAGAGGATGAAATAAATTCTAAGTTTGTAAGTAAATCAGAGCTTGGTGATGCTGGCTATGGAGATATGCTTAAAAGCATTTACGACACTAACGGCGATGGTATTGTAGATAAAGCCGAAAAATTAACTAATGCAATAACAATATCAAATTATGATACTTTAAAACCAGATTTGGTAGCACAAGGAACTATAACACCTATTAGAGCATCAAATGCTGCTAATTCGCCTTGGAATAATACAACATCGGGATTTTTAATACAAAGTAATGATAGAGATAGTTTCCATATCTTAATATTTAGAAGTGGAGGAGATGGATGGGCGTATAGAAGCTATTATCAAGGTAACTGGAGCAGTTGGAAAATTTGGTCGACAACAGACCATAATCATAATACTCAATACCTGCCTAAGGGTGGAGTAACCTGGAATGATTTAAAGGGGGTGTAGGTGTTGTATGGAACTATAAAATATGGTACTAGCCAATATGGTAATAATTTTACAGTATCAGATGAAGAAATTGAATTATATAGACCAGACTTATTAGCCTATTTACCTCCTATTTTACGAGAAATAAAAGAATTTAAAGTATGGAATGATGTAGTAGGATATGAATTAGCATTGCTAAAGTGGCAAATGAAAGACGTACTTAAGCAATGTTTTATTGATACTGCTACATGGGGATTAAGTTTATGGGAAAAAGAGTTTGGAATTGACACAGATATAAGTAAGAGCTATGAAGAAAGAAGAGAAATTCTTAAAGCTAAAAAAAGAGGCCATGGAACTGTAACTAAAAAATTAATAAAAGAAACAGCAGAAGCTTTCAGCGGTGGAGAAGTAGATATTATAGAACACCATGAAAGCTATTCTTTTACAGTACAATTTATAGGTGTTAAGGGTATTCCAAAGAATTTAGCAAGCTTTAAAGATATGCTAGACACTATAAAGCCAGCACACTTGGCGTATGATTTTAAATACACTTACACAGTTTGGGATTTTATAGAGGGTAATTTAACATGGAATGATGCAAAACTTAAAACATGGAATGACTTAAAAATTTATGAATAGAGGAGAGTGAGATGATATGAAAACAACAGCTAATTATGGATTAAAAAAGCCAGAGGGGACAGATGTAGTTAATATTGAGGACCTTAATTATAATGCGGATATCATTGATACGCAGATTAAAAGTTTAAATGATAAAAAAATAGATTATGGAACAGCGAGTGGGACTAATACCTACACTGTAACTATAACAGGAGCAACATTGACAGAGGGAAGAAGTTATAAAATAAAATTTACTAATGCTAATACTGGAGCAGCAACATTAAATATTAATGGTTTAGGAGCTAAGAGTATCCTAAAATCAAATGGAAATGCTTTATCTAGTGGAAACATAAAAGCAGGACAGATACTTCATCTAGTTTACACTGGTTCGGTTTTTCAATTATTGGGTGAAGGGGGTGAGTATGGTACTGCCACCGCAGATAAGGTACTAGAAGGATATACAATAGGTACAGAAAATGGAATAGTTTCTGGAACTATGCCAAATAATAGTGGTAAAATCCAAGAAGCAGTAGCCACGTATTCAGAAGAAGGGTTCGTTAGATTACGACCACCTAAAGGATACTATGATGGAGCACAGGGAAGTTCTGTAGATTGGACTGATGAAAATTTTAAAAAAGAAAATATTAAACCTGGTGTAACTATATTTGGACAAACAGGAACTTTTACAAGTGATGCTAATGCTACAGCAGGTCAAATTTTAAGCGGACAAACTGCTTATGTAAAAGGTAATAAGGTAACTGGAACCATGCCTAATAATGGTTCAAAAACATTTACTCCATCAGATAGTGTTCAAACCAGTGGCGCTGGTTACTATAGTGGTATTACAGTAAATGCTAGACCTAGTTTATCTGGAAATGCTACCACAGCTCAAGTGTTAAGTGGACAGACTTTCTATGGAAATAATTACACACGTCAAACAGGAACAATGCCTAATAATGGAGCTAAAATAATTATTCCTAGTACAACTAACCAAGCTATACCTGCGGGTTATCATAATGGTAGTGGATATGTTAAAGGTGATGCTAATTTAAAACCAGAGAATATAAAAAATGGAGTTAGTATATTTGGGGTTACGGGAACTTTAGAACCTAGACCATCTTCAGTTCACACAAGAACAGTAAGCACCACACATTCTAGTAGTCGAGGTGTACAGAATTTAACACAAACTTTTATTTCGGCACCTAATGCAAATTATATTCTTTTTATATCAGACTTGGATGCTGATAATAGACCATATAGCTATGTAGCTAATAATGCTCATGGTGCTCCTCAATCGAGTATAGGATTCTGTGATGGTACGAAATATTTTGACTTTTATGATGATTATGGTGGTTTTGGTGATTCGTATTCTTCAATGGACACTAAAATAAGGTCATTTTCTGTTTATATAGATAAAGCGAATAATAAAGCCTACACACTACTCATATATAGTCAATATATGAGTAATTATGAGGATAGCAACTTACACGCTTTTTCTATTAAACAAAGAATACTAGATATAACCGGGCTTAATCACAATTCTTTATCAATTGTGAGTCTATTAGGCTCACAGGATGAATATAACAGTTCATCCTCTGCAAAACTAGATGGTACTTTCTATTATTTTTCATAATATAGGAATTGGAGGTAGTTATAAATGATAGGAAGAAAAATTTATTATGAATTAGCAACAGGTGATGTTATATTAACAACATTAGAAAAAACAAGTGAAACTGCGATAAATACAACAAAAGAACAAGATTTTCAGATTTATGATGTACTACAAGCAAGAAGTATAGATTCTGTAGGAGTTATACAGCTAGAGTTTGGACAATATCAAGGCGAATTTCAAACAGCAAAATCATACAAAGTAAACCTAGAAACTAATGAATTAGTATTTGAATATCCAACTTATGAGCCACCACTTACAGAACAAATTGAGCGACTAAAGAGTGAAAATTTATCACTAAAGGAAGAAAATACAGCATTAAAAGAACAACAAAAAGAACTTCAAACTTCCTTGTTGGAAGCACAAAACGCAATTAATGCTTTATTGGAGGTGTAATAAATGAGTATATTATACAATTATTTTGTTAGTTGCTGGAGATTAAATCCTAATTTTAATGAAGAAAATCTTAATAATGCGGTAGCTAAAGGATTTATAACAGAGGAAGAAAAAGCAAAAATATTAAAAATCGAAAGAGAATTTTTAGAATAAAATAAGTTGTTTAATAGGCAAAGTAATGACTAGAGATAGTCTTTATTTTGCCTTATTTTATAAGAAAGAAGGGTAAAAGATGGATAAAAAAGAGGTATTCAGTACAGCTATAGCAGGAACGGGAACATTTCTAACATGGTTATTTGGGGCTTGGGATACAGCTCTAGCAATACTTGTATTATTTATAATCCTAGATTACGCAACAGGAGTAATTAGGGGCTATATAAAAAAAGAGCTTAGTTCAGATGTAGGGTTTAAGGGAATAGCAAGAAAAGCTATTATACTCGTGGTTCTAATTGTAGCTGTAGCATTGGACAGACTGCTCAATACAGGGACTTGGGTATTTAGGACATTGGTTTGTTATTTCTATATTGCTAATGAAGGATTAAGTATATTAGAGAATTGTGGTTCTTTAGGTTTACCATTACCAGCAAAGATAAAGGATGCGCTGGAGCAACTTAAAGATGGCAATAAAAAAGAGATAAAGGAGGAATAGTCCATGAAAATAGCAATTCGTGGAGGACACAATTATGGAGTACCAGGAGCTTCAGGAGTATTAGATGAGGTCGCAGAAGATAGAAAGGTTTATGCTAAGGTTATAGAATATCTTAAAAAGTTAGGTCATGAGGTATTAGACGTAACACCTAATAAAACATCTACAAGTGCTGAAGATTTATCTTTTGGAGTATCTAAAGCTAACAGATGGGGAGCAGATTATTTTTGCTCTATTCATTTTAATGCTGGAGGCGGTAGAGGTACAGAAGTTTTATATTATAATGGAAGTTCTAAGGGAAAGAGTAAGGCTGAAAAAATAGCAAATAAAATAGCGGAGTTAGGTTTTATTAACCGAGGAGCTAAGGTAGATACTAGAGGACTTTATGAATTAAGAAATACCAAAATGCCAGCTAATATAATAGAAGTATGTTTCGTGGACAGCAATGTGGATGCAGAGTTATATAGAAAAGTTGGAGTTAGTAATATTGCCAGAGCAATAGCAGAGGGAATAACTGGACAGATTATTAAAGTAGAAACTGAAGCTAAACAGAATAAATATACTGTTAATTACTGTCTAGAGTTTCAGAAGTGGTATAACAAGGTTACTCAAACAAGAGCACCGCTTACTGAAGATGGTATATACGGTCCATTAACAGAGGAGGCATTACAGAAAATTACAAATATCATAAGAGAATTTTAATTTACTCCCTGGAGAAAACCAGGGGGATTTTTTTATTTTTTGATTAGAACTAATGAATATAAATAATAACATGAATTGATAAAAAACATAAGGCTAGTTGACAAAATTGCAAAAACATAGTAATACAGTTGTAAAGTATATTTGTAAACAATATTACCATAGTGATAGGAATATTTTTATGAATAAGATGAAAATAAGTGAAATATACTTGTATAAAAAATATATTTATGGACAAAATTTTTTAATAATATAGAAAAAATTATATCATAGTATTTTAATTATTTTATTAAAATTTATATTGTTTTAGAGGAAATATGTTTACAGTGTAGAAATAGGAATATGCTACAATATATAGAAAGAGTGATAGTAATGGCTATTCCTAGTCTAAACGGACACGGTATTTTACCAGAAGGTATTTATGAATGCACAATGGAAGATATAAAAGAAAAGTTTTGTTCTATAGAGAATAAAGAACATAGATGTAAGTTATTTAAAAAGCTAGAGCAATATTTAAAAGATTTAAAGAAGTTTAATACTAAATATGAATTAATAATTGATGGGAGCTTTATAACTGATAAAAAATTTCCATCTGACATAGATTTTATTCTGGCATATGATTTTGAATATAGCCCAAAGACTAATTTCGATGATTGGCTTATGTTATTAAATGGAGATTGCGTAAAGCAAAAATACGGGTTACAAGTATTTCCAACATTTCTTGATAGTGATTTATACGATGAAACTATTGAATTTTGTAAACAAGTAAAAGAAAAGCCAGGTATAATTAAAGGGTTGTTGAGGGTGAGAATATGATAAATAGCATTGAGCAAAAAAATCAGGCTGAAAATCAAATAAAAAGATTAGAGAATATATTAATTTCTCTTAGGGAAAAATTATTGCCAGATAGAGAAAAACAATATAAAGCAATGGCTAGTAGTTATGTAAATAAAATAAGAGAGTTGAGAGAAGAAATAGATGAATTTACAGGCGTTCAACTATTTAATATACCTAAAAATGATTTAAATATCCATATAATAGGGCCTGTTATTGGATATGGTGAGGCTCCAATTAGTTTGGTATCAAAGTTTTTAGATAATTTTAGGAAAAGCATTCAAACAATATATGCAATTTTGTGTGATATAAAGATTTCAACAAATGTACCTAAGGAAGTTGCTAAAGCATGTGATTTTAATTTATTAGGATATAACAAAGGGAGTATAAATTTATCACTTGGATTACCACCTAAACAGTTAAACTTTTTTGACAGTAATAATAAAATAGATAATGCTATGGAAGTATATTTTAAAGCTATTCATTGGGCTTCAAGTGCCTTACCAAAAGAGTGTATTGATATAGATGAAAATATAAGAGATAGAGCACTAGGAAGTATATTAAGAACTCTTCCAGATGAAAAAAATATAAGTGAAATAACTTTTTCAGGAGAAGCAATAAAAAAATATGGTAAGTTAAGTATAAATAAATATGCTAAATATAGGATTAGTGAAATATTGTTAAATAAAGATATTGATGATGAAATAATAGAAGTGAAAGGCAAAATTAGAGAAGTAGATTTGGATAATTTATCTTTTACATTAAGAGATATACAAGAAAATGATTATAATATTCCGAATCAGATGAAGTGTATAATGACAGAAGCAGTAGCTGAACAACTTAAAGATTATTTAGACTCATATGCAATTATTAAGGGAATTAGAAAAGAATCTAGTAATACTATCAATGTTAAATTAGTAGACACTTTAGATTAAAATTGATCCTGGGAGCAATCCCAGTTTTTTTATTTTAAACAAAAAAAGACTGGCAAAGTGCCAGCCTTCACCACTTCCGTTGGAAATGGAATTTGATTTCTTATTAATTATATTATACTTAAATTAAAAAAAATATCAACAGAATAAAAATATTTTACAAATTCTATTGACTTTTTACGCAGGTATGTTATAATATAATTAGGAGGTGGGGAAATGGAATTTGATTTCTTATTAAAACTTCTAGGATTAATCCTCCTAGTTTTACAAATCACCGAAAAGTTAATAGATATAATAAACAAACTTTTCGATGATTGACAAAAGGGGATGAAAAATCCCCGCCTTTCCCTTATCTTAATATAAATAAAGGATGGTGTTAAAATGAATATTAAATTACTACTCAATCAAGCGTCTTTTGGAGTAAGCATAGCATTTTTAATAATAGCTTTACTTAGTAAAGATGTGCGATATATATTAATAGGAATTGTCTTGATAGTATATAGTGAAAATAAAATTAAAAAATCTAAAAAGTAGGTGAATTAATGGAACGTGAAGAACTAATAAAACTAATCCAAGAGAACACAATGGATTCCTCTGAAGTTGTTGAATACCTTGGTATATCTAAGCAGCGATTATCAGATATGAATAGAACTGGCAAGCTTGTTGCTGTTAAAAAAGGTATTTATTTAAAGGTTGACGTGGAAAAGAGAAAACAAGAACAGGGAACGTTAAGAGAAAAATATTATAAAAGATAATTATTTTACCTCAAGCTCAGGCTTGGGGTATTTTTTTATTTTTTGAAAACATATCAGCATTGTTAAAAAATTTTAAATAGCAGTGCCAAAGTGACCATAATTTTAAAATTCTAAAAAGCATATGCATAATGGGGTTACTAAAATGCACTGCCTTTTGGGTATCATGGAATAAATATTAAAAGGGTGAAATGCGAACAAATGTTCTTGTAAAATAAAAGTAAAAGTGGTAAAATGATATTAGCCACTGGGGAGTATGGGAGGTAATAAAATGTATGAAATGATGAAAGAAAAAGAAAAAACTAAAATACATAATGAAAACTTTGTAAAGGAAGATTTAGAATTAAAAGCACTAATTGAAGAAAATATCAAACTAAAGTCAATCATCATGGAATTAAAAAGATACATTAAAAGATTATAATTGGTTGCATTTTGGTTGTATTATTTTGAAAATAGATTGAAACAATTTTAAAAACTTAATTACAATAAATTTTATTAAAGCTGATATTTTCTACATTTAAGAACAGTTTAAAATGTTTAATATATAGAAATTATCGGTCTCCAAAACCATTGGTTGTGGGTTCGAGTCCTACTGCCCCTGCCATAAAAACCTGTAAACATTAATGTTTACAGGTTTTTGTTTTTTATATAAAATAAAAATGCTAAAATTTACATATAAAAAATATATTAATGAATAGAGGGAGTGAAATAAATATGATAAAAATAGATGTTGAAAAATGTATAGGATGTGGACAATGCGTTAAGGATTGTTTTCCTAATGATATAGAAATAGTATATGGAAAAGCTCATGTTAAAAATGTAGCGTGTATTAAATGCGGACATTGTATAGCTGTGTGTCCTAAAAATGCTGTATCAATAGATGAATATAGCATGGAAGATGTAAAAGAATATAATAAAGAAGAGTTTTTTATAGACGAGGATAATTTATTAAATTTTATAAAGTTTAGAAGAAGCGTAAGACAGTTTAAAGATAAAGAAGTGGAAGAAGAAAAAATTCGTAAGATTATAGAAGCTGGTAGGTTTACTCAAACGGGAAGCAATATGCAAGATGTATCTTATATAGTTGTAAGAGAAGGGCTAGAGAAGCTAAAAATATTAACATTTGATGTATTAAAAGAAATAGGAGAACAAATGTTATCTAATTTAACTCCAGAAACTATGAGATTTAAAAATTATGCACAGATGTGGATAAAAATGAGGGATTCATATGAACAAAATCCTAAAGAAAATGACAGATTATTTTTTAATGCTCCCATTGTAATAGTTGTTACAGCTAGTTCAGAAGTAAATGGAGCCTTAGCTTCTTCCAATATGGAACTTATGACTAACGCTTTAGGTCTTGGAACGGTTTTTAGCGGTTTCTTCGTAAGGGCAGCACGAAGAAGTAAAAAGATTAGGGAGTTTCTTGGAGTTGAAGAGGGGAAACAGGTTATAACATGCATGGTAATAGGATATTCGGATGTAAAGTACTTTAGAACAGTACCAAGAAAAGAAGCCAATATATCTTGGCTTTAAAAGGAACTACATTTCTAATTCATTATCATTTAAACGAGAAAGTGGTCAAAAATAAAATAGAATTTACTGCTGTATAAGTGGTAATATATATATATAATGTATATAATTAGATTTATAAAAAATAATATAAAGAATATATTAGGCGGTGTTTAAATGAAGAAATATTTAGAGATGTTTATTGCCTTCTTCAAGATCGGAGCTTTCACTATAGGTGGAGGATATGCTATGCTTCCTTTGATTGAAAAGGAAGTTGTAGATAGAAAAAGGTGGATAGAAAGAGAAGAGTATCTGGATATGATAGCCCTAGCTCAGTCTGCTCCTGGGCCTATAGCAGTTAATACTTCTGTGTTTGTAGGATATAAAGTAGGGGGAGTCTTAGGAGTTTTTGCAACAACTTTAGGATCAGTTTTACCATCCTTTTTAATAATTTTAATAATAGCTTCTTTCTTTACAGGTATAAAAGATAATGTTTTTGTAGAAAAAGCTTTTAAAGGAATAAGACCAGCTGTTGTAGCTCTTATTGCAGCACCAGTGATAAACATGAGTAAAAGTGCTAAAATTAATAGAAAGACCATACTTATACCTATTGTGGTGACCATCTTAGTAGCCTTTGCAAATATAACTCCTATAATAATCATAATAGTTTCAGCCTTAAGTGGTGTTTTTTACATGAGACATATAGGAGGAAATAAAGAATGATACTTTTAAGACTTTTTATTACATTTTTTAAAATAGGGCTTTTTAGCTTTGGTGGAGGATACGCTATGTTGTCAATGATACAACAAGAAGTGGTATCTATACACGAATGGGTTGGGCCTAAAGAATTTGTTGATATGGTGGCTATTTCTCAAATCACTCCAGGACCTGTTGCTATAAATATGGCTACATATGTAGGATATAAGGTAAATAGTGTGATTGGTTCTTTATTTGCAACTCTTGGAGTTATAACCCCATCTATAATAATAATGCTCATAATAACACGATTTTTTGTAAAATTTAAAAATAATAAATATGTTGAGCATGCTTTTTTAGGCTTAAGACCAGCTACAGTAGGTTTGGTAGCTGCAGCAGCTATATTAGTTGCTTATGGAGCTTTTATAGATTATAAAAGTATACTTATATTCATAGGAGCATTTATACTTTCATATAAATATAAGATAGATCCAATACTTATGACTGTAATTGCGGCAGTAGTTGGAGTAATTGTCTACTAAATCATATTATAAACAAATTGCTGCATATTTAGATACGATTTAGCACAAACAAGATGCAGAAACATATTTAAATAGAATGAAGGCAGAGGATTGCCTTCATTTTATTTTCGGATAATACTTTTTTAATTTTTAAGATTTATTATAATATATTAAATGAAATCATATTTTAATAGGGAGTTGAGTTTATGTTTTTCTTTGGAGTGTTTGGTGTTTCTACTAGGGAAAAAGAAATAAGGGAAATAAGCAATAAAATATGTAAAAAATGCGGTGCTATGACTGCATATAAGATGATAAAAACTTACAATGTGTTTCATATATTTTTTATTCCTATAATTAAGTGGGGAGAAAAGTATTTTTTAAAGTCACGATGCTGTGACACCATATTTGAGATATCGGGAGAATTAGGTAGAGAGTTAGAACAAGACGAAAAAGTGCATATAGACGATAATGAACTTCGTGAAATTTATAGCAACTATAATAATGAATTTTATAATAAAAAAGAGATAAGGTGTAGAAATTGTGGAAGTGAGGTGGATTCGTCTTTTAAATATTGCCCTAACTGCGGAGAAAAGTTAGGTTAAAAATAACCTCATGTCTCTAATAGACATAAAAAAATTGAAGTGATATAATTACACTGTTTCAAATGGTGTCATAAATCAACACTAGAGGAGAGACAATATGAAAAGGGCAATTATGTTGATATTGGTTACATTTTTACTTGTAGGATGTATGACTAATAAAGTAAGCTCTTCTAATGAGGGCATACAGCATAATAATGAACCTGCATCAAAGCCCACATTAAAAAAGCAGCAATATAGTTTTGGACCTATGGCAGACTTATCTAGAATAGATGATTCCACGAAGCAAGAACTTCAAAATTATTTAGATAAGCTGGGAGATCCACCTGCAGATAGAATAACTTTTAATGGAATAAGTGCATTTTATAATGAGGATGGTTCCCTTCTTGTGGACCTATTCATTAGAAATGGATATTCTTATTCTGTGTTTAACTTAGAAGCTACATTAGATATAATAAAAGATGGTAAGATTATTGCATCAGCACCTTTTTATTTTAATGTACAGGACTTTGGAGAACTTCCTCCGAATGTTTCAAGACCTTGGACTATATTATATTATCCTGAGGATATAAAGTTTAAGGAAAATCAACTTATGGATTTTGATATAAAGGTTAATAATCTCCAGTATGAATATTAGGCATGTAAATGGGGGGATTTTAAATGTATGAATACGATGTAGTAATAGTTGGAGGAGGACCAGCAGGGCTTGCGGCAGCTATAAGAGTTAAAGAACTTGGAATTAGCAAAATTTTGATATTAGAAAAAGAAGAATGTCTTGGAGGAACATTAAACCAATGTATACATAGCGGTTTTGGAGAAGAAATTTTTGGAGAAGAAATTACAGGTCCCGAATATGCTGAAAAATTTATAAAGCAAGTTAAAAAGATGGGAATAGAATATAAGCTGAACACTACTGTATTTGACTTTAACAGGGATAAGACAATATGGGCAGTTAATGAAGAAGATGGCATAATGGAGATAAAACCAAAGGCTGTAATTTTAGCTACAGGGTGTAGGGAAAAGCCAAGAGGAGCAATAAACATAGCAGGGAGTAAAAGTGCAGGAATATATACTGCAGGAATGGTGCAAAAGTTTGTTAATATAGAAGGATATATGCCTGGAAAGGAAATAATTATTGTAGGTTCTGGAAAGGTAGCTCTTATTATGGCAAGAAGGCTTATTTTAGAAGGAGCTAACGTTAAAGCTGTAGTAGAAGAAGCATCTACTCTTAAAGCTTCTGAAAAGTATATAGCAGAGTGTTTAGAAGATTTTAATATACCTATAAAACTATCTTATACAATAATAGGTTTAGATGGAAAAGATAGAGTTGAAGGAATAACCATTGCAAAGGTTGATGAAAATAAGAATCCAATAGAAGGAACTGAGGAATATATTCCTTGTGATACGGTACTATTATCTGTGGAAATTTCTCCAGAAAATGAGCTCGTAAAGAAAGCTAAAATTGAAATTTCTGAAGAAACAAGAGGACCTAAAGTAGATTGCAATATGGAAACAGAGTTAGAGGGAGTATATGCTTGTGGTGATTTGCTTTATGCACATGAGGAAGTAGATGAAATAACTTTAGAAGGGTATAAAGCTGCAGAAGGCGCAGCAAATTATATTAAATCAAGATTGAACTAAAATGCCTAAGGGTGTGCCCTTAGGCATTTTTAGAAGGCTTTTTTGAAACATGACTTACATATCAATGTTTTGCCTTTATTTGCAGAAATAATTTCATTGCTATTTTTTATGACTTTACCACAAATTGCACAAGTGCTATGAAATTCATCTATGGATTTAGGTTTAATATTTTTTACTCCTTGAGATTTTTTATTAGCAGGAGGTTCATATTCTATAGGTTCATCTCTGAACTCCTTTTGACCAATCTCGTAATTCATAAAATATGTACTTTCTCCAAAGAGCTCTAATTCAAATCGTGGATTTTCAGAGTCATAATATTCTTCTATTATAAGTCTTCTGATTTGAGCATCGTTTATAATAAGTCCGCTTTTTTCAATTCCATCAAAAATACTCTTAGGTATATTTGTTGTATCAGGATGTCTTTTTTTACTTTTATAATAAACCTTTAGGACTGCAATTAAGGATTCTGTAAGAAATACATTAGGATTTTGTAGCCTTGCAACGTAGGCTATCTCTTCTTCGTATAAAGCATATCTATCATGATATTTACCAGAATTATAAGGAAGAATAGATCTGCCGCTTGAATTAGAAAGCTTAAAGTTAGATTTTGAAATAGGAGAACCATTCACAACTACTTTTGCATAAGGTTTCATTTATATCAACCCCCTTTTAGAGTCAGATAATATTATAACACAGCGCAGTAAGGTTGCTAATACCTTATTGGTGAGGTATAATTAGTTCTGAAATTTGTCAATAATAAGATTAGTGTTTAAAAGCGAAAGAGGGAAAAAAATGATTAAAGATATAAAGATTCTTGCTATAGAAACTAGCTGTGATGAAACTGCAGCGGCGGTTGTAGTTAATGGAAGAGAGGTATTATCTAACATAATATCTTCTCAAATAGATATACATACTAAATTTGGAGGAGTAGTACCTGAAGTTGCATCCAGAAAGCATATAGAAGCTATAGGAATAGTAGTAGAAAGAGCATTAGAGAAAGCTGATGTTACATTAGAAGATATAGATGCTGTAGCTGTTACTTATGGTCCAGGATTAGTAGGGGCATTGCTAGTAGGAGTTCAATATGCTAAAGGACTTTCTTATGGACTAAAAAAACCTCTAATAGGAGTAAATCATATTGAAGGACACATAAGCGCTAATTTTATACAATATAAAGATTTAGAGCCTCCATTTGTGTGTCTTGTAGTTTCAGGAGGGCATACTTTTGTAGTATATATGAAAGACTATGGCGAATTTGAAGTATTAGGACAAACAAGGGATGATGCTGCAGGAGAAGCTTTTGATAAGGTAGCAAGAGCTATAGGGCTTGGATATCCTGGAGGGCCTAAAATAGATAAAATATCAAGAGAAGGAAATGAAGAAGCTATAGCTTTTCCAAGAGCTAATTTTCATGATAAGGATTCTTTGGATTTTTCTTTTAGCGGAATAAAATCAGCAGTTCTGAATTATCTTAATAAGATGAATATAAAAGGCGAAGAAATAAATAGAGCAGATATAGCAGCTTCTTTTCAAAAAGCTGTGGTAGACGTATTGGTTGATAATGCAATAAAGGCATGCAAACTTAAAAGAGTAGATAAAATAGCCATAGCAGGAGGCGTTGCTTCAAATTCTCATTTAAGGGAAAGTATGGTAAAAGAAGGGGATAAGAATGGAATAAAAGTACTTTTTCCAGATCCAATCTTGTGTACAGATAATGCAGCCATGATTGGAAGCGCTGCGTATTTTGAATTTTTAAAGGAAAGAATAGCACCATTAGAGTTAAATGCTATACCTAATTTAAAATTAGGAGAAAGATAATAATGAATGAAAACAGGTTTTGCTTTAATTTTTATCAACTATTATAGTTTAAAAATTAAGATTTAAAGGTTTAGGCTGTATTTGAAGAAATGTTTTTATAAACACTTTTTCAGATACAGCCTAATTTAATAAGCGGATAAAGGAAAATGTTGTTATAAAAGATACTTTATATAGCAAATAAAATGTTTTATAATAGTATTAAGAAATTGGAAGGTTAAGGAGAGTATAGTATAATTAGAGTATCAGGAGGATGATATAAATTTTGCAGAAGGTATTAATTATAAATGATTGTAAGCTCGAAGGAATTATAATGAAAGATTTATTACAAAGTCTAGGATATGATGTAAAGATATCAAATGAATATGATGCTATAACACAGGTGGAAGAATATTTACCGAGTATAGTTATCGCAAATTTCATTATGAAAAAAGTAACAGGAGATAAGCTTATAGAAAAAATAAAAAAGGTTAAACCTGATACTTGGTGCATACTATCCTCCAGTAATTCAATAAATTTAGAAAGTTATAGAGCATTTAATGTGGATGCAGTAATGCAAACACCTATAAGTGAGGAAAAGCTTAAAGATGCACTGAATATCAAAAAGATGATTAAGTTTTGCCCTTATTGTGGTGAAAATCTAAAGGAAATAAAAAGAGCAATAATATATTGCCCTAATTGTGGAGAAAAATTGCAATAAAAATGCACAGCATTTTTATTAAGTGGATAGTGTTGAACAAGTAATTAGAAGCCCTTGTATTTCTGAATTTAAAACACCGTAAAAACCTTCTATTGTCTAAACAATAGTTAGCTTAGGAGGTTTAGAGGGTTAAATTCAGAAATATTAGAGCTTCTTTGCGTAGTGAATCTTTCCTAAATGCAAATCTCATATGGAATGTTCAATATTAAAGATTGTCACAATTTATTGCTATTCTTCAATAAGTTCTTCCCATTCTGTATATAGTTCTTCAAGTTTAGCTTGACATCTTGCGATTTCTTTGTTCACTGCTTCGCTCTTTTCAGGGTTAGAATATACTTCTTCAAGGCAAAGTTGTTGATTCAAATTTTCTATGTTTTCTTCCAAGGAGGAAATAGTCTCTTCTAGATTTTTTATTTTTAGTTTCTTTTGCTTTTGTAATTTTTCTTCTTCTCTTTTCTTTTTCTTTTCATATTGTATTTGAGTTTTTGTTTTGCCTTCAACCTCCTCTAATTCTTGAAATCTTAGAGGATTTTTCTTCTTTTCTACATAGTAGCTATAATTTCCAAGAAAGGTTTTTATGCCATCATCATTTAGTTCATGTATTTTTTCTACAATCTTATTTAAGAAATATCTATCGTGGGATATAACTAAAACAGTTCCATCATAATTTGATAGAGCATCTTCTAAGGCTTCACGAGACATTATATCTAAATGATTTGTAGGTTCGTCAAGAAGAAGAAAATTAGCTTTCGATAACATAAGTTTTAGAAGATTTATTCTGCATTTTTCTCCTCCACTTAGAGTGGAAATTTTCTTAAATACATCATCACCTGTAAACAAAAAAGCGGCAAGAGCATTTCGAATTTGGGTAGTAGTCATATTAGGAAAGTCATCCCAAACCTCATCTAAAATTGTCTTATCAGGGTTAAGATTAGATTGTTCCTGGTCATAGTAGCCGATAAATACGTTTTTTCCTAAAGTGCAGGTACCTGTGTCACTTTCTACTTTATTCATGATTATTTTAAATAAAGTGGTTTTTCCACGACCATTTTCACCAATTAAAGCTGTTTGTTCTCCACGTTTGATATCTAAATTCAGATTTTTAAATAGCAGTCTATCTCCATAAGATTTAGATAGGTTTTCAACATGAAGAATATCATTTCCACTCTTTATTTGAGTTTCAAATTTAATTTTGGCTCGTTTATTATTGGCAATTGGAGCTTCTATTCTTTCAATTTTATCTAAAGCTTTTTGTCTACTTTCAGCTGCCCTAATGCTTTTTTCTCTATTGAAAGAACGATATCTTTCAATAATTTCTTCTTGGCGTTTTATTTCAGCTTGTTGAATGTTATAAGCTTTTAATTGATCTTCATACTCTTTTTTCTTTAATTCAATAAAAGCAGTGTAATTTCCATTATAGGATTTGATGGTTCCATTTGATAATTCAAAGATCTTTGTAGCAATGGAATCAAGAAAATATCTATCATGAGATATAATTATAATCGTTCCTTTATATGTTTTTAGGTACTCTTCAAGCCATTCTATAGCTTCTAGATCTAAGTGGTTAGTTGGCTCATCAAGTAGGAGAATTTCTGGATTTGAGAGTAACAGTTTACATAGGGCAACTCTGGTTTTCTGGCCGCCGCTTAAAATGCTTATGGGCTTATCATAGTCATCTTCAGTAAAGCCCAGCCCTTTTAATACTTTGCTTAGTTCGCCTTTATAAGAATATCCTCCTCTGTTATTGTATAATTCATAAGAAGTTGTATAATCCTTAATGATCTTATTATGATATTCTTCATTTTCGTGATCATAAGGCTTATTCATTTCTTCTTCTAATTTTCTAAGCTTGCTTTCCAAGTTTAAAAGATCTTGAAATACAGATATAGTTTCTGTATAAATAGAATTAGATGACTCTAAAGAAAGATGCTGTGATAAATAACCTATTTTCTTATTTTTATCAATAAATATATCACCGCTGTCTGCATCAAGTTGCTTAGTCAATATTTTAAACAAAGTAGACTTGCCTGCTCCATTAGGACCAACTAAGCCTATGCGTTCTCCTTCATTTATATTAAAGGTTATATTTTTTAAAACCACATTTATTCCATAACTTTTTTGTATATCCTTGCAGCTCAAAACTATCATTGTATTCACCTTCCTCAGTATATTGTACTATGGAAAGTATGTTTTTTGTAGTGTAAATTTATTTTACCTGTTTAAAGATAGTATAGAGCTTAATAGGTAGTTAATATTTTAACAAGAATATATAAAAGATGTATATAATTATAAGGAAAATATAGAATAAAAGTAGAAAATAAATTTATATTGGTTTTGTTATGATTAAGACACAAGTTTTTTACTCTGAAGGATTATTGTATTAATAAATTAAGTATAGTAAAATAGTTGATAATACGATATATTGATATACATATTGAAAATAGTCAGAGATTAGAAATAGACATTAATAAGGAGGGTAAGACGTGGATAGAAAAAGTAATGTTTCAATGGCTGTTATAAGAAGATTGCCTAAATATCAGAGGTACTTAAGAGAACTTATGGAAAATGATGTCGATAGAATTTCTTCAAAAGAACTGAGTGAAAAAATAGGATTTACTGCTTCTCAAATTCGTCAAGACCTTAATAACTTCGGAGATTTTGGACAGCAAGGCTATGGCTACAATGTAAAAGATTTATATAAAGAAATCGTAAAAATACTTGGACTAGGAGAAGAATACAACATTGTAATAATAGGAGCTGGAAATATAGGTCAGGCAATAGCTAATTATAATTTTGATAAGTTGGGATTTTTACTTAAAGGAATTTTTGATGTTAACCCTAAGCTAATAGGGTTGAAAATAAAAGATGTTGAAATAAAAGATATAGATGATTTAGAGGAAACTTTACAAAATAATAGAATAGATATAGGTGTTATTTGTGTTCCAAGCACTAATGCTCAAAGTGTTTGTGATATTCTTGTGGCTAATGGAGTAAAAGGTATATGGAATTTTGCACCAGTTGATTTGCATGTTACAGATGGTGTAGCCGTTGAAAATGTTCACCTAAGCGAAAGTTTGCTTACTTTGACATATATGTTGAAAGATATGAAACATCAGTAATATGACAAAAATTTTAGGAACTTTTTAAAAATAACTATTATTTTTATTGAAAAATAGAAATAATAGTTATATAATTATAAATGTGGGTTTTGTCTCGAAGGCGATATGCCTAAAAATTTTTTATACCTAATTGTTATGATATTAACAATTTCGACAAAGTATATGGGGAGGATTATTATTGTGGAGTATAAGAATGTTTTATTTGAAAAGGAAGGAAAGATAGCTGTAGTAACTATCAATAGACCAAAGGCGTTAAATGCGTTAAACTCAGATACTTTAAAAGAATTGGACAAGGTTATAGATGAAGTTGCGAGTGACAATGAAGTTTTAGCGGTTATCATAACAGGAGCTGGAGAAAAGGCATTTGT
This sequence comes from Clostridium thermopalmarium DSM 5974, assembly GCF_002995795.1. Classification (GTDB taxonomy): domain Bacteria; phylum Bacillota; class Clostridia; order Clostridiales; family Clostridiaceae; genus Clostridium_H; species Clostridium_H thermopalmarium. The sequence goes on from NZ_PVXN01000053.1 coordinate 211,097, forward strand.
TGCTGGAGCAGACATATCTGAAATGAAAGATTTAAACGTTTTAGAAGGTAGAGCATTCGGAATTTTAGGAAATAATGTATTCAGAAAAATTGAAACATTAGAAAAACCAGTTATAGCAGCTGTTAATGGATTTGCCCTAGGCGGGGGATGCGAATTATCAATGTCTTGTGACATAAGAATAGCTTCAGAAAAAGCTAAATTTGGACAACCAGAAGTTACACTTGGAATAACTCCAGGCTTTGGAGGAACACAAAGACTTGCAAGACTTGTAGGCATGGGAATGGCAAAAGAATTAATATTCTCAGCTAGAACAATAAATGCTGAAGAAGCTTTAAGAATTGGACTTGTAAATAGAGTTGTTGCACCAGAAGCTTTAATGGATGAAGCTAAAAAACTTGCAAATACTATAGCAAGCAATGCGCCAATTGCTGTAAAACTATGTAAACAAGCTATTAACAGAGGTATGCAAGTAGATATAGATACAGCAATTAGCATAGAAGCAGAAATCTTTGGAGAGTGCTTCTCAACAGAAGATCAAACTGATGCTATGACAGCGTTTGTTGAAAAGAGAAAACTAGAAGGCTTTAAAAACAGATAGAGAAACTCATAGATATATAGAAGATGTAGAAGATTGATAGGAAGAAAATCAATAGCATTAGCAATTTTATTAACACTTTAAGAATTAGGTAAATATGGGGAGGATTATTATCATGGAATACAAAAATGTTTTACTTGAAAAGGAAGGAAAAATAGCTGTAGTAACTATAAATAGACCAAAGGCATTAAATGCTTTAAATTCAGATACATTAAAAGAATTGGACAAGGTTATAGATGAAGTTGCGAGTGACAATGAAGTTTTAGCAGTTATCATAACAGGAGCTGGAGAAAAGGCATTTGTTGCTGGAGCAGACATATCTGAAATGAAAGACCTAAACGTTTTAGAAGGTAGAGCATTCGGAATTTTAGGAAATAATGTATTCAGAAAAATTGAAACATTAGAAAAGCCAGTTATAGCAGCTGTTAATGGATTTGCTTTAGGTGGGGGATGCGAATTATCAATGTCTTGTGACATAAGAATAGCTTCAGAAAAAGCTAAATTTGGACAACCAGAAGTTACACTTGGAATAACTCCAGGCTTTGGAGGAACACAAAGACTTGCAAGACTTGTAGGCATGGGAATGGCAAAAGAATTAATATTCTCAGCTAGAACAATAAATGCTGAAGAAGCTTTAAGAATTGGACTTGTAAATAGAGTTGTTGCACCAGAAGCTTTAATGGATGAAGCTAAAAAACTTGCAAATACTATAGCAAGCAATGCGCCAATTGCTGTAAAACTATGTAAACAAGCTATTAACAGAGGTATGCAAGTAGATATAGATACAGCAATTAGCATAGAAGCAGAAATCTTTGGAGAGTGCTTCTCAACAGAAGATCAAACTGATGCTATGACAGCGTTTGTTGAAAAGAGAAAACTAGAAGGCTTTAAAAATAGGTAGGAGGTTTAAACATGAATTTTGAATTTACTAGAGAACAAGAATTAGTAAGACAAATGGTTAGAGAATTTGCTGAAAATGAAGTAAAACCTATAGCTGGAGAAATAGATAAAACTGAAGAATTTCCTATAGAAAATGTTAGAAAGATGGGTAAGTACGGATTAATGGGAATACCTTTCTCAACTGAATATGAAGGAGCAGGTGGAGACTATCTTTCTTACATTTTTGCAGTAGAAGAATTAGCTAAAGTTTGCGGTACTCATAGTGTTATTCTTTCTGCTCACGTTTCACTTTGTGCATCTGTTATAGACGCATTTGGAACTGAAGAGCAAAAGAAAAAGTATCTTCCAGATCTAGCAAGTGGTAGAAAAATTGGTGCCTTCGGTTTAACTGAGCCAAATGCTGGTACAGATGCTGCAGGACAACAAACAGTAGCTGTTAAGGATGGAGATAAATATATACTTAACGGACAAAAAATATTTATAACTAACGGTGGATATGCTGATACTTTCATAGTATTTGCTATGACTGATAAGAGTAAAGGAACAAAAGGAATATCTGCTTTCATAGTAGAAAAAGGATTCCCAGGATTCTCAATAGGTAAAGTTGAAGACAAATTAGGAATAAGAGCTTCATCAACTACTGAGCTTATATTTGAAGATTGCGTAGTTCCAGCTGAAAACTTACTTGGAAAAGAAGGAAAAGGTTTTTCAATTGCAATGAAGACTCTTGACGGAGGAAGAATTGGTATAGCTGCTCAAGCATTAGGATTAGCAGAAGGTGCTTTAGAAGAAGCTATAAAATACATGAAAGAAAGAAAGCAATTTGGAAAGCAATTATACAAATTCCAAGGTATGGCATGGATGGCAGCAGAATGCAAAGCTAAAATTGAAGCTGCTAGATATTTAGTATATAAGGCTGCTTGGAATAAGCAAGCTGGACTTCCTTACACTGTAGAAGCTGCAACAGCTAAATTATTTGCTGCTGAAACTGCTATGGAAGTAACTACTAAGGCTGTTCAAATGTTCGGTGGATACGGATATACTAAGGATTACCCAGTAGAAAGATTAATGAGAGACGCTAAGATAACTGAAATTTACGAAGGAACATCTCAAGTTCAAAAAATGGTTATTTCAGGTGCATTATTTAGATAAGAGATTAAGTCGAGGAGGAAATTAAACAATGAATATAGTAGTTTGTTTAAAACAAGTTCCAGATACAAACCAAGTTAAAATAGATCCAGTAACAGGAACACTTATAAGAGAAGGAGTTCCATCAATCATTAACCCTGAAGATAAGCATGCTTTAGAAGAAGCATTAAGAATAAAAGATGAAAATGGAGCACACGTTACAGTTATATCTATGGGACCTCCACAAGCTGAAGCTGCTTTAAGAGAAGCAATGGCTATGGGAGCAGATGAAGCAATTCTTATAACAGATAGAGCATTTGCAGGAGCAGATACATTAGCTACTTCATATGCCCTTGCAGGAGCATTAAAGAAGTTAGAATATGATATTGTATTCGCTGGAAGACAAGCAATTGACGGAGATACTGCACAAGTAGGACCAGAAATTGCTGAACACTTAGGAATTCCACAAGTAACTTATGTACAAAAAGTAGAAATTAATGGAGATACTTTAACAGTAAACAGAGCTTTAGAAGACGGATATGAAGTATTAGAAGTAAAAACACCATGTCTTTTAACAGCAATTAAAGAATTAAATGAACCAAGATATATGAATGTAAGAAATATATTCGAAGTATTCAAAAAAGAAGTTAAGATATGGAGCGTTAACGATATCGATGTAGATAGAGAACTTCTAGGATTAAAGGGTTCACCAACAAAGGTTAAGAAATCTTGGCCAAAAGAAACAAAAGGTAAAGGTGAAGTTATCAATATGTCAGCTAAAGAAGCAGCAGCATTCGCAGCTTCAAAATTAAAGGAAAAGCACTATATTTAGTATATAAGTAGAAGTGGAGGAATAGTCAATGAATATAGCAGATTACAAAGGCGTTTGGGTATATGCTGAACAAAGAGATGGAGAACTTCAAAAGGTTGCTTTAGAATTATTAGGAAAAGGAAGAGAAATTGCAGATAAATTAGGAACAGAATTAACTGCAGTTTTACTTGGAAATAAAGTAGATGATTTAGCTAAAGAATTATTAGCTTACGGAGCAGATAAAGTATTATATATTGAAGATGAAAAATTAGCTCACTATACAACTGATGCTTACACAAAGGCAATTTGTGATTTAGCAAATGAAAGAAAACCAGAAGTTTTATTCATAGGAGCATCTTATATAGGAAGAGATTTAGGACCAAGAATAGCTGCAAGACTTAAGACTGGACTTACAGCTGACTGTACAGCATTAGACGTTGAAGAAGGAACAAATCAATTAATGATGACAAGACCTGCATTCGGCGGAAACTTAATGGCTACAATCATGTGTACAGAACACAGACCACAAATGGCTACAGTAAGACCAGGAGTTTTTGATAAATTAGCTAAAGATGAAACTAAAATAGATGAAGCTAAAATTGAAAAGGTATCAGCAGTATTAGAAGAAAAAGATTTAAGAGTAACTGTTAAAGAAGTTGTTAAAATAGCTAAAGAAGTAGCTGATATCAGTGAAGCTGAAATTATAGTATCAGGAGGAAGAGGAGTAGGAAGCAAAGAAAACTTTGCATTACTTCAAGAACTTGCTGATGTACTAGGTGGAACAGTAGCAGGATCAAGAGCAGCTGTTGAAAATGGCTGGATTGACCATGCGCTACAAGTAGGTCAAACAGGAAAGACAGTAAGACCAAAACTATACGTTGCAGTAGGTATTTCAGGAGCAATCCAACACTTAGCTGGAATGCAAGATAGTGATTATATAATTGCTATTAACAGAGATGCTGATGCACCAATCATGAATGTTGCTGATTTAGGATTAGTTGGAGACTTCGCAAAAATTATTCCTGAATTAATAGCTCAAATAAAAAGCTATAAATAATTAAAATTAGGTTGGTTTTTAAATATAAGCAGTAGCTTATATCTTATAAATTAAACTCACAGTACTAATTTTAAATTGCTTAGGAGGTATGAAATTATGAAGAGGGTATGTGTGCTTGGTGCTGGAACTATGGGATCAGGCATTGCTCAAGTATTTGCAATGAAAGGATTTGAAGTAGTTTTAAGAGATATTAAAGACGAGTTCGTTCAAAGAGGACTTGACGGCATTAACAAATCTCTTACCAAGCTAGTGTCAAAGGGGAAAATGGAAGAAGCTGTAAAGGAAGAAATTCTTTCAAGAATAACTGGAACAGTTGACCTAAATATGGCAGCTGATTGCGATTTAGTAGTAGAAGCAGCAGTAGAAAATATGGAAATAAAGAAACAAATCTTTGCTGAACTAGACAAAATATGCAAGCCAGAAACAATACTTGCATCAAATACATCTTCTTTATCAATAACTGAAGTTGCTTCAGCAACAAACAGACCAGATAAGGTTATAGGAATGCATTTCTTCAATCCAGCTCCAGTAATGAAGCTAATTGAAATTATAAGAGGAATGGCAACTTCTCAAGAAACTTTCGACGCTGTAAAAGAAGTTTCTTTAGCTATAGGAAAAGATCCAGTTGAAGTTGCAGAAGCTCCAGGATTTGTTGTAAACAGAATCTTAATTCCTATGATAAATGAAGCTGTTGGAATCTTAGCAGAAGGTATAGCTTCAGCTGAAGATATAGATAAAGCTATGATGCTTGGTGCTAACCATCCAATGGGACCTTTAGCATTAGGAGACCTTATAGGACTTGATGTATGTCTTGCAATAATGGATGTATTATATAAAGAAACAGGAGATTCTAAGTACAGAGCTCATACATTACTTAGAAAATATGTAAGAGCTGGATGGCTTGGAAGAAAAACAGGAAGAGGATTCCACAATTACGCTAAATAGTGATAATTGAAACAATTTTAACAATAACATAATATGACAGTAAGCGAAAGACTGTGCATTTTGTACGGTCTTTTGTTCTATAATAGTAAAAAGATTAAAATATTGCCTCAAAAAGTATTAGAATTGTTATTAAAACTTGATTGAGTACATAAACTGTAATATAATATTGTTAATAAATTAACTATTATGAATAGTTGCAAAACAAATTAGGAGGGATACTATGGCAAGATTTACATTACCTAGAGATATTTATTTTGGAGAAGGAAGTTTAGAGGTTTTAAAGACCATTAAAGGAAAAAAAGCAGTAATAGTTGTGGGCGGAGGCTCAATGAAGAGGTTTGGTTTCTTAGATAAAGTTGAAAGCTATTTAAAGGAAGCTGGAATAGATACAAAGCTAATTGAAGGCGTTGAACCTGATCCATCTGTGGAAACTGTTATGAATGGTGCTGCTATTATGAGAGAATTTGAGCCAGATTGGATTATAGGAATGGGCGGAGGTTCTCCAATAGATGCTGCAAAAGCTATGTGGATTTTCTATGAATATCCAGACTTTACTTTTGAACAAGCAGTGGTTCCTTTTGGAATACCAGAATTGAGGAAAAAGGCTAAATTTATAGCTATACCTTCAACAAGTGGTACTGCAACAGAGGTTACAGCTTTTTCAGTAATAACTGATTATAAAACAGAAATAAAATATCCTTTAGCGGACTTCAATTTAACACCAGATATTGCTATAGTAGATCCTGAACTTGCACAAACTATGCCACCTAAATTAGTTGCACACACAGGAATGGATGCTTTAACTCATGCTATAGAGGCATATGTAGCTAGTGCAAGATCACCTTTCTCAGACCCACTTGCCATGAAAGCTATTGTTATGACTAAAGAAAATTTAGTTAAGTCTTTTGAAGGAGATAAGAAAGCTAGAAGTGAAATGCACATAGCACAATGTCTTGCAGGAATGGCTTTCTCTAATGCTTTACTTGGAATTACTCACAGTATGGCACATAAAATAGGAGCTGTATTCCATATACCACATGGATGTGCAAATGCTATTTTCCTTCCTCATGTAATACAATACAATAGGAAAGCTTGTGAAGATAGATATGCAGAAATAGCTAGAAACTTAGGATTAAAAGGAAATACTAATTCAGAATTAGTTGATTCATTAGTAGAAATGATAAATGACTTAAATACTAGATTAAACATACCTCATACTGTAAAAGAGTGGGGAGTACCTGAAGAAGACTTTAAGAAAAAGGTTGAATTTATGGCACATAACGCAGTTCTAGATGCATGTACAGGTTCTAACCCAAGGCCAATAGATGAGGAGACTATGAAGAAGATATACAATTGTGCATTTTATGGTGATAAAGTTAATTTCTAAAATATACTATTAGGAAGCTCTCTTTACGGGGAGCTTTTTATTAGATATAATAATATGTAGCAGTTAAAAAGTAAGAGATTTAGGGGTAGTTTATACTAGATTACTTATGAAGAGAAATGGGGGGTAATTATGTTTAAAATCGTAAAAAAGAGGCTTTTAGTTCCTAATATATATCTTATGGATATAGAAGCGCCAAGAGTAGCAAAATCGGCAAAACCAGGACAATTTATAATTATAAAGACAGATGAAAAAGGCGAAAGAATTCCTCTTACAATTTGTGATTATAATGAAGAAAAAGGCACGGTAACAATAGTGTTCCAAACTGTGGGACATTCAACTATAGAGCTAGCAAAATATGAAGAAGGTGAATACATACGAGATTTCGTAGGGCCTTTAGGAAGACCTTCAGAGTTTTTAAGTGAAAATATAGAAGAGTTGAAGAATAAAAAAGTATTATTTATATCAGGAGGAGTAGGAGCTGCTCCTGTATATCCACAGGTTAAATGGTTCCATAATAATGGAATGAAAGCGGATGTAATAATGGGTACTAGAACTAAGGAACTATTAATTTTAGAAGATGAAATGAATGCTGTAGCTGATAATGTATATATAACAACGGATGATGGATCTTATGGATTTAAAGGTTTAGTTACAGAAAAGTTTAAAGACTTAGTTGATAATGAAGGCAAAAAATATGATTATGTTGTAGCAATTGGACCAGTTGTAATGATGAAATTTGTAGCACTTGCAACTAAGCCTTATGGAATAAAAACTATAGTAAGCATGAATCCCCTTATGGTAGATGGAACAGGTATGTGCGGGGCGTGCAGAGTTACTGTAGGTAACACTACGAAGTTTGCTTGTGTTGATGGACCAGAGTTTGATGGACATTTAGTAGATTTTGATGAAGCTATGAGAAGACAGGCTATGTATAAAACAGAGGAAGGAAAGAAAATTCTTGAAAAAGAATCTAAAATAATAGAAGCAGAGCACCATAAAAATGGCGGTGGCTGTGGTTGCGGAGGTGCTAAATAATGGATAGAATGAAGAGAACACCTATAAGAGAACAAGATCCAAAAGTTAGAGCTAAAAATTTTGATGAGGTTTGTTTAGGGTACACTGAAGAAGAAGCCATAGCAGAAGCTTCTAGATGTTTGCAGTGTAAGAACCCTTTATGCGTTGGAGCTTGTCCTGTTAATATTTATATACCTAAATTTATAGAGCAAATAAAAAATAGAAATTTTGAAGAGGCTGCAAGAATTATAGCTAAATATAGTTCTCTTCCAGCAGTATGTGGAAGAGTATGTCCACAAGAAACGCAATGTGAAGGAAAATGTGTTCTTGGAATAAAAGGAGAACCTGTAGCTATTGGAAAACTTGAAAGATTTGTTGGAGACTGGTCTAGAGAAAACAACATTAATCTTTCAGAAACAGAACCTAAAAAAGATAAAAAAGTTGCAGTAATAGGAAGTGGGCCTGCAGGACTTACTTGTGCAGGCGAATTAGCTAAAAAAGGATATGATGTTACCATATTTGAAGCTTTACATGAAGTTGGCGGAGTTTTGGTATATGGTATACCGGAATTTAGGCTTCCAAAAGAAACAGTAGTAAAAAGTGAAATTGAAAATATTAAAAAGTTAGGTGTAAAAATAGAAACAAATGTAATAGTAGGTAGAACAGCTAATATAGATAAGCTCATGGAAGAAGAAGGATTTGAAGCTGTATTTATAGGCTCAGGTGCAGGACTTCCTAAGTTTATGGGTATACCAGGAGAAAATTCTAATGGAGTATTTTCAGCTAATGAGTTTTTAACTAGAATAAACTTGATGAAGGCATATAGAGAAGATTATGACACTCCAGTTAAGATTGGAAAAAAGGTAGCCGTTGTAGGAGGAGGAAATGTTGCTATGGACGCAGCAAGAACTGCTCTAAGGCTTGGAGCTGAAACTCATATTGTTTATAGAAGATCTGAATCAGAACTTCCAGCAAGAGTAGAAGAAGTTCATCATGCAAAAGAAGAAGGAATAATATTTGACCTTTTAACTAATCCAATTGAAATCTTAGCAGATGAAAATGGATGGGTTAAAGGTATGAAGTGTGTAAAAATGGAGCTAGGAGAACCAGATGAATCAGGAAGAAGAAGACCAAAAGTTATAGAAGGCTCTGAGTTTATAATGGATGTAGATACTGTAATTATGTCCCTTGGAACATCTCCAAATCCACTAATATCTTCGACTACAGAAGGACTTGCTACTAACAAATGGGGATGTATAATAGCTGAAGAATCTACAGGAAAAACATCAAAGGATGGAGTATATGCTGGAGGAGATGCTGTAACAGGAGCAGCTACAGTAATACTAGCTATGGAAGCAGGAAAAAAAGCAGCAAAAGCTATAGACGAGTTCTTATCTAATAAGGATAAATAAATATTTCTATTTATAAATACTCAGTGAGCTCAACTAGCTCACTGAGTATTTTTTCTTTACATGGGGATGAAAGTAGGGCATAATACTACATATATAGTATGCATGAATGCATGCATCATTTTTAGTTTTTTCACACATTACAATTTAGTTCGGAGGTGCAATAATGGATTTTAAATATGTAGAAGAATTTGATGGTGGTATAGTAATAAAAGGTGTGAGAAATTTCAACCTTTCTCATATATTTGATTGTGGACAATGTTTTAGATGGAATAGGCAGGAAAATGGAAATTATATAGGGGTAGCATTTGGAAGAGTGATAGAATTAGAGAAAAGAGAAGAGGATGTAGTTATATATAACACTACAGAAGAGGATTTTGAAAATATATGGGTAGAGTACTTTGATCTATATAGAGATTATTCATCAATAAAAGAGATATTAGGAGAAGATGAACTTTTAAAGAAATCTGTAGAATTTGGAGATGGGATTAGAATTCTTAAACAGGAGCCTTTTGAAATAACCTTATCTTTTATAATATCAGCTAATAACAGAATACCTATGATAAAAAAGGCTATAGATAATATATCAAAGAAATGGGGAAAACCTATGGAGTACAAAGGACATACTTATTATACTTTCCCAAGCATTGATGATTTAGCAAACTGTACCATAGATGAATTAAGTGATTGTGGAACAGGTTTTAGAGCAAAGTATATAAGAAATACTATAGATGATATTTTAAGTGATAAAATTGACCTTGAATACATAAAAGGATTAAATGATGATGAATGTCATATTGCACTGCAAAATTTAAGTGGAGTAGGTCCTAAAGTAGCGGATTGTATTATGCTTTTTTCTATGCAAAAATATTCAGCTTTTCCAGTGGATGTATGGGTAAAAAGAGCAATGCAGCATTTTTATTTGGCACCAGATGTATCATTAAAAAAGATAAGAGAATTTGGTAGAAATAAGTTCAAAGAATTTTCAGGATTTGCTCAGCAATATCTATTTTACTATGCAAGAGAAAACAATATTAAGTTATGACTCTGTTTAACCGTTAACAGAGTTTTTTTTATTGAATTAAGAGGTATGAATAACCATCTGTTATAATAAAAAAAATAAACTGTTATAAAAATAAGTGTTACATTTTTAACAAACATCTGTTATAATGGTATTAGGGTTAATACATTTTAAGTACAGGTAGGAGGAAGTATAGTGATCTTTGAAAATGAATTAAAAAAACTTAAATATGAAGTGTTAAGGGACGTTGCTATATTAGCCAAGGAAGAAAGATTGACTCAAAGTGAACTAGAAAAGGTACCATATAATATAATTAAAGGTGATAAGCCAAAATATAGATGTTGTGTATATCATGAAAGAGCAATTGTAAAAGAGAGAGCAAAACTTGCTGCGGGGTATTTAGCAGATGGAGATAGACCAAGTGATTTAGTTAAAGCTAAAGATGACGATCCTATAATGTATGTTATACAAGCAGCCTGTGATACATGTCCTATTAATAAATACACTATAACAGAAGCATGCAGAGGATGTTTACAGCATAAGTGTATGGAAGTATGTAGGGCCGGCGCTATAACAAGAATTAATGGAAGAGCATATATAAATCAAGATCTATGTAAAGAATGCGGATTATGTAAAGCTGCTTGTCCATATAATGCTGTATCAGAAGTAATGAGACCTTGTAAAAAAGCATGTCCAACACAAGCTTTATCTATAGATCCAGAGGATAGAAGAGCTATGATAAAACACGAAGATTGTATAGATTGTGGAGCATGTATGGCGGCATGTCCTTTTGGAGCTATATCAGATAGAAGCTTTATGGTTCAAGTTATAAATGCTCTAAAGAGTGAGAAAAAGGTATACGCTGTAGTAGCACCTGCTATTACTGGCCAATTTGGAGGAAATGTAACTGTTGGACAGGTTAAAGATGCGTTAAAAAAATTAGGATTTGAGGATATGATAGAAGTAGCTTGTGGTGCAGATGCGGTAACAGCACACGAGGCAATGGAATTTGTTGAAAGAATGGAAAAAGGATACAGTTACATGACAAATTCATGCTGTCCAGGATTTGTTTCTTTTATAGAAAAGAAATTTCCTGATCAAGTAGAAAATATTTCAAACACAGTATCTCCAATGATAGCTGCTGGAAGACTTGTGAAGAAAAATCATAAAGATGCTATTGTAGTATTTATTGGACCATGTACAGCTAAAAAGAGCGAAATAAGAAGAGAAGGAATTCAAGATGCCATAGACTATGTTTTGACATTTGAAGAGATAGCTGCTATATTTGGTGCATATAATATAAGTCCAGAAGAATGTGAAGACATTGAGGTTAATGATGCATCATCCTTTGGAAGAGGATTTGCTCAAGGAGGCGGATTAAGTTCAGCTGTTGAGGACTTTATAAATAGTAAGGATATAGAAGTAGAATTTAATCCTGTAAAGATAAGTGGATATGCAAACCTTAGAAAATTTATGCTTTTAGCTAAGAATGGAAGGCTTCCAGGAAACTTTTTTGAGGGTATGATGTGTGAAGGTGGATGTATTGGAGGAGCAGGAACTATATGTTCTCAAAGTAAAACTAAGGTGCATTTAAACAAGTTCAGCAAGGAATCAAAGGCAAAACGAGTTATTTCAAATGATATGTTAGATGAATTTAGGGATATTAATTTAGAAAGATAGAAAAACAAAGGAGAGCATTTAAACTATGCATCTCCTTTATTTTTTTTATTTTTATGATGAGATCTTCTTTTAATATATATAACATAAAAGATGATGCTACTTAGTATAAGCATTAAGATTATAAACATAGCACAGTGAAAGAAGAAGCTTTGAGGCATTATATTAATTATAGGATCCTTTTTCTTATCTAAAAGCCAGTAGTCATTATTAAAAAGTAATTTATGAAATATGGTAAAGCTTTTATCAAAGTTTATTAAAAATGGAATGAAACAAATTATAGGTAAGATTAACAAAAATATAGAAGTTAGTTTTAGAAAATTATATTTTCTATTTTTATAAGTAGGAATAAACAGAGTTAATATAGTAAAAGATAAAATGTATGCTAAATTACTTAAAAAAATAAAAATAGCTTTTACTTCTTCAAAATGTATTTTTCCTTCTGTAGAATAAGGTAAAGTAGGCAGATTGAATTCGGTTATAGATGGATTATTAATATATTCTATAACATAACTGTAATTAGATTTTATTTCTGAAATTTCTAGTTGAGAGAGCTTTGGTATATCTAGATAAACAATGTCTAAATAATAAATAATTTTAAGATTTAAGGTTAATTTCACAATTAGTATAATAATTAATATAGCTAAGGAAAGAGAAAGTAAGATCTCGAAAAATATATTTAAATAAAAATTATTTTTTAAATCGTATTTCAAAATATCCACTCCATAAATTTAATTTAAAGATTGTACATCTTTAATTATTGGCAATATTAAAATAAATAATCATATTAAAGATTTTTATTTACAATAAAACAAAGAAAATAAAAGAAAAATAAAGAACTAATATGATATTAGAACATAATTTAGTCTATTTGGGTTAAATCTTGCCATAAGTTAAAATGTGGAATTTGCTATTAAAATTGCTATAAATTATCATTATAATTGTATTAGCACTCAAGATGAATGAGTGCTAACAAACTTGATTACTGATTTAATTAAAAATAAATTAAATAACATAAGGAGGTTTTTATATGAGAATAAAGCCACTTGGAGACAGAGTTGTAATTAAAAGATTAGAAGCAGAGGAAACAACAAAAAGCGGAATAGTATTACCAGGAAGTGCTAAAGAAAGACCACAAGAAGCAGAGGTAGTTGCAGTAGGACCAGGCGGATTAGTAGATGGAAAAGAAGTGAAGATGGAAGTTAAAGTTGGAGATAAGGTATTATTCTCAAAATATGCTGGAACAGAAGTTAAAATTGATGGAGAAGAGTACACTATTTTAAGACAAAATGATATATTAGCAATCGTAGAATAATTGAATAATTAATATTGCTGATCACTATATGGTACATATAAATAGTGGTTAGTTACTAGAGGATATAGATTAAATAAAAAGTTTTATTGAATAGAATACAAACTGTGAATTTAGAATATAGCGAAAATAAGGAGGTTTTTAAAACATGGCTAAGAGCATTTTATTTGGTGAAGAAGCAAGACGTGCAATGCAAAGAGGTGTTGACAAATTAGCTGATGCAGTAAAAGTTACATTAGGACCAAAGGGAAGAAATGTTGTTTTAGATAAAAAATTTGGAACACCACTTATAACAAACGATGGTGTTAGCATAGCAAGAGAAATTGAACTTGAAGATATGTATGAAAACATGGGAGCTCAACTTGTTAAAGAAGTTGCTACAAAGACAAACGATGTAGCTGGAGATGGAACAACAACTGCTACATTACTTGCTCAAGCAATTATAAGAGAAGGATTAAAGAACGTTACAGCTGGAGCTAATCCAATGCTTATAAGACAAGGAATAAAGCAAGCTGTTGATGTTGCTGTTGAAGAAATCAAAAAGGGTTCAAAGCAAGTTAACGGAAAAGAAGATATAGCAAAAGTTGCTGCTATTTCTGCTGCTGATGAAGAAATCGGTAGGTTAATAGCTGATGCTATGGAAAAAGTAGGTAACGAAGGTGTTATCACTGTAGAAGAATCAAAGACAATGGCAACTGAACTTGATGTTGTTGAAGGAATGCAATTTGATAGAGGATATTTAAGTCCATATATGGTAACTGATGCAGAAAAGATGGAAGCTGTATTAGACAATCCATATATCCTTTTAACAGACAAGAAGATTTCTAACATACAAGAATTACTTCCAGTTCTTGAACAAATAGTTCAACAAGGAAAGAAATTATTAATTATAGCAGAAGACATAGAAGGAGAAGCATTAGCTACATTAGTACTTAATAAATTAAGAGGAACATTCAACTGCGTAGCTGTAAAAGCTCCTGGATTTGGTGATAGAAGAAAAGAAATGCTTCAAGATATAGCTATATTAACAGGTGGAGAAGTTATATCTGAAGAATTAGGAAGAGACTTAAAAGAAGTTACTTTAGATATGCTTGGAACTGCTGAAACAGTAAAAGTATCTAAAGAAAATACTACAATAGTTAATGGAAAAGGCGATAAGAAAGCAATTTCTGATAGAGTAGCTCAAATTAAGAGACAAATAGAAGAAACAACTTCTGAATTCGATAAAGAAAAACTTCAAGAGAGATTAGCAAAACTTGCTGGTGGAGTTGCAGTAATCAAAGTTGGTGCTGCTACTGAAACAGAATTAAAAGAAAGAAAGCTAAGAATAGAAGATGCATTATCAGCAACTAGAGCTGCTGTAGAAGAAGGTATAGTTGCAGGTGGTGGAACTGCATACGTTAATGCTCTAAAAGAAGTAAGCAAATTAACTTCTGACGTTGCAGACATTAAGGTTGGTATAGATATTATAAAGAGAGCTTTAGAAGAGCCAGTAAGACAAATAGCTCAAAATGCTGGACTTGAAGGTTCTGTAATAGTAGAAAAGATAATGAACAGTGAACCAGGAATAGGATTTGATGCATTACATGGAGAATATGTAAATATGACAGAAGCAGGAATAGTGGACCCAACTAAGGTTACAAGATCAGCACTTCAAAATGCTGCATCAGTTGCATCAACATTCTTAACAACTGAATGTGTTGTTGCTGAAATTCCAGAAAAGAACACAACACCAGCACCAGGAATGGGCGGAATGGACGGAATGTACTAAAATTTAATTAAAAGTTAAAAGAAGAAGGTTAAGGAAGGGATTTTTGCCTATGGCAAAAGTCCCTTTAATTTATTTATATTTCAATAGATGCAATTGTATTACTAAAGAATATAAGTCACAATAAGATGTACAAAAAGAAGGTTTTCAAATGGCATTGTCTAATAATTATTATGGAAAGGAGAGATAAAAATATGACAAAGATTAATGAGAATATATTGATGGTTATATCTTCTGATAAAATGGGAGAAGGAGAGGAGGAAATTGGGAAAATTTTGATGAAAAACTTCATGTATGCTTTAACAGAAGCAGAAGATATACCTTCAACTATTATATTTTATAACGGAGGGGCTAAATTAGTATCTAAAGATTCACTGGTTATAGAAGAATTAAAGAAGCTAGAAGAGCTAGGGGTAGAAATTTTAACTTGTGGGACATGCTTAAACTACTATAACTTAACAGAAGAGCTAGCAGTGGGGAAAATAACAAATATGTACACTATTGTTGAAAAAATGAGTGCTTCTAAAAAAATTATTAAACCATAAATAGTGCATATGAAAGAAGAAGTATTTGCTTTGGTGGCCTTTTCATCTACCCATAGTGCAATTAAAGCAGAAAAGGAATTAATGAGACATGAGTTAAATGTAAGAATAATACCTGTACCGAGAGAAATAACTGCTGGATGCGGACTTTCCATAAGATTTGATTTAAATGATTTAGAGCGGGTGAAGAAGATAATAGATGATAATAATATAGAAACCTCCGGATACTATCATATAAAAAAGGTAGGATTAAGTAAGGAGATAAAATCTATTCTTTAATCTTTATTATATGATAATGTAATAATTTAAAAAATAAGCCATAGATAATATTAAAGCTTTGATAATTCATCTATGGCTTTAATAGCAGTATCCACTTCCTCGGTTGTATTAAAATAAGAAAAACTAAATCTAACTGCTCCCTGCTTTTGTGTACCTAATGCTTTATGCATTAATGGTGCACAGTGAGCTCCTGCTCTAGTAGCAATATCATAGGTGTTTGCTAGTTCTTCGCTTACAGCATTAGAATCGTAATTCCTTAAGTTCAAAGAAACTATTGGGGATCTTACATATTTTGAGAAATCTCCATAAATTTTAACACCGTCAATGTCTTTTACGCCATTATAAAATTGCCACATCAGAGTTAGTTCATGTTCTCTTATTTTTTCAATTCCAGTATCAAAAATAAACTCTATACCAGCTAAAAGTCCAGCAATACTATGGCTATTAATAGTTCCAGCTTCTAGCATATCAGGCATAGTATTTGGATGAGATGTAGAATAAGAATTACTTCCACTTCCACCAAGTTTTAAAGGTGATATATTTATATTATCTTTAATGCATATTCCGCCAGTTCCTTGTGGACCATAGAGAGATTTATGACCAGTAAAGCAGAGTATATCTATATTATCTGCTTCCATATCTATATGGAAAACACCAGCAGTTTGTGAGGCATCTAGGATAAATAATAAACCATGGTTGTTGCAAATGTTGCCTATTTTTCTTATGTCCATTAAATTTCCAGTTAAGTTTGATGCATGAGTACATATAATAGCTTTAGTATTTGATTTTATTTTATCTTCTATTTCAGTATAATCTACATTCCCAAGATTATCGCACTTAGCAATAGAAATTTCAACGCCTTTTTTCTCAAGAGCATAAATAGGCCTAAGCACAGAGTTATGCTCCATCTCCGTTGTTATTATATGATCTCCTATGCTAAAAGAACCAGTTATGGCTATATTTAAGCTTTCTGTAGAATTTGAAGTAAAGGCAACATTTAAAGGATTAGATAAATTAAAAAGTTGTGCTATTTTCTCGCGCGCATTATATACAACTCTTGAAGCATTCAAGGATAATGAATAAGAACCTCTTGAAGGATTACCTAAAGTATTTATGGCATTGTATACTGCAAGAGACACCTGGGGAGGTTTTGGAAAACTTGTTGATGCGTTATCAAAATAAATCATATTACATACCTCTTTTTAACAATATACTAAGTATTATTAATTTTATCAAACAATATAATATCACAATTTTTAAATATTTTATCAATATAAAATATAAAAAAATTGCAAGAATATTGTCAGAAAACGGTTTTAAAAGATTGACAAAATGTAAAAACTCAACTAAAATAGACATAACTCAAAATTAAATAGAAATTATAAATTATAAATTCACTTAATATATCCCTTGGATATGGCAAGGAGTCTCTACCGGAAGCCGTAAATTTCCGACTATTAGTGGATTATTGCATATGGAGTTTTTATGCATTAGTCGTACTTTTAGATATAGAGGTGAGACTAATGCATTTTTTGTTATTAAAAATAACATGGGACAATCTTAAATGATTAAAATTTAATAAGATATTTTAAATTTATATGAAAGAGTGATAAAAAATAAATAATTTGAAGGGAAGTTGGTTATAGTGGCAATTATATTAAAACAAGGTTATACATTTGATGATGTGTTGTTAGTACCAAACAAATCAGAGATTTTGCCAAAGGATGTTACTCTAAAAACTAATTTAACTAAAAAAATAAAGTTGAATATTCCTATAATGAGTGCAGGTATGGATACGGTTACTGAGTCTAAAATGGCAATAGCTATAGCAAGAGAAGGTGGAATAGGGATAATCCATAAAAACATGAGCATAGAAAGACAAGCTGTTGAAGTGGACAAGGTTAAAAGACAGGAAAATGGAGTAATAACAGATCCATTTCATTTATCACCAGATAACACCGTGGAAGAAGCTTTAAATCTAATGGCTAAGTACAGAATATCTGGAATTCCTATAACAGTAGAAGGAAAACTTGTAGGAATTATTACAAATAGAGACATAGCTTTTGAAACCAATTATAATCAGCCTATAAAGAACATAATGACTAGTGAGAATTTAATTACTGCTCCAGAAAATACTACAGTTGAAGAAGCTAAGGAAATATTAAAAAAGCATAAAATAGAAAAATTGCCTTTAGTAGATGAAGAAAATAATCTAAAAGGTCTTATAACAATAAAGGATATTGAGAAAGTAAGACAATTTCCAAATGCAGCAAAGGATGAAAGAGGAAGATTGCTATGTGGTGCTGCAGTAGGAGTTACTAAAGATATGATGGACAGAGTAGATGCTTTAGTAGAAGCTAAGGTTGATGTCATTACAATAGATACTGCTCATGGACATTCAAAAGGAGTATTGCTTGCAGTAAAACAAATCAAAGAAAAATATCCAGAACTTCAGGTTATAGCAGGAAACGTGGCTACAGCAGAAGCTACAAAAGATTTAATAGAAGCAGGAGCAGACTGTGTAAAGGTTGGTATAGGACCAGGCTCAATATGTACTACAAGAGTAGTTGCTGGTGTTGGAGTGCCTCAACTTACTGCTGTTATGGACTGCGTTGAGGAAGCAAACAAATATGGAATTCCTGTTATTGCAGATGGTGGAATTAAGTACTCAGGAGATATAGTTAAAGCTTTAGCTGCAGGAGCTAAGGTGGTTATGATGGGATCAATGCTTGCAGGATGTGAAGAAGCACCAGGAGATGTAGAAATATTCCAGGGAAGAAGTTATAAGGTATATAGAGGAATGGGTTCTTTAAGTGCTATGGCATGTGGAAGTAAGGATAGATATTTCCAAGAAGACAGTAAAAAGTTAGTTCCAGAAGGTGTAGAAGGAAGAGTACCATATAAAGGTCTTGTTTCAGATACTATATATCAGCTTATTGGAGGAATACGTTCAGGAATGGGGTATCTAGGAGCTCCTACATTAGAGGACTTATTTAAGAATGCTAGATTTGTAGTACAAACTTCAGCAGGACTTAGAGAGAGTCATCCTCATGATATATCAATAACTAAAGAAGCACCAAACTATAGTACACAGCTATAATTTACAATTATAAAGAGAAGCTTGATTTTAAAGCTTTTAAATAGATAAAAATAAAGAATAAAGGAGATAAGCCTTATGAAGAATGAGTTAGTGCTTGTGGTGGACTTTGGAGGACAATATAATCAACTTATTGCAAGAAGAGTTAGGGAACACAATGTGTACTGCGAAATAATTCCTTATACAACTTCTATAGAAGATATAAAAAGTAAGAATCCTAAAGGAATAATCTTTACAGGTGGACCTAACAGTGTATATGGTGATGGAGCTCCAAGAGTAGATAAGGAAATCTTTGAATTAGGAGTACCTGTCCTTGGAATATGCTATGGACATCAGTTAACTGCTTACACATTAGGAGGAAAGGTTGAAAGTCCTGAAATTAGAGAATACGGGAAAACTGAAGTTAAGATTAACAATAAGTCAGAGTTATTTAAAGGCATAAATGAAATTGACCAATCATGGATGAGCCATACTGATTATGTATCACAAATTCCAGAAGGATTTGAGATAATAGCAACAACAGATCAGTGTTCTGTGGCTGCTATGGAAAATAAGGAAAGAAAAATATATGGAGTTCAATTCCACCCAGAAGTAGAGCATACTTTATTTGGACAAAAAATGCTTTCTAATTTCTTGTTTAATATCTGTAAACTTAAAGGCGATTGGTCTATGGCTTCTTTTGCAGAAGATAAGATAAGAGAAATTAAAGAATTGGTTGGAGATAAAAAAGTGCTTTGCGCATTATCTGGCGGAGTAGATTCATCAGTAGCAGCAGTACTTGTTCATAAGGCTGTGGGCAAACAATTAACTTGCGTTTTTGTTGATCATGGTCTGCTTAGAAAGGATGAAGGAGATCAGGTAGAGCAAATATTTAAGAAACAGTTTGACATGAATTTAATAAGAGTAAATGCTAAGGATAGATTTTTAGGAAAGCTTAAAGGAGTAAGTGACCCAGAGAGAAAAAGAAAAATAATCGGTGAAGAGTTTATAAGAGTATTTGAAGAAGAAGCTAAGAAACTTGGGCAAATAGACTTCCTTGTGCAAGGTACTATATATCCAGATGTAGTTGAAAGCGGAACTAATACATCAGCCACTATAAAGAGCCATCATAATGTTGGAGGACTTCCTGAAGATATGCACTTTTCTCTAATTGAGCCTTTAAGAGAATTGTTTAAGGATGAAGTTAGAGCAGTTGGAGAAGAGCTTGGAATTCCACATCATTTAGTGTGGAGACAACCTTTCCCAGGACCAGGACTTGCAATAAGAGTTCTAGGGGAAGTTACAGAAGAGAAGTTATTTATAACAAGGGAAGCAGATGCAATATTCAGAGAAGAGATTGCAAAAGCCGGACTTGAAGGTAAGATATGGCAGTATTTTGCATGTTTACCTAACATTCAGTCAGTAGGTGTAATGGGAGATGAGAGAACTTACTGTCATACTGTAGCACTAAGAGCAGTAACATCTTCTGATGCTATGACTTCTGACTGGGCAAGAATCCCTTATGAGGTTTTGGATAAGGTTTCTAGGAGGATAGTCAATGAAGTTAAGGGAGTAAACAGAATTGTATATGATATAACTAGCAAACCACCTGCAACTATTGAGTGGGAATAAGTTGAGTTTGTGATAAATTAAGTGCTATCAATAATTTGTTGTTGCTAATGTTTCTGCAAAGTAGGTTTTGATTTTATGGTAAATTTCCGTATATCAAAGCCTACTTTATTTTTATGTTTTTAATACTTTGTAACTTAATTTTAATGAATACATTTGCTATAAAATAAAATTAGAATATAATCTAAATAAAAGTTATACTTTAAAGTACAAGGAAGGGATATTATGCAAATTTCAAAAGACTTTGCACAGAGTATAGTTACTGAAATGAAAAAAATTATTAATCAAGATTTGAATTATATTAATGTAGATGGAACAATAATTGCAAGTACAGATAAAAATAGAATTGGAACTTTTCATGAGGCAGGAAAATTAGCAGCAATGAATGAGAAAAACATAGTAATCGAGTATGATGAACAATATCGAGGTTCTAGAAAGGGAATTAATTTACCGGTTTATTACAATAATGAGGTTATTGGTGTAATAGGAATTACTGGGGAAAGAGAAGAAGTAGAGAAGTATGGAAAGATCATAAAAAGAATGACGGAGATTTTAATTATAGAATTTTCTATGAAGGAATTAGAAAACAAGGAAATTGAGCAGCAGCGATTAATGCTAGAGAATATTCTCTTTAATAATGAAATGGAAGTTAGAACTGTTTTTGATTATAGAAATATTGAAGAATTATTAGAAAAAGAGGGTGGATTAATAATAGTTTCAAAGATTGTATATGATGATGAATATAGCTTGGAAGAGGAAAAAAGGATATTTCACATATTTAAAAATAGTATAGATGACAAACGAAGCCTTATTATGATTTATCAATCTATGATTATTTTACTTTTGTTTGGGAAGAATGATACGCTAATAGATTCTATAATTAAGAAAATTAAAGAAATAATTAATTTAAAGTATGGATATAAAGTTAAATTCGGTATAGGTCAAATAAAATATAATGCTGCAGATATAAAAAATTCATATATGGAAGCCTTAGATGCTTTAAAGTGGATTGAGAAAGATGATGAGAAAGAGATTTTATATTTCAATAATATGGATATAGAGATTATTATTGACATGATTGATAAGGTTACTGCTAAAAAGTATGTTACAAAGGTTTTACAAAACCTTTCACCAAAAGAAATTATAAAATATGAGGAAATAATTAAATATTATGAAAAATATAATGGCTCAATACAAAAAATTTCTGAAAAGTTATTTATTCATAAAAATACTCTTCAATACAAATTAGACAAATTATATAAAAAAACTGGTTTTGATATGAGGCGTTATCATGATTTTGTGATACTTAAAATAGCATTTCTCATTATAGAACATAATGATATGGATTCTATAATAAATTATTAGCGTAGAATTTAGACGAAATTTGGTATAGGTAACATTGAAAACGGTTATTATGTATCGGTATAATAAGTCCATAAAATATATTCTTTTAGAAAGAGAGGTATATTTATGGACGTAACAGTGACAGCATTAGGCGCAATTATAGGACTAGCAGTAGCTATTGTCCTAATTATTAAAAAGGTAAATCCAGCATACTCTCTTATGTTAGGAGCAGTTATAGGAGGTTTGACTGGCGGGGCTAGCTTAGTAGATACAGTTGCTCTAATGGTACAGGGAACCCAAGGAATGGCATCAGCCATATTGAGAATATTGGCAGCAGGAGTGCTAGCAGGAGTATTGATTGAGTCAGGAGCTGCTAGCAAAATAGCAGAAACAATTATTAGTAAGTTAGGAGATAAGAAAGCTATTTTTGCTATTGTGCTTTCTACATGTATATTAACAGCAGTTGGAGTTTTCATAGATGTAGCTGTAATAACAGTAGCACCAATAGCTATGTCAATAGCTAAAAAGGCGAATATATCTAAATCGGCTATTTTACTAGCTATGGTCGGTGGTGGAAAGTCTGGAAATATTATATCACCAAACCCAAATGCTATTGCAGCATCAGATGCATTTAGCATACCTTTAACATCTGTTATGACAGCAGGTATTATTCCAGCGATATTTGGTATTATTGTAACAATTATTATAGCTCAGAAACTTTCTAATAAGGGAGTACAGGTATTAAATTCTGATATTACAGAAGAAAATAATAATGAGAAACCAAGTTTCTTCGCTTCTATTTTAGGACCTTTAGTTGCTATAATTTTATTATCACTTAGACCAATTGCGGGAATAGTGATTGATCCTATGATTGCTTTACCGGTAGGAGGAATTATAGGATGTTTAATGATGGGAAAAATTAAAAACTTTAATTCTTATTGTACAGTTGGATTAGGAAAAATGACAGGAGTTGCTATATTATTAATTGGTACAGGAACTATTTCAGGCATAATTGCTAATTCACAGTTGAAAGATGTATTGATTAATTTCTTAACTGCAACAGGTGCTCCAGAATTCTTACTTGCACCATTAGCAGGTATTCTTATGTCAGCAGCAACCGCATCTACAACTTCAGGAACTACTGTAGGAAGCCAAGTATTTGGTCCAACTTTAGTAGAACTTGGTATGCCAGGACTAAATGCAGCAGCTATGATTCATTCAGGAGCTACAGTATTAGATCATTTACCACACGGAAGTTTCTTCCATGCAACTGGCGGTAGCGTAAATATGGATATTAAGGATAGATTAAAAATTATGCCTTATGAGTCATTAGTAGGACTTACACTCACTTTAGTATCTTCAATTATATATGGAATTATTCTCTAAGGAGGAAACTTATGAAATTCGTAATAGCACCAGATTCATTTAAAGAAAGTATGACTGCAAAAGAAGCGTGTGATGCAATAGAGGATGGACTAAAGATGTCTTTTCCTACAGCAACATTTACAAAGGTTCCTATGGCAGATGGAGGGGAAGGAACAACAAGATCTCTTGTAGATGCTACAAATGGAGAGATGTTTTCAGAAGTTGTATCAGACCCATTGGGTAATCCAGTGAATGCTTCTTTTGGAGTTTTAGGAGATAGAAAGACTGCGGTTATTGAAATGGCCAGTGCAAGTGGAATTGGACTTGTACCAAAGGAAAAAAGAAATCCTTTGTATACCACAACTTTTGGAACAGGAGAATTAATAAAAAAAGCATTAGAAAAAAATATTGATACAATTATCATTGGTATTGGAGGAAGTGCAACCAATGATGGTGGAGCTGGAATGATTCAAGCTCTAGGTGGTAAATTGTTGGACAAGCATGGCAACCAAATTGGATTTGGTGGTGGTGCATTAAGACAATTGGCTAAAATCGACATATCAGGTTTAGATAAGAGGTTGCAAAATGTTAAGATCATTGTTGCATGTGATGTTGATAACCCTTTAACAGGTCCAACAGGAGCTTCATATATTTTTGGGCCTCAAAAGGGAGCTACACCGGAAATGGTAGAAGAGTTAGACAATAATTTAAAGCATTTTGCTAAGTGCATTCGTGAGAGTTTAGGAAAAGATGTAGAAAACATCCCAGGAGCTGGAGCTGCTGGTGGGTTAGGAGCAGGGCTTTTAGCATTCCTTCCTTGTGAATTAAAGAGAGGAATTGATATAGTTATTGAGTATTCTAACTTAAGAGAAAAGATGAAAGATGCAGATTATGTTATTACAGGAGAAGGCAGCATAGATGCACAAACTCGTTTTGGAAAAACTCCGTATGGTGTTGCAAAAGTAGCTAAAGAATTTGATGTTCCAGTAATTGCTGTAGCTGGAAATATAGGTAGAGATGTAGATGTTTTATATGAGTATGGATTTGATGCTTTTTTCTCTATTTTACAAGGTGTAGAGACTTTAGATAAGGCTTTAGCTAATGGAAAAGAAAATCTAATTAGAACATGCAATGCTATTGGACGATTACTTCGTGTTAATAAAAAATAATAATGAAATAATAAAAATGAAAGTACCCATATTATTTGGGGTACTTTCATTTTTATTTAACTAATTCTATAAATTCTTTGCTATTTCTCACATTATCAAAATCTCTTTCTTTTTTAGCCTCTTCTTTTACACTTTCCTGCATATCTATAGCTATTTTTAAGTATTTAACGGTATTAGCAACATCTCCACGTCTTCCATATATGCTGGCTTTACCATAATAACTCCATACATATTTTTCAATTTCTAAAGCTTTATCGTACCAGCTTAGAGCTTCATCATAATATCCGTATAACTCATATGCTAGAGCCTTATTAAATCTTCCATATCCATAGCTTGGATTTATGCTTAAGGCTTTATCTATATTCTTCATGCCTTCTTCAAAATTATTAGAAAAACATTGACTTATGCCTTTTATATTGTAAGCTTTAAAAAAATTAGGATTTTCCTTTATAATCTCATCTGATATTTTTATTGCTTCTTCATATTTATGATCGAAAAATGCAGCGTAAGCTTTACTGTATTTATCTTCAAGAGTAGGTGGAGATTTTACAATTTTATTAAAGTCATAATCAGGAGTGGTTATCCTGTATATAAATGTATCTAGGTTATGAAAACTGCTTATAAAAACTCTATCCAAAGTTAAGAGTCCATCTGATTTATCAGACCATCTTCCGTCTGTGGTAAAGGCTAATTTATATCCAGCATTTTTTACAGCCTTTATAGTATTTTCGTTAAGTTTTCCATAAGGATAAGCTAAATATTTAATCTCTTTGTTTAAAAGCTTTTCAAGGGTTTCTTTTGAACTTTTAAGGGTTGCAAGCTGTTTTTCATAAGAAAGAGTACTTAAATCTTCGTGATTTGCAGTGTGGCTTTCAACATCAAATCCGTTTTTATCTAATTCTTTTATTTGAGAAGTAGTTAAATATTCATCTTTACCTATATAGCTGGATATAACAAAAACAGTAGCTTTGAATCCATATTTTTTTAATATTGGATAAGCTGTTTCGTAGTTATCCTTATAACCATCATCAAATGTAAGAACTATAGACTTTTCTGGAACAGGAACATTTTTCTCCATAAAATCATATAGTTCATCTAAAGTTAAAGTACTATAACCATTGTCTTTTAAATATTTCATCTGAGCTTCAAAATCTTCTTTAGGAATTCTAACTGGATTATCCTTTTCATATTTTATTGAGTGATACATAATAACAGGAATACCCTTATCATTGTATTTTAAAGCAATTATTTCAGTTTTAGGCGATGAATCAGCTGATTTGTCATTGGATTCAATAGAGTTACTTTTCTTTTCAGCATTAGAAACAGAAGAATTGTTATTTTTTAATGTTTGCTTTATACCACATCCATTTAAAGAAAACATGAATATAAGTACAGTCAATATATAAAATATTTTTTTCATAAAATTAATTTCCTCCAAAGCAAAAAAACATATATTTTTAGTATACATTGATTATATATCGTTTTCAATACAGAGGATGTAAGAATAGATACTTTCTTATTTTAGTAAATTATGGTAATATATGATAGTAATAATTTGTTGAAGGAGAGATTAAAATAAATGGGAATAGTAAGTGAGTAGTATGAATGTATTAATAAGGTGATTTTAAAGTATGTAAACGTAACAAACGTTTGTGCTGTTACTTGAATTTATTTAACAAATGAATTAAAATTTTCGTGAAGAAAAATATAACTATTTTATTAATAAGGGAGGGTCAATTTATGTCCATGGGTATAAGTTTAGATTTATCAAAGACTAAGCCTTACTTAAATGATCATGAAATAGAGCAGTTTCAACCTATGGTAAATGCAGCTCATGATATGTTGCATAACAAAACAGGTGCAGGAAGCGACTTTTTAGGGTGGGTTGACTTACCAAATAATTACGATAAAGAAGAATTTGCAAGAATAAAAAAAGCAGCTGAAAAGATAAGAGCAAATTCAGATGCTCTTGTTGTTATAGGAATAGGTGGCTCATACTTAGGAGCTAGAGCTGCTATTGAAATGTTAAATCATACTTTTTATAATATTATTTCAAAAGAAAACAGAAAAGCCCCACTAATATTCTTTGCTGGAAATAATATTAGTTCTACGTATATGGCAGAGTTAATAGAAACAGTAAAAGATATGGATTTTTCAGTTAATGTTATATCAAAATCAGGAACTACTACAGAACCTGCTATAGCTTTTAGAATATTTAAGGATTTATTGGAAAAGAAGTATGGAAAAGAAGGAGCAAAAGAAAGAATTTTTGCTACAACAGATAAAGCAAAGGGAGCACTTAGAACTTTAGCAGAAGCTGAAGGTTATGAAACTTTTGTAATTCCAGATGATGTAGGAGGAAGATACTCAGTTCTAACAGCAGTTGGACTACTTCCAATAGCAGCAGCAGGAATAGATATAGATGAGATGATGAGAGGTGCTCAAGATGCTAGCAAAGAGTACAACACTCCAGATTTGAAGAGCAATGCCGCATACAGATACGCAGCTGCAAGAAATGCCTTATATAATAAAGGAAAAACTATTGAAATGATAGTTAACTTTGAACCATCTCTTCACTACATGGGTGAATGGTGGAAGCAGTTATTTGGAGAAAGTGAAGGAAAAGATAATAAAGGTATATTCCCTGCAGCAGCAGATTTTTCAACAGATTTACATTCTATGGGACAATATATCCAAGATGGTTTAAGAAACTTAATGGAAACACATCTTAATGTTGAAAAGCCAAGAAAGTCAGTTATTATAGGATCAAGTGAGGATAATCTTGACGGATTAAACTTCCTTCAAGGAAAAGATATGGATTTTGTAAATAAGCAGGCATTTAGAGGAACAGTAGTAGCTCACAATGATGGTGGAGTTCCTAATATGATTGTAAATATTCCAGAATTAACTCCTTATTATTTTGGATATTTAGTATATTTCTTTGAAAAAGCTTGCGGAATGAGTGGATACTTACTAGGAGTTAATCCATTCAATCAACCTGGAGTTGAAGCTTATAAGAAAAATATGTTTGCTCTTCTTGGAAAGCCTGGATATGAAGACATGAAGGCAGAAATAGAAGCAAAGCTTAAATAAAGCTCACAATTAAAAATTAATGATGAATAAAATAAAATTAAGATAAGCTTAATTTTATAAAACAAGTCAACCACTACAGTAGTTTGATGTAATGATTGACTTGTTTTTAGTTTTACATTAGAAAAACATTATTAGCTAGAAATTGTAAATTGTCAATTATATTATTTATACACAGGATAGAAATTAGTGCTTACCTCTTTATTTTGCAGTGCTCTAAAGAGTCCAAGAGCAAGATCTTCTGATGTAGCTGTTTTCTTAGGATTTATTTTATTATCTTCTAACTCTATTAAATTAAGTCCTTTAGCTAGAGTAACGTATCCAAGATTATTTTTATCTACATCATTAGCATCATCGCAGTTAAGAGTAAATATATCTAGGCAATTAGCTATATTTTCATATTTAAGGAACTTTATTAAAGCCTTACACATTTCTTCTCTAGATACAGGAGCATTTATATCAAAGTTTTCTAAATCTTTATCTTCTATTATTCCATAGTATTTTGCCATAGTTAAATAATCCTCTGTAGAAAGACCATTTTGATTTGAATCAACGGCAGAGTCTTTTTTATTAGAATCTATCATTGAATTTTCATTAGCGTTTACTATATAAGGAGTATAACCAAGGGCATCAACTAGGTTTTTTATTAAATCCATATATTTAACTTGTCTTTTTAATTTAAAATCCTTTGTATCTATTAAACCTTTATAGGCTAATATACTTATTTCTTTTTCAGCTTTACTTCCTTTTATTTCATTTAGAAAATCTGAAATATCAAATTTAATTTCCTCACCATCATAGTCGTTTAGTATTTTACTATCAAGGGCATCAATAAAAATGTTAGTTGCATCTAAGGAATAAGTCAATTTTAATTCGTTCTTTGGTGTTTTTGGATCAGAGCTTGTGTTTACAATTATATATTTTAGTAAAGGCGTATATTTATTGTAGTAAATAGTTTTAGCCTTTGAGACATCTATGCTTGAATCAGGTTTAGGAAATTCTATGCTGTCATCCCAAGATAGATTCATGTTAGATACTTCACCAGTCTCTGCATTAAATTCTATATAAATATTATCATTTTCATAAGGTATATCATTTACCTTTCTTACAAATGAATATCTATAAAATCTCTCAGGTTCTGTTGAATCAGGTTTTTCACTGTAAATCAATTCTGTATGAGTCAAGTTATATTCTATATCCTTAATTTTATCTTTATAGTATTGTTCTATAAACTCTAAAGATTTATAATAACCTTCTTTCCAGGTTAATTTTGGAGTAAAACTTTCTTTATATTCATAAGGTGTATAATTATAAATAGATAGTATTTGACCATTTAAGGCATTAATTGATATAAATCCTTGTTTTATTAGGGTATTTGCTGTTTGTCCATTTTTATCTTTAACGTCTATTTTCTTTGTAAAAGGAGCAGACCATACTTTAGCTGAATTAGTATTAAGAGAACTGTTATCCTCTTTGTACCTTAAATCCCCTATAGTATATCCTTTACCATATATGCTGTTAATTACATTAGACATGATATTTAAAGCTTCTTCTTTTTTTAGAGCCTCTTTCTTATTTTCAAGCTTTTTATATTTTTTGTATATCTCATCAAGCTCTTTTTTGTTAAGATTTATAGTTTCTACTTTAGAAGTTGGAGTTTCACTTAAGGTTATTGGATTTCCTGTTTTTGCATCTATTATAAAGCCATTTTTTAAAGTAGGTTCATATACAAGTTTTATATTTTTCTTATTATTTGCGTTTTGATATTCATATTTATTTTTAAAGAGTTTATATTTTAAGGTCATATTTGTGTTATTCTTAAAAATAGTTTTTGCTTCATCTAAAGATATAGAGCCATCGCTGTTAGGAAATACTAAGGAATTATTCCAATTGTAATGATAAGATGTGATCTCTCCTGTAACCCCATCTACATTTATATATATACTATCATTTTCATAATAAGCATCATTTATAAATCTAACAAAATTAAAGCTGTAATTTGAAGAATTATCTCTATTTGAAAACCATCTGTCGGTTCCTAACTTTAAAGTTTTTAATTCCTCAGGATTTATTTTTTTAATAGCCTCTTGAGCGATACGTTTAGCTTCATCTATAGATAGAGTTGGAATTGATTTTTGATTGGCATTGTTATAGCTGTTTTTATTCATGGAAATTAATTTTCCACTGTTGCCGTCTAAACATAAACTTATGGTTGTATCACCTTTAAAAGATGAATTTTGCCAGTACATATTCCATACATAAGATTTGGTTTCTTTAATTGCGCTGATTACATAAGGTTCTAGGTTGATGTTAAATTTAAAATCCTTTTCGTTAACATCAATGTTAAAATACTTTTTTAAAATAGCTTTTCCTTTTAAAATAGCAGCTTCCTTAGAGATAGCTACATTTATATCTTCATTAGATGATATTTTATCACTAGATGAGGATACAACTTTTATGTTACTAGCGCTTTCGTAGGAAGTTGCAGCAAGCGCTTGTTGTGCAAAAGGAGAAATAAGAGAAGATGCTAATAAAATAGAAAAAAGTTTTTGTTTATTCATAAATATACCTCCTTATTATATAAATTGGACTCAATTGGGTTCGGCGGAATAATTTTCTTGAATATTCATATATAAATATATACGGTATAAAAATTAATAAGTTATTTAATTATTATTCAAATAATTTATAATTCAAGTTACATATGTGTTAAAATAAGTTTATTAAGGAGGGAAAGAGAGATGAGGATAATAGTTGATGCAGATGCCTGTCCTGGAAGAGAAGTTATTGAAAAGGCAGCTAAAGAAAATAAAGTAGACGTAATAATGTATTGTGATATAAATCATGTTATAACTAGTGAGTACAGCACAGTAAAAATTGTAGACAGCGGATTTCAAAGTGTAGATATGAGGATAGCTAATGAAGCAAAAAGTGGAGATATTATCGTCACACAAGATTACGGCGTAGCTGCTATGGCACTTGGAAAAAAAGCTTATGCAATAAGCCCTAAGGGATATATCTATGATAATGAGAATATAGATAGACTATTATTTGAAAGACATTTATCTTTAAAAGTAAGAAGAGGTGGAGGGAAGACATTTAACCCTAAAAAAAGGACGGAGGAAGATGATGAAAGACTATATAAAAACATTTTAAAGCTTATTAAAAAAGCAAATTATTAAAGTTGCTCATATAATATTATTGATTTATTATTGATGAGGTGGACTGTAGTGAATTACATAAGAAGATTCATAAAGGGAAATATGCATTTTTTATATTTACTTTTATTTGTCCCACTAATACTTGTATTTTGTTTTTGTGAAAAATTCATAACACCTAAGTATATAATTCATTCAAAATATGATGATTATATACCATTTATAAAGTTTTTTATAGTGCCTTATATGTTCTGGTTTGTGTATATGGCAATTGGTTTTGTGTATTTTGGATTAAAATCTAGAAAAGATTTTATAAAACTATTTAAGTTTATTTTTTTTGGTATGAGCGTCAGTTATGTTATATTTATATTATTTCCTAATTGGCAGAATATGAGGCCTATTCTAAAGGATAAGGATGTATTTTCAGTAGTTGTAGGATTTATTTATTCTGTAGATTCATCAACAAATGTTTTTCCAAGTATACATGTTATAAATTCTATTGGAGTAAATATTGCAATTTGTGAAAGTTCATTATTTATAGAAAGAAAGAGTATAAAGATTTTGTCATCATTAGTTATGATTCTTATATGCGCATCCACTGTATTTATAAAGCAGCATTCTTTAATTGATGTTATTGGAGGAATAGTGCTTTCCGCGGTTTTATATGTATGCATTTACTATATTCCTGAAAGACATAAGGCAAAATATAACGGAGAAGTGAAGCTTTCCTAAATGCAAGTTTTCTGTATGATCTTCGATATAAGAAAAATGCTGCGCACTTTTCTTATATCTTTTAGCTTGAATAAAACACATTCAATGATATGCCATCTACATCTATTTTATTAGAGTAAATAGTTTTAAAAGGTGTGGTACCAGCAGTATATTTGTCTACGACTTGGTGCCAAGTGTTTTTAGGAATATTAATTGATGTTGAAATTCTGTTTGCATTGTATATAACTAGTATATTTTCCCAAATATCATTGTTAGCGTGATTTTTAAGTAAGAAAGCCACAGTATTTTTATGGGTATTTTCTATAAATTCTAGATTATTTTTTATATCTTCAACTGAGTGCATTCTAAAAGCAGGATGTTCTTTTCTTAGTTTTATTAATCCTTTATAGTAATTAAACACATCTAAGAATTCAAACTTTCTATCATAATCAAGATTATTTACTTCATCAGAAGCTTTAACGCTGTCTTCAATTCCTTGCTTTGTTCTACAAAATTCCACTCCAGAATGGAGAAAGGCAACACCTTGACTGGTTAGAATTATTCCGTTTGCCAGCTTAACCATATGCTTTTTTTCATCCTCGGTATACTCGGGATTACTAAGCTGAAGCTTATCCCAAAGAGTATTATTATCGTGGCAAGATACATAGTTTATAGCTTGATTAGGAGAAACATATATAGGTTTAAAGTTGTGTGTAGAAATAGTGCATGCAGTAACACAACCCTTTATAATGTCCTCTAAGTTTTCTTTGCCGTTTATAAAGCCTCTGTCTTTTTTTAGAAACACATTTCCCTTTATGGTATCTCTTATAGTATCATTGAAGAATCCAATTTCAGGAATCTTTCTTGCATTAGCTTGTGTGGCTTTTATATTTTCAGGTAGGGTAGTGTTTAATTCCCACCCTTCACCATATATCATTATGGATTTATTTAATTTACTTAAAGCTTCTTTAACAGCTTTCATAGTATCAATATCGTGTAATCCCATTAAATCAAATCTAAAGCCGTCTATATGGTATTCTTTTGCCCAATATAGAGCGGAATCAACAATGAATTTTCTCATCATGCTGTGTTCAGAAGCAGTATCATTTCCACAGCTGCTTCCATTAGAAAAACTTTCATCTTCATTAAATCTGAAATAGTATCCGGGAAATATTTTTTCAAAGTTATTGTCCGTATTATTATACATATGATTATAAACTACATCCATGTTCACGCTGAGATTATTATTATGAAGATGTTGTATCATTTTTTTTAACTCTATAATTCTGCATTTAGGGTCATAAGGGTTAGTGGAATAACTTCCTTCTGGTACATTATAGTTTTGGGGATCATATCCCCAATTATATTTTTTAGGATTCTTCTCATCTGTGCTAATGTAGCTAAAATCAAAAAAGGGCATAATCTGAACGTGGGTTACACCTAATTCCTTTATGTGAGATAATCCAGTAGAGATACCTTTATTTGAAAAAGTATTATCTTCAGTTAAACCTAAAAATTTACCCTTGTAAGTTATTCCGCTATTTTTATTCATGGATATATCCCTAATGCTTATTTCGTATATTATGGCATCAGTATAATGCTTTAGTGATGGTGAAAAGTCTTTATCCCAATTTAAAGGATTCGTTTCTTTTAAATCTATGATAGCTCCTCTGAGACCATTTATTCCTACGGCTTTAGCATATGGATCCACAACTTCATTTATAGAATCATATACATGCACTTTATAAGTGTAGAAGTAATTTTTTAGATCACCTTTTATAGTTATGCTCCAAAGCCCATTAGATTCATTAAGACTTTTCTCTATTGGTTTTTCAGGGATATTTATATCTCCATTTTCATATAAAAGAAGAGAAATTGATTTGGCTGCAGGAGACCATATATTAAATGTAGAAAAATTTTTATTATAGGAAACGCCTAAATCTCCATCGTAGTAAAACCTATCATTAAATTCGGAGCTTGAAAATAGCCTATTATAACTTGCTTTAATCTTATTGTCCTCATAATATACATAGCAATAGAATTTTATATTGATATCTTTATTCAAAAATATTAAAAAGGAATTTTCGCTTTTTGCAGTATAATTATCTATGATTAGAGAATTATCACCATTTTTTACAAATAGCTTTTTTATATCAATGTCTCTAGGATCAGGAAAGCTTATTAGAATTTTTCTAAATCCTAAAACATGAGCTTTTATTTTATACATAAATTACCTCCTGATACATAAATAGGTTGTAACATTCTAATTATAAATCTTAAAGAATATCAAGTCAAAAGATTAATAAAAATCAATAAATATTATTATATTAAGAAAGCTATTAAAATATTCTTTTACAAAATATGGAACTATAGTATAATATTTATATTAGGAAAATTTAATCTATTTGTGCCTTAATACTTAAATTTAGAAATAAATTATTGGGCCATTTGTTTCGATTATGTTATTGAGGGGGGTTGTATGGTATGAATGAAATCATTATAGGATGCAACGTGGAATCTGTGCAAGAAGATAGTGTAGAGATGATTATAGATATTTTAAGTGAGCCTGAAGAAAATTTATTATATAAGTTCATTGCGGGATTTGATGGAACCTGGGAAACCCTAAAAGATTTCGGAAAAGAAAAAAAGGTTATATGGAAACCTAAAAATCAAGGAAATTATATTCTGATGGTACAAGCTAAGAAGGAAGATAGTACTAAAGCATTTGATTACGTATCAAGGAAAATTATATCTGTAGGAGATTTTAGTGAAAAGCTTATATCAAATATATATATAGATAAAGAGCGTATATCTGTAGGAGAAAAGGTTACTGTAAAGGTAGAAGCAAAAAATGAATTTGTAATGTTTAGATATTTGATAAAAGAGAATGAAAGATGGGTGCTTGCAAAAGATTATTGCACTGAAAGTAGTTTTTCATGGAGAGCCAATTCCCCAGGAAAGTATGAAATTTTGATACAGTGCAAATCTTTGGATTCAGATAAGAAGTTTGAAGATGCAATGAAGGTGGAATTTGAAGTAGTAGGTCTTTCAAAGTTGGAAATTACCAATTTCAAATGCCTTAGTCCCTCTTTATTAGTAGATGAAGAACTTTTATTTGAAGTTGAATCAAAGTGTGATGACAGCAGAACTATACTATACAAGTTTATAAAGATAAGTGAAGATGGACAAGCAAAGTGTATACAGGATTACTCTACTAAAAAGATAGTATCTTATACAGAAAAATGCAGTGGAAGTTATAGGTTATTATGTGAAGCTAAAGATATGTATTCTAACAATGAATATGATGATAGAGCTATAATCCATTATAAGGTTAAGCCTTATGAACCTGTAGTTATTGAAAGTTTTACTAGTGATTTAAGCTCTCCTCAAATAGTGACTCAAAAAATTACTCTAAAGGCAGTAGCAAGGGGAGGAAAGGATCTTAGATATAGATTTATAATAGAAGGAAGCAAAAATTATGACAGTGGCTATATAAGAAGCGATACATATGTATGGGATCCAAAACAGGAGGGGCATTATAAGATAAGCTTATGGGTAAAGGACATTTCTTCTAAAGAAAAATATGAGGCTTGTGATGAGTTTGAATTTGATATAGATGAAGTACCTCGGGAACCAATAAAAATAAAAGATGTAATCGTAAATAAGAGAGAAAATGTGCTGATAGGTGAAACTATAAATGTTAAAACAATAGCAGATGGAGGTATAAAGCCGCTGTATAAGTTTATAATTAAAAAAGATAAGAAAGAAATTGAATCTATTGGTTATAGGGAATGCAGCTGTATTAATTTTACTCCAGAAGAAGAGGGAAGATTTGAAATTGAAATAAGGGTAAAAGATAAATATTCAGATAAAGAGTTTGATGCACACCATATAGTTTCTATACATTGTTATGAATACATACCTGCAAAGATAGATTATGTATTAATGGAACCTAGAGAGTATTACTTAGTTGGAGATCAAATTGTATTAAACACTATAACTAGAGATACATCAAATACCCTATTAAAATATGTACTTAGCATAAATGATCATAAGGTAGAGGAAACAGAATATGTGAAAAAGAAAAAATATATACTTACTCCAAAATGTAGTGGAAGATATATAGTTAAAGTATATGCTAAAAATGAAAAGAGTAAGAAAGAATTTGATAGTACAAAACAAATAAGTTTAATAGTTAATGAAGCTCCTCCAATAACAAATACCATTCTAAAGTGTGACAGAATAGAATTCTATCACAATGAACCAATTACAGTTACAGCAGAAAGCTGTGGAGGAAAAGATATAATTTATGAGTTTTATTTAATGGAAAAAGAAGAATGGAATTTAGTACAAAGATACAGTAAAAAAGATTATTATACATTCATTCCATTTTCAAAAGGGATATATAAAGTACTGGTTTTAGCTAAGAATAGTCATAAAAATGTATCATATGAAGATTACTGCATGATAGAAATAAAAGTTAATGAAAAATTGCTCAGTGAAGTGGCCGCTGCACAATAGAACTAAATTGTGACAATCTTTAATATTGAACCTTCCATATTAGATTTACATTTAGGAAAGCTTCACTACGCAAAGAAGCTCTAATATTTCTGCAATTGTTTGTATAAATCAAAAAAACCGAGTAAATTGATGAGGATGTATCAACTTACTCGGTTTTACTTATGCATTTTCCATAATAATTTTAGATTTAGGTGTATCTTTTAAATTGATATTTTCTAAAAATTTCTTTACCTTGCAGTGTCATACTAATACCTAGATCAGTAATTTTTTATCATGTATGTTCTTGTGTATTAATTTTATAAACTAAGATAGATTTGTTAAATAGAGCTTAACACTAACAGATACTTCTTTTTGTCTGAAATAACACATAAAATCTGATAGAATAGTTTAGGATAATATAAATAAGGAGTGAATCATATGGAAAGACTAGATAAGATTTTGTCTAATTTAGGATATGGATCGAGAAAAGAAATAAAAGCTCTTGTTAAAAGCGGTATAGTTGAAGTTAATGGAGAAGTTGTAAAGAGCAGTGATGTAAAGGTGAATCCAGAAAAGGATGAGATAAAAGTATCAGGTGAAGAGATTAATTATAGGAAATATATTTATATCATGATGAATAAGCCAGCAGGAGTGGTTTCGGCTACCTTTGACAATTATGATGAAACTGTAATAGATTTACTTGAACCAGAACTTGCAGTTTTTAATCCTTTTCCTGTGGGAAGATTAGATAAAGACACAGAAGGACTGCTACTTATAACAAATGATGGGGAATTAAACCATAGGCTTACATCTCCAAAATGGCATGTAGATAAGGTTTACTATGCACAAATAGATAAACCAGTGGATGAAAATGATGTTAAAGCTTTTGAAAAAGGAATTGTACTAGATGATGGATATAAATGTTTGCCTGCAAGATTAGAAATTATAGCTTCAGATGAGCATGGTTCAGAAGTGAATATTACCATACAGGAAGGAAAATTCCATCAAGTAAAAAGAATGTTTGAAGCTAGAAATAAAAATGTATTATATTTAAAAAGAATAAAAATGGGAAATCTAGTATTAGATGAGAGATTAGAAGAAGGACAATATAGAGAATTGTCGAAAGAAGAGTTACGCATGATAAAAGAGAGATAATTTAGTAGAATGCAATACCTGGAACAATGAATTTAAAGGGATGTAAAAGATAATTACCTTTGTAATAGTTTATTTATAATTAATTCTGCAAAATGACTTGCATTTTTTTTCTTTATTTAATATAATAGCTTTTGTAAGGGAAAAATAAAAAGAATGAATAGCCCCCTTTTTATTTAAGTCAGTCCAGCCCCAGGACTGAACTTGCCCTAAATAATAAAAAAACACTATCTCCGGAGATAGTGTTTTTTTATTATATGTAGATTATTTTTTTGAGTATAAAAGCATATAAAATAAGGTTATAATATAAAAATGAAATTTTTATTTCATATTTTGCGGATGAAGAAATATTTTATTCACTATTTTATTAATGAGGTTGTCCATTCAAATTGATTTCTAGATGTTTTAAAATCTTTCCTTATGAATCCACAACATCTAATTTTTACAATGTTGAATATGTAAATCTTAAGTATTAAAATAGAGAGATGTGTAAATAAATATGGAGAAAACTACTTTAAAATGTTAAAATCTAAGTATGCTCAAATAGGTTAATAAAAATAGGAGTGAAATTTCATGTCAGAATATAAATCAAAATTAGAAAGCTTGGAAATGGATTATTTATGTGATGCTATTTTATCTTTAAAGACAAGAGAGGAATGTTATAGATTTTTCGAAGACATATTTACCATTAACGAGTTAAAAGCAGTAGAGCAGAGGCTTCAGGTAGCAAAAATGTTAAAACAAAAGAAAACCTATGCAGAGATAGCAGGGAGTACAGGTGCAAGTACGGCTACAATAAGTAGAGTAAATAGATGTTTAAATTACGGAAGTGATGGATATAATTTAGTACTAGATAGAATTGGTTGGAAGTAATACATATAAAGTCATAAGGAGGGATTATATGGATTTGAAGTCGCTATTAAACAAAGAGCAATACGAAGCAGCTGTGACTATAGAAGGACCTGTGCTTGTTTTAGCAGGTGCTGGTTCAGGAAAGACAAGAGTTTTAACCTATAGAATAGCTCATATGATACAGGATTTAGGAATTCCTCAATATAATATATTAGCTATAACATTTACAAATAAAGCTGCAGAAGAAATGAAAGATAGAATCAGAGGACTTGTTAAGTGCGACATAGATAATATGTGGGTATCAACTTTTCACTCTTCTTGTGTTAGAATATTAAGACGAGAAATAGATAAGCTTGGATATAGTAAAAACTTTGCTATATATGATTCTTCTGACCAAAAAACTTTAATAAAACAGTGCATGAAAGAGCTTAATATAAACGATAAAGACATAAGTGAAAAAGAAATAATAAATAAAATAAGTGAGCAAAAGGATAATTTGATTTCTCCAGAAGAATATAAGAAATTAAACGAAAGGGATTTTAGAAAAAATAAAATAGCGGATGTTTATCTTTTATATCAAAAAAAGCTTAAGAGCAATAATGCCTTGGATTTTGATGATTTAATCTATAAGACAGTAGAACTTTTTAAAAAGAATCCAGAAGTTTTAGAGTTTTATCAAAATAAATTTAAATACATAATGGTAGACGAGTATCAAGATACCAATAAGGCTCAATATGAGTTAGTTAAGATGTTAGCTTCAGCTCATAAAAATATATTTGTAGTTGGAGACGATGATCAATGTCTTCCAGGTGGCTCTCTAATACATACTGATAATGGAATAGTAAAGATTGAGGACGTGCTAGAAGGTCAGCAAATATATAGTGCTGCGGGCAATGGAGAGGTTACTAAAAGTACAGTAGAGAAAGTGCTAAAAAAGGAATATAAAGGCACCATGATTAGGGTTAAAACTAAGGGTGGAAGAGAGATTTCAGCTACACCTAATCATATTACTTTTACGTCTTTTAATATAGATGAAGATCTTCATTATGTATATTTAATGTATAAATCAGGAGTGGGATATAGAATAGGTCAAAATCAAAGAGTTAGAAATATATATAAAGACGAGTCTGATAACGGACTAGCAGTAATACTTAACATGGAAGAAGCCGATAAAATATGGATAATAAAGACATGTGAAACAAAATCAGAAGCAAGTTACTATGAGCAATATTACTCTGTTAAGTATGGTATACCTACTGCTGTTTTTAGGGATAAAGATGGAATTTCAGCTGCGGATCAAGAATATATTGACAAGTTATTTAAGAAAATAGATACCTATAGTGCTGCTGAAAAATTAATGGAGGATTTATATCTATTTAAGGATTATCCACATTATTTTAGTAGTGCAGTGACAAATGGAGAAGCTTCAAGAAAAATTATAAACATAGATTATTTTTCAAGTAAAAACTCTGAGGATAAAGGATATTATTGCCATAAAGTTAGTTTTACAACTTTTAATGAGGATGAAAAGAAGAATCTTTTAGAAGATGGATTTAATACAAGACATGATAAAGAAAACACTTGGATAATGGAAATGGAAAAACGCATATATGATGAAGCGGAAGCTCTAGGAAGAAAGCTTTGCTCAAGAGTAGATGGATTAAGTATTATTAGAAAAGCAAAGTTTGTCCAAGATAAATTATATTATTTTATGCCTTTTGGAAGTTTAAGACCAGGCATGAGTATAGCTACATACTGTAATGGAAAGATTGAAGAGGATATTATATCAGAAATAAGCTGCGAAGATTATGAAGGAATTGTATATGATTTAAGCATTCCAGAATTAAGACAATATATAGCAAATGATGTAGTTGTCCATAATTGCATTTATCAATGGAGAGGTGCAGATATTAAGAATATTTTAGAGTTTGAAAAAGACTATCCAGAGGCTAAAGTAGTTAAGCTTGAACAAAATTATAGATCAAAGGCTAATATATTAAATGCTGCTAATGCAGTTATAAAGAATAATTCACAAAGAAAGAGTAAAGTTCTTAGAACTGAAAATGAAAGCGGAGAGAAAATAAAAATATATAGAGCCTATTCAGATATAGATGAAGGAAACTTTATAGCAAATGAAATAAATAGAATCATGGAAAAGGAAAATAGAAGCTATAGAGATTTTGCTATTCTTTATAGAACAAATGCTCAGTCTAGAGTATTTGAAGATGTCTTTATGAAGAGAAATATTCCATATAGAATTTTAGGAGGATTAAAGTTCTACGATAGAAAAGAAATAAAGGATATAACAGCATATCTAAAATTTATAAATAATCTTCAAGATGATATAAGCTTGAGAAGAATAATAAATGTACCAAAGAGGGGTATAGGTGCGGCAACTATTGATAAGATACAGGAATATGCAAATTATATGGATGAATGCATGTATAGTGTGATGCTTGACATTGAAAGCATACCTGGAATTACTAAAAGAACTATAACTGCTGTAAATAAATTTACAAGCCTTATAAACAGTTTTAATAGGACAAAAGATAAAGTTAGTGTTTCAAAGCTTATAGAAGAAATACTGGAGAGTACAGGCTATCTAAAGGCTTTAAGAGAATCTAATGATATAGAGGATATGAGCAGAATCGAAAACATAAAAGAATTAGTATCAGCAGCAGTAGATTTTGAAAATACTTCAGAAGATAAGTCACTTTCTGCTTTTTTAGAGAAAATTACATTGGTGTCTGATGTAGACAACTATGATGAAAATGCAGATACTACGGTAATGATGACTTTGCACAGTGCTAAAGGTTTAGAGTTTCCAGTAGTTTTTATGGTAGGTATGGAAAACGGAATTTTTCCAGGGTTGCAGTCATTGGAAAACTTTTCTGAGATGGAAGAATCAAGAAGACTATGCTATGTTGGTATAACTAGAGCCAAAGAAAAGTTATATATGACTTCAGCAAGTACGAGAAATGTATTTGGGAGAACTGTAGCTTATTCGGAATCAGATTTCTTAAGTGAGATATCTCCAGAGTTAAAAGAATTGGTATCGGAAAGGAACATGAATTTTGAAAGTAAAACAACTAGCAGAGGAGTTTTAAATGGAGCCTTTGGTGGAGGGGGATTTAATTCTTATTCTTCACCAAGTTTTGGAACCAGAAAGGCAGAAGAAAAGATAAATTCAATGTTGAGTGATAGCAG
Organism: Clostridium thermopalmarium DSM 5974; assembly: GCF_002995795.1. Taxonomy (GTDB): domain Bacteria; phylum Bacillota; class Clostridia; order Clostridiales; family Clostridiaceae; genus Clostridium_H; species Clostridium_H thermopalmarium. The sequence continues at coordinate 252,195 of NZ_PVXN01000053.1, forward strand.
TTTATTACAAGGGCTAGGTGAAAATAGAAAAAAAGCTGTGGAAGATATAAAATTAGACGAAATAACTCCTGGAAGAAAGGTTAAGCATGATAAGTTTGGGATAGGAACTATAGTTAGTGCATCTAAAACAGCTAATGATGTAAAGATTACTGTAGCCTTTGACAATATGGGAATTAAACACCTTATGTTTAGTATGGCGCCGATTAAGCTTATATAAATATTGATCTGATTACTGGCTATTAAAACAGAAGAGAGGTGGAAGGTGTGGAAAATAAAGGACAAAGAATTCATGAGCTGGTAGATGAACTTAATAGGCTGGCTTATGAATATTACACCTTAGATAATCCAAGTGTATCCGATAAAGAATATGATGAAAAGTATGATGAATTAGTAAGACTTGAGAAGGAAACTGGAATAGTACTTCCCTATTCCCCTACTCAAAGAGTTGGGGATGTGATTTTATCCCAATTTAAAAAGTATACACATAAGGCAAAGCTTTGGAGCCTTGGAAAGGCTCAAAATTTAGGAGAGTTAAGAGAGTGGCACAATAAAAATATGAAGGTGGTAGATGAATATAATAGAACTCATGACAAAAAGTTACCGCCTTTAAAATATATCATAACTAAAAAATTTGATGGACTTACTATAAATTGTACATATAACGAAGATGGAATATTGGTTACTGCTGCTACTCGAGGAACTGGAGAAGTTGGAGAAGATATTACAGCTCAAGTTAAAACTATAAAGACTGTTCCCTTAAAAATTGAAAACGATGCTGTGATAGAGGTTCATGGAGAAGCTATAATGACAAAAGAAGCCTTTGAGGAATATAATAAAGTAGCGGAGGTTCCTCTTAAAAACTTAAGAAATGGGGCAGCAGGTGCTCTTAGAAATCTAAATGTAAAGGAAACAGCAAGAAGAAATTTATCTGCCTTTTTCTATGATGTAGGATACAATGAAGGAACACCTTTTAAGACATATACTGAAATGCTTAATTTTATAAAAGAAAAAGGTTTTCCTATGGATGATTATATAAGAGAATGTACAACAGTAGAGGAAATAGAAAGGGAAATCAAATATATAGAAGAAATAAGAGAAGATTTAAATTATGAAATTGATGGAATTGTCATAGCTGTAGATGATATTTTTACTAGACAGCTTTTAGGGTATACAGTAAAATTTCCAAAGTGGGCATTAGCATACAAGTTTGAAGCACAAGAAGCTACCACAAAGCTTTTAGATGTAGAATGGAATGTAGGAAGAAGCGGAAGAGTTACACCTACAGCTTTGTTAGAACCTATAGATATAGGAGGAGTTACAGTAAAAAGAGCTACACTAAATAATATGGATGATATAAAAAGAAAAGGTGTTAAAATAGGAAGCAGAGTATTTGTAAGACGTTCTAATGATGTAATTCCTGAGATCATGGGAGTAGCAGAAGAAAAAGAAGATGCACAAGAAATAGTAGCACCTAAAGTTTGTCCTTATTGTGGAAGTGAACTTGTACAGGAAGGTGTTCATTATTTTTGTGAAAACACTCTTTCCTGTAAGCCTCAGCTGGTTAAATCTATTGTTCATTTTGGAAGTAGGGAAGCTATGAATATAGCTGGTTTTAGCGAAAAGACAGCAGAGCAATTATTTGAGCAATTAGATATAAAATCTATACCAGATTTATATAGAATCAAAAAGGAAGACTTAATGAGGTTAGAGAGATTTGGAGAGAAAAAAGCTCAAAATCTGATAGATGCTATTGAAAAAAGCAAGAATTGTGATTTAGCTTCATTTATATATTCTCTTGGAATTCCTAATGTAGGAAAGAAAACAAGTACAGATTTGGCAAAGAAGTTTAAATCTTTGCATAGGCTAATAGAAGCTGGTTTTGAAGAACTCATTTTAGTTGAAGATATAGGAGATATAGTTGCAAAAAGTATAATTGAATTCTTTAAGGATAAGAAAATATTAGATAGCATAGAAGAACTTTTAAGCTTAGGAGTAAAGCCTTACTTTGAAGAAGAGAACATAGAGGATAATATCTTTAATGGAAAAACCGTAGTTGTTACAGGCTCTTTAGAAAGCTTTACAAGAAGTGAAATAAAGGAAAAATTAGAATCTTTGGGAGCTAAGGTATCCAGCAGCGTAAGCAGAAAAACAGATTATGTTTTGGTTGGAAAAGACCCAGGATCTAAATACGATAAGGCTGTTCAACTTGGAGTTAAAATTATCAATGAAGATGAATTTAAACAAATGCTCAATTAATGAGTATGATACGAAATAGGGGGGAAGAAAAATGAAAAAGTTTATAAGTATATTGGCGTGGATATTTGTAGCGATTACGAGTCTATGTCTAATACTTACTATGCTTTCCACCTGCAGGTTTATAAATATGGATTATTTCAATAATTATTATATATTTCAAGTCAGCACAATTATAACAATGTTCCTGTGGAGCATTAAGCAGCTTGAACTAAAAACAAAAGAATGGATAAACTCTATTCTTTGTATGGCAATGGGATTTTGCACTATTATTTTCATGGTTATGGAAATATATTAAAATTGAAAGTTAGAACTTTAAATTTTTGAGAAAGAGTTATAGAATAAGCAATTAAAAGCTAAAAGGAGCTGTAGAAAAAAGTTATGTCTATAGCTCCTTTTTATATAAGGAAAGAAGGGGAAATTCATATGTCAATTTCAAAACGAGATGTAGAGCTTATAGCAAAGCTTTCTAATCTTAACTTTGGAGAAAAGGAAGAGGAAAAGATAATAAAAGATTTAGAACAGATATTAAAATATATGGAAAAACTTAATGAATTACATACTGATAACATAGAAGAAACCGAGAATCCTTATTATATTGAAAATAATTTTAGAGATGATGAAGTTGAGATATCTTTACATATTGAAAAAGTTATAGAGAATGCTCCAAAGAGCAAAAATGAATACATTTTAGTACCTAGAGTGATAAATTAACAAGGGGTGAAAAAATGGAAATTTATAAGATGAAGGCCCATGAACTTAGAGATATGATAAAAAATAAAGAAATTAAAGTAGAAGAAGTTGTAGGGACTTTTATAGAAAGAATAAGTAAAGTAGAAGGTAAGTTAGAAGCATGGTTATATATAGATGAAGAAAAGGCTTTAGTTAAAGCAAAGGAATTAGACAAAAAAATAGCCAGCGGAGAAGAACTTGAAGGACTTTGGGGAATCCCTGTTGGAATTAAAGATAATATAAGCGTTAAGAATATGAAAAATACTTGTGCATCAAAAATGCTGGAAAATTATATTGCGCCATATGATGCTTATGTTGTATCTAAGATAAAAGAAAAACATGGAATAATTTTAGGAAAGCTTAATATGGATGAGTTTGGAATGGGGTCGTCTACTGAAAACAGCGCATTTAAGAAGACTAAGAACCCATGGGATTTAAGAAAGGTTCCAGGGGGTTCCTCAGGAGGGTCAGCAGCTGCAGTAGCAAGTAGAGAGGTACCTTTAGCTTTGGGCAGTGATACTGGAGGTTCTGTAAGGCAGCCTGCAGCTTTTTGTGGTGTCGTAGGGCTTAAACCTACCTATGGTAGGGTGTCGAGATATGGTCTTACAGCTTTTGGATCAACTTTAGATCAAGTAGGAACCTTTGGAGCAGATGTAGAGGACTGCGCTTTATTGACAGAAGTAATATCAGGATTCGATAGGAGAGATTCCACAAGTGCCAACATACCAGTGCCTAACTATATCCAAAGTTTAAGCAAGAATTTAAAGGGAAAGAAAATTGGTGTGCCTAAAGAATTATTTTGTGGAAACCTACAAGAAGAAGTAACGTCAGCAATAAGAGAAGCTTTAGGAGTATTACAAGATAATGGAGCAGAAATTAGGGAATGTTCTCTTCCCTTTATAGAGTATTCTCTTGCAGATTATTATATAATATCCAGCGCTGAAGCTTCCTCTAACCTTGCTAGATTTGATGGAGTGAGATATGGATTTAGGACAAAAGATGCTAAAACTTTAGAAGAACTATACATAAAATCGAGAAGTGAAGGCTTTGGAGAAGAGGTTAAAAGGAGAATAATGCTTGGAACTTACGTACTATCAAAAGGATATTATGATGCTTATTATAGAAAAGCGTTGAAAGTAAGACAGCTTATAAAAGAAGATTTTAAGAAGGTTTTTAAAGAGTTTCATGCTGTAATTTCTCCAACATCTCCAACAATTGCTTTTGATTTTAATGAGAAGAGTAAGGATATAATGGCTATGTATAGTGCGGATATATACACAGTACCTATAAATTTAGCAGGACTTCCTGCTATATCGGTTCCTTGTGGATTTGTAAAAAATCTTCCAGTTGGGCTTCAGATTATAGGAGATTATTTTAAAGAGGACAATCTTTTTAATATAGCTTATAGCTATGAACAATCAACACAGTGGCATAAGAAAATTCCAAATATATAAAAAGGAAGGTGAGAACATGGAATTTGAAGCTATTATAGGCCTTGAAGTTCATTCGGAACTTTCAACTAAAACTAAGGCATTTTGTGGATGTGCCACAGAATTTGGAAAAAAGCCAAATACTCAAGTATGTCCTATATGTCTAGGACTTCCTGGGGCTCTTCCTAAAATAAATAAAAAGGTTGTGGAGTATGGAATAAAGGCAGGACTAGCATTTAATTGCACAATAAATAAGTCCACTAGAATGGACAGAAAAAATTATTTTTATCCAGATGCTCCTAAAAATTATCAAATAACTCAGATGTATTATCCATTATGTGAAAATGGATATATAGAAATAGAACCAGTTAGTGGAGAAAAGAAAAAAATAGAAATAGAAAGAATACATATAGAAGAAGACGCGGGAAAACTTATTCATACTGATGAAGGAACTTTAATAGATTTTAACAGAGCAGGAACTCCTCTTATTGAGATTGTATCAAAACCTGATATGAGAAGTCCAAGAGAGGCGGTTTTATATCTTACAAGATTAAGAGGTATACTTCAAGCTATTGGAGTTTCAGACTGCAAAATGGAGGAAGGATCCTTAAGGTGCGATGCCAATATATCAGTGAGAAAAAAGGGAAGTAGTGATTTTGGAGTTAAATGTGAGATAAAAAATATGAATTCTTTTAAAGCATTAGAAAAGGCTTTAGAATATGAGTACAAAAGGCAAATATCAATAATAGAGAAAGGAGAGAATTTAAAGCAAGAAACGAGGCGCTGGGATGAAGATAATAATATAACTGTATCAATGAGAAGTAAGGAAGAAGCCAACGACTATAGATATTTTCCAGAAGGAGATTTGATGGCTATAAATATTTCAGAGGAATGGATAGATGAAATCAGAAAAACTATTCCAGAACTACCTCATGAAAAAGAAGAAAGATTTGTAAGGGAATTTAATATTCCAAGATATGATGCTTCCATTCTTACTAGCAGCAATGATTTAGCAGATTTTTTTGAGGAAACAGCAAAGATAAGCTGTGATGCAAAGGCTTCATCCAACTGGATAATGGGGGATATTTCAAGACTTATAAATAAAGAAAATATTTCAATTAAGAATGTTAAGTTTACTCCAGCATATCTTGCAGAACTTATTAAACTCATAAATGAAGGAACTATTTCTAATTCTGCAGGCAAAATAGTTATAGAAGAAATGTTTTATAGAGGGAAAATGCCTAAGGCTATAGTTGAAGAAAAAGGGTTAATTCAAAATAATGATGAAGAAGAAATACTAAAAATAGTAAGGAAGGTTTTAGAGGAAGATCCAGAAAACGTTGAGCAATATAAGAATGGTAAAACTAAGATATTAGGATATTTTGTAGGACAGGTGATGAAAAGTACAGGAGGAAGAAGCAATCCTAAAATAGTTAATAGGCTCATATTACAAGAACTAAATAAGGTATAATGTTTTAATTGAAAGAATTTTACACGTATTTCTAAGTAATAAGCAAAGTATTGTTAATGTGTATTTATTAGCAATATTTTGTTTATTTTTTTTATTATATGGCAATAATTAAGATATATCTTGTATAAAATGGTGATTAATAAAATGAAAAAGATTATATGTGTGTGTTTAAGTATTATGATGTGTATAAGCTGTGGATGCGTACAAAAAAAAGTATACAGTCAAAATCAACGAGATTATATAGTATATAATATGGAAAGCCTTCCTGATGATTTATTAATGCTAAGCAGTAGAAGCATACGGCAGCAAGATCTAATCTTAGCTTTATTTGAAGGATTAGTATCTGTGGATTCAGAAGGCAACATTATTCCTGCTTTAGCTTCAGAATGGACAGTATCAAAAGATAAATTAACTTACACATTTAAAATAAGGGAAAATGCTGCATGGAGTGATGGAAGCAAGATAACTGCTAAGGATTTTGTGGAGTTTTTTGCCAGAATATTAAGAGAAGAAAATAATATTTATGCTAAGCAGCTTGAATGTATTTTTGGAGCTAAAGATTATGCAGATAAGAAAATAGATTTTAATGGAGTGGCAATTACAAATAAAAGTGATGAGGAATTGGAAATAAGGCTTAATTATCCCTGTAGCTATTTTCTAGATATAATCAGTAATCCTGCACTATCATTAAAAGAGAATTTTTATAATTTAAGACAATGGAAAAAAGAATATAAGAAGATAAAATATTCTGGACCATTTATAATTGACAATATATATGAAAATGGAGAAGTTTCTCTTAAGAAAAACAATAAATATTGGGATAAAGAAAATGTAAAAGCTTCAAAAATTCATATAAGAAGTGAAAAAAATGCTGCCTTTGCTTTAGCAAGCTATAAATATAATAATATTGATATTTTAACCAATGTTCCTTTTAGGGAAATAGAGAATATAAATCAAAATGAAAAAATAGTTAAAGAATTTTATAGAGAAGGAATAAGCTTAAACTTTAACTTAGATAAAAATAAAATTGCATCTAATTCTAACTTTAGAAAGGCAGTAAAATATGCAATTAACAAAGAAGAAATTTTAGAGGAACTTAACACTGTTTTAGAAAAAGCATCATTTTATATACCTTCAAATACTAAAGGAATGAATAGAACAGAAGATGAATTGGATATTAAAAAAAGTGCAAATGATATAAAAGATATGCTATATAACAGCGAATATGAAGGAGAAAATATAAGCTTAGTATATTGTAACAACAATGATGTTAATAAGAAAATAGCAGATCATATTGTTAAAAGTTTAAAAGATGTAGGAATTAAGATTACGGCTAAAGGATATAGCCATCAGGAACTAAAAGAAATTACATATAATGGGGACTATGATATGTTCCTTACAAATTATATGGGAGATTACGATTCTCCATATGCATTTTTAGAGAGATGGATTAGTAACTCATCTGAAAATATAAGTCAATATAAGAATTCTGAATTTGATAATAATGTATTAAGATCAAAAGTTATGGATAATAATGATGAAATGATAAAGGGATTCAAAGAAGCTGAGAAAATTTTAATGGAGGATGTGGTTTGTATACCAATTGGATTTTATAAAACTGTTTTATGCAAAAAAGCTTATATAAATGGTGTAGAAATAAATAAAAGGGGAAATATAATTTTAAAAAAGATATATGCTGAAAAATTAAAATAACCCCCTATTTAGGGGGTTTTACTCAAAGTGTAAAGTATTAAGAAAAATAAATTAAGATTTTTTCTACTATCAAAACTAGATTTTCTGGCTTTAAAGGTATGCTTTTCCTTATTATAAACTACATATTTAATAAATATAGGTGCGAATTCACTCATTTCAGGAGTTGGTATGGTAGGTAATTTAAAATATTGGTCATCTAGTAGATTTTCTGGTTTTGAGCTAAAGTCTTTATAATGTTCAACATCATCTAATGTAGGTATGTCAGGCCAGCTTAATACTATTCCAGAATCAATTAGTTGCGACTTAAATACGTCTGTAATAATTTTTTCATCAACATCATCCTCTAGGTGGTATTGATAGATCATAGAAATTAAATATAGTACGATTTCATCACAGGAGAATTTTATTTCTTTAGATTCTGTAGCTTTTATGAACATACACAAGTCTTTGTCATAATGGTTTTTTAAAATATCATTAATTTTGTTGCTTATTCTTTTAAATTTGAACATGTTTGTATGTTTAAAAAGAAAAGCTGAATTTAAGTACATTAGGCAAAGATACTGAATCTTATCGTCTGATAAGGAATTACTATATTCTTCATATAATAAATCAAATACATCTAAAATAAGAGGTTTAACATCCTCTATTTTTGAGTAGGTATAAAAAATATTTAGATTTAGACATAAATTGCACCTATCTTCAAAAGAGATATCGTAAATTTCATCTTTAAATTCCAAAAACATATTTAGAATATCTAAAGAGAAATTTTTATATGATTCTTTAGCTTCTCCTTCTAAGTAAGTGGAGCACTTATAAAAAGCATTCATGAGAAGAGCTTGTTCCCAGAACTTGAAACCTTTGTTCTTATCTTTGATTTTAAGCTTACCAATTAAAGGATCAGTACAATCTTTTTTATCTACAAAAACTCCTTCTAAGTTTCTAAGATTAGAAGCATAAAATTCCAACTGTTTCTTAGCTAGTTCGACATATGCATTGCTTAAAGCATACTTTTTTTTATCTATATCTTTGAACTTTTTATAGTAATCTGCAAGTTCTAAAAGAGCTAAGGTCATATATCCGTTGCTGGATATGTTAATATCTTTTTTAAAGTCATCTTCATCCCAATAAAGTTTATTATTCTTACTTTTTAATTTTGGATTAGCTTTCTTATATATACATAAAAGTGGAGAGTTTAGGTTTATTGTGCTAATATCTATGTTAGGTATGTTTTTTAGATTAGATTCTTTAGGATCTAAAATAATTCCACATTTTGAATTAAATACTAATTGTTTTATACTTTCCTTAGATAAGTGGAATAATTGACTTTCCACTTGTTCTAAGCTAAGCTTATTCATTCGCAGAAAGGGTCCTATATATCTTAACATATCTACACCACCATAAATTAATCCTTATATAAATAATATGAGAATGTATAATAAATGATGATAATTTTTTAAATTTAAGGGGAGATTTTCATGAAGATAGGTAAACTTGATTGGAAAGATTTAAATGAAATAATATCCAATAATAAAGGTTCTTTAAGAAAAGATGTAAGAATAAGAAGCGGCATTGGAGAGGATTGCTGTGTTATAAATTTTGGAGAATATGAATGTGTTATGTCAACAGATCCAATAACAGGGGCTGAAGGCAATATAGGAAAGCTTGCTGTACATATAAATTCTAATGATATAGCCTCTTGCGGGGTGGAACCTTTAGGTATACTTGTAACTATTTTAGTACCTCCTAAAACCGAATTAAAAGAGATTAAAAAAGTAATGGAAGAAATACATGAGGAGAGTAAAGTATTAAATATGGAAGTGTTAGGAGGGCATACTGAGGTTACGGATGCAGTAAATAGAATTGTAGTTTCGTGTACAACTATAGGCAAGACAAAATCGGGAAAGGCTGTATCAACTAGGGGAGCTCAAAAGGGAGATGATATAATTGTTACAAAGCAGTTATGCCTTGAAGGTACATATATTTTAGTTAATGACTACTATGACAAAATAAAGAATATACTCACTAAAGAAGAGATAGATGAAGCTAAGAATTATATTAAAAAAATAAGTGTTGTTAAAGAAGGAAAAATAGCAGGACAATTTGGAGTTAACTCTATGCACGATATAACTGAAGGTGGTTTACTAGGGGCTTTGTGGGAAGTGGCAGAAGGAAGTAAGGTAGGATTTACCATATATAAAAATTTACTCCCAATTTCTAATATAACCAAAAAGATTTGTGAATTATTTTCTATTGATCCACTGAGGTTTATATCTTCAGGAAGTATGCTTATTACTTGTAAAAATGGTAGTGATTTAGTTAAAAGGTTAAAGGAAAATGGGGTAGATGCAGTCGTCATAGGGGAGATTACGGAAGAAGGTAAAGTTTTAGTAGAGAAGGATGAAAAAAAATTAGTGTACCCACCAGAAAGTGATGAACTTTTCAAAGTATTAGAGTTATAATAAATTTAAAACAAGTTCAGGGGGATGAAGAGTATATGAGAAAACTTATTGTAGCAAGTAATAATGAACATAAGATAAAAGAAATTAAACAGATATTAAGGGAATTTCCCCTAGAAGTGCTTTCATTAAAAGAAGCGAGGATTAATATAGATGTTGAAGAAAATGGAACAACATTTATGGAAAATGCACATATAAAAGCAAGTGAGATATATAAAGTTGTAGAGAATTCTATGGTATTGGCAGACGATTCGGGGTTAGCTGTTGATATTTTAAATGGGGAACCTGGAGTATATTCTGCCCGCTATAGTGGGGAACATGGAAATGATAAAAAGAATAATGAGAAGTTGCTTTCAAAATTAAAGGGCGTAGAATTTAGCAAGAGGAGCGGTAAATTTATCTGTGCTATGGAATTAATTATAGATAAGGACAAAATTATAAATGTACAAGGTGAGATAAAAGGATATATAACTGAAAAGGAAAAAGGAGATAATGGTTTTGGATATGATCCATTATTTTATGTCCCAGAGTTTAATAAGACTATGGCTGAGATGAGTGAGGAAGAAAAAAATTCTATAAGTCATAGAGCAAGAGCACTTGAAAAGCTAAAGGAAGAGTTGAAGAAATATCTATAGGAGGTGTTATCATGTTGATAGCTGTAGTTAGTGATACCCATAGGAATAGTACAATAATAAAGAAAGTCGGTAATATTGTAGAAAAGGCAGATATATTAATACATTTAGGTGATAACGTAGCAGATATAGATGAACTGAAAGAAATATATAAAAATAAAATCATAAGTGTGAGAGGAAACTGTGATTTTACTACAAGATCTCCTATTGAAAAAGTAGAGAATATTAATGGATTCAGAGTTTTAGTGACTCATGGACATAAATATGATGTAAAAAGTGGCATATGGCATCTAAAAGATAGGGCAAAGGAAGTGAGAGCAGATATAGCTTTATTTGGTCACACTCATATTTCGGAAATAAATTTTGAAGATGGTATATGGATTATAAACCCAGGCAGTGCTTCCTTACCAAGAGATGGACAAAGAAGCATTGCTTTTATAGAGATAGAAGATACAGAAATACGACCATCCATATATTTAATATAAATTAATATAAAAAAGTTAAAAAAAAGTATTGACTGGGATTTAAATATAGTGTAGAATAATCAATGTCGCCAAGGCAAGTAGTTAAAACTACAAAGCTTAATCGACAGATTACAAGTAAATTTTCGGGGTATAGCGCAGATGGTAGCGCGCGTGGTTTGGGACCATGAGGCCGCGGGTTCGAGCCCTGCTACCCCGACCAAAATGAGCGGGAGTGGCTCAGTGGTAGAGCGTCACCTTGCCAAGGTGAACGTCGCGAGTTCGAATCTCGTCTTCCGCTCCAGAATGTGCGGGTATGGTTCAATGGTAGAACGTCAGCCTTCCAAGCTGAACACAGGGGTTCGATTCCCCTTACCCGCTCCAAATATGCGTCTTTAGCTCAGCTGGATAGAGCAACGCCCTTCTAAGGCGTGGGTCAGGAGTTCGAATCTCTTAAGACGCGCCAAATATGCGCCATTAGCTCAGTTGGTAGAGCAACTGACTCTTAATCAGTGGGCCCTGGGTTCGAGTCCCCGATGGCGCACCAAAATGGAATGTTTATGGTGGACGTAGTTCAGTTGGTAGAGCGCCAGATTGTGGTTCTGGTTGTCGAGGGTTCGAGTCCCTTCGTTCACCCCATTAAAAAATTGGGATGTCGCCAAGCGGTAAGGCATAGCACTTTGACTGCTACATGCGTAGGTTCGAATCCTGCCATCCCAGCCATTATGATCCACTAGCTCAGTCGGTAGAGCACTTGACTTTTAATCAAGTTGTCCGGGGTTCGATTCCCCGGTGGATCACCATTAATTTAATAAATATTTATTACTTATGCGGGTATGGTTCAATGGTAGAACGTCAGCCTTCCAAGCTGAACACAGGGGTTCGATTCCCCTTACCCGCTCCATTTATATTTTTTGCATCCATAGCTCAGCTGGATAGAGTTACGGACTTCGAATCCGGAGGTCGCAGGTTCGAATCCTGTTGGGTGCACCAATTATAAGGTTTTCCTAAGTTTAGGAAAGCCTTTTTTTATTAAATGTGACATAGCTTGTGTTGTGTTAAAAAATTGAAGATGTAACTTTAAAGCTTTTCTCATAATTCTATCCCATCTAAAGTTCAAGTATCGTTCTTAAAAACACTTTTCTTAAATCTTTTTAGTTATTTTAGATATTCCTTGTTTTTGCATCAATCATTTACTAAAAATAACAAAGGATTGGTTAATGAATTAACAAAGTATTCTTTATGAACATAATATTTTTTTAATATTCAAAATATTTAAACAATCAATATTTTATATTATTATTTATTTGCAATAAGGAATTATTAATTTCTATATAAAAATAAATCGGAGGGGTTTGAATGAATTATTTTGAAGAAAGTTTAAAGCTTCATGAAAAAAATGCAGGTAAGGTAAGTGTAGTATCAAAAGTAAAGGTACAGACAAAAGACGATTTAAGTCTTGCCTACACTCCTGGAGTGGCAGAACCTTGCAGAAGAATTTACGAAATAGAAGAAAATGTATACAAATACACTTCAAAAGGAAACATGGTAGCCGTAGTTACAGATGGTTCAGCGGTGCTAGGACTAGGAAATATAGGCGCAAAAGCTGCATTACCTGTTATGGAAGGAAAGTCTATTTTGTTCAAAGAATTTGCAGACGTTGATGCATTTCCTATATGTTTAGATACTCAGGATGTTAATGAAATCGTTATGACTGTTAAACTTATAGCCCCAAGTTTTGGTGGAATTAATCTAGAAGATATTGGAGCTCCAAGATGCTTCGAAATTGAAGAAAGGTTAAGGAAAGAGCTTGATATACCTGTATTTCACGATGACCAACATGGAACTGCAATAGTTGTTCTTGCAGGAATAATAAATGCTTTAAAAGTTGTTAATAAAAAAATACAAGATATAAAGGTTGTCGTAAATGGTGCAGGAGCTGCAGGAACTGCTATAGCCAAATTATTACTTGCCTCAGGAGTAAAGAATCTAATTGTATGTGATAAAGTTGGTATTCTTTACAGAGGAATAGAAAATGTGGATGAAACTAAAAAAGAACTTGCAAAGGCAACTAATCCAGATAATATTAGGGGAACTTTAGCTGATGCATTAGTAGGTGCGGATGTGTTTATAGGAGTTTCAGTACCTGGAATAGTAAATCGAGATATGGTGAGATCAATGAATAAAGATGCTATATTATTTGCTATGGCAAATCCGATTCCAGAAATAATGCCAGATGAAGCAAAAGAAGCAGGGGCAAGAGTAATAGGTACTGGACGCTCAGATTTTCCTAACCAAGTTAATAATGTATTAGCATTCCCAGGAGTATTTAGAGGTGCTATGGATGTTAGGGCAAGAGAAATTAATGAAGAAATGAAAATAGCGGCAGCTTATGCTATAGCTTCTATGATAAAAAATGAAAACTTAAATGAGAATAATGTAATTCCTAATGCGCTAGATAGAAATGTAGCTGTTAATGTTGCTGAAGCTGTAAAAAAAGCAGCAAGAAAAAGCGGAGTAGCAAGAATATAAAAACAATAAAGTTATCTATTTAACGATGACCAAATTTAATATATGACTAAAATAAATGGAGGGATATAAATGCAAATTCCAATTAAGAAAACAATCGATAAAATTCCAGGTGGTATGATGATTGTTCCGCTTTTCTTAGGAGTTTTAGTTAATACATTTTTTCCACAATTTTTACAAATTGGTGGTTTTACAACAGCATTATTCGGCCCAAAAGCATCAACAACTATTTTAGCTTGTTTTATGTTCTTAATTGGTTCACAAATTAATTTTAAATTAGCACCAAAGGCACTAAAAAAGGGTGCAATATTAATAGCAGGAAAGTTTATTGTAGGTGCTGGTATTGGTATATTTGTTGGAAAAGCTTTTGGGTATGGTGGAGTATTGGGTTTATCGCCATTAGCTATTATAGCTGCATTAACAAATTCTAATGGTGGGTTATATGCATCACTCGCTTCAGAGTATGGAGATGAGACAGATGTAGGTGCTTATGCTTTATTCTCTTTAAAAGATGGTCCATTTTTTACATTAGTCGCATTAGGTGCATCAGGACTTGCACAAGTTCCTATTAAGTCACTTATTGCAGTTATAATTCCAATAGCAGTAGGAATGATTTTAGGAAATATTGATTCTGATATGAGGACTTTTCTTGGAAGTAGTAAGTTATTGTTAATTCCATTTTTCTCATTTCCATTAGGTGCAGGAATGGATCTTAGAACTATTATAAATGCCGGAGGACCTGGTATATTATTAGGTGTAATATCTGTATTTACAGGAATAGGACCATATATTCTTCTTAAATTATTTAAAGAAGAGCCAAGAATTGGATTAGGAACAGGATCAACTGCCGGAAATGCTGTAGCTACACCAGGCGTTGTTGCAGCATTAGACCCAGCATTTGCTGCCATAGCATCAAGAGCTACTGCTCAAGTTGCAGCAGCATGTGTAGTATCTGCATTGATTTGTCCATTTATTGTTTCTTATGCATTTAAATTTAAAGATAACAAAACGAAAAAGCTATTACATCATAAAAATGATTGTAAATTTTAATATAATATGAAAAATTGAAGCCATAGTTTCAAATCACCGGGTGATATAAATTGAAAATAAAGGCAGTACACAGGAGGGTTGAGACTATGGTTAAAAATAATAAGTGTTGCATTTAGTATTGCGATTTATAAATTGCGATTTATAACAATAATTAATCTACACGGAAAGATGGAGGACATGGTAGAGGAAATGGTATATAATAGAATTAAATCTATTACTATTAATTCTTCTAGACGCATGCATGGTTTTCTATTATTTCGTGTTTTTTTAAGTCATTTACATATAAACTAAATTAAATTTGTATGCATTAAGATTGAGGAGATAAATATGAAGAAAGCGATGAAGCTGCAAACAAAGATTATATTATTGGTTGTTACAGTAGTATTTGTTTCTATATCTATAATTATTTTATTTGTAATCTCATGGGCAACTGGAAATATTGAAAACAAGGTCAGAACTAATATTATGAATGTAGCTGAAATGGTAGCACATTCTAGAGAGATAATAGATGAGTTAAAGGTTAGAGATCCAAACCAAAAAATTGATTACTACGTTAATACGCAGCTTAAGAATTTAGAATTGGTTGACTATATAATTATAGCAGACAGTGATGAAATTAGATATTCTCATCCAAACCATGAAATGATAGGTAAAAAATTCGTGGGAGGAGATCAGTATAGAGCAATTCAAAAAGGAGAAGCATATATCTCTGAGGCTACAGGAACACTCGGAAAGGCTCTTAGAGCCTTTGCTCCAATATATGATGAAGAAAATAAAAAAGAGATAGGCTTTGTTGCCGTAGGTACACTTACTAATGACATTGAGAAGGCTAAGTATACAGCTGTTTTGTATATAATTTTGATTGGTTTAGTCGGGCTTACGACAGGTATAATAGGAGCAGTTTTATTAGCTAATAACATAAAGAATACTTTGATGGGATTGGAGCCTGAAGAAATAACAAAGCTTTATAATGAAAAAATGGCAATTCTTAATACTATTCATGAAGGGTTAATATCAGTTGATCATATGGGCAGAATCACTCTTATAAGTAATTCGGCATTAAAAATCTTACACTTTGAGGATAATATTAAAAAAGAGAATATTACTGGGAAGAACATAGAAGAGGTTATTCCTGATACACGTATTATGAATGTGTTAAAAACAGGTAAGCCGGAATTTGAGGTAGAACAGAGGATAAATAACACCATAATAATAACTAATATAGTTCCTTTGATGAATAAAGAAAGGGTTATAGGAGCTATTACTAGCTTCAGAGATAAAACAGAGATAACTAAAATGGCAGAAGAACTTACAGGTGTAAAAAAAATGGCATGGTCTTTAAGAGCTCAAAATCATGAATTTATGAATAAGCTTCATACTATTTCAGGGCTTATACAGCTGGAAGAGTATGATAAAGTACTTGAATTTATTTCAGATATAACTAAAAGTAGAAACAATATAAGCAATATTTTAACACAGAATATAAAAGACTCTTCTGTATCAGCTTTATTATTATCAAAATATATCAAAGCTGAAGAGTGTAGAGTTAAGCTAAAAATAGATGAAGATTCAAAACTTACAAAGTTACCAGAGAATATTACATCTGAAGAAATTGTATCGGTTTTAGGCAATCTAATAGAAAATTCTTTAGATGAAGTTAAAAATGATGGAACTGGATTAATATATATAAAAATAGTCCAAAATGAAGAATTTTTAAATATAATAGTTAAGGATAATGGTGGTGGAATTTCTGTTGAATTTAAAGAAAAAATATATGAACGAGGTTTTTCAACAAAAGATGGGCAACGTGGTTATGGAATGTATATAGTAAAGAAAATAATTGATGAATCTAATGGCATAATAAAACTTGATGTGAATAATGGCGTCATTTGGAATATAACAATACCAATGACAAGGAGTGATAAGCTTGATTAATGTAATGATTATTGAAGATGACCCTATGGTTATGGAGATAAATTCTAAGTTTTTGAAAAAGATAGAAGGATTTATTTTATATAAAGCAGTTTCTAATCTTAATGATGCAAAGAAATTTATATCGATTAAAAAGCCAGATTTAATATTACTTGATGTGTATCTTCCTAAGGAAAACGGGATTGATTTATTGAAGTGGATAAGGGGACAAGAGTTAGACATAGATATTATTTTAATTACAGCAGATAAAACAATTGAAAGAGTACAGGAGGCTTTTAGATATGGAGTTGTAGATTATCTTATAAAGCCTTTTAGTTTTGAAAGATTTAAAGAATCACTTATTCGATTTAAGGGGAGACATAATCAATTTAAAGACAATGATGTGATTGAACAAGAGGAACTAGATAAATTAATGTCTAGTCCTAATATTGCTCAAGATGAAAATGATTTTGTTAAGGGACTTAATAAATATACATATAGGGCTATATTGGATGAAATAGAAAAAAGTAATTATGAACATTTTACAGCAGAGGATTTGGCAGAAAAATTAGGTATAGCAAGAGTAACAGTTAGAAGATATCTTGAATATATGCAAAGAGAGAATAAAGTAGATAAATTTGTAGAATACGGTAGGGTTGGTAGGCCACAATATAAATATTATAAAATTTGATGTAGTTGAAGTTTCAGGATATGATTATGTTTTTAAATATCTACATGAGGAAGAAAAAGATATAACAATAAAAGAGTTTAGAGAGAAATATAACATTGGGTATAACAATGCTTATAAGATAATACATCAAAAGGATTTTCCATGTGTGTTTGTAGGAATGGAGTATTTAATAATTAGCTCAGAAGTAGACAAATGGTTTGAGAAACATATAGGAGAATCTTTTTAATATTTATTTGAATTCATTGAGGTTTTATATTCTAGAAAATAAAGATAATAGTCTAATATTAATATAATATAATAAACATGCTCATGCACATAACATTAATGTTGCAGAAAACTTTAAAGATAAAATGCGGTCAATTGATAGAATGATTAATTGTTCTAAATCTTTTTATGAACAACGATGCACCGCAGTTGCTTCTAACAAAAATCATGCAGCTATTATTTTGTCGTATTCAGGAAGGGCTACGTTTTTACCAACTATTGCAGAAATATTATATAAAAAGGAATAGAAATAATTTGGATAGGAGGGCTTGGAAAAATGTGGTTCCAGATTATATAAAGCATCATTTATATATAAGTAATAAAAAAATTTAAGAAATATAATATCTCAGTTTTTATCACATATTGCAATGCAGTATATGTTAGATGTTATTTCTAGTTATATTTTTAAAATTGATTATTAAAAAACATAGATTACATAGAAGAGGTTGCTAGCATTGTTGATGTTAGAAAAACCAATAAAGATAAATAGCTAGTAATATTTTTGAGCTTGCCAGAGAAAATTTCTGACAAGCTTTTTATTTGAAAAATTTTTATACTTATTTTATGTGAATAAAAGGACTTGCTAAACTATTGAAATTAAAAAATATAGCGTCTTTTATATAATGATGTAATAAAATAGCTAAAACAATAATAGATTATAATATAATCAATATAATTTAGGTGATTATTATTAATAATGAAATTGTTCACATGGAACCAACTAAGGAGTTTTTTATAAATGCACTGACAAGGGATATTAAACTTGACAGAACTGTTTTAGATTTAATTGATAATTCTATTGATGCTGCACGTAAGTCAGATAGAGATTTTTCAACATTTGAAATTAGACTAACATTAAATAAAAAATGCTTCATTATAGAAGATAATTGTGATGGAATCTCAAAGGAGTCAGCTAAAAGCTATGCTTTTAAATTTGGGAATAGCCAAGGTAAAAACACAAGACAATTCTCCATAGGACATTATGGTATTGGTATGAAAAGGGCATTCTTTAAAATAGGAAAAATGATTTATGTGGAATCAGCTACAAGAGAAGATTTTTTTTCTTTATTTTTAGATGTTGATGAGTGGAGTAAAAGTAAAGAGTGGAATATACTTTTTAAAGATTCAGGAATAAATGATAATCATAAAAAAATTGGAACAAAAATTGAAATTAATAAACTAACTGATGAAGCTAAAGATAGTTTTTCCGATGAACAGTTTATTAAAAATTTAATAGATACTATATCTAAGACATATGAGAATGATATAAGAAGAGGTATTAAAATTATTGTAAATGGCAGAGGGATTACTATTTCATCAAGGGACAGTGAGACTGAAATATTAAAGTATTCAATCGATTGTAGAAATTATACAGCGGAAATTATAATTAAGAAGGATATACCTAATTATAATGAGTCTGGCTGGTATGTTAAAGTAAATGATAGATTAGTTGTTAGTGCTGATAAAACTGAATTGACAGGATGGGATATTAGTAGCGATTCAAAATATGATATACTTAGAGGATATGCATATATAAAAATATTAAAAGAAGCACCGCCTTTTAATACTATAAAGGAAGGATTAGATACAAGCAATCCAATTTACAAAGAGCTTAAGAATTATATGAGAAAGGCTTTACAAGAGGCATTACCGAAAATAAAAGGTGGCTATTTTGCTACTATAACATATCAGAGACCTAGAAATGAAGCTGATAAGTTAAAGAAGATTCTAAATGTAAAAAGCTATAAGAAGATTGGAGAAATAACTTACGAGGATTATTTAGAGAAAAATAATATAAAAGTATAGTATCAAAATAAATACACTAAGTTGTAATATAGTTATTTTATTAAGCCAATGGCTAAATTTAAGATTAAATTCAAAGCATACTTCTTTGCCTTAGTATATAGTATTAATTCATCTGTAAAAGCAAATACTTTTTCATTTTTTACTAATCCAGTGCCATGTATTTTATCGTATGGAATAATAACTATTGTAGTTTTTAGTTCTTTAAAACTTAAGTCCTTATCAACAAAAATTAATCTCTTATTTGTAAAGCATAAGAAGTCAAATAATATAGTTTAATTTCACCTCATAAAAGGATTGGAAGTACTTCTAATCCTCTACTTCTATTTAGCTCACTAAAATTTCAGTGAATTAATAAGACATTATAATATTAAATAAATAATTACTCACTAAGTATTGATATTATTTTAGATAATAAGCAAAGGAAATTATTAAAAATTTTCTTAGATGCTTATTTCGATAGTATAAAATTTTACTAGAATTAATGAAAAAGATTATACTTTTATCTAAATATTGGTGATAGTATATTTAGAATAGAATATAAAACGTGAATATCATGAATAGGGTGGAGGATGCTATGAAAAGGTATGTAATATTTAATGCAGTTAAGCAATTGATATGAAAGTGTGAGGTGAGTCAATGAACAAGCGAATTATATCAATTATTCAAGAATTGTGTAAATTAGAAAAAAACATAAATATTTCTGATTTAGCAAAACAATTTCAGGTTTCACAGAGAACTATTAGAAATGATTTGAATGCAATCAATGAAATTCTAAAAGAACATGGACTTGCTGAATTGAAATTAGAAAAAGGCGGAAGTATTTCTAGGAATAATAAATTTGTTGATATTTTATCGTTTGTTTCTGAAAAAAGTTTTTATGAGTATAAACTTTCTAAAGAAGAACGAAAGAGAGTTGCATCTGCGTTACTTGTTAATTCCACGGGATACATAACACTCTCTATGATTGCTGATAATTTGTTTGTTAGCCGCGCTACTATTATTAGTGATCTTGATGAGATTAAAGCATTTATAAAAAAAGGAAATTTAAAAGTATTATCGCATCCGAATAAAGGACTTCGTGTAGAGGGAAGAGAAAGTGATAAAAGATTGTTCTTAATGAGGCTATTTGATTCCAATAATGATATTGTAGAACGAGAAATGATAGAAAAATATATTAGTGTGCAGGCAGAAAGTAAGATGATAATTCAAAAAATTATATATGAACAGGAACATGTGCATAAGAGTTTTCTTACAGATGATTCTTTTCAGAAGGTACTGCTTTATTTGGGCATTATGATAAATCGCAATATGCAAGGAGAATATGTTGAAGTTAGAAGAGAAAAAAATAATAGTAAGCATCTTATGGCACAGGACATTCTTAAATATATTTCTCAATATTGTCATATTAATACTACAGAAGATGAAGTACGGTTTTTAAGCGAAATATTAACTAAGGTTAGATATATGAAACAAAGTACCTCAGATAAAAATGCTATAAAAATTCAGTTTATTACAAGGCAATTTATTGAAAACGTTTCAGAAGAGATTGGAATTAACCTAAATGGAGATTATGATTTTTTTGAAAATTTGTCAAACCATTTGGAATCAGTATTTGCTTCAGTACCTATTGTAAATCTAGAAAATTCAATAGTTGACGAAATTATGAAGGAAAATTATGAAATAGTAAAAGCTGTAAGAAAAGAGCTGCCTTTACTTACACAATATATAGGAAGGAAAATTACTGAAGCTGAGATAGGATATATTGCGGTTCATGTATGTGCTGCAATAGAACGAAAAAAGAATAAAGAGATTGCATTTCATGTTATTGTTGCTTGCAATTCAGGAATTGGAACATCTCAACTACTTTTAGAAAAACTAAAAAGGCATTTTAATTTTCATATAGTCGATATCATATCTTCTCATGAAGCAAAAAACTTAGAAACTGAAAAAGCAGACTTTATTATTTCTACAGTTCCATTAAAAGCTTGTAAACTTGATCATGTAGTAGTTTCACCTATGTTGAGAGATGAAGATTATATTAGAATTGGAAATAAAATTGATGAATTACGTAGGATAAGGCATTTACCTTCACGTATGAAAGAAAATAAGATAACACCAAAAGGATTGATGGATGAAATTATACCTGTTATATATGATAAAGCTCCAGAGAAAGCACCTATTTTAATAAAAGAGTTAAAAAAGATAGTGAGAGATTATTTTAAAAAGTCTGTAGAGAAAGATGCGGAAATTTTTTCACCTTATCTGCACCATCTACTTCCTTATAATCATATAGAATTAGATGTAGAATGTAAGAATTGGCGTGAAGCTGTATATAAGTCAGCAGAGAATATATTGCGTCTTGGATATATCGAGGAAAGATATATTGATTCAATGATTAAGAATATTGAGGAGAATGGTCCATATATTGTGCTTTCAAGCGGTTTTGCTGTTCCTCATGCTGGACCAGAATATGGGAGCATTAAAGTAGGAATGAATCTAATTCGATTAAAAAATCCAGTATCTTTTGGAATTGAAGAAATGGATCCAGTGGAATTTGTTTGTTGTCTCAGTGCAGTTGATCATAAAACACATTTGAAAGCATTTCTAAATTTAGTTAATATTTTTAAAAATAAACAGTTTAAGAAAGAATTGCACATATGTAAAACACCAAAAGAAGCGGCTGAAATTATTAGAAGATATGAATATGCTATTGAAAAATAAAAAAGAATGGTTAAAATTTTTTCAAAATATATAGAAAAATTTTTAACCATTCTATTTCTTTGTAAAAACGTTGGTAGAACTTTTGACTGTTTTTAGTAAGAATGGCATGCTACCATATATATAGAAAGATAAAGCCGGCTTATAATCGATCTAATACACTGGAGGAAATTAAAATGATTTGGGAAGAATTAAAAGAATCACTTATTCTCACCGAACTGAGTGCAAAATCTTATGAAGATGTAATGCATAAGTTAGGTTGGGCTTTAGTTAAAGAAGGTTATGCAAAGGAATCCTATATAGATGCATTAATTTCTAGGGAAAAGAATTTTCCTACAGGAATTGATGTAAATGGTGTTGGAATAGCAATACCTCATACAGATGTCAGTCATGTAAATAAAACTGGCATTGCTATAGGAGTTCTAAATGAACCTGTTACATTTTTTCAAATGGGAACAGATGATGAAACGGTTGAGGTGCAACTAGTGTTCATGATTGCTGTTGCGAATCCTAATAATCATATTGAACAATTACAGAGAATTGTCACCATTATTCAGGATAAGGATGTACTTAATCAACTTATAAAAGTAAGAGATAAAAATGAAATTATAAAAATTATTAGAGAAAAGGAGAATGAGATATGAGAAAAAAAGTAATTGTAGCATGTGGGGGAGCAGTAGCAACATCAACAATTGCTGCTAATAAGATAGTAGAATTGTGCAAAAAGAATGGTATTGACGTGGAAATCTGTCAAATAAGAATTTCTGAAATCGATTCAAACCTTGAAGGAGCTGATTTGATTGTAACCACATCTAAGGTAAAAAGAGACTATGGAGTGCCTCTTATTACTGGTATGCCATTTATATCAGGTGTAGGTGTAGAAAAAACAGAGGCATCTATTTTAAAAGTACTTAAAGGTTGATATAGCAAGAATAATGTAATAGGGGGTATGGTATATGTTAAAGGTAATTCAGTATATAGTTGATATGGGTGCTTCGGTTATGTTGCCAATAGTAATTGCAATAATAAGTATTTGCATTGGCGTGAAAGTAGGAAAAGCTATTCGTTCAGGATTGATGATTGGTGTTGGATTTGTAGGAATGGGTTTAATTGTTGATATGATGAATGCACAACTTGGACCAGCAGCACAAGCAATGTCTGAGAAGTTTGGTCTATCTTTAAGTGTTGTAGATATTGGATGGCCAGGAGCGTCTCCTATGACATGGGCGTCTAACATTGCTATTGTAGCAATTCCTATTGCTATTTTGGTAAATTTGTTTATGCTTTTAGCAAAAATGACTAAGACTGTAAATATTGATATCTGGAACATATGGCATATGACTTTTACTGGTGCTATTGCTTATGCTGTTACAGGAAGTTACTGGATTGGAATTCTAGGCGTAGTGTTTCATGCAGCAATCGCATATAAGCTTGGAGATTTATGGGCACCTTTGATGACTGATTATTTTGAACTAGATGGATTGACAGTGCCTCATGGTACTTCTGCTTATATGGCTCCCATTGCTTGTTTGGTAGATGTAGTTATAGATAAGATTCCTGGAGTTAAAAATGTTGATATAACAGCAGATTCTTTACAAGAAAAAGTTGGTGTGCTAGGAGAGCCTATTGTAATTGGTGGAATTTTAGGAGCTGTAATAGGGTTTCTTGCTGGATATTCGCCTAAGGAAGCGTTACCTCTAGGGGTAAATATGTCAGCTGTAATGGTTTTGATGCCAAAAGCTGTAAAATGCATTATGGAAGGTTTAATGCCATTATCAGAACGCGCAAAGGAAATTCTAACTAAGAAGTTTGGAAGTTCAGAATTTTATATAGGATTGGATCCTGCAATTCTTTTAGGAGATGCTCAGGTTGTGACAACTGGATTAATATTTATCCCACTGACTTTATTAATTGCGATTATTGTTCCTGGAAATAGAGTTTTGCCTTTTGGAGATTTAGCTACTATTAGCTTCTTTATTGCAATTGCAGTTGCTGTGCATAAAGGTAATATCTTTAGAACACTGTTATCCGGAAGTGCTATTATGTACATGACTATTTGGATTGCGAATCAGACCATTCCATGGATGACAGCATTGGCTAAAACGACTGGTACAACAGATGGAAAAAACTTAGTGGCAGCGCTAGATCAAGGTGGATCACCGATTACTTATATATACACGGAGATATTTACTAAAGAAAACGTTATCGGAGCTGTAGTTATTGCTGTTATATATGTAATATGTTTATTGTTTACAATTAACCATTCTAAAAAGAGAGCAGAAGTATTGAAAGCAGCAGAAGAATAATTTGAATGGGGGAGTTGATATGAAGGCAGGAGTAGTACATGCTAGAGATGATATCCGATATGAGGAGATAGAAAAGCCAATTCCTAGAAAAGGTCAGGTATTGATTAAAGTAAAATATACTGGAATTTGTGGGTCTGACGTACCAAGAGTTAATGGGGATGCTTGTCACTTCTTTCCAAATGTATTAGGTCATGAGTTTTCTGGTACGGTTGCACAAATTGGAGAGGGAGTTACTTCTGTGAAAGTAGGGGATAGAGTGGCTGGTGTACCATTGGTTCCATGTATGAAGTGTGAAAATTGCCAGAAAGGAGATTATTCCCTGTGCAAACAATATAGCTTCATAGGATCTAGACAATTTGGTAGCTTTGCAGAATATGTGGTGGTTCCTGAGAAAAATGCTATACCATTTGATAATGATGTTTCTTTTGAACAGGGAGCATTCTTTGAACCAGCTACTGTAGCACTTCATGGAATTATGCGTGTCCCTTACGAGGGTGGGAAAACTGTTGCTATCCTAGGTGGTGGAACAATAGGAATGTTTGTGATGCAATGGGCTAGAATTTTTGGAGCCAGGGAAACTGTAATATTTGATATTGCCAGTGAGAGATTGGAGCTGGGAAAACGCCTTGGAGCAACTGCTGGAATAAATACATTGGATGAAGGATTTATGGAAAGAGCAATGGAATTGACTGGTGGAAGAGGATTTGATTATGTTTTTGAAACTGCAGGAAATACAATTACTATGAAAATGGCATTTGAACTGGCTGCTAATAAAGCACACTTATGCTTCATTGGAACACCAACAAAAGAACTAAGCTTTTCTGTGAAAGAATGGGAGAATATGAATCGAAAAGAGTTTACATTAACAGGTTCTTGGATGTCCTATAGTGCTCCTTTTCCAGGCATTGAGTGGAAGCTTGTATCTCATTATTTCAAGACAGGTGATTTAAAGTTTGACGAATCCTTTATTTTTACTAAAATTCCTTTAAGTCGTATTGCAGATGCTTTTCAAATGTATAAGGTACCAGGTGCTGCAAGGGGAAAGATATTAATTGACAGCGAAGGCTAGGTGATTGATATGATAACGACAGTAACTCTAAATGCATCTATTGATAAAGCATATTACATGGATGGAATAATTGAAAATGGAAAGGTTATGCGCGTTGCTTCCTGCAGAAATTCTGCAGGAGGTAAAGGTTTAAATGTTGCTAGGATTGTGAAGTTGTGTGGCTCAGAAGTTCAAGCTACTGGCTTTGTTGGAGGATTTAATGGAAAGTATTTGGAGGCATTGCTGGACATTGATGGAATCCCACATAATTTTAAGCATGTAAAAGGAGAGACTAGAAGCTGTATTAATATTCTGGATAAGAAATATGGTTCTACAGAATATTTGGAACCTGGTTGTGAAATAACATCAGAAGAAGAAAGTCAGTTTATAGAGTTATTTCCTAATATCATAAAAAACAGCAGTATTATTACTATTTCGGGAAGTATACCTAAAGGTGTCAGTAAAGATATTTATGCACAGATGGTTCTTATAGCAAAAAAAATGGGAAAACATGTACTCTTAGATACTAGCGGTGAGCTTTTAAAGAGAGGAATTAAATCCTGTCCAACAATGGTAAAACCCAATAAGGATGAACTAGAGCAGTTATTTCATATAAAAATCAAAGGAATAGAAGATGTAATTAGATATGCAAAAAAGATATTTGATTTTGGAATTCCTTATGTAATTATTTCATTAGGTAGTGACGGAGCTTTAATGGTCTGTAAAGAAGGTGTATTTCTTGGAAGTCCTCCAGTCGTAGAGGTCGTGAATACTGTTGGGTGTGGTGATTCTATGGTAGGTGCTTTTGCTGTTGCCTTAGAAAGAAATATTCCATCAAATGAGATTTTGAGATATGCTATCGCTGTTGCAACAGCTAATGCAATGTCAACTAATACTGGAGATTTTGATCCAGATATATGTAGAAAAATTATTAATGATGTAAATATCAGAAGATTGTAGAAAAGAGAGGTGGGCTTATGCCATTAGTTACAACAAAACAATTATTGTTGGATGCACAAAAAGGTGGTTATGCAATCGGAGCATTTAATGTTGAAAATATGGAAATGGTTCAGGCTGTAGTAGCAGCTGCTGAGGAATTAAAGTCACCAGTCATTATGCAGACAACTCCGTCTACAGTAAAGTATGCTGATATGTCATATTTTTATGCAACTGTAAAGAATGCAGCTGAAAAGGCCAGTGTTCCTGTTGTTATACACTTGGATCACGGAAACAGTTTTGAACTTGCTATGCAGGCTTTGAGGGTTGGATATACGTCAATTATGATTGACGGATCACATAGAACATTTGAAGAAAATATAGCGTTAACTAAATCGGTTGTAAAAGCTTGTCATCCATCTGGGATACCAGTAGAAGCAGAGCTTGGAAAGGTTGGAGGAAAAGAGGATGATTTAGAAGGTGGATATGAGAATCCATACACAGATCCAAAGGAAGCAAAAATATTTGTAGAGAAAACCAGTGTAGATTCTTTGGCTGTTGCAATAGGTACAGCTCATGGTGTATATAAAGGCATACCTAAATTAGATATGGAGCGTTTAAGCGAAATTAGAGAGGTTGTTTCCATTCCATTGGTGCTTCATGGGACTTCTGGTGTTCCGGATGATGTCGTTATGGAATGTATTCAAAGAGGAATTTGCAAAGTTAATTATGCAACAGATTTACGAATTTCCTTTTCAAATGGTGTAAAGTCAGTGCTGAAGGAACATCCGGAAACTATTGATCCGAAGAAGTATAATGCTCAAGGTAGAGAAAAAGTAAAACAATATGTAATGAGTAAAATTAAGGTTTGTGGAAGTGTAGGAAAAGCAAAATAAGAATAGTATATAACATGTAAACTATATTTTAAAAAAAATTAATGTTTAACAGTTTCATTTAAATCTTTTTAAGAGGTTCTCAGCTCTATCAAGATTAAAGATGGAATATATTAATTGTAGTAAGTTGATAAAACCTGCTGGGGTGATCAGGCCCCAGTGCTTTTTTTAAATATGAGGATGTTTATGAAATGATATAGAAAAAATCTGTGACAATAAAGTAACTGAAATGCTAAGACATAGAATTATAGGAAAAAAGAATTTTTACATATATATGTTTAAAAATAGAAAAATTGAATTGTTTTTATCTACGAAAGTTTAACCATTGATAATAAAAGAAAAATGGTACAAAAATTTTAACTAATATAAATTTTAGGAGGATTTAATATGGTAACTAAAAGTGTAACAATAACTAATAAATCAGGCATACATGCAAGACCAGCTTCTTTATTTATTAAAATTGCAACAAATTTTAAATCAAATATTACCATAGAAAATGGTAATAACAAAGGTAATGCAAAGTCTTTAATAAGTGTACTTAGTTTAGCTATAGCTTGTGGGAGTGAAGTTACAATTACTGCAGATGGACCAGATGAAAATGAAGCTATAGATGCTTTAGTTAAATTAATAGAATCTAAATTTGGTGAAGAGTAAAAATTGATCAGAAAGGTGCCGGAAGAATATAAAAATGTATTCTTGCATTTAAAAGAGATGCATAATCTAATCAATTCAGCCGTATTAAGACTTATAAAGATGATAATAGAAATGAAAAATAGCATTATATAGTATAATAAGGCTTGGACAATTTAAATTAATATGTAATGCTCTTGTATTACTCACATTTTTGACAGAAATTTTGTTACATGCTATCATAATTATGGATTATATTAGTTTAATATGGTCATAAATAAAATATGTTTTACGGAGGATATATATGGGCATCTCATTCAGACGTTTAAGGTAATGAAGTACGGAACAAAAACTAACCTCAACCAAGGCATTTTGGCTGAGTTTATTTGCGCTGTACATTTTTCATTTCCTATAAACTACGAATGAATGAGGTGTATTTTTTATGTGTAAAAATAAAATCCAGGAAAATATTGGATTATTTAAATGTCCTATATGTGGCAACAAAATGGATCTTTATAATTTGAAAAGTTTAATTTGTCCTAAGAATCATTGTTTTGATTTATCTAAAACTGGATATGTGAACTTTTTACTGAATTCTGTAAAAACGCAGTATGATAAAGAAATGTTAAAATCAAGAAATATCGTATGCAAAAACAGTTTTTTTGAGCCAATGGTGGAGCAAGTAAGTGAAATAATATTAAGGTATATAAGTAATGTATCCTGTAAAAAAAGCATGATATTAGATGCTGGTTGTGGTGAGGGCTCTCACCTTAATCAAGTTATTAATAAATTGAATGATAAGAGTAGGATTAAATTTGATGGTATAGGAATTGATATTTCCAAAGAAGGAATAAAAATTGCTTCAAAAGAATATCCAGATAACATATGGTGTGTTGGGGATTTAGCCAAAACTCCATTTATGAATAAGAAATTTGATGTGATACTTAACATTCTATCCCCTTCAAATTATTCTGAATTTAACAGGATTATATCAGATAGAGGAATACTTATTAAAGTCGTTCCAGGAAGCAGTTACCTTAAAGAATTAAGAGGATTATTCTATGGTAAAACGGATAAACAAGAATATTCAAATGAGAAAGTCTTGAGGCATTTTAATAATAACTTCCATATGATACATGAGCAGCAGATTCTATATACTGTAGAATTAGACAAAGAATATCTTGAACAACTAATAAAAATGACGCCATTGTCATGGAATGCCTCAAAGGATAAAATTCAAAGAGCTTTTAATATTGGCTTAGAGAATATAACAGTAGATTTTACCATAATATGTGGTAAAAAGAATTAAAGATAAAAAGTAATAAGAGAGAACTAAACTAAACTTAGATTTAGTATAGTTCTCTTATTTTTTATATATTATTGTTTCGTATTTATTTCTTATAGGTATATAATATTATTAGCATAACAATTTAAAGATGTTGGGAAATTGGCATAAACTTCAAAATAGAAAATTTTAATGCGCAAAAAATATACCTTTACTAAACTAATGAATAAGATTTCGCTTTTTATTCTTATTTTTATTAACATTCCGTTATCAGCAATGTGCACTGAAAAGGTAATTAAATTATATCTGTACCAATTTTAAACATGGTGTTATAAATAATAATATACAGAGACTAGTAGAAAGTAAATATTATTTATATAGTATAATATTTATGTTTGCAACAATCGTAATATTTACAAAATAAATCTAGTTTATTAGGGAGAAATTTACTTTTTTTCTTCTGATATTAAAAGCCCTGATTTTTTTAGAGCTGGCATTAAAGCATTATAAATCAGAGTTACTAATATTATAGATACTATTGCATTAACAAAGGTAGTCACTGCACTTAGCTTTGCTAGAATTGATGCTGCTTTCTGAGGCTGCCCTAAAATGTATTGTTTGTAAAAGTACCCTATAATAGGATCAAAAACAACATTAAAGGTTAATCCACAAGTTGAAGCAATAAGTACCCATTTAAACACATATCTTTTATCATTGCTATTATTTATCTTAGCGTAATTATGAGCAACTAAGCCTGTTATTAAACCAATACATAGCTTTAATAGGAAGGTTTTAGGTGCTGATAAAATATATATAGGATCCAATATATCTGCTATGGTCATTCCTATAGCTCCAGCTAAACCTCCATACCATCCTCCAAGAATTAAGGCAGCTAATACACAGAAAGCATTTCCTACGTGGAAGGAGGTTGCACCAGCTCCTGGTACTGGAATTTTAATTTGAATAAATGTGAAAGATATAAAACATAAGGCTGCAAATAATGCAGTTTCAGTTAATTTTAGTAATCTTAAATTTTTATTTTTCATGTAAATCCCCCTATAGTTAATATTTATATTAAGTTACAAAAATTATATAACATGAAGGATAGTTATACCAAGTGTACCCATACATTACTAAAAATATTTTCTCGGAGTACTATAGATGACGCACTTAAATCCTTTGCTGTCAATGGTTACAAGAAAACCTCAATAGGTGGCATAGCTTCAGATGTGAGAAGTTCTAAGGCTATAAAAAAACATCTTTTAATCCCAGTATTTTTATAAGAAAGTTAGATACAGTTAAGAATGAAGAATTTTATACGAATAAATATCAAGAGAAACAATTAGATAAAGAGTTATGTGATATTGAAAATAAAAGATCTTTTAGACTGTGGATTTTCAAAAAAGATGATGAGGATAGAATAATAGGCTCTGTTGGTTTTAATAATATTGTGATGGGGGCCTTTCTATCCTGCCATCTTGGTTACAAGTTAGACAAGGAAGAAGTAAATAAAGGTTATATAACTGAGGCAATTCGAAAGGGTATTGAAATTATGTTTAATGAATTTGGATTGCATAGAATTGAAGCAAATATAATGCCTAAGAATAAGCGTTCTTTAAGGGTGGTTGAAAAGTTAGGATTTTATAACGAGGGATTGGCATACAAATATTTAAAAATAAATGGGAGATGGGAAGATCATATACATATGGTTTTATTAAACCATAAGGTTTAGTAAAGATAATATTAGTTGTGATGGCAGCTAAGTTTTATGTATAGCATTGTATTTAAAAGAAAGTGGTGAGAATGATATGGATAGTTCTTTAGTTAAAAGTTTAAGCTTGAGTTATGAACCAGTAGCAGTCTTACTTAGCAATGAAAAGCCTGAAGGAGCACTTCAAGGGAAAGAAGGGCATAGAAGCTGCACAATTCCATTATTTATTGCTGCAGCAAAGGGAAAAACTTCAGTTTTTGAACGTAAAACTGTAACATGTAATGGTGGTAAAGTAGGATTTGGGTTTGGGCAATTTCCTAATTATCCAAATGGAATCGAGTATTTTTTAACAGTTGGTAAGGAAGGTAAATTTGAAGGAGAAGGATATATGAAAAATCCAGAATTAGGAGATGACTTTGTTAAGTGTTTAGCAATAACTGATATTCCATACCAGTATGTTATCTTTAAACCTTTGTCACAAGTTGATGCTGCTAAAGAAAAACCTGAATTAATTATATTCTATGTTAATCCTAATCAGTTATCAGCCCTTACGGTACTTGCAAATTACTATAGACCAGGGTATGAAAATGTTATGATACCATTTTCCTCAGGATGCCAGTCTATTTTCCTTATTCCCTATGCTGAATCTAAGAAGGAAAATCCAAGAGCAGTAGTGGGATTAATTGATATTACAGTACGTCCTATGGTTGAAGCCGATATGCTTTCATTTTCTGTTCCTTATAAGATGTTTATGGATATGGAGGAAAGTGTAGAAGGAAGTTTTTTGGAGAAAGATTTATGGCACAGAGTAATAGGAAAGGCAGAAAAATAAAACTTATATATGAACATTAATTGGGTTGACTAAATAGTCAAAATGTGACAAAAAATTATACGATAATACAAAGCTATTATATAATATTCATCTTTTAACAAATATTCATATAAATATAAAATCATGGTATAGTACTTATTAAATAACAATTGTTATTGTACTAAATATATAATGGGTTAAATCAAGAATTGTAAAAAAGAAGAGTATTTCATAATTATAATTTTTTTACTAGAAAGGTGGTTAATTATAAAGTTGGAGGACTTGTAACAATGCAGTTTCTCTAATTTTTTACATGTTTGTCTATAAATACACATTTATTTTTTTAGAATTTCTATTTAGTAATATATTTAAATGAAATTTTAGAAGGGGCTTATGGCATTATATAGGCAATTAAAGTGATAATTTTTACTTTAAGATGGAGATATTCATACTTATCCAACAATTAATATATATTTATTCCTATTATTCTGATTATTGTAATCATTCTCAAAAAATGTTTAAAAATTTTACAATCTTAATAAATAATATGATATAATATGTGATAAATAGAATTACATGGCATATTTAAAGGTTTAATAAATTTTTTCTTTATTTTTGTTATAATGATGAAGTGCAATCGTTTACGCTGATGATTTTTGGTGTTGTAGTAAATTTAGATTAGAGGGGATAGAAATATGAAAAAGATAAGTTATAAGATAACCTTAGTAACATTATTTATAGTTTTTGTTACAGGAATAATTATAAGTGGTACTATAACTTATAAAAACATTAAAATCACTAATAAATTATTATCTTTTGAAAGGGAAGCTTTAAATGATGACTACGATGCAAAGATAAAGGAAGAAGTAGAAATTGCAATTTCTATGATAGATGCAATAAATAAAAAGACTAAAACAGGAGAACTTACTGTTGAAGAAGCTAAAAAGCTAAGTGCAGATTTATTAAGAAGTTTAAAATTTGGACAAGGCGGCTATTTTTGGGCGGATACTACTGATGGTGTAAATGTTGTACTCTATGGTTCTGAGTCTGAGGGAACTAACAGGTTAAATTTAAAAGATGCTAAAGGTAAATATCTTATAAAGGAAATAATTGAAAATGGCAAAAAAGAAGATGGTGGTTATACAGATTTTTGGTATCCAAGAGAAGGAGAAACAACGCCATTACCTAAAAGAGGATATAGTAAATTATATGCTCCTTTTAATTGGGTAATAGGTACAGGTAATTATATAGATGATATCGATAAAATAGTAACTGATAAGCAAGCTATTATAAAAGCAGAAATGATAAGAAGCATAGTAATTAATGTATTCTTATTTATAGGGGCATTAATTCTAGGTGCTGTTTTATCGATTATTTTAAGTAAAAAAATAACAAACTCATTAATAACGGTTAAAGATTTTGCTCAAAGATTATCTAATTATGATTTCTCAACTCCGATTATTAATACAAGCAAAGATGAAATTGGACAAATAGGAGAAGCTTTAAACATTGCTCAAAATAATATAAGAGACTTAGTAAAGGTCATAATGAATAATTCACAGAATATGAGTGCATCAAGTGAAGAATTTTCTGCTATAGTACAAGAAATATCATCAAAAACTCAAGAAATAGATGTTGCCCTTCGAAACATAGTAGCTGGAATTCAAGAAAATAGTGCAGCTTCAGAAGAAATAGCTGCTTCTGTACAAGAAGTAGATTCAAGTATTAATGAATTGTCTGGCAAAGCTATGGAAGGAAGCAATAATGCAATTGAATCTAAAGAAAGAGCTATTGAAGTTGTTAACAAAGGAAAAGAAGCTACAAAAGAAGTTAGAAATTTATATGCAGAAAAGAAAGAAAATATGTTAAAGGCAATTGAAGAGGGGAAGGTTGTAGATAATATAAAGGTTATGGCAGATACAATTGCAAGTATAGCAGAACAGACTAATTTGCTTGCATTAAATGCAGCTATTGAGGCAGCTAGAGCGGGAGAAGAAGGCAGAGGCTTTTCGGTGGTGGCAGAAGAAGTTAGGAAACTTGCAGAGCAATCTTCTGAGGCGGTAGCAGGTATTCAGGATACTATCGTAAAGGTCCAAAATGCATTTAAAAATATATCTCAAAATAGTAATGATATATTAAAGTTTATAAATGAAAATGTGGACTTACGATTTGAGGAGTTTGGAAACTTAGGAAATCAATATTATAGTGATGCGGAATTTGTAAGCAAGATGTCAGAAGAGATAGCATCTATGTCTGAAGAAATTACTGCAACAATTGGACAAGTAAGTGATTCGACACAAAACATGGCACAAGTTTCGCAGAAGTCTTCAGAACATGCAGAAATAATATCGGAAAGGATTGGGGAAACATCAAAAGCAGTAGAACAAATGGTTTTAGCTGCAGAAGATCAGGCGAAACTTGCACAAAAACTTAATGAAATGGTGTTGAAATTTAAGATATAGGTAAAAATAGTTAATGTAAAAAAGCCTTTCTAATGTTGTGAAAGGCTTTTTGTGTGCAAATTATATGTGCATATATTTGTGTATATCTTATTAATATATGTATATTTTAATAATATATATGCGCATATATTATTAATGTTAGAAGATATATCAATGATGAATTTTAATGCATATTATATTATGTGCGAGTTTTGTAACTGATTATGTTAATCATTTGCTAAGACAAGCTTCTGAAAAAGGAGGAGTAATGTATGAAAATAGCAATTCGTGGAGGTCATAATTATGGAGTTCCAGGGGCTTCAGGAATATTAGATGAAGTCGCAGAAGATAGAAAGGTTTATGCTAAGGTTATAGAATATCTTAAAAAGCTTGGACATGAGGTATTGGATGTAACACCTAATAAAACATCTACGAGTGCGGAAGATTTATCTTTTGGAGTATCTAAAGCTAACAGCTGGGGAGCAGACTATTTTTGCTCTATTCATTTTAATGCTGGAGGCGGTAGAGGTACAGAAGTTTTATATTATAATGGAAGTACTAAGGGAAAAAGTATAGCTGAAAAAATAGTAAGAAAAATAGCTGAGTTAGGTTTTATTAACCGTGGAGCCAAGGTGGATACTAGAGGGCTTTATGAACTAAGAAATACTAAAATGCCAGCAAATATAATAGAAGTATGTTTCGTGGACAGCAATGTGGATGCAGAGTTATATAGAAAAGTTGGAGTTAGCAATATTGCCAGAGCAATAGCAGAGGGAATAACTGGACAAACCATTAAAGTAGAAAGTGAAGTTAAAGGTAATAAATACACTGTTAATTATTGCCTAGAATTTCAGAAGTGGTATAACAAGATTACTCAAACAAGAGCACCGCTTACTGAAGATGGAGTATACGGACCAGCAACAGAGAAAGCGTTACAGAAAATTATAAATATCATAAGAGAATTTTAGATTTTTCTAGTTAAATCTGAAGAAAATTCCATTTAGTAAATAATGGGATTTTGAGATTTATAGGAAATTAAGTTAAAATTGACGTTAAAATAAATAAAGTGGTATACTGTTTTATGGTGATTATCACTAAATATAACAGTCCTTTAATCAATCAAGACCGCAATTGCGGTCTATGTTTGTATCTATATTATTTTATAAAAAGGTTCTTTGTTATAAAATTTATAAAAGTTATACTTCTCTATTATCTTATTGGAGTATGATTAGTAGCTTTAAAAAGGAGATGTACTAAAATTGAATTGGAAACGTACGCTTGGAATACTATGGGTGTCAAATTTTTTTGTTACCGCTGGCATGAGTTTAGTAATTCCGTTTCTTCCCTTATACATTGACAAACTTGGAGTACACCAACTGCAGAGTATTGAGCGATGGGCAGGATGGGTATTCTCTGCACAATATGTAACATCCGTTATTTTCCAACCAATTTGGGGAAGAGTTGCAGATAAGCATGGTCGTAAAATAAACCTTTTACGTGCTGGAATGGGTATGGGTATAGTGACTGCATTGATGGGTGCTGTTAGCTCGGTAAAACAATTGTTTTTGCTTCGCTTGCTTAATGGAGTTTTTTCTGGATTTATATCTATGTCTGTTTCATTACAAGCTTCTATAACGCCTAATGAAGATGCAGGACGAGCTCTTGGTATGCTTCAAACGGGGGCTGTTGCTGGAAATCTAATTGGCCCACTAATTGGAGGTGTACTTGCTGAAGTTTTTGGATTTCGTACTGTATTCTTCTTAACAGGCAGTTTGCTTATACTTGCTAGTGTTATTGTTATGATATTTGTGCAAGAACAGCATGAACCTAAAGAGATTGTTGAAAGTAATATAAGAGATAATCTTATAAAATTAAAACCCTTGTTTCCAGTATTTTTAGCTTCTACGGTTACTCAAATTGGTATGATGAGTATTGAGCCTATAGTTTCAATTTATGCTAAAACCTTATATACAGGTGCACATCTAGCTACGATTGCTGGCCTTGTTGTTGCAATAAGCGGTGTTGCTAATCTTATTGGCGCGCCAACTTTGGGAAGATTAGGTGATCGTATTGGTCAGCGTAAGGTTTTAATATTATCTTTTTGCGCAGCAGTATGCATGTATATTCCTCAAGCTTTGGCAAAAAATATTACTGTTTTGCTTGTTGGACGATTTCTTTTAGGGCTTTTTATTGGCGGCATGATACCATCATTAAATGTATTAGTAAAACTTAAAGCTCCTGAAGAATTACAGGCTACAGCATTTGGATTTAATTCATCTTCTACATTTTTGGGAAATTTAATAGGACCTCTTATTGGAAGTAGTGTAGCTGCAGCTTATGGAATTAGAGATGTATTTTACATTACTATGATAGTGCTTTTAGCTAATGCTATAATGATTTTTTTTAATAAAAATTTAGATTTTAAGCCATGTATTAATGGACATAAAAGAACATCCTAGTAGATTCTTGAATATAAAAAATATATAAGTTTCGTTTTATAAAAAATAAATATTATTCACATAAAATAATATATTTGATTAAAATAAATTATGAAATAATAAATTAAATAATTATTCATAAGTTATGCAACTATGAAGGAAGTATGATTTTAGAAATTCATATTATATTGAAGAATACATAAAACTTTGATATAATTATCATAAAAATGAATATTATTATATAAATGAAAATCTTTCTTCGGAGGTATGTGAATGAAACAGCATAAGAAAATGTCATTAGCCACTAAAATATTTTTATCACTAGCTTTGGGTATACTCTTTGGATTAATAGCTAATGTATTCTTCCCTACAACAGTAAATAGCGGACTAAGCAAATGGGTTTTATCACCTTTAGGAGATATTTTTTTAAGAGCTATAAAAATGTTGGTAGTTCCTCTTGTACTTTGTTCTTTGATAACTGGAGTTGCTAGTATAGGAGATGTAAAAAAACTTGGGAGAGTTGGAGTTAGAACAATTATATATTATACTTTGACAACAGCTTTAGCCATTACTTTAGCATTAGGAGTAGCTTCTATAATAAAGCCAGGGATTGGTACAGGAGTTGCTCTATCTCAAGTTAAAGAAAGTGTAGAAACTGCAGAAGCACCTTTTATTATGGATGTTTTTGTTAATATGATTCCTACAAATCCTATTGAAGCTATGGTAAATGGAGATATGCTTCAAATAATAGTTTTTGCTATTATATTTGGAATTTGTATAACTCTAATAGGAGAAAAAGTAAAACCGCTTTTAGATATAATAACTGAAATAAATGAAGTACTTTTGAAAATGATAGGAATTATAATGCTTGCAGCACCAATAGGAGTTTTTGCTTTAATTTCTAAAGTCATAATGCTCCAGGGAGCATCAGTACTAATCCCACTTTTAAAATATATATTAACGGTTGCATTAGGGTTAGCAATTCAATGCA
This sequence comes from Clostridium thermopalmarium DSM 5974, assembly GCF_002995795.1. Classification (GTDB taxonomy): domain Bacteria; phylum Bacillota; class Clostridia; order Clostridiales; family Clostridiaceae; genus Clostridium_H; species Clostridium_H thermopalmarium. Next base: position 289,802 of record NZ_PVXN01000053.1, read on the forward strand.
TACTTGTATATGGATTAGCTTTAAAAGTTTTGGGAAAAGTAAATCCTATCAAATTTTATAAAAAGTTTTGGCCAGTTATGTTAGTAGCTTGTAGTACTTCTAGCAGTAATGCAACAATTCCAATAAACCTTGAAACTTGTGAAGAAAAGTTAGGAGCTTCAAAATCAATTGCTAGTTTTACCATACCTCTTGGAGCTACGATAAATATGGATGGAACAGCTGTAATGCAGGGAGTGGCAGCTATATTTATTGCTCAACTAGTAGGAGCCGATCTTACTATGAATCAAATGCTTATGGTAGTATTAACTGCTACATTAGCTTCTATAGGAACAGCAGGAGTTCCAGGAGCAGGAGCTGTAATGCTTTCCATGGTACTTCAGCAGATAGGACTTCCTCTTGAAGGAGTTGCATTGGTGTTAAGTGTGGACAGAATAGTAGATATGTTGAGAACTACTGTGAATATAACTGGAGATGCTGCAGCTACTATAATTATGTCTAACATGGAGAAAGAACTTGATCTATCTCTATATAATAGTGAGAGCAAAGAAGTTAATAATGGAGTTGTAATATAAAGTTTTTATAGGATACTCAAAGTTATTAAAGCCGCAGTTAGAATTTTTCTAGCTGCGGCTTAAAAATATGTATTGCTTTTTGATTAAATATAATTTATTATATTTAATATAAAGAAACGTTACGAATTATATATGTAAAAAAATAAATAATATTCGCATACTCGTATATGCTGGAAAATATGGTTCCAGTGTTTCTACCAGACAGCCGCAAACTGTTTGACTACGGGTGTTTATATGATAATTTATTAACTTTAATAAATTTGATAATCATTTATGTTCGTATTAACGTATGGACAAATAGTTCTGTTCAATTTATACGTTAATACGAATTGGTGGTTTTAAATTTATATAAGTTAATTTAGAATTTTGTAAATATAAACTCCCTAGTCTTCTAGGGAGTTTTTTGATGCAATTAATGATATGGGGGGATAGTATGGAAGCGCTAAAAAGCAGAATTTTATCTAGTGGAAGAGTTTTAGAAGAAAGGATATTAAAGGTAGACAGCTTTTTAAATCATCAAATAGATGTAAAACTTTTTAATGAAATAGGAAAAGAATTTAGAAGAAGATTTGATAAAAAGAGGGTAACAAAAATTCTTACCATAGAAGCTTCAGGTATAGGAATAGCTTGTATAACAGCTCAATACTTTGATGTTCCTGTGGTCTTTGCTAAAAAACATGAAGGAAGCAATATGGATAAAGAAACCTATGAAGCTGATGTATTTTCATATACAAAAAATAAATCGTATAAAATAAGGGTCTCCAAAAATTACATAACATCAGAAGATAAGGTTCTTATAATAGATGATTTTCTAGCAAAAGGAAGTGCGGCATCTGGACTCATAGATATAGTTACTCAAGCCAATGCAGAGGTTGTTGGCGTAGGGATTGTAATTGAAAAAGGCTTTCAAGAAGGAAGAAAGATTATTGAAGAGAAAAATATCCAGCTAGAGTCATTGGCTATTATAAAGTCTATGGAAGAAGGTAAAATTATTTTTGAAAATTAAAATAAATGAGGGGGATAATTATGAAAAAACTAACAGGAATATTATTAATTTTTATCTTAACATTAGGAATGTTATTAACAGGGTGTAGTTCAAGTGGAGAAAAAGCTGCACAGTCTAACAGCAGTCAATCAAAGGAAAGTGGATCAGGAGAAAAGTTAGAAGCTAAAGATATAAAAGTAGGATTTCTATATGTTGGACCAGTTGGGGATGGCGGATACAGCTATGCACATGATCAAGGAAGAATATATATGGAAAAAGAGCTAGGGCTTCAACCATCAATAGTTAAGGAGTCTGTACCAGAAGATGATGCTGAAGTTCAAAATGTTATTGCAAGTATGATTGATGAAGGCGCAAATGTTATTATTGGTACAAGCTTTGGATTTATGAATGGTATGAAAAAAGCAGCACAAGAATATCCAGATGTTAAGTTCTTGCACTGTTCAGGAAATCAAACTGCTGAAAACATGTCAAATTATTTTGGAAGAATGTATCAAGCTAGATATTTATCAGGTATAGTTGCTGGAATGAAAACAAAGTCAAATATAATTGGATATGTTGGTGCCTTTGAAATGCCAGAGGTTGTAAGAGGATTAAATGCATTTACTTTAGGAGTTCGTTCAGTTAATCCTAAGGCTGTAGTTAAAATAAAATATACTAATACTTGGTATGATCCAGCTAAAGAAAAAGAAGCAGCAAAGGCTCTTTTAGATGAAGGCGCAGATGTAATTGCTCAACATCAAGATACAGCAGGACCACAACAAGCAGCAGAGGAAAGAGGGGCATTTTCAATAGGATATAATACTGATATGCAAAATTCAGCACCAAATGCTAATATGACATCAGCTGTTTGGAACTGGGGAAAATTTTATGTAGAACAAGTGAAAGCTATAATAGATGGAACTTGGAAGAGTGGAAGTTATTGGGATGGTATGGAGACAGGTATAGTTGATTTAGCACCACTTACTAAAAATGCACCTGAAGGGGCAGAAGAAAAAGTAAAGAAGGCTAAAGAAGATATAATATCTGGTAAGAATAAAATATTTGTTGGACCTATAAAAGATAATAAAGGAAAAGAAAGAGTAGCTGAAGGTAAAGTTATGACCGATGAAGAATTATTAAACTTTGATTGGTATGTAGAAGGTGTTGGAAATGGTGGAAAATAAAGTTCCATATATACAAATGAAGAATATTACTAAAAGATTTGGAAAGGTAATAGCTAATAATAATATAAACTTTGAAGTGTATGGAGGAGAAGTTCATGCACTTTTGGGAGAGAATGGAGCTGGGAAAAGCACACTTATGAATATGCTATCAGGGGTGTACACTCCTGATAGCGGTTCTATCTTTATACATGGAAAAGAAGAAAATTTTACGTCACCAAAGGATGCAATAAAAGCTGGTATAGGAATGATATATCAACATTTTAAATTAGTAGAGAATATGACTGCTATAGAAAATGTGATGATTGGGCAAAAGAGTGGAATATTTATAGACAAAAAGAAAAATATAAGAAAAGTTAAAGATATTATAGAGAGGTTTGGGCTTGAAATAAATTTAAACAAGAATGTTTACGAGATGTCTGTTGGCGAAAAACAGAACCTTGAAATATTAAAGGTATTATACAGAGGAGCGGATATACTCATTCTTGATGAACCTACAGCTGTTTTTACCCCTCAAGAAACTGAAAAGTTGTTTAAAATAGTAAAAAAGATGAAATATGAAGGTTGTGCTGTAATATTTATTACTCATAAGATGGATGAAGTTATGGCTATGGCAGATAGAATAACTGTTTTAAGAAAAGGTGAAACAGTAGCAACATTAAATAAAATAGAGACCAATCCTAAGGAACTTACTAATCTTATGGTAGGCCGTTCTATAGATTTATCAATAAAAAATATTCCATTTAAAAAAGAAGGTAAAGTTTTAGAGGTAAAAGATTTAAAAGTTTTAAATGAAGAAAAAATAGAAGTGATTAAAAATATAAGTTTTCAGGTTTACGAAGGTGAAATTTTAGGAATAGCAGGAATAGCAGGAAGTGGACAAAAGGAACTTTGTGAAGCTATAGCGGGAATTCAAAAGAGTGAGAGTGGAGAAATTATTTTTCAAGGAGAAAATATAGTCAACAAAAGTGCAAGAGAGATCATACTAAAAGGCATAAGTATGAGTTTTATTCCGGAAGATAGGCTTGGAATGGGACTTGTTGGTTCCATGGATATGGTAGATAACCTTTTATTAAAGAGTTATCAGAAAGAAAAGGGGTTTTTTATCAATAGAAAACCTGTTGAGAAGAAAGCTGAAGAGATAGTAAAAACCCTTGAAATAAAAACTCCTAATATCCATTATCCTATAAAATATCTATCGGGAGGAAATATTCAGAAAATATTGCTTGGAAGGGAGTTAAGTTTATCTCCTAAGCTGCTTATAATGGCATATCCAGTTAGAGGGTTGGATATAAATACATGTTATACCATATACGATTTAATCAATGAAGAAAAGAAAAAAGGTTGCTCTGTAATTTTTGTAGGAGAAGATTTAGATGTTTTAATGGAATTGTGTGACAGAATTATGGTTATGTACAATGGAAATATAACTGGAGTAGTAGATGCTAAGAATACTTCAAGGGAAGAACTAGGAATGCTTATGGTAGGAAATAAGTTAGATGAGGAGGCTTCTTAATGCTTAGAATTGTAAAAAAAGGTGAGATATATAAGAAAGATAGCATAAAAATAAAAGCTATAGCTATAGTTCTTTCGCTTATAGTAGTAGGAATTTTTATATTCAGCTTAGGACTAAATCCTCTCAAAGTATATACTTCTATGATAGAAGGGGCTTTTGGCTCTGAATATAAAATTAAACAAACTATTATAAAAGCAATTCCTCTTTTGATAACTGCATTAGGAATATCTATAGCTTTTAAAATGCAGTTTCAAAATATAGGAGGAGAAGGACAGATAATAATGGGAGCTTTTGCTGCATCCTGCTTTGCTTTAAATTTTCATAATCTCCCTAAACCTGTCTTATTGATTATTATGGCAGTATCTGCGATGATTGCCGGCGGACTTTGGGCTATAATTCCAGCTTTTTTGAAAATTAAGTGGGGAACTAACGAAACTATAGTTACTTTAATGATGAACTATATAGCTCTAAATTGGATTACATTTCTACAATTTGATTTATGGAAGGATCCAAATGCAGGAGGATTCCCAAGAATTGCGTCCTTTAATGATAATGCTATACTTCCAAAGGTATTTGGAGTTCACATTGGATGGATAATTGCTATAGTTCTCACAATAGTCACATATATATTTATGAAATATTCTAAAAAAGGTTATGAAATAAGCGTTCTTGGAGAAAGCGAAAGTACTGCTAAATATGCAGGAATAAATATTAAAGAGACCATAATCACTGCGGTATTTATAAGTGGAGGGTTATGCGGACTTGTAGGTATGATTCAAGCTTCAGCCGTAAGTAATACTCTATCAGTTGAGGTTACAGGCGGAGTTGGATTTACTGCAATAATAATAAGCTGGCTTGCATCATTAAGTGCTCCTATAATATTTATAACATCCATACTCTTTGCAGCTTTAGTTCAAGGAGGAACATATATTCAAGTAGCTTTTGGAATACCTTCAGCTGCAGCATCAGTACTTCAAGGAACTATATTGTTCTTTGTATTAGGCAGTGAGTTTTTTATAAAATACAGTGTAATTTTTCATAAGCATAATAAGATAAGAAGTCGTAGTAAGGTTTTGAAGGAGGCAGGAGAATGGATTCAATAGTCATATTTCTAAGTGCTGCTGTTGTCGCAGGAACTCCTCTTCTTTTTGCCACCTTAGGTGAAATACTTACAGAAAAAGTAGGTAATTTGAACCTAGGTGTTGAAGGGATGATGCTTATGGGAGCTGTCATGGGATTTTTACTTGCATTTAAGACAGGCAATCTGATGTTTGCGGTAATCGGAGCAGCTGCAGCAGGAGCATTTGGGGCTTTAATATACGCTTTTTTAACTATAGGATTAAGGGCTAATCAAGTTGTATCTGGACTTGCATTAACTATATTTGGTACAGGCTTTTCAAGTGTAATAGGTCAGTCTGCACAGTTAATAGGGGAGAAGGTACCTAATACTATAGATAGATTTTTTGATGTTCTTCCTGTTCCTGGATTAAACAATATACCTTTTATAGGACCTATATTTTTTAATCATGATCCATTTGTTTATTTAGGTTATATATTATCTATAATATTAGGAATATATTTGTATAATACAAATAAAGGATTAAATTTAAGGGCTGTTGGAGAAAATCCTGCCTGTGCAGATGTTGCTAGTATTAATGTAAATTTATATAAGTATATAAATGTGCTTATTGGTGGAGCACTATGCGGACTTGGGGGGGCTTATCTATCTTTAGTATATATTCCTACATGGCAAGAAAACGTAACTGCAGGAAGGGGCTGGATTGCAGTTGCGCTTGTAATCTTTGCGGCTTGGAATCCATATAAAGCTATATTTGGGGCTTATCTCTTTGGTGGATTGAGTATAGTTGCTTTTAGATTTGAAATATTAACAAGATATATACCTCAATATTTTATAGATATGCTTCCGTATTTAGTTACTATAATTGTATTAGTTGTGGTATCTATGAGAAAAAATAAGAAAAATTTAGCACCTATGGCATTGGGAAATGCTTACTTCAGAGAAGAAAGATAATGTGAGAAAATTGCGTTGTAATTTTCTCACATTAATTATTTTGCATATAAAGCATAAAATATAAGCTTAATAGCAAGTTGGTATAAAACTTGCTATTAAATTTTTTGGAGTTATTTATAGATAACTTCAAAAAATTTGCATAAGGTGGGGTTTTAAATGATAGGAAAGACTATTGATCAAATCCAAATCGGAGATAAGGCTTCATTCACTAAAACTATGTCAGAAACTGACGTATATTTATTCGGAGGAATTTCAGGAGATTTAAATCCTGCACATTTTGACCAAGTTGCTTCTGAAAAAACTATGTTTAAAGGAAGAATCTGTCACGGCATGTTAGTTTCTAGCTTAATTTCAACAGTACTTGGTATGTATCTTCCAGGACCAGGAACAATATACATGAGCCAAGAGTTAAGATTTGTTGCTCCAGTAAGAATGGGAGATACAGTTACTGCAGAAGCAGAAGTTATTGAAAAAAATGTAGAAAAAAACAGATTAGTTCTTAAGACAACTGTAACAAATCAAGACGGCAAAGTTGTTATAGAAGGCAAAGCAAAGGTTATGCCTCCTAAAGCAGTATAAGGAAGCTGCTAAATGAGGTTTAAGGCAACTATACTTTTAAGTGTAGTTGCCTTATTTTTGTGGCATTATAATAATGAATTTAAGAACTATATCTGTTAAAATATTAGAATAACAAACAAAATTCGACTTGCTTGTGGTTCTTATTCTATTTAAAATTTAATCTAATTTGCTTAACAGATGAAAGTTAGATTTGTTTAAAGGGGGTAGCAAATATGAAAGGATTTTATATTGGTAATAATTCCGATATAATGCAAGTTATAAATGATAACATAAATATCGGAATTATTATTGTAAGTTTTGACAAAAAGGTTATAAAAATTAATAATTCAGCTAAAAAAATTCTTAAATTAAAAAGTAAAGAGCTGAAAAATCGATCTATTACAGAAGTATTTCCAGAATTAGATGTTGATAGGGTCATATACTCAGGTTCAAAAGAGAAAGGAGTAAGGATACAGCGCAAAGGTAAGGAATTAATAGTTGACAAGTTACCGTTATCAATTGAAAAAGAAAGTATAGGTGCTATTGTTCTTATCTATGATAATACTGACTATAAAAGCGTATTAGAAGAATTAAATAAAGAAAGAAACGTAAGAGAAATACTAAATACTATATTAGAAATTGTGTATGATGGGATTACTGTAGTAGATTCAAATGGGATCATTATCATGATAAGTAAAGCTTATGCTGAATTTTTAGAAGTGGATAGGGAAGCTGCAATAGGTAAACATGTTACAGAGGTTATAGAAAATACAAGAATGCATATTGTAGCAAAAACAGGAATAGCAGAGGTAGCTCAACTGCAAAAAATCAAAGGAAGATATATGATAGCCACAAGAATTCCTATAATAAAAGAAGGTAAAGTTCAAGGAGCTGTGGGTAAGGTTTTATTTAGAAATATTAAGGACTTTAACTCTTTGTATAAAAAAGTGCGGAAAATAGAAAAAGATGCCGAAATGTACGGTGGTTATGTGAAGGAAAGTAATACTGCTACTTATTCCTTCAGCAATATAATTGGGAATAGTAAGAAACTAGAAGAAGCGAAAAATATAGCAAGAAAAGCAGCATTAACAAACTCTAATGTCCTCTTGAAGGGAGAGAGTGGAACCGGAAAAGAACTCTTTGCTCATGCAATTCATAATGCTAGTGATCGAGCTCATGAAAATTTTGTTAAGGTAAATTGTGCTGCTATACCAATGGATTTATTGGAATCTGAGCTTTTTGGCTATGAGAAGGGTTCTTTTACTGGAGCTAATAAAGAAGGGAAAATTGGTAAATTTGAATTAGCAGATGGAGGGACTATTTTCTTAGATGAAATAGGAGATATGCCATTACATATGCAAGTAAAGCTTTTAAGAGTTCTTCAGGAGAAGGAAGTTGAGAGGATTGGCTCTGTAGTTACGAAACACATAGATATTAGAGTCGTGGCAGCAACAAACAGAAATTTAGAGGATATGATTAAGTCGGGGGAGTTTAGAGAAGATTTGTATTATAGACTTAATGTGGTTACCATAAATATACCTCCTCTCAGAGAAAGACCGGAGGATATAGTTACTCTTACATCTTTTTTGATAGATAAAATTTGCAATAAGCTGGATAAAAAAATTAGCGGAATTAGCAGTAAAGCTATGAATTATATGAAAAAGTATAGATGGGAAGGAAATGTACGACAACTTGAAAATGTATTAGAAAGAGCAATAAATATAGTAGAGTATGGTGGAGAAATAGGGTTAGAGCATTTACCTCAAGATATAATGGAGAATATAATTGAAAAACCTATAGAAAAGCTGGAAGATACCTTGAACAAAGCTGAAAAAGAAGCTATATTAGATGCTTTACGCGTATTTAATGGCAATAAAACTAAGGTAGCTAAAGCTTTGAATATAAGTAGAACTACCTTATATGAAAAGATGACTAAGCACAATATACAATAAAACAGAATTGTGTAGTAAAATCATAATTTACGAAATTTTATGAAATATGCAATTTAAAAATCAATATAAACATTAAAATGTACGAAAAACCTTACATGAAAACGACTATAAAAAAGTGGGGTGTACGGAAAACACTACACTTTTTGTTTTAAAATCGATGTAATGTACGAAAACCTTTACAAAGATAAAACTTATATTGGATTATATTACAAAAATACTAAGTGAAATTGGCATTTTAGATAAAAATAAGGTTGCAATATTTTTGGCACGGTAATTGCTTTATGAATAAGTGACTACTAAAAATATTATTAAAGGAGGGGAAAAGGAAGTGGCTTCAAAGGTAAAAACTATGGAAGAAGCTATTGCAATGATTAAGGATGGCGATATGGTTGCTGTATCTGGTTTCCTAGGCGCTGTACATCCAGAGGGTATAACTGCTGCAATAGAAGAAAAGTTCTTAAAAGAAGGATCGCCAAAGAACTTAGGATTAGTTTATGCAGCAGGTCAAGGTGACTCAAAGAATAAAGGCTTAAACCACTTAGGACATGAGGGCTTAGTAGCAAAAGTAATAGGTGGCCATTGGGGACTTGCTCCAAAGCTTCAAAAGTTAGCATTAGAAAACAAGATAGAAGCTTACAACTTACCACAGGGTACAATATCTCAATTAATGAGAGACATTGCAGCTGGTAAAATAGGAACAATCACTCATGTAGGTTTGAAGACGTTTGTTGATCCACGTCTTGAGGGTGGAAAATTAAACGAAAAAACTACTGAGGATATAGTTAAGGTTGTCAATATAGAAGGACAAGAAAGATTATTATATAAAACTTTCCCAATAGATGTGGCTTTGCTTAGAGGAAGCTATGCTGACGAAAGGGGAAATGTTTCACTTGAAAAAGAGGTTGCTACATTAGAAGTTTTATCAATGGCTCAGGCAGCTAAAAATTCTGGTGGAAAAGTTATTGTTCAAGTTAATAAGATAGTTAAAAATGGTTCGTTAGATCCAAAACAAGTTAAGATACCTGGAATATATGTGGATGCTATAGTTGTTGTTGGAGAAGGAGAATGTTCATGGCAAACATTTGGTGAACCATTTAAGCCAGAATATTGTGGAGAAGTTACTATTCCGTTAAGTGACATAGAACCAGTAGAATTGACTGAAAGAAAGCTTATTGCAAGAAGAGCTGCTATGGAATTACCTAAAGATGCAGTTGTAAATTTAGGTATAGGAGTTCCAGAAATGGTAGCTATGGTAGCTAATGAAGAAGGAATTGGCGATAGCATGACTTTGACTGTTGAAGCAGGTCCAGTAGGAGGAGTACCTCTAGGTGGATTAAACTTTGGTGGATCAATTAATGCAGAAGCTGTATTAGATCAAGCATATCAGTTTGACTTCTATGATGGAGGCGGACTTGATGTAGCATTCTTAGGACTTGCACAATGCGATATTAAAGGAAATATCAATGTAAGTAAGTTCGGTCCAAAGATTGCAGGATGTGGCGGATTCATAAATATCACGCAAAATGCTAAGAAAGTTGTATACTGCGGAACATTTACTGCAGGTGGATTAGAAGTTAAAGCTGAAGACGGCAAATTAGTTATCGTAAAAGAAGGAAAAGTTAAGAAGTTCATACCAGAAGTTGAACAAGTTACATTCAGCGGAGACTATGCTAAAGAAATAGGACAACCTGTCCTATATATTACAGAAAGAGCTGTATTTGAATTAAGAGAAGAAGGATTAGTTCTTACTGAAATAGCACCAGGAATAGATCTTCAAAAAGATGTGTTAGACCAAATGGGATTTGCACCAATAGTTGCTGAAGATCTTAAATTAATGGATGAAAGAATATTTAGAGATGAACTAATGGGACTTAATTAAATAGTGTTTGAATTTAAATTAATTATGAAATTAAATATAAAAATAAGTTTTAAACTTATTAAATATAAAAATGAGTTTTAAGCTTAATAATATACCCTACTTTCACTAAAACATTATAGTCTAAACTCCATAATAAGTTAATGGATTTAAATTAAAGAAGTAAAGATAAAAAACACATACCCCCATGATAAATAAAATAGAGACAAATAAAATGAGACAAAACTTACAAACCCCAATAATAAAAGTAAAGACAAAACTCACACAACCCATAGTAAAGTAAACCTCACACAACCCCATAATAATGTAACCAGTGATCAATTATTGATATACAAAATTAGTTTTCTTAGGAGAAGCAATTCTCCTAGAAAACTAAATATTACAAAATAAACTTATGAAAGGAAGATGAATTAATGTTAGGAGTTATTGGAGTTATACTTTCGCTTGCACTATTGATGTACCTTGCTTATAGAGGTATAACAGTGCTTATTCTTGCACCGATTTTGGCATTATTAGCAGCATTATTAAATGGTGGAGTGCCTTTAATGGCAACGTATACAGAAGTGTTTATGCAGGCGTTTGCTGGATATGCTAAGTCTTATTTCCCTATATTCTTGCTAGGAGCTATATTTGGTAAGATTATGGATGATTCAGGTTCAGCTAAAGCAATTGCTCATGCTATTGCTAACAAACTAGGTAAAGATAAAGCAATACTAGCAGTTGTATTATCTTGCGGTATATTAACATACGGTGGAGTTTCATTATTCGTTGTTGCGTTTGCAGTATTTCCAATAGCAATGCAATTATTTAAAGAAGCTGATATTCCAAAGAGATTAATACCTGGAGCTATCGCATTAGGATCATTTACATTTACTATGACAGCGTTACCAGGAACACCACAAATACAAAACGCTATACCAATGCCATTCTTTAGTACTAATGCTTATGCTGCACCAGTATTAGGTATTATTGGTGGTCTATGTATGTTTGGTGGTGGTATGACATGGTTAACAATAAGAGCTAAAAAAGCTGCAGCAGCTGGAGAAGGTTATGGAAATCACCCAGGAGAAAAAATTAACAGTTTAGATGAAAGTAATTTACCATCATTAGGATTAGCAATATTACCAATAATATTAGTTTTAGCTATTAACTTTATATTATCAAAATTCGTTTTTGTAGCAGGTAGATATAATGGTGACTACCTAAAAGGAGAACCATATTTAACTGAATTATCAAAGGTTTCTGGTACTTGGAGCTTAATTATAGCACTTGTTATAGGAATTATATTTACTATAGTATTTAACTTAAAGAGATTTGATGCTAAAAAGAGCGTTAATGATGGTGCAATTGGTTCACTTCTTGCAATTATCAATACATCTTCAGAGGTTGGATATGGAAATGTTATTCAGCTATTAGCTGGATTTGCTATCATAAAAGGAGCAATCCTTGGAATTTCAAACAATCCTATAATTTCAGAAGCTATATCTGTTAACGTACTTGCTGGTATAACTGGTTCTTCATCAGGTGGTATGAGTATAGCACTTGGAGTGTTAGGACAACAATATATGGACATGGCTATACAACAAGGAATAAATCCACAAGTACTTCATAGAATAGCAACAATGGCTAGTGGTGGTCTTGACTCACTTCCACACAATGGAGCAGTTATAACATTGCTTACAATCTGTGGAATGACACATAAAGAATCTTATGCTGATATAGGTATGGTTTCAGTTATAATTCCTGTATTATCAACTATAGTAGCAATTATATTTGCCGTTATGGGAGTTGTTTAATAAAAAGCATATTTCCAATAAAATTATAATTCAATGTCAATTAAAGATTTTGTAAAATAATAATTTCACATTTTTCTATTGATTTTATAGTTTATTTATGTTAAAATTAATCAAAAGTCAATAGAATGCCTTTAATTTGGTACGAGATACCGAGAAGGATGAATGTGAAATGGATACAATAGTTTATTGTGAGTTTAATATAGTTGTATTTTCATGCCTTCTCGTATACGAGAAGGCATTTTTATATACCTTTAAAATTAGTTCAGAGAGACTAAGAAGGGAGATAATTATGATAAAAGGGAGAAGTTTAATTGACCCAGTAGATTTTACTGTAGAGGAATTAGAGGAAATTTTTAACTTAGCACAAAATATAATTCAGAATCCTAAAAAATATTCATCAGTTTGTTCTGGTAAGATTCTGGCCACACTTTTTTATGAGCCTAGCACAAGGACTAGATTAAGCTTTGAAGCAGCTATGCTTAGATTAGGAGGACAGGTTTTAGGATTTTCTGATGCAAACTCCAGCTCTGTGTCAAAAGGAGAAAGCCTGGCTGACACTGTTAGAACTGTAGGAGGTTATGCTGATATTATAGCAATAAGAAGTCCAAAAGAAGGAGCTGCTAAAGTTGCTTCTATGTACTCAAGTATACCTGTGATTAATGCAGGAGATGGAGGACATCAACATCCAACTCAAACTTTAACAGATCTATTAACTATCAAAAATATAAAAGGAAGTTTTTCAAATCATACAATTGGCCTTTGTGGTGATTTAAAATTTGGAAGAACTGTACACTCTTTAGTTAAGGCCTTGTCAAGATATGAGAATAATAAGTTCATTTTAATCTCGCCTAAAGAATTAAAAATCCCAGATTATATAAAAGAAGAAGTATTAGAAAAGAAAAATATAGAGTTTTTAGAAACAGAAAGATTGGAAGAAGCTGTAGAAAAGTTAGATATACTCTATATGACAAGAGTTCAGAGAGAAAGATTTTTTAGTGAAGAAGATTATATAAGACTTAAGGATTGCTATATTTTAAATGAAGAAAAGATGAAGTATGCAAAAAGGGATATGATAATTCTTCATCCACTTCCAAGGGTTAATGAAATATCAATTGAGGTAGATAAGGATCCAAGAGCGTGTTATTTTAAGCAGGCTAAATTAGGAATGTTCGTAAGGATGGCTTTAATATGCAAACTTTTGGGGGTGTGTGATTAATGTTAAAAATAGACAGTATAAAGCATGAAATTATAACTAACACGCAGCTTCCTGAGGAAATTGTGAATGTAATAAAATGCAAGAATCCTAGATGCATAACAACTGTAGAGAAATATGTTCCTCAAAGGTTTTATTTGGCAAACAGAGCCAGAGGAGAGTATAGATGCAAGTATTGTGATGAAGCATATAAAAGTGAAATCTAGGAGGAAGCAAAATGGAAGTGCTAATAAAAAACGTAAGAATAGTAGATTGGGTGCTAGATTTCTATGGAGAAGTCTATATAGATAAGGGAGAGATTTGTGAAGTTGGTAAGCGTATATCTAAAAAGTGCAAGGTTATAGATGGAAAAGGAAAAGTATTAATGCCTGCCTTTGTAGATATGCATGCTCACTTTAGAGATCCTGGATTTTCTTATAAAGAAGACATATTAAGCGGGAGTAGGGCAGCTGTAAGAGGAGGGTATACTACAGTTAATTTAATGGCAAATACAAATCCTGTAAGTTCAGATATGCATATTGTCAATTATGTAAGAGAAAAAGCTAGAGAAATAGGATTAATAGATGTGCATCAAGCAGTTTCAATTACTAAGGATTTGGATGGAAAAACTTTAAGCCATTTAGATGAAATAGAAGGAAATGTGAAGTTTATATCGGATGATGGAAAAGGTGTATCTAATGATAAGATTATGTTTGAAGCTATGTTAAAAGCAAAGAGTCAAGGAATTACTGTAATATCTCATGCTGAAAATCCTGAGATGAGCGGCATAGATATGAGGGCAGCGGAAAATATGATGACATTGAGAGACATATATCTTGCAAAGCATACAGGATGCAGACTTCACATGGCTCATGTAAGTACAAAAGAAGCAATAGGATATATAATACAAGCTAAAAAAGAAGGGGTAAAGATTACCTGCGAGGTAACTCCACATCACCTAGCTTTAACAAGTGAGTATGAGTATAAAGTAAATCCACCAATTAGAGAAAAAGAAGATGTGGACTTTTTAGTTAAAGCAATAAGAGATGGTTTTATAGACGCAATTGCAACGGATCATGCTCCTCATACGGCAGAAGATAAATTGAATAGGGCACCTGGAATTTCAGGAATAGAAACTTCATTTTCTGTATGCTATACAAAGCTTGTTAAAAAAGAAAACATATCATTAAACAAATTATCGGAACTTATGTCGAAAAGGCCAGCAGAAATTATGGGCTTAAATAAAGGACAAATTTCAATAGGCTTTGAAGGAGATTTAGTCTTAGTAGACTTAGATGAGGAATATGTAATAAATTCAAAAGATTTTATGTCAAAGGGAAAGAATACTCCTTTTGATGGGCACAAGGTTTTTGGAAAAGTGCTTATGACAATTAAAGGTGGAAAAATAGTTTATCAGAATAGTTAAAAATTTATAGTGCAAATTAGGGGGCCGAATTAAGTTGATTATAGATAGATTATATGAAGAAGTAGAGAACAAAGGAAATGTTTGTATAGGATTAGATACGAATTTAAGCTATATACCAGCTGTGTTTTTAAATAAATATACTAACATAGAAGATGGAATTTTTGAATTCAATAAAAAAATAATAGATGCAACAATGGACCATGCTGCTTGTTTTAAAGTGCAGATAGCTTACTATGAGGCTTTAGGTATAAAAGGGCTTATGGCATATAAAAGAACTCTAGAGTATATAAGAAGTTCAGGCTGTATAGCAATCTCTGATACTAAAAGAGGTGATATTTCCGATACGGCAAAGATGTATGCAAAGGCACATTTTGAAGGAGATTTTGAAACGGATTTTATTACTGTAAATCCTTATATGGGAATGGATAGTATAGAAGTATATATGGATTATATTAAGAATAAAGAAAAAGGACTCTTTGTATTAGTGAGAACCTCTAATAAAGGAGCTCAAGATTTTGAGTATGTACAAAGTAGTTCTAAAAGAAGAATTTATGAAATTGTAGGAGAAAAGGTACAAGTACTTGGGGAAGAAGTATTAGGAAATTGCGGCTATAGTTCTATAGGTGGAGTAATAGGATGTACCACTGCGGAAGACGGCAAGAAGATAAGAGAGAATTTAAATAAAACATTTTTCTTAATTCCTGGCTTTGGAGCTCAAGGTGGCGGAGCGAAGGAAGCTAGTGTGTATCTGAAGAATGGTAATGGTGGTGTAGTAAACTCTTCTAGAGGAATACTTCTAGCTTACAAGAAGTATGAAAATGGTGAAGAAAAGTTTGATGAATATGCTAGAAAAGAAGTTATGAAGATGAAAAAAGAGCTTGGATTTGCTGAATCCAAATAGAGGAAGGTGCAGGAGATGATATATGCTAAAAAAAAAGTTAAGGATAATATTAAGGTTTCAGCAGATATATTTAAGCTTACTATAAAAGGAAACTTTAAAGCAAAACCTGGACAATTTTATATGTTAAAAGCCTGGGAAGAAGGATTATTACTTCCAAGACCTATAAGTGTACATGAGGTAAATGAAGAGGGAATAACCTTTCTTTATGCAGTTGTAGGTAAAGGAACAAAGATATTAAGTAAATTAAAAGAAAACGATGAAGTCAGTATAATGGGACCGCTAGGAAATGGATTTGATGTTGAGAGTATAAAAGGAAAGGTTGCAGTAATTTCAGGTGGAATAGGCATTGCTCCTATGAATTATCTGATAAAAAGTCTTAAAGGGTGCAGTGTGGATTTGTATGCTGGTTTTAGAGATTCTAGTTATGGTTTAGAGGAAGTTGAAGAGTATGTGAATTCCATATATGTTGCTACTGAAACAGGTAAAACAGGATATAAAGGATTTATTACAGATTTACTAAAGCCAGAAGAATATGATTTAGTAATATGCTGCGGACCTGAAATTATGATGAAAAAAGTTGCATATATGTGCATGGAAAAAGGTGTAGAAGTATATGTTTCTATGGAAAATAGGATGGCCTGCGGTGTAGGAGCATGTTTAGTTTGTACTTGCAAGACAAAAGAAGAAAATAAAAGAACCTGCAAAGATGGTCCAGTATTTAAAGGAAGGGATTTGGTTTTTAGTGATTAGTGTAGATATCTGTGGGGTTAATTTTAAAAATCCTATAATTGCTGCATCGGGAACTTTTGGCTTTGGAGAGGAGTATTCAGACATTTTTGATGTTTCAAAGTTAGGCGGTATTTCTACAAAAGGACTTACAATAAATAAAAAAGAAGGTAATGATGGCATTAGAGTATATGAAACTGCAAGTGGCATAATGAACAGCGTAGGGCTTCAAAATCCAGGTATAGATAACTTTATTAATGAAAAACTGTCAGAAATGAAAAAACTAAACACAGTAATAATTGCAAACTTAGGTGGAGGAACTGTTGAAGATTATATAAGAGGCATAAAAAAGTTAAATAATACGGATGTAGATATGATTGAACTTAACATATCCTGCCCAAATGTAAAAAGTGGAGGAATGGCCTTTGGTATAAAGTCCAAGGTTGCTTTTGAGGTGGTTTTAGAAGTGAGAAAGTTTTGTAAAAAGCCTCTTATAGTAAAATTATCGCCAAATGCTGAGGATATAGTGGATATGGCATGCAAATGCAGGGAAGCTGGAGCCGACGCCTTATCTTTAGTAAATACTTTTAAGAGCATGGCTATCGATATAAAAAAACGAAAGCCAGTCTTTGATAATATCTTTGCAGGATTATCGGGACCAGCAATTAAGCCAATTGCTCTTAGAATGGTTTATGAGGTATGTAAAAATGTAGACATACCTGTAATAGGAATAGGAGGAATAGCTAGTGCGGAAGATGCTATAGAATTCATAATGGCAGGAGCTCATGCTGTTCAAGTAGGAAGTGCAAATTTTATGAAACCAGACATTACTTTGGATATAATAGATGGAATTCAAGATTTTATGGATAAAGAAGGACTTAAGGATTTAAGTGAGATTAGAGGAATAGTTTGAAAAGTAGTTTAGGGAGTTTAGATGCTGCACTGAGTTTAGGTAATTTAGGAAGCTTAGGAAGTGGAAGCACCTTGGGCGCAAGTGAAGGAGAAATAAAAGAATGGGGGAAATAATTATGGATAAAAACATAAACGTATTAGAGATTTTAAAAGAAGTAGAAGCATTGTTAGATGGACATTTTCTATTATCTTCAGGAAAACACAGCAATAGATATATACAATGTGCTAAGCTTCTGCAATATCCAGATAGGGCGGAGAAGGTTCTAAGTGTAGTATACGATAAGGTGAAAAACTTAGATTTTGATATTGTTTTGGGACCTGCTATGGGGGGAATTATAGTTGCTTATGAGCTTGGACGTCAGCTTGGAAAGCCTGCAATATTTACAGAAAGAGTAGATGGAAAAATGACTTTAAGACGAGGCTTTGAAATAAAACAAGGGCAGAAGGTATTGATAACAGAAGATGTAGTAACTACGGGAAAGTCATCTTTAGAAACTGCTGAGGTTATTAAAAGCCTTGGAGGAGAAGTTATAGGAATTGCTTGTATAGCGGACAGAAAAAGCAGTAAAATCGAGTATCCAATATATAGTGCTATAGAATTAGAGGTACAAAGCTTTGAGAAATATGAATGTCCTTTATGTAAGAAAGGAATAGAGTATGTGAAACCGGGAAGTAGAAACATCAAATAAAATATGAAACCTTATGCCTTCTGGCAAAAGGTTTTATTTATGTATTGACAATGAGAAGCTAAAGTGATAATCTTTGTATAAATATAAATGATAAGTGAATAAAAATTACAGTATCGGAAATGCCTTTTTAATAGAATTGTAAGTAAAATCAAGAATTGCAATAAGGCAAACATTAATTTGATATACACAAGGATTATGCATAAAATTTCATAAAAATGTGGATGCATATACAGTAAAGAGGGGGTAAAGTTAATGAATGGAATGCTATATTTGGAAGATGGAACAGTTTATATTGGAAAGGGTTTTGGAAAGAAAGGCACTTCAGTAGGAGAATTGATTTTTAATACTTCTATGACAGGTTACGTGGAAATACTTACAGATCCATCTTATGCAGGTCAAATTATAAACATGACATATCCTCTGATTGGGAATTATGGAGTGAATCAAAGAGATTGGGAATCCAAAAAAATACATGCAAGAGGACTAGTAGTTAAATCTATTTGTGACATGCCTTCTAATTATACTAGTCGAGAAACTATAAACAATATGTTAGAAGATATGAATGTAGTTGGAGTATATGGAGTAGATACAAGAAGTATTACTAAAAAGATAAGAGAAAAGGGGACTATGAGGTGCGTTATAACAAATGAAGAATTAACAATAGGTCAGCTTGCAAGCTACTTAAACACATATAATGATGAAAAAAACTATGTTAAGGAAGTAAGCACTAAAGAAATTTATAATATTCCAGGCGAAGGACATAAAGTAGTTTTAATAGATTTTGGGGCAAAAGCAAATATAATTGAAAATCTGAAGAAAAGAAACTGCGATATTACTGTGGTTCCTTATAACACAAGCTTTGAAGAGATAATGAAGTTAAATCCAGAAGGAGTAATGTTAAGCAATGGACCTGGGGATCCAAAGGATGTACCAGAAGCAGTAGAAACTGTTAAAAAGATTGTAAAAGTTAGTCCAACCTTTGGAATATGTTTAGGACATCAAATATTGGCTCTTGCTTTTGGCGGAAATACCTATAAGATGAAGTTCGGGCATAGAGGTGGAAACCATGGAGTTTATGATATAGAAAAAGATAAGGCTTATATAACAGCTCAAAATCATGGATATGCTGTAGAGAAGGAAAGTATAGAGGATAAGAATCTAATTATTACTCATGTAAATTTAAATGATAATACTGTAGAAGGAATAAGGCACAAGTTTTTACCTGTATTCTCGGTTCAGTTTCATCCAGAGGGAGCACCAGGTCCTGCAGATAGCTCATATTTATTTGATAAATTCATTGATTGTATGGAGCAAAAATTAAAAGAGCAGGCAATGTAGAAAGATTCATCTTAAGGGGGAAGAAATATGTCACTAGATAAAAGTTTGAAAAAGGTTTTAATTTTAGGTTCAGGTCCTATAATCATAGGACAGGCAGCAGAATTTGATTATTCAGGAACTCAAGCTTGTAAGTCTATAAAAGAAGAAGGAATTGAGACTGTTTTAGTAAACAGTAACCCTGCTACCATAATGACTGATTTAAATATAGCTGATAAAGTGTATATTGAACCTCTAAAGGTGGAGGTGATAGAAAGGATTATTGAAAAGGAAAAGCCTAGTGGAATACTCGCAGGATTTGGAGGACAGACTGCTTTAAATATAGCTATGGAACTTCAGAACAAGGGAGTTTTAAAAAAGCATAATGTAAAACTATTAGGGATTAATGCTGACACAATAAAAAAGGCAGAAGATAGAGAAGAATTTAAAAAATTAATGATAGAAATTAAAGAGCCTGTTCCAGAAAGTGCTATTGCAACAAATATGGATCAGTGCAGGGAATTCGTAAAGAAACATGGACTTCCTATAATTATAAGACCAGCATATACGTTAGGAGGAACTGGCGGCGGAATTGCAGAGAACATGGAGCAATATTTAGAGATATGTGAATTAGGATTAAACATGAGTCCTATTCACCAAATACTTCTTGAGCAAAGTGTTGCTGGTTGGAAGGAATTAGAATATGAAGTCATTAGAGATAAAAAGGATAACTGCATTATAATATGTAACATGGAAAATATAGATCCAGTGGGCGTTCATACTGGAGATAGTATAGTGGTAGCTCCCTCACAAACATTGACAGATAAGCAGTATCATATGTTAAGAAATTCAGCCCTTAAAATTATAAGAAGCCTTAAGATTGAGGGAGGGTGTAACATACAATTTGCATTAGATCCTCTTAGCGATAGGTATATAGTTATAGAGGTAAATCCAAGAGTTAGTCGTTCTAGTGCTTTAGCATCTAAAGCTGCAGGTTATCCAATAGCAAAGATTGCTTCCAAAATAGCCATAGGGTATAGTTTAGATGAACTCAAGAATTATGTTACTCAAACTTCCAGTGCTTGTTTTGAACCAGCTCTGGATTATGTAGTGGTTAAGATGCCAAAGTGGCCTTTTGATAAGTTCAGTACCGCTGAAAGAAAACTTGGAACTCAAATGAAGGCAACAGGTGAAGTTATGGCCATTGATAGGAACTTTGAAAGTGCGTTTTTAAAGGCTATAACTTGCTTGGAAGGTAAAATTATTGGGTTAAAGCTTGCAAATGGAGATGAGCTATCAGATGAAGAAGTAATAGACAAAATAAAAATGCAAGATGATGAAAGAATATTTGCCATAGGAGAAGCTCTAAGAAGAGGTGTTTCTATAGATTATATATATGAGCTAACAAAGATCGATAAGTGGTTCTTAAATAAAATAAATAACATAATTAAAATAGAAAAAAGGCTTGAAAGCAAACATGTAGATAATGAATTAATTTGTGAAGCTAGTATTTTAGGATTTACAGATGAACAAATAAGCAAACTATCTAATATAGATGTTGAAAAAATAGAAATAGTTAAGAAATTAAAAGATATATATCCAGTATATAAAATGGTAGATACATGCAGTGGAGAGTTTGAAGCTAAAACTCCATATTATTATTCATGCTATGATAAGGAAGATGAAAATACGGTTTCGGATAGAGAAAAAATTATGGTAATAGGCTCTGGTCCTATAAGAATAGGTCAGGGAATAGAGTTTGATTACTGCTGTGTGCATGGAGCATGGGCAATTAATGAAGCGGGATATGAATCAATTATGATAAATAATAACCCTGAGACCGTAAGCACAGATTTTGATACCTCTGATAAACTTTATTTTGAATCTTTATATATAGATGATGTTATGAATGTGATAAGAAAAGAAAATCCAAAAGGAGTAATACTTCAATTTGGTGGACAAACCTCTATAAATCTTGCAGAGAAATTATCTAAAAAAGGAGTAAATATATTAGGAACTCAGTTTGAGTCTATAGACTTAGCTGAAGATAGAGATAAGTTTAGAAAACTTTTGGAGAGCTTAGATATAAAAACTCCTACAGGCAGAGCGGTTAATAATATAGAAGAGGCTTTCCATGTAGTAGAAAAACTAGGATATCCAGTTATAGTGAGACCTTCCTATGTAATAGGGGGAAGAGCTATGGAAGTGATATATGATAAGATAGCTTTAGAAAAATACATGAATGAAGCAGTAAGCTTAGAAAATGGTCATACTATAATTGTAGATAAGTATGTGAAGGGAATAGAAATAGAAGTAGATGCCATAGCAGATGGAGAAGATATTTTAATTCCAGGTATAATGGAACATGTTGAAAGAACTGGAGTGCATTCAGGAGATAGCATAACAGTATATCCGCCTATGACATTAAAAGAGGAAACTATTGAAAAGCTGGTTGAGAACACTAAAAAGATAGCAAAAGCTCTAAAGACAGTAGGCCTTATAAATATTCAGTATGTATTTGATGGAAAAGATATTTATGTAATTGAAGTTAACCCAAGAGCATCAAGAACTGTACCTATATTAAGCAAAGTAACAGGAGTTCCTATGATAAATATAGCTGTGAAAATCATGCTTGGGGAAAAATTAAAGGATATGTGTTATGGAACTGGTCTTAAAAAAGAAAATTTTCTTCATGCAGTTAAGGTACCAGTGTTTTCTAATGAAAAGCTTGCTGATGTAGATATTTATTTAGGACCAGAGATGAAATCTACTGGAGAAGTTTTAGGAATAGATTATGATTTGGATAAGGCTATCTATAAAGGACTTTTAGGTGCAGGAATAAAAATCGAAACTGAAGGAGCTATATACGTATCTCTCAAAGATGTAGACAAAATAGAAGGAGCGGACATAATAAAGGAATATTATGATTTAGGCTTTAAGGTATATAGTTCAGAAGGAACTGGAAAAATATTAAAACAAAATAATATAGAATGTGAAGTTATAGATACAGAAAAGTTATTTGATTTGATAAATAAGAAAAAAATACAATTTATAATAAACACTCCTACTAAGGGGAATAATAGTGATACCGAAGGATTTAAGATAAGAAGAAAAAGTGCCGAATACAGGGTTCCTATTTTTACATGTATAGATACAGCAAAAATTTGTTTAAGAGCCATAAAGCTAGTTAAACAAAATGAAAAAATTGAATATAGAGCTTTAAATAAGTATTTTGCTAGCTAATAGAAAAAGAGGCTAAGATTTTTGAAATCTTGGCTCTTTTTCTGTATAATATATTTGTTAAAAGGCAGAGAATAGTATTATAATTAAAATATAATAAAATATTTTATTGTAACTAGTTCTTAGGTGAGGAGGTGCATTAATGCCAAAGCCTAGTATTTTTAGCAGTCAATATAATGAAGAAATGAAAAAAAGAAAAAGAATAAAGTTGATAGTAGCTATAGTTCTTTTAATCATTGTACTAGCGGCAGCGTTTGGCGGGAGCATAAACGATAGTATTATAGAAAAGGTGAAGTCAGGGTTTAATAAATCTAAAGAAAAAGATAAAGAACAGGAAGGTAAAGCTGATAACATAAAGCAAGGGAGTAGAAATGAGCAAGAGTATGAAAAAAGTCAGGTAAATGAAGTAAAAAACAAGGAAGTAAACAAGGAAGAAATAAGAAATAATGCTCCTAAGACTGGAAGCTATAATATCAAACTTTCAAATGGAGAAGAAGTAAAACTGACCTATAATATAGTAAATAATGAAAAACAGTATACTGAGGTTCTTCCAAAAGGAATTAATTATGATATAAGTCCTTCCAAGAAAAATATAGTTATTTTAGAAAATAAGACTCAAAATATGATATTGGTTGATTCTAATGGCAATACAAAGGACATAACTAAAAAAGAATATGTATCTAGTAAAAATGATGTGTTTAAAAAAGATAATATTTTAAAATACAAATCTAATTACGTATGGTGTAGTTCACCTAAGTATTTAAATGAGGATAATATAGTCTATGTTTCACAGCTGCCATGGTTTAATAAGGAAAATCAAAAATATCTTTGGAAGTATAATATAAGCAGTAATACTCATTATCACAATCTATCGCAAACAGGGGGAGAACTTACAGGTGTGGATATAAAATATGGGGACAATACTCCAGAAGGTCTAGAAGTAATAGTTGATGGAGTGAAAAACATTATAAAATAAGATAAGGATGGTTTAAGGTATTGGAAATAGGTATTTCGTCAGCATGTTTTTATCCAGATATAAATTTAGAAGATAGTATAAAGCTAATGAAAAGTCTTGGATTTAATAGAGGAGAGATTTTCTTTAACTGTCCAAGTGAATTTACTGAGGAATTTACGGAAATATTATTAGAAGAGAGTAAAAAACATGAGTTTTTTATAAATTCTGTTCATGCTTTTTCATCCTTTTTTGAACCATATATTTTTGATAGTTACAAAAGAAGAAAAAAAGATATGATAAAATACTTCAAACAAGTATGTAAAGCAGGCAAGGCTCTTGGAGCAAAATCATATACATTCCATGGCATAAGAAAAATAGATAACATATTTTTAAATAAGAAACATATAATTGACACATACGATGAATTAATATATATATCGGAAGAAATAGGAATAAAGCTAGCTCAGGAGAATGTATCATGGTGTATGTCATCAGATTTAGATTTTTTGAAAGAGCTTCAGGAGAAATGCAGGTATCCAATAAGTTTTACTTTAGATATAAAACAAGCCTATAGAGCAGGAGTAGCTCCTGAAAGTTATATAGATATAATGGGAAATCAAATTATAAACCTTCATTTAAATGATAAGGATGATAAAAGTTCATGTTTGCTTCCTGGAAGAGGAAATGTAAATTTCAAAAATTTGTTTAAAAAACTAAAAGATGTAGAATATAATGGTATAGGAATATTAGAAGTATATAAAAATAATTTTTTGAAAGGTGAAGAATTAATAGATTCTAGTAAATATTTAACAGAAATTCAATAAATGTTTTTATATAAAATCATTGTTGTAATCTAAACTTTTTAGTATATAATTAGTATTATGATAAAATATGCATATATATATTTGTAAAAAAAGTATATTGTGTGTTATAATATATGAAGTCAAAATAAGTATTTACGGTGATTGGGAGGAAAACTTAATGAACACTAAAATTGAAAGAGTAGAAAATAATGTTGTAAAATTAGAGATAACAGTTGATAAAGAAAAATTTAACGAGGCTATACAAAAGGCATATAAAAACAATGTTAAAAAATTTAATATTCCTGGATTTAGAAAGGGAAAAGCTCCATTAAGCATAATAAAGAGATATTATGGAGAAGGGGTATTTTATCAAGACGCTATAAATTATTGTTGCGAAGATACATATCCAAAGGCTGTAGAAGAACATAACTTATCACCAGTTGACTACCCTAAAATAGACATAGTTGAAATTGGAGAAGGTAAGGATTTCGTGTATACTGCTGAAGTTACAGTTAAACCTGAAGTAAAACTTGATGATTATAAGGGTGTAGAAGTAAAGAAGAACTCTTATACTGTAAGTGATGAAGATGTTGAAAAACAATTAAAGAATATGCAAGAAAAGAATGCAAGAATATCAGTTAAAGAAGAAGGCGCAGTAGAAAAAGGTGATATAGCTATAATAGACTTCAAAGGATACATAGATGATGTAGCATTTGAAGGCGGAGAAGCAACTGACTATTCATTAGAAATAGGTTCTGGTACTTTTATAGATACTTTTGAAGATCAATTAATCGGCTTAAAGGCTGGAGAAGAGAAAGATGTAAAAGTTACTTTCCCAGAAAACTATGGAAGAGAAGAACTAAATGGAAAACCAGCAGTATTTAAAGTAAAGGTTAAAGAAATAAAAGTTAAAGAATTACCAGAAATAGATGATGAATTTGCTAAAGAAGTTTCAGAGTTTGATACTTTAGAAGAATTAAAAAATGATATAAAGCAAAAATTAGAAGAAAGCAATAGAGCAAGAGAAAAAGCAGAATATGAAGAAGCTGTTATAGGAGCTGTAACTGATAGAGCTGAAGTTGAAATTCCAAAGGTTATGATAGATAAAGAAATAGATATGATGCTTAAAGATTTAGAGATGAGATTAAAATATCAAGGATTAGATCTTGAGTCATACTATCAGTACACAAATAACACAGAAGAAAAAGTTAGAGAGTATATGAAAGAAACAGCTGAAAAGAGAGTAAAGACAGAATTAGTTCTTGAAAAGATAATTAAAGATGAAAATATAGTAGCTACTGATGAAGAAATAAAAGAAAAGGCTATGGAAATGGCAAAACAATATGGCGGAAGCGAGCCAGAAAAGTTAGTAGATGCTATAGTTAAGTCACAAAAAGAAATGTTAGCTACACAAATAGTAAATGAAAAGGCTATAAAGCTTTTGGTAGATAACAGCAAGGAGATAGCATAATATGTAATAGGATAAAGCTAATTGCCAGAAAGTATTCTGGCAATTAATTTTACAACAAATTATAAAATTATGAATATGATGCATAATATGGGCGATAATTTAAAGAGTAGACTATTAAAAAAGGAGGAAGATTTTGTATGAGTTTAGTACCAGTAGTAGTTGAACAAACTAATAGAGGGGAAAGATCTTACGATATATATTCTAGATTATTAAAAGACAGAATAGTCTTTCTTGGGGAAGAAGTAAATGATGTAACTGCTAGTTTAGTTGTAGCACAATTATTATTCTTAGAAGGGGAAGATCCAGACAAAGATATATACCTATATATAAATAGTCCTGGTGGTTCAATAACAGCAGGAATGGCTATATACGATACAATGCAGTATATAAAGCCAGATGTATCAACTATATGTGTTGGTATGGCTGCTTCTATGGGGGCTTTTCTTTTAGCTTCAGGGGCGAAAGGAAAAAGGTTTGCTCTTCCTAACAGTGAAATAATGATTCATCAACCTCTTGGAGGATTCCAAGGTCAGGCTACAGACATTGATATTCACGCTAGAAGAATTTTAAGAATTAAAGATAAATTAAATAGGATTCTAAGCGAGAGAACTGGAAAACCATTAGAACAAATACAAAGAGATGTTGAAAGAGATAACTTCATGGAGGCTTATGAAGCTAAAGAGTATGGTCTAATTGACGACGTTATAACTAACAGAAAAAAATAAACCTTAGTGAGGTGTTTGAATGTCTAAATACGATGATAAAAAACAATTAAAGTGCTCCTTTTGTGGTAAGGGACAGGAGCAAGTGAGAAGACTTATTGCTGGCCCCGGTGTATATATATGTGATGAATGTATAGATTTATGTTCTGAAATAATCGAAGATGAATTTGAAGAAAACGCACAGGTTGATTTAACTTCTCTTCCAAAGCCAAGTGAAATTAAATCATACCTTGATCAATATGTAATAGGGCAAGATGATGCTAAAAAGTCATTAGCTGTTGCAGTATATAATCACTACAAAAGAATAAACTCAGCTATTGATGTAGATGATGTTGAACTTCAGAAAAGTAATATACTTCTTGTAGGACCTACTGGCTCTGGAAAAACTTTATTAGCTCAAACTTTAGCTAAGCTTTTAAATGTACCTTTTGCTATAGCTGATGCAACTACATTAACTGAAGCTGGGTATGTTGGAGAAGACGTCGAAAATATATTGTTAAAGTTAATTCAAAATGCAGAATATGATATAGAGAGAGCCGAAAGAGGAATAATCTATATTGATGAAATAGATAAAATAGCAAGAAAATCAGAAAATCCGTCAATAACAAGAGATGTATCAGGAGAAGGCGTACAGCAGGCCTTGCTAAAAATATTAGAAGGAACTGTTGCATCTGTTCCTCCTCAAGGCGGAAGAAAACATCCACATCAAGAGTTTATACAAATAAATACATCAAATATATTATTTATTTGTGGCGGTGCTTTTGATGGTCTTGATAAAATTATAGCTAAAAGGACTAGAAAGAGTTCTTTAGGGTTTGGTTCAGAAGTAAGATCTAAAGAAGATAAAGATATTGGGGAACTATTAAGAGAAGTTGTTCCAGAAGATCTACTAAAATTTGGACTTATACCTGAATTTATAGGAAGATTACCTATACTAGTAACTCTACAATCATTAGATATTGAAGCTCTTGTAAGGATCTTGAAAGAGCCAAAAAATGCTTTAGTAAAACAATACCAGAAGTTGCTACTAATGGATAATGTTGAACTAGAGTTTAAAGATGAAGCTTTAAGACTAATTGCGAATGAGGCTATTGAAAGAAAAACAGGAGCTAGAGGCCTTAGAGCTATAATTGAAGACATAATGAGAGATATAATGTTTGATATACCTTCAAAGACTGATATAAAAAAGGTTATAATAAGCGAGGAAGCAGTAAAATCTAAGAAACCAGAAGTTGTTTTAACTGATGGTGAAGAAAGGCCAGTGATTTCTCAACCAAAGCTTAAAAGAAAGAAGAAAGGACCTGAAACAGCGTAGAATATAAGTAGAAAAAGTTTAGAAATTTAGGAAGGTTTTTTCCTAAATTTTCTAAACTTTTTTTATTTGTGAGAAACTGTATTGAATTATCCCTATTTGCACAAAATAGAAAAAGAGATTACATAACTATAAATATGATAAATTAGGGGATGATATATCAATGGCAGGTTCAATATTAAGTATTATAAGTTTAGGTGTTACCATTATTATGGGTATGTATTTCTTTAATGCTCTTAAAGAACAAAATAGCAGTAAGACTATTTTGAATAGAGAAAGCAGAAAAGAAATGGAAAAGTTAAAAAGAATGGAAAGTTTTAAATTGACTGAGCCACTTACAGAAAAAAGCAGACCAACTTCCTTTGAAGAGATAATAGGCCAAGAAAAAGGAATAAAAGCTCTTAAAGCTGCAATATGTGGTCCTAATCCTCAACATGTCATAATATATGGTCCTCCGGGTGTAGGAAAGACTGCAGCTGCAAGGTTAGTACTAGAATATGCTAAAAGAAAAAGTTTTTCGCCATTTAAAGAAGATTCAAAGTTTGTTGAAATAGATGCAACAACTCTCAGATTTGATGATAGAGGAATAGCTGATCCACTTATAGGCTCTGTGCATGATCCTATATATCAAGGTGCAGGTCCGCTTGGAAGTGCAGGGATACCTCAACCTAAGCCTGGAGCAGTAACAAAAGCTCATGGAGGTATACTGTTTATAGATGAAATAGGAGAACTTCATCCTATAGAAATGAATAAACTTTTAAAGGTTATGGAAGATAGAAAGGTATTTTTAGAAAGTGCCTACTATAATTCGGAAGATCCTAATATACCAGCATACATAAAAGAAGTATTTGATAAAGGACTTCCAGCAGATTTTAGATTAATAGGAGCTACAACAAGAAGTCCAGAAGAAATATGTCCAGCTATACGTTCTCGATGCGTTGAAATTTATTTTAGGCCTCTTCTTGGAGAGGAAATAGAGATAATAGCTCAAAATGCAGTAGATAAGATAGGTTTTAAGATAGAAGAAAAGGCTAAAAAGCTAGTAGGAAAGTATGCTAATAATGGAAGAGATGCAGTAAATTTAATACAGTTAGCATCAGGAATAGCTTTAAATGAAGAAAGAGACCTTATAAAGATTGAAGATATAGAATGGGTTATAGAAAATGGTCAGTATTCACCAAGACCAGAGAAGACTGTTCCGGAAGAACCTCAAATAGGATATGTAAACGGCCTTGCAGTTTATGCTGCTAACATGGGAATTGTTATGGAAATAGAGGCTAGTGCAACAAAAACTATTGAAGGAAAGGGAAAACTCATCATAACAGGAATAATAGAAGAAGAGGAAATAAGCAGTATTAATAAGAAAATAACTAGAAAAAGTACGGTGAGAAGCTCTATAGAAAATGTTTTAACTGTACTTAAAAATATATTTGGCATAAACTGTGATGATTATGATATCCATGTAAATTTTCCAGGTGGAATGCCTGTAGATGGTCCGTCTGCTGGAATAAGCATGGTTACAGCAGTTTACAGTGCAATAATGGGTATACCAGTAGACAATAAAGTTGCTATGACCGGGGAGATTTCTCTTCATGGTATGGTTAAACCAGTAGGAGGGGTAAATGCAAAGATATCAGCTGCTAAAAAGGCAGGAGCAAATACTATAATAATTCCAAAAGAGAACTGGCAGGATAGATTTAAAGATGAGAAAGATGTTAAGATTATTCCAGTAAGATATATTAAAGATGTAATTGATGCAGCGCTGTTGAAGGAAATTAAAAAGGAAGAAAAAGAAGGTGCCGTTATAGAAGTAAACCCTAAAATAGACGTTCTTACAGCTGAATCTGTGATGAACTAGTTAAAATTTCATAGAAACTAAATGGCTTCAAATGAAAATTAATTGAAAAAAAATGTGTTTATGGTTATAATAGCATAGTATAAATTATTTTAATTATGCTACACGACGTAGAGATAATATAGATAGAAGTGAGGGAAAAGTATGGAGAAAAACTTGAAAGTTCTTCCTTTGATTCCATTAAGAGGCCTAACCATATTTCCTCATATGGTGCTGCATTTCGATGTGGGAAGAGAAAAATCTCTTCTAGCAGTTGAAGAAGCTATGCTAAATGGTCAAGAAATTTTCTTAGTATCACAAAGAGAAGCTAAGATAGAAGAGCCAGAAGAAGATGATATCTTCAAAGTAGGAACCATTTGTAATATCAAACAGATATTAAAACTTCCAGGTAACACAGTTAGGGTATTAGTGGAAGGAGAAAACAGGGCAAAGTTAGTTAAATATGTGGATAAGGAACCTTTCTTTAAAGTAGAAATAGAAATATTGGATGATAACACCTGTGAAGATCCTATAAAGTGCGAGGCTTTAATTCGTTCTGTAAAAGAAGCCTTTGAAGAATATACAAAACTTTCTAATACAGTTTCATCTGAAATATTATTGAACATAGATGAATTAGATGAGCCGGGAAGATTTGCTGACGTGGTAAGTTCATATCTAATATTAAAAGAAATAAAAAAGCAAGAGCTTTTAGAGGCATATGATGTAAATGAAAGATTAGAAAAACTTCTTATAATCTTGAAAAATGAAATTGAGATCTTAAAAATAGAAAAGAAAATCGGATTAAAAGTAAAAAGCAAGATTGATAAATCTCAAAAAGAGTACTTTTTAAGAGAACAGCTAAAGGCAATACAAGAAGAGCTTGGAGAAGATGATGAAAATAAAAAAGAGATGGATGAATATGAAAAAAAGATAAAAAAAGGGAAGCTTCCTAAAGAAGTAAAGGATAAGGTTTATTATGAATTAAATAAACTTAAAAATGTTGGATCATATTCATCAGAAGGTGGAGCAATAAGAACCTATTTAGATTGGGTTTTAGATATTCCGTGGAGCAAAAAAACTTCAGATAACTTAGATATAAAAAGAGCTAGAGAGATTTTAGAGAATGAACATTACGGATTAGAAGATGTTAAAGATAGAATAATTGAGTTTTTAGCAGTTAAAAGTATGAGTAAATCAATAAAGGGACCTATACTTTGCTTAGTTGGTCCCCCAGGAGTAGGAAAGACTTCCATAGCAAAATCTATTGCTAATGCTCTAGGTAGAAAGTTTGTAAGAATGTCTCTAGGTGGAGTTAGGGATGAGGCAGAAATAAGAGGACATAGAAGGACTTATGTTGGAGCTATTCCAGGAAGAATAGTATATGGCATGAAAGAAGCTGGCTATAAAAATCCACTATTTTTATTAGATGAAATTGATAAATTAAATGGAGATTTTAGAGGAGATCCAGCTAGTGCATTATTAGAAGTTTTAGACCCAGAACAAAATAAAACTTTTAGGGATCACTATTTAGAATTAGATTTAGATTTATCAGAGGTTATGTTTATAACAACTGCTAATACTTTAGATACAATTCCAAGGCCACTTTTAGATAGAATGGAAATAATAGAGGTGTCTGGATATACCTATGAAGAAAAATTTCATATTGCTAAAAGACATCTCGTAAAAAAGCAGCTTTTAGAGCATAAAATAGATGAAACAAAAGTTTCTTTTTCAGATTCAGCTATATATAAGATTATAGAAGATTATACTAGAGAATCCGGAGTTAGAAATTTAGATAGAAATATTGCTGCTATTATAAGAAAAGCAATTGCAGAAATGTTAGAAAAGGATAAGAAAAAAATTCATATAACAGCTAACCATGTAAGGAAGTATTTAGGACCAGAAATATATACTTATGACAAAATTGACAAGGAAGACAAAATAGGTGTGGTAATGGGAATGGCTTGGACTGGATATGGTGGAGATACTCTTCCAGTAGAAGTTACAGTGATGAATGGCAAAGGAAATCTTCACCTTACTGGACAATTAGGAGATGTAATGAAAGAATCAGCAGAGGCTGGATACAGTTATGTTAGGGCTAATGCTGAAAAGTATAATATAAATCCTGACTTTTACAAAGATAAGGACATACATATCCATGCACCGGAAGGTGCTGTACCTAAGGATGGTCCTTCTGCAGGTGTTACTATGATAACTGCTATGGTGTCAGCTTTAAGCAATAGAAAGGTAAAGCATAATGTAGCAATGACAGGAGAAATAACTTTAACGGGAAGAGTTCTACCTATTGGTGGATTAAAAGAGAAAACTTTAGCTGCTTTTAGGGCAGGAATAGACACAATAATAATTCCAAAAGCAAATGAAAAAGATTTAAGAAAAATACCTAAATCAATTTTAAGTAAAATGAAGGTGATCACAGCAGAAAAAATAGAAGATGTACTTGAAAATGCACTTATAGGGGAGAAATATAATGAAAATTAAAAAATCGGAATTTATAATTTCAGCAGTTAAACCTTCACAATATCCACAGGATAATAGAGTAGAGATAGCTTTTGTTGGAAGATCAAATGCAGGTAAATCATCTTTAATAAATGCTTTAACAAACAGAAGAAACTTAGCTAAAACAAGTTCTACTCCTGGTAAGACAAGATTAATAAATTTTTTTCTTATAAATGATGATTTCTATTTTGTAGATTTACCAGGATACGGATTTGCTAAAGTTTCTAAAAGCGAACAAGAAAAATGGGGACATATGATGGAAGCATATCTCATGGATAGACTTCAATTAAAAAAGATAGTTTTATTAGTAGACTCAAGACACAAGCCTACTAAAGAAGATGTTCAAATGTATGAATGGATTAAATACTATGGATATGAAGCTATAATTGTAGCAACTAAAAGCGATAAATTAAAGAGAAACGACTTTAACAAGAATAAAAAAATAATAAAAGAGACTTTAGGTATTAAGCCGGAAGATAAGTTTACTTTCTTTTCTTCTCTTAATAAAGAGGGAAAAGAAGAGCTGATAGATCTTATTTTAGAAGGAGTAGTAAAGGAAGAGATATTATAAAACATATTTAAAAAGACCATTAAATTATCCTTAGAAGATAATTTAATGGTCTTTTTTTAGTTCTAAAAAGTAGTTAAGGCTTGGTATTTGTTATTTAGTGAATCCACTATAAAATTTAACTATTTGTGTGTCAAATTAAAGAAGGGATACATAGTATATAATATACAAAAGATAAATGAGGATGGGCAGAAAGGGGGAGGTAAAGTGGATCCAAACAATTTAGAGAGCTTAGGCTCTTTAATAAACAATCTAACAGGCGGGGCAGGTATTAAGGGGCTCGGCGACCTTAGCAAACTTGTAGGCCTATTAGGAAATAAAGAGATAGGAGGAAAGGGAAGCAATAAGTTTCCGTTACTTTTAATCCTACTCTTGATAATCCTATTTGGCAATAAAGGTTATAGCTATGGTTATAATTCCCCACAATATGTGTGCTGCTGTTGTAACAAAAAGCATCACAAGCACCGCAGGAGAAAAGATTGCTGCTGCAACTGTGGCTACGGCGGATATAGTTCATGTGGTAGCTATGGAGCCTATGGAGGATGCGGTAGCTATGGCGGCTATGGAGGTTTTAGCAATATAATTTTTATAATAATAATATTGCTGCTTATTCGTTTAAGTAAAGGTGCTAGCCCAATAATGTCACCTGCTACACGCAATATCTTCAACCTTAACGCCACAGATAATTTAGATACAGATGATGAAAATATAGAATGTATAGATGCAAATGAAGAAGAATAAATTACATTGAAACCATGGCCCAAGAAAGGGGGGTATATCATGTCAAGAAGATGTAAATGTGGATGTGCTTGCGGTTACCCAGCTAGAGTAGCTGGAGTAGCAGAATTCCCAGTATCAGGATGCGGAGGATTTGATCCATGCAGATTAGCACTATTCTTATTAATATTGAAGAGAGCATGTATCATCGATCATGAAACTGCAACAATATTAATATTCTTATTCTTGCTTTGCTGCAGAGGATTTGGATCAAGAAGCATATGCGCAGGAGGATTTGGTTACTAAAATTCATGGAGGGCTTTATGCCCTCCTATTTATAGAGAGGTGAGGTAATGGGAAAGCATAGAAAACATAAATCGAAATATAGCAAAAATTATGATGAGGTAAATGGAGGAAGTGATTTAAATGTTAATAATTTATCCTCCATACTAGGTAATATAGACATAAATCAAATAGCCTCTCTTTTAAACAGAACAGGTATTCTAGATAATTTTGCAGGCAATCAAGCAGATCAAGATGTTTCAAATACAGCTCAAAGAGAGATTAATACAGATGGGATTAATGGTATAGATTTTCTTCAATTACTCAATCAAGCTAATAATTTAAATAATATGATTATGAATAATGAAGAAAATATAGATGAAAAAGATAGAAATAAACATAGTAAAGATAAAGAAAATAAAGGGAAAGAAATTGAAGAAAATTATATGGATGGATTACCACAAATAACAGACGATCCAGTTGTAATGCTTTTAAAAGCTATAAAACCTATGGTAAACATGGAGAAGGCTCAGATATTAGATAAAATAATAGATTTATACATCCAAGGTAAAATATAAGTTCATAAAAAATAAATTCGTAAAAAATATAAACTTCCAAATTGGAAGTTTATATTTTTGGAACTATGTTACATTTTCCGTTGAGTTTACCACCTTCGTCTATTACAAGCTTTGTTACGTTTATATCTCCAAATATCTTTCCGCAGTTCTGTATGAGTAAACTCTCTTCGCAAATTACATTTCCTTCAACAGTTCCATTTACAATAGCATTTTTGCAAGAGATATTTCCCTTACATACAGAAGAAGAATCCAAAATTACATTATCTTCCCAGAGAACATCTCCTTCTATAGTTCCATCAATTTTAAGCAAACCACTTCCATGAATTTTACCGATGATTTTACAGTCTGCACTTATTAAATTTTCAATTTTATTTATATCCTTTTCACTAAACATAATAAAATCCTCCAATATATGTACTTAATTAAAAATATGATTGAAATTTAAAAATTATGCTAGTATATTTTTAAATTTTATATAAAATTGCACCATAAAGTACTTAAGAATAAATAAAGGAAAAATAATACCTAAGATTTCATATATGCTAAAATCAATTATCATATTATAAGGAAGATTATAGAAAAATATAAAAAATATTAAATGTTAGTGAATAAAATATACAAAATAGGATAACATATATAATGTACAATGGAGGAGTAACAATACATAAATAAAATGTTACCCTCTTACTAGTGCTAAAACCCCCCATCCCCCTTTTGATTGGGACCGCCAAATGCGGTCCATTTTTTATTATTTCTTAACATATAATGAGGATATTTTAAAGCAATACTTTTCTTTAGAATCCTTAAAGAAATTTAGTTTTAACTTTAATGTATGGTTTCTAATATCTTTTAATGATTTTATAGAATTTGCTCTAAAATTTAGTGTCCATTCTACCTGTATAGGGTCACCATCTTTATTAGACTTAGTATCTATAAAGCTTGCATCCTGAAATATAAAATTAGAACTGGAATTAGCCATACTTTCAATAATAGGCAAGGCTTTATCATAAGTCTTAGGATCAAAAATCTCCTGTGGAAGCTGAATATTTTCTGGGTTGAGAGAAGTTATTGCGTTAATAAAGCTTAGTATAGTGTCCTTTCCCATGAATGTTTCCTCAGCTCTATAATTATATCTTTCTAGTTTACCTTGGAGCAATATGTAGTTTGAAAAAGAAAAATTATTCTTAGATATATTGCCTGATATCATCTTAGGAGTTTTATTATTTGTACAATCTATAAATCCTAGTATGTTATTATAGCTGCAAAATATATCTTTAAACCTATTTTTTTCGTATAAAAATACATGCTGAATGGGTCTATTTTCTTTGGAAGATTGAATAAAAATCTCTGGAATTTTATCTCTAGAAATATCCAAAATATTAACTCGCATAGGCCAATATGGACAATAATTTCCAACTGAAGCTAAATTTTTACTAGGTTCAAGATAAAAGCTATCTTTTTCCGTGTTTACCTGGAGACAATACTTGTCTTTATTTAAGGTTATGTAGAGGACATCTTGCTTACCATCACCAGTAAGATCAGACTTATAAACCTTGTCTATTGAACCTATACTGAATGTGGTATAAGAGGTCCTGTTATCCGATAAAATAGAAAAACCAAAGAATATTAGTACTATAACAATAAGTAAAAAATAATAGATTTGCTTACGCTTTAAAAACAATACTTTGAATTTCAAAATTAACACCCCCATTTACTTATATTTATGAATGAGGATAAAAAAATATTTGCAAAAAAGAAAAATAGGCAAATTAATGCCTATTTCTTATCTTTACATTCGGGACACATTCCGTAAAAATAAACTTTATTTGATATTACTTCATAGTCAGTATGGTTCTTTACTCTATCGTTCAAATCATCCAATAAAAGACCCTCAATATCGTCTACTTTTCCGCAACACATACACTGAATATGAGGGTGAGGAGATACATTGGCATCATATCTAAAATTGCCTTCACCTACATTTAATTCCCTTACAAGATTTACTTCTACTAAAGTTTTTAAAGCTTTATATACAGTAGCTAAACTCATTGTTGGATAGTCTTTGTGAAGGGCTTTATAAATAGTTTCTGCTGATGGATGCTCACTAGTTGAACGTAGATACATATAAACTGCAATTCGTTGAGGTGTTAATTTTAGTTTATTTTCTTTAAATATAGCTGTTATATTATCCATAGGCACCACCTTTTTTATTCTATTATTTATTATTATATAATAGAAATTATTCTTAGTCAAATGCTATAAGTGAACCTAAATCTTTTTTCCTTTTTTTCATACATATATAACCTTTATAGCATAATATAATAATAGAAAGAGAGGGGGAATTGAAGTTTGAGAAAAACTTATGTTCTGGATACTAACGTAATTTTGTATTCTCCGCGTTCTATTCTTTGTTTTGATAATGCTGATGTAGTCATACCTGAAGTGGTACTAGAAGAATTAGACGCTTTAAAAAAAAATAATGGCGAACTTGGGGCTAATGCACGGATAGCAGCACGTCTTATAGATTCTATTAGAAAACAGGGAAACCTTATAAAAGGTATAGAACTGCCTAATGGCGGGAAACTTAGGGTAGAGATGAATCATTATGATACAAAGATACCTTCCTATTGGGATAAGATGAAAGCAGATAACAGGATAATACAAGTATGCATAGGATTGAAAGCTAAAGGGGAGGATGTTTATCTCATTACTAAAGATATATTTGAAAGAATTAAAGCTGACACAGTAGGCATTAAAGTTGATGATTATTATGAAAAAGTTGTTCCTGAATATGATGATCAATATACAGGAAGAATTGATGTATATGTTTCTTCCGATAAAATAG
The DNA here is from genome assembly GCF_002995795.1 of Clostridium thermopalmarium DSM 5974. GTDB lineage: Bacteria > Bacillota > Clostridia > Clostridiales > Clostridiaceae > Clostridium_H > Clostridium_H thermopalmarium. The sequence continues at coordinate 327,274 of NZ_PVXN01000053.1, forward strand.
ATTTTTTCTACAAAAATAGATGGCTAGATGCTGAATCCTTAAATGTTTATTCGCAGGAGGCAGAAGAATATTCTGTTCCAACCTTATATCCTAATGAGTTTCTTATAATCCATTCTTTAGAGAATCATAAACAAACTGCATTAGCTAAATTTGATGGAGAAAAGGTTGTTCCCCTCATATATAAGGATAGCTGTCCTATGGGAATTAGTCCAAGAAATGTAGGACAAAAATTTATGCTAGAAGCATTATTTACTGAAGCAAAAAAGGCACCTTTAGCCATAATAAAGGGACCAGCAGGAACTGCTAAAACTCTTTTTTCTCTTGCTGTAGGACTTCATAAGATTTTAGAAGAAGATAGCGGTGAGTATAGAAGAGTATTAGTTTGTAGGCCTAATGTGACTATGGATGAAGAAATTGGATTTTTACCAGGAACTGAGCAGGAAAAAATTGCTCCTTATATGAGACCTGTTTTAGATAATTTAGAGATTTTAATAGATTCTGATGAGAAAGAAAGATACAAAAATGAAAAAGAACTAGATGATAAAATAAGAGAATTGTTTGATAGGAGAATTATAACTACAGAAGCTGTAGCTTTTTTAAGAGGAAGGTCTATAGTTAAGAATTGGGTTATAATAGATGAAGCACAAAATCTATCTCCAAAACAAGTAAAAGCAATTACAACAAGAGTTGGAGAGGGAACAAAATTAGTGCTTATAGGAGATCCAGAGCAAATAGATCAACCATTTTTAGATTATAGATCAAATGGACTATGCTATGCATCAGAAAAGATGAAAGGGAGTAAATTGTGTTATCAAGTAACTCTTAAATATGATGAATGTGAAAGATCAGAGCTTGCTCATGAAGCTTCACAGAGACTATAAAGCACCAAGTTTTCGGTGCTTTTTTCATATGAATGATAGTTCCTTATTTTGTAAAATATTTATAAAGACACTATGTAAAATAATGGCATTATTATATAATTATTATTGTAATGTAATTGATTTAAAAATACGAAGGGGTGAGGTGTTTGACTAAGCATGAAAGAAATACAAAAAAAGATATAAAAATAAAAAAGATAATATTAACTTTTATCATATGTATATTCGTTATATTTTTATCTATTGGAGGATATTTATGCTGTTCCTTTATATATAATTCCTATATAAATGACAGATATAGACAAGGTAATGAGGGAGATTACATGGAAGTTGATGGAATAACTAATATATTGCTGCTTGGAAGCGATGCTAGAAATTTAGACGAACAAGCAAGAGCTGATGCAATTTTAATATTGTCCATAGACAATATACATAAGAATTTAAAATTGGTTTCTATTATGAGAGACAGCTATGTAAAAATACCAGGTCATGGAGAACAGAAAATTAATCACGCATATTCAATAGGAGGAGTAGATCTGCTAATTGAAACAATAGAAGAGAACTTTAACATAAAGCTAAATAACTATTCTATAATCAACTTTAATGGATTTCAGCAGTTTATAGATTCAATAGGAGGGCTAGATTTAGATGTATCTTCTATAGAAATGAATGAAATGAATAAATTTATACCAGAGGTAAACCCTAAAGATCCTCACCTAGTGCAAAATCCCGGATTTCAGCATTTAGATGGTCAGCAAGTTTTAAGCTATGCCAGAATAAGAAAGGTAGGAAATGGAGATTATGATAGAACTAAAAGACAAAGAGAAGTAATCTCTGCTATAATAGATAAACTCAAAGATACGAGTATATTAAAGTATCCTTTAGTAGCATCAAAACTGTTTCCTTGTATCAAGACCAACACAGATATAGGAGAAATATTAAATTATGCTTACACTGTATATAAAATAAATAACTTTACACCAGAGCAAATGCTTATTCCAGTTCCAGAGATAACAGAATCAAAAATATTGAAGAATAAAGGATGGGTTCTTCTTATGGATATAGAGCAAAATGCAAAAATAATGAATGACTTTATTTTTAATAATATAAAATATGATGCTAAGGATTTAGATATGGATTCTTTTAGAATGGCTATGAAAAAATATAATGAAGACATCAGCACTAATCCAAAAGATGCAAAAGATGAGGAGCCTATATATAATAAGGAAGATGCTATAAATGAAATAAGAGAGGAAGAAGAGAACATTGAAAAAGAAATATATGATGAGGGGAAATATGGGAAACCGAAACATAAGAAAGAAAATATAAAAGAAAATACAGAAAAAAATGAAAATGCAGTACAAAATAATAAAAAAGAAATAAATTCAAATCACAGTAAGAATGAGAATAAAGACGCTAAGCAACAAAATAAAGACAATAAAGAAATAGAAAATGAAAATATAAAGCAAGATGAAGATGATAAAAAAGATAGCACAGAAAATACAGAAGATAAGAAAGAGACAGAAAACAAGGACGTAAATATGAGTGAAAAAGACAAAATAGAGACTTCCACCAATAAAGAAGATACTGTTGATAATATATCTAATACTGGTATTGATATAAAAAATAAGATTTCATAAATAAAACTATATAGGGCATAAGAGGAAAATTTGGCGATAAAAATTACAATAATTCCAAAAAATCAGTTTGAAAAAAGTCGAATTTGTTGTACAATATAATTTGTACTATTATAAGATAAAAACCAAAAAGGATGATCAATAAATGAAGAAAGCTGGTAAAAAAAATAACAAGAGAAAAAGAAAAAAAAGATTTTCTTTTAAACTGTTTTTAGCTTTTATTATTTTTGAAGTTGTATTCACAGGTATAACTGGACCTTTTATGCTTTATTATGGACCATTTACAAATGCAAGAGATGCTATGGTTGGAGCTGCAATGACTACTTTAAGTCATCAATGGATTGCAACTACATTTTTATCACAGGAACGAATAAATGAAATTTTAAATGCTAATAAGATACGTGATTTAGATCAGAATAGTACAAGCAGTGGAGGAGAGATAGATATAAAGGGGATTAATGATGATACCATAGAAAGATATGAAATAGATGGAAAAACCTTTAAAGGGCATCTCTTGGTTATTCATGATCCAAGACGTGTTAGAGTAGGTTATAGCAGTAAGCTTGGAAAAGTAGGAGAAACTACAAGTAAGATTGCTAAGGATAATAATGCAGTAGCAGCTGTGAATGCAGGAGGTTTTATAGATGAATCTGCTAGCGGTAAACAATGGGCTGGTACTGGTGCAATTCCAAGAGGAATTATAATGTCAAAGGGAAAGATTATATACAATGATTATAAAAATGAAAATGTAAAGGATGATATTGTTGCGATTACAGAAGAAGGTGAATTGCTAGTAGGAAAACATACTGTAGGAGAGCTTAAGAAAAAAGGAGTTAGTGAAGCAGTATCCTTTGGTCCAGCACTAATAGTTAATGGAGAAAAGGCTATTACAAAAGGCGATGGAGGTTGGGGAAAAGCCCCTAGAACAGCTATAGGACAAAGAAAAGATGGAAGTATACTTTTATTGGTTCTTGATGGTAAGCAAATATCAAGACTTGCTGCAACTTTAAGAGATGTACAAGATTTGCTTTATGAGTATGGTGCTTATAATGCCAGTAATTTAGATGGGGGTTCATCAACTACTATGTATTATAATGGTAAAGTTATAAATGAACCTGATAGTGCTTTAGGTGAAAGATCAATACCATCTGTTATATATGTAGAGCCTTAAAGGAGAGAAATAAATGAAAGCTTTAAAAAGAATAATAGTATGGATACTTATATCTTTAAGTTTACAGATAGCTGTTTTATACTATGTAGATAATTATTTCTTTGCCACAGAAAGTGTGAGTAATACAATAGTTTCTACAAAAGTTGATGATGAACAAGAGAATAAGAAAAAGGATATAGATATATCAATTCCAGATGAAGCAGAAAATATATCTTTATCCTATGATGGAATGTATTTATCTTATTATTATGATGATGTTTTAAAGATAGTTGATACTTATACTGGAAAAGAAAATAATATAGAACTTGATGACGAAGTTAAAGTATCTTTCTATAGATGGGCACCAGATAGAAATATAATGCTTATATCTGGGAAAAAAGAATATAATAACAGCTCAAAGTTTTTATTTTATTCTTATGATGCAGAAAGAGATGCATTGGAAAAATTAGAGACGAAAGAACAGGATGAAACAGCTATTACATCAAGTAAATCAGCAGAGGTTGAAGATTTACAGTTATCACCTCTTACCAACATGATTTATATAAAGACTGCTTTAAAAGGTGGTAGAAGTAGTATTCATAATATAAACATAATGAAGAGAATAGAAAAAGTAAGTACTAGAGTAACTTTCATAGGGGATATAAGAATAATACCTAATGATGACAGGATAGCTTATGAAGGAATTAATAAGAGCAAAGTATATGTAACAGGAAATGAGTCAGCTATATCTATTGATGGAGTGGATAAATTATGCCTCATAGACGTGGATGATAATGATAACATTTATGTAGGAGAGTTAGACGAAGGCAGTGCTTTGGGAGAATATAAGATTAAGAATATATATTATGGTAGAATAGATGAAGATACAGATGAATGGAATAAAATCAATCTTCCAGAAACTATTAATAAAAAGGATGTATATATATCAAGAGATGGTAAGATTTATATAAATGATAATTTAAAGGGAGAAGTTACAGAGCTTGATTCTCAAAAGAAAATAGAATATAAGGGAATTTTCCTTCAGATGTATGATGGAGGAATAGCTTCTATAAGCGAAGGGAAATTGCTAGAGACCTCACTAAAATAAATAAAAAATCCTTACTGGTGACCAGTAAGGATTTTTTATTTTGACTAAAAATTAATTAAATTTCTAATATTTGTTTACATATAATAACAAAATTTGTATAATTTAATTATGAAACAAATTATTTAAATCAATTACAATATAATTATTAGATTTAATAATTTGGATTTGGATAAGGGGGGATAAAATTGTTGAAAAAATTGAAAGTGAAAAAGGTCATGTCTTTATTAATGACATTTTTCATGATGTTCACACTATTAACGCCATCAACGGTTTTAGCTTCAACTGCAGATGATGATGTAGTTACACTTCAAATACTTGCCACAAGCGATGTACATGGTGTGTTTTATCCTTATGATTATGCAACTAATACAGCCGATGAATCTGGAAGTTTAGCTCAAATAGCAACAGTAGTAAAGAAGCTAAAGAAAGAAAATCCTAATACAATATTAGTAGATGCTGGAGATGTTATAGAAGGAAACTCTCAAGGATTGTTTTTAAATGAAACAAATCCTATGATTGTGGCTATGAATGAAATCGGTTACGATACGTGGACACTAGGAAATCATGAATTTAATAAAGGAATTCCAACTTTAGAGAAGAATATGAATCAATTTAAAGGTACTGTTCTTGCAGGAAATGTATATAAAAAAGATGGTACCACTCTTGGAAAGCCTTATACTATAATAGAAAAATCAGGAGTTAAAGTTGGAATAATAGGAATGACTAACCCTAACATAACTAGATGGGATGGCCCAAGATTAACAGAGTATAAGGTAACTAGCCCAATAGAGGAAACTAAAAAGGTAATTTCAGAGATAAAAGATAAAGTAGATGTAATAATAGCTGTTGACCACATGGGAGATACTCAGGAATATGTTCCAGAAGATTCAGCAGAAAATTTGGCTAAAGAATGTCCTGAGCTTGACGCTATTGTAGCTGCTCATGCACATAAGGCTGTAGAAGGAATAAAAGTTAATGGTACTACAATAGTTGAAAATAAGAATACTGGAGATACTTTAGCAAAGATAGATATAAAAGTAACTAAAAAGAATGGCAAATATGTAGTTGAAAACAAAGAAACAGATGTAACATCTAAATTAGTTTATATGCAAGATCCAAATACTAAAGAAGTTAACTATAAAGCTGATGAAACTTTATTAGAAATGTTAAAACCTTATCATGAAAAAGCTTTAAATGATGCTAATACCATAATAGGTGAATTAAAGGGTGGAGACTTAGTAGGACCTGAAAAGATAAAAGGAATACCTAATGCTCAAGTTGAAGATACAGCTATGATTGATTTCATTAATGCTGTACAAATGTATTACACTGGAGCAGATGTATCAGCTGCTGCTGCATTTAGAGAAGATGCTAATATGAAAGAAGGTCCAATTAAAAAGTCTGATGCAGCTTTAATTTATAAATATGACAATATGCTTTATCTATTAGAAGTAACAGGAAAACAACTAAAGCAGTATATGGAATGGTCAGCTAGTTTCTATAACACATATAGACCTGGAGATTTAACTGTATCCTTCAATCCTAATATAAGAGGATATAATTATGACATGTTCTCTGGTGTTAAATACGAAATTGATGTAAGTAAAGAGCCAGGAAACAGAATAGTTAATTTAAGAAGAATGGATGATACTCCAATAAATGATACAGATGTATTAAAGCTTGCTGTAAATAACTATAGATATGATTCTCAACTATCAAAACCAGGTATAATATATGCTGAAGGAGAAGAACTTCCAAAATTACTACAATCAGATGTAGAAAATACTCCTATAAGAGAATTAATCAAGATTTATATTCAAGATGTTAAAGGTGGAGTTATAACTCCAGAACTTGATAACAACTGGAAGATAATAGGAACAAACTGGGATGAAACTAAGAGAGCAGAGGCTATAAAACTTGTAAATGAAGGAAAGATTAAAATACCTACATCAGCTGATGGAAGAACTGCTAATGCTGCTGCAGTTACTGAAAAAGACCTTATAAAATATAATGGTGGAAAAGTTATTGATATAGTATCATTTAATGACTTGCATGGTTCTGTAGAGGAAAGTGGAAAGAATCAAGGTATAGCTAAACTTGCTGGAGCAATTAATGAAATGAGAAAGCAAAATCCAAGTACTATAGTTGTATCAGGCGGAGACATGTATCAAGGAAGTGCAATATCTAACTTAACCTATGGTGCTGTAGTTAATGAATTCTTAAAATCAGTAGGGATTGAAGCATCAGCAGTAGGAAATCATGAGTTTGACTGGGGAGCAGATAGAATAGCAAACTGGGCAAAGGATGGAAATTTTGATTTCTTGGCATCTAATATTTATGATAAAAATACAGGAAAAGCAGTAACATGGGCTAAACCTTATAAGATAGTTGAAAAGGATGGAGTTAAAATTGGATTAGTAGGTCTTGCAACTCCTGAAACAGTATACAAGGTTAAAGCTGAAAATGTTAAAGATGTAGAATTTAGAGATCCTATTGAAGCAGCAAAGGAATGGGCAAAAGTAGCAAGAGAAAATGGTGCTGACGTAGTTATAGCATTAACTCACTTAGGATCAACTCAAGACAGTAATACTAAAGAAATTACAGGAGAAGCTGCAGAACTTGCAAAACCAGGAGTAGTAGATGCTGTTATTTCAGCTCATACTCATGAACCAGTATGTGGAAATGTAAACAATGTACCTGTAGTTCAAGCTTATTATAATGGTAGAACATTAGCAAAATTAGAGTTAACATTTGATAAAGATAACAATCTTTTATCAATAGAACCATCTCTTGACCAACTATATAACAGATCAAATACAATAGTAGAGGATGAAAAAGCAAAAGCAATACTTGAAGATTACAAAGTAAAGGTAGGACCAATACTAGCAGAAGTTATTGGAACAACCGATAAAGATTTAACTCATGACAGATATGAAGGAGCTTCATTGCTTGGCGAATGGATTTGTGATGTTATGAGAAAAGCAGCGGGAACGCAAATTGCAATAACTAATGGTGGAGGAATTAGAACTTCAATAGTAAAAGGCAATATAACTATGGGAAATCTTTATGAAGTTATGCCTTTTGATAACACATTAGTTAAGATGGAACTTAAAGGTTCAGATTTGAAGGCTAATATTGAATATGGTATAGACAATCAAAATATAGGTTGGGTTCAAATATCTGGAGTTATGGTAACTTACAAAGATAAAAAGATAAATTCTATGACTCTTTTAGATGGAACTCCAGTAGATATGGATAAGTATTATACAGTAGTTACAAATGATTTCATGGCTACAAATGGTGATGGATATAACTTTGATAATGCTAGAAACGTAGTTGATACAGGAATACCAGTTAGGGATGCTATGGTTGATGCTCTAAAGAAAGTTAAGAATCTTTCAATTACTAAAGTTGGATATTTAACTGAAGGAGAAGCACCAGCAGTTAAGCCAGAAGTAAAACCACAACCACAAGAAAAACTTTCAAACGTATATGTAGTAAAGAGCGGAGACACTTTGCGTAAGATTGGAGAAAGATATGGAGTAGACTATAGAGAAATAATAAAAGCTAATAACATTAAAAATCCTAGCATGATCTTCCCTGGACAAAAGATTAAGATTCCAGGAAAGATAGTTATAAATAAAGATACAGTTTACACTGTAGTTAAAGGAGACACACTTAGAAAGATAAGCGATAAATTTAGTGTGGATTATAGAGAAATAGCTAAGAAGAACAATATTAAGAATGTAAATATGATTTATATAGGACAACAACTAGTAATACCGGCAGCTTAACTTATAAATCATAACAAGTACTATAAAAAAACCACCAACTAGACTGGTGGTTTTTTTATAGTTGATGAATCTTTTTAATTATAAAGCTTATGAAAATAAGTATTAAGCATAATGTTTTTTATCCTCTATTTTGATATAATAAAGTTATTAAAGATTAGGAGGAAAGACATGTTTAATAGCGAAAATATATTGTATACAATATTGTTAATACCTGGAATATTATTTGGACTTACATTTCATGAGTATGCTCATGCATGGGTAGCAGATAAATTAGGGGATAAGACTCCTAAATTTCAAGGGAGACTTACTTTAAATCCATTAGCTCATATAGACCCAATAGGTTTTATTATGATATTGATTTTTAAATTTGGGTGGGCAAAACCAGTGCAAACTAATCCAAGTGCTTTTAAAAATTATTATAAAGATGACTTAAAGGTATCTATAGCAGGAATAGTAGGTAATTTATTTGTAGCATTTATATCATCTATAGTTTTAGCTGTAATCTTTAAATTGCCAATGCAGAATAAAAACTTACTGCAGATACTAACCTTAATAGCACTTTTTTCAATACAAATGAATTGTTTATTGTTTGTACTAAATTTACTTCCTCTTCCAGGTTTTGATGGATTTCATATTTTAAGGGATTTGTTTCCTAAAATTTTCTACAAAGCAGGAAATGTTCTTTATAAATCGCAATTTTTAATATTATTAATATTTATTATGCCTATTTTCGGAGGAAACTCACTTATTGGAATTATTGTAGGTGGACCTGCAGCTATAATGTCTAATATATTTGTTAAATTTACTTATACATTAATGAATCTTGTTTAACTAAAAATTATATATACATGGAGATTAGCACAGAAATTTAGAATTTACCATTATGCATAATTATTGTTTAGAATTTATGATTAAAGTATAATATGAAGTAAAAAGGCTAAGAAGAATAAACTCTGAGGAGGAGAATAATGAGACTAAGGAAAAAGAGATGGGCAAGACCAGAATTAGAGGCAAGTCCTTTATTTAAATCATTTGAAGAAGCAAAAGAATTAAAAGGAAGATGGAAAGAAGAATTTAAAAATGATAATGATATATATCTAGAATTAGGCTGTGGAAGAGGTGGATTTGCAAGACAAATCGCTGCAAGGTATCCTGATAAAAATTTTATTTCTGTGGATATTAAAGATGAGATTTTAGTTTATGCTCTTAGAAATGTAGTAGAAGCAGAACTTACAAATGTAAGAATTATAGCTATGCAAATAGCTTTTATAGAAGAAGTATTTGATAAAAATGAAATAAGCAGAATATATATAAACTTTTGTAATCCTTGGCCAAAGGCAAGGCATAATAAAAGAAGACTTACTCATACAAGATTTTTAAATAAATATAAAGCCTTTATAAAGCCTGGTACAGAAATTCACTTTAAGACAGATGATTTAGACTTATTTGAAGCTTCTATTGAATACTTTGAAGAAAGTGGCTTTGATATTATTTACAAGACTTATGATTTGCATAATAGCGATTATGCTGAAGAAAACATAATGACGGAGTATGAAAGCAAATTTAAAGAAAAAGGGATAAAGAGCAAGTTTCTTATAGCAAAACTTAGATAAAAAAGTTAAAAAGTTAGAAAAATAAGTTGAAAAGTTTTTCTAACTTTTAATATTAATAAACTGATTTCTGCAGTTGGTTCCTTTAATTACTATAATATATAATTGCAAAAATAGAAATAATATCTCTTATAGAAGTATATTTTCAATAAATCAAATGAGAAAATAAAAAAGTAACTATAGGAGGTATATGATAATGTATATAGATTTTACTTTTGCACATGTAATAACTGATTTAGTAAAGGGACCTGATAATAATATTACAGGATATAGATTAGAAAATGGAGATGTAATATCAAAAGGAGAAGCTATAGATCTTTCAAAGCAAGGAGCTATAAAAGGCATAAGCGAAGAAGTTTACAAACAAAAAGATGAGTTTTTGAAAAGCATACCTCATGAAGAATTTAGCAATATTTTAGAGTTGCCAGTTATTAAAGACTACGACTAAACTTAGAATATTTTACCAAGTAAAATATTTCTGAGTTAAGGCACCTATGGTGCAAGTAGAGAATTGTCTTTATTTATTTCCTATAAAATTTCGATGAATTGATGAGATATTAAACATCACACATGGGATTTGCATTGTAGAAAGTGTTGAACAAGCAATTAGAAGCTCTTTTATTTATGGATTTAAAACAATATAAGAACATTCTATCCCATGCGTGATGTTATATATAAGAAATTTAAAATACAACGAGGAATAAGATATGATTAATGATAAGGGTTATATACATATTTATACTGGAAATGGAAAAGGGAAAACCACATGTGCTTTAGGTCTTTCTTTAAGAGCAGTTTGTGCAGGCAAAAAGGTGTTTTTTGCACAATTTGTGAAAGGCATGGATTATAGTGAGTTAAAAGCTCCGAAATATCTTCCTAATTTTTGCATGAAGCAGTATGGAAAAGATACTTTTATAATAAAGAAACCTAAGGAAGAAGATATTAAATTGGCTAGAGAAGGGCTAAAGGAAATAGAGGAAATACTGATGAGTGAAGAGTATGATTTAGTTGTAATGGATGAACTTAATATAGCTCTTTATTATAAGTTATTTTCAACAGAAGAAATAATAAATATTTTAAATAAAAGAAATAAAAAAATCGAGGTAGTAATTACGGGAAGATATGCACCACAAGAACTCATAGATATGGCGGATTTGGTGACGGAAATGAAGGAAATAAAACATTATTATACCCAAGGGGTTGAAGCGAGAGAAGGGATAGAAAAATAGTCCCTTCTTTTTTATGTTATGAATTAATTACATAATCCATACAATATAATACACATAATAAATATATACAAAAGTTTAAAATATTATAGGAGATATTTTATGTGTAATGAATTAGCTAAAAATTTTATTGATAGTATAGAAAAATTTGATGACAAAACATATCTTTTATCTATAATAATATATAATATAGCTCCTGTTATAGCAAAATATAAACCTTCTTATCTAATAATATTTCACGATAAAGGAAGAAGAAATCTATATGAGGCTTGGGAGAAATATAAAAATTTTATAAAAAAAGAGTTAAAGATGGAGTTCTATCAATTAAAAAAAGCAAATTACAATACAGCAGTGCTTTTCTATAATGAGGATGATTTAAGCTCGGTACTTAAGCAAGAAAGACACGTAGAATTTTTAAGCACTTATGGATACCAAAAAAATATGTCTTTAGAAAAAAGCTTGGAAAGGTTAAAAGAGAGATATGAAAAAGAATGTCCGCATGAGATTGGAATATTTCTAGGATATCCAATAGATGATGTAATTGATTTTATAAATTCTTCAGGTAAGGATGCATTAACCTTTGGATATTGGAAGGTTTATAATAATAAAGATGAAGCCATTAGTACATTTAAAAAGTATGATGAAGTAAAGGAAAAAGTTATGAAATTAATTATGCATGGAGTGGAACCATTGAACATTATAAATGATATGTTAATTTAACATATATAGTAAAAAATAACTGGATATTTCTTGACAATGACAGTGAAAATGGTATATTTTCATTTGTAGAACGATTAAAAGTAGGTGAATTCATGAACTTTAATGGAAAAGTCATTTTAATTACAGGAGGAAGTCGAGGCATAGGGAAAAGTATATCTAAAGAATTTGCAAAATTAGGAGGCAATGTTATAATAAACTATGTTCATAATGATGCAGCAGCAGAAAAAACTTTAGAAGAGATTAGAGCTTTTGGAGGATATGCTATAAGTATTAAAGGAGATATAAGTAATTATAATTTTGCTAAGGACATGGTAGAAAAGGTTTTAAATAAATTTGGCAAAATAGATGTGCTTGTAAACAATGCTGGTATATCAAAGGTAGGACTTTTTATAGATATGAAAGAAGAAGATTTTGATGATATTATAAATACCAATCTAAAAGGAGTATTTAATACTTGTCATAATGTAGCAAAACATATGATTTGTAGAAAACAAGGAACCATAATAAATATATCTTCTATATGGGGTGAAGTAGGAGCATCATGTGAGGTACTTTACTCTGCTTCAAAAGGTGGAATTAATTCCTTTACAAAGGCTTTAGGAAAAGAGCTAGCTTCATCAGGGGTGAGGGTAAATGCTATACAACCAGGAGTTATAAATACTGAAATGAATAAATGGCTTACTGAAGAAGAAAGGAAAGAATTAGAAAGTGAAATTCCTATGATGAGATTTGGAGAGGGGGAAGATATAGCTAAAATTACAACATTTTTAGCTAGTGAAGATTCAAAATACATAACTTCTCAGATTATTACTGTAGACGGAGGATATTTGTAAGTTAAATAGTGGGGATTCATAATTTATAAGGTTAAGGATGGGAGGATTTTATGTTTAAATCATTAAAAAATAAAATAATATTAGGATTTATTTCAGTAACTTTGATAACCATAATAATGCTTACGAGTTTAGGTGTTTATGGAGTAAGCAAAGCAGTAAATAGGCAGATGGGTAATATAAGCAAGTTTGTTGCGACCACAGCAAGAGAATTAGTGGAAAATTATTCTATTGATAATATTGATGAATTAAGTGAAGCATTAAAAAATATACAAGAGGATTCTAATGAAGGAGTTAGCTATGCATTTATAGCGGATAAAAACAATAATGTTATAGCAAATGGAACTGATTCTATACCTAATATAGAACAAGGAGATTTTAATAGAGCTATAAATGGAGAAGTAGTAGGTAAAATATTTAAAAATGATGGACAAATTGTATATAATGTGGTAACTCCATTTTATAATAAAAATGAAGGAGAAATAGATGGAGTAATTTCTATCGGTATAACTCTTCCAGGTATTACAGGAACATTAAAATCATACATGAAAGATACAATTATTTTGACTATTGGAGTATTAGTAATAGTTACAATAATTGGGTATGTAATTTCAATGAATATTGTAAAGCCAATAAATGTTATATCAAAAAATATGAAGAGGGTAGTTAAAGGAGATTTTACTGTGGAATTTCACCCTAAAAATAAGGATGAAATTGGAGAACTTATGAATAGTTTAAATTATGTTACCAATACTTTAAGGGATATTATTGGTAAAATACAAGAGTCTACTAAAAAAATAGATGATATGTCTCAAAGCTTAAGTGCTTCTAGTGAGGAGATTTCAGCTACAAGCTCAGAAATTACAAGTAGTGTGGATGGAATAACTCAGAATTCTAGTGAGCAATCCGTAGCTATGGCAGATACTGCTGAGAGTATGGAAAGATTCTCAAAGAATATTGATGTTATTTATAATAGAGTAGAGAAAGTATCAGTTAGTGGTGAAAATATAAGACAAGCAGCTGAGCTTGGAGAAAAGGAGCTAAAAACTTTTGTATCAATTATAGACGATATGAAGAATGCTTTTGAACAGTCAGCAGAAAAAATAGAATTCTTAGACAGCAATATAGGAAAGATAACAGAAATTACAGATGTTATAAATGCTGTGGCAGAGCAAACAAATCTTCTTGCTCTTAATGCAGCTATAGAAGCAGCAAGAGCTGGAGAATCAGGAAAGGGCTTTGCTGTAGTAGCAGATGAAATAAGGAAGTTGGCAGAGCAAGTACTTCATTCTTCTAAAAGTATTACAAACTTAGTACAAACCATAATGTTAAGCACTAAAGAAGTATCCGAAACTACTGACCTAGTATCAAATAAGATGAAAACAGAGATGAAGACTGTCGATGGTACAGTAGGTTCTATAAAGAATATACTTGATGAAGTTGAAGCTATAATGCCTCATATTCAGGAAGTTTATAATGCTTTAGATAAGTCTATAGGAGAAAAGAATAAGGTTCTTAAGAATGTAGAAAATATAAATGAAAAGTCTCAACATCTAACATCTAGCATTGAAGAAATATCAGCTTCTATTCAAACTCAAGAAGGTTTAGTAGAGGAATTTTCCGCATCTGCTGGAGAATTAGCTAGCATTGCTTCTGAGTTTTCAGAAAGAATAAGCAAGTTTAAGATTAAATAAAGTATTAATTGAGAAATAATCCTGTTGTAAAATTTTAGAACAATATTTTTATATAAAATTATGCTATTATGTTATTGAGACGATTAAACAGGAAGGAGAAAAAATATTGAATAAATATTTAAAAACAAAAGATAAGTTAAGGAAGTATTCTATAATACATTTGCTAATTTTCATAATAAGTATTATGTTTTTATTTACTTCTTGTGGAAGCAGTAGCCATATAAGCAATAGCAATATAAAAAATCAAGATAGCATAGAAGCATCTAACACATCTAAACACAATAAAAATTCATCTGAAGAAAAAAAGGATGAATTACAAGCAAGTTCTAATGAAAAGGACAAGACTAAAAATAATGGAACATCTACAAATGGCAGCGGCGATTTAAAGGTACATTTTATAGATGTCGGTCAAGCTGATAGTATATTGATAACTCAAGGCAGTAATAATATGTTAATAGATGCTGGAAATAATGAAGATAGCGATTTAGTTGTTAATTATTTAAAAAAACAAGGAATTACAAAACTTGACTATGTAATAGGAACTCATCCACATGAAGATCATATTGGAGGATTGGATGCTGTAATAAGAGCCTTTGATGTGAAAAAGGTGTATATGCCAAAGAAAACAAGCACGACTAAGACCTATAAAGATGTAATAACAGCTATAAAAGACAAGGGATTAAAAATAGCAATACCATCAAGAGGAACTACTTTTAAGTTAGGAGAAGCTGTGGCTACAGTAGTAGCTCCATCTGAAAGTTCTGATTATGAAGATGTTAATAACTACTCTATAGTAATTAAGTTAAAATATAAAAATACTAGTTTCCTATTTGCAGGAGATGCAGAGGATATATTAGAAAAAGAAATAATAAAAGGTGGATATGATATAAAAGTTGATGTACTAAAAGTAGGTCATCACGGAAGTCGTTCTTCGACTACACAGGAGTTTTTAAATAAAGTATCACCAAAGTATGCTGTAATTTCTGTTGGTCAAGGAAATGAGTATGGACATCCACATAAATCAACTATGGATAGATTGAAATCAAAAGGAATACCAGTGTATAGGACAGATGAAGCTGGAACTATTATAGCCACTAGCAATGGAAACAGTATAGCTTTTAACGTTAAGGCAGGAAGCTATAATTATAGAGACAATAATTCTAAGTCATCAGAAAGTAATAAATATTATACAAATACTTCATCATCAAAAGCTTCTACTGGCTCAGTAACCAAATCATCAACTAAGAGTACAACCAATAATGCTTCAAAAAGCACAACAAATAATAATGTATCTAAAGGTCTTATAAAAGGAAATATAAATAGTAAGGGAGAAAAAATATATCATCTTCCAGGAGGAGCTTACTACGATAAGACTATTCCAGAAGTATGGTTTAATACAGAAGAAGAGGCTAGGGCAGCAGGCTTTAGACCATCAAAAAAGTAAAAAAATTGCATTCTTAATAGAGTGCAATTTTTTTACTTAAGCATTAACAAGGGATGAACTTACAAGATTATTGTATTCTTTTACTAAAGATGCACCATCGTATATGGTTATAGAGTAAGGATTAGGTAAAGAATAAATATAATCTATAGCTTTTTCGGTAAGCAATCCTGTAGTTATTATAATACCATTTTTGATTTCATCAATTTCCATAGCACCGACAAGTTTTCGAGCAACTTCCACATCTACAAAATTAGACTTAGAATATCTTTTACATTCTACATAATAGGTTTCTGTACCTCTTTTGCAAACTATATCTTTACCGCCATCTGGGTCGTAAGGAGAGATGATTACATCAGTAAAGCCTTGTTTTTTCAAAAATAAAGCACACCAATGTTCAAATTCTTTTGGGGAAAGGTCCTTTAAATCATCTATAGTAAGCATTCCTTCCTTTAACATTTCAATATGTAAGTTTTCTTTTTTATAGGTTTTTACTAAATTTATAAGCCTATAAATTGTCTTTATAATTAAAATACTTATAGGAATAAGCAGTAAAAAACTTATAAAGTTTGCTAAAAGCATTAAAAGAGATGTAATGTAATTATAAATCATGCTATTACCTCCTCAATTTCACGAAAGTAAGTTTGCAATAGAATGATTTTTAATATTTTTTTGTCTGATTTCCCAGGAAATTTTAGATAATTCAATGCCATTTATGAGTTTTATGTCATACTCTGAAGAAAGATGATTAACATATTCAATAGCATGATCAGAAAAATCTCCAGTGGTGATTACTATGCCTTTTTTAACTTTATCATGAACCATAATTCCTATAAATTTTTGAAGTTCAGGTCTTCCTACTATAGCATATTTATCATCCGTATTATTTTCCTTATAAGGTGATTTAATACAGCTTACATATATCTTAGAATTACTAGATTTGTTACATATAAGACTTAATCCTCCTATAAAATCTTCAGATATAGGTACTATATTAAAATACCCCATGTTGTTTAGCAAGTAACTGCAATATTCTTCAAATTCACTTTCACTTAGATGGGATAAAAAGTATCTAGATATTAGGCCATATATAGCTGTTTCTTGTTTAAATCGTTTTTTAATTTTATCTTCTATAGGGTATAGAAGTTTATTTAAGATATTTAGAAGTATTAATATAAATACACATAAAATAAGTTTTTTTAATGGATTCATAAAATTCACTCCTAAAATTTTAATTTCGTTTTTACAATTATTAGCATAAATTTAAATAAATATACAATAAAACATTATAAATTAATTGAATATTTTTTGGAAATATGATAAACTTATATAGATAAATAAAGCGATGAGGTATCGTACATTGGTGTTTTCAAATAAAAAAGCTTCCTTTGTGTGATAAATGAGTCGCAATTTAAGAAAAGAGGAGATTTTTAAAATGGCAGATAAAACATTAGTATGTAAAGATTGTGGAAAAGAGTTTATATTCACCGAAGGAGAGCAGCAATTTTATAAAGAAAAGGGATTTGAAAACGACCCAGTAAGATGCCCAGAATGTAGAAAAATTAGAAAGCAACAAAGAAACAATAGAAACTTCAATAGATAGTGAATGTATGGGAGCTGCAATGCAGTTCCTTTTTTTTATAATTATCTTTGTATTTAATTACATTTATGGAAATATAATTAAATAAAAAAGTATAGAAAAATATTTAATTTAATATATAATTATATCACAGGATATTTTATATTAAAAATGAGAATATAAAAAGGATTATACGCGTCGATAGAATATAAAATTTTATTCAAAAATAGGGGGAAAATATGAAAAAAAATGTGCCAGAATTAAATGGAAATTTAAGAAGCCACATGATAAAAATGCCTACTATTATAAGAGAGGCAAGTGGTATAATAGTTCTAGGAAAAAGAATTAAATCTTTAGTATTTAGTACAGATGTAGCAGTTATACGAAATACAAACGCAGATGCTGTAATGGCTGTATATCCTTTTACCCCTCAACCACTAATAACAGCAGCTTTAGTTGCGTCAGCAGATGTGCCAGTATTTTGCGGGGTAGGTGGAGGAGTAACAACTGGAAAACGAGTAGTAAATTTAGCTTTAGATGCGGAATTTAAAGGAGCTTTAGGAGTTGTATTAAATAATCCAACTTCTAATGAAGTTTTAAAACAAGTGAGGAAAACTATAGATATTCCTGTAGTAATAACAGTGGTATCAGAATATGAAGATATACAAGCAAGAATAAATGCGGGAGCAGACATATTAAATGTTTCAGGAGCTAAAAGAACCGCGGATATAATTAGAGGTATTAGAAAAAAGTACCCTAATATTCCTATAATAGCTACTGGAGGACCTACTGAAGAGACTATAAAAGAAACTATAGAAGCTGGAGCTAATGCTATTACTTACACACCGCCATCATCAGCAGATCTTTTTTCTGAACTTATGATAAAATATAGAAAAGAACATAAAGAAGAAGCTCAAGAGCAGCAATGAGTATAACTAGGGGTTATAATAATATGCACAAGCATTTATAAAATTAGTAAAAAATTATAAAATAAGAGCATTGCAAGTTAATTGTGATGCTCTTATTTTTATAGCGTTAAAAATTTGTAAAATAAAAGAAATAAAAAGAGTACATTCATTGTATATCCATGCTCTACAATAAATGCACTCTACTTATGTTTTAATTCATTTTCCTTTATCAAACCATTAACTCCTTCTATCCTTTAATTGGCGGTATCACCCCCTAAGCTTTAGATTTTTATAGCTTTGTATAAATGAGCAACACCTCCACTTTTTATATTTATAAACTTTGATTTATTGAAGTTTATAGTATAATGATACACCTTACAAAAATATTTATCAATATATTCTGAAAATTTTTTATAAACAAATAATAAAAATGTATCATTCTCATTTTTGTATCATTTGCTGCATATATATTAGCGTTGCCATATACAGCAAATTTATCTAACTGTTGAGGTGTTAGAAGCTCTCTCACTAATTTCTTCGAGTGTTTCAGTTTTTATATATTAAAATATTTCTAAGTGCAGGCGCCGTAGGCGCTTTAACTTAGCCTTGGCGCCCCACTTCTCAATTTAATAAAAATGCGCAGCATTTTTATTATTTTCCGTAGTATTTCATTACTTTCTTAACGTAGTCCTGTGTTTCAGTCGGGAGTTTAGAGATTTCTTCCACAGTGTCCACGCCTCTTCGTCTAAGAGTGCCTGGTCCAGCATTGTATGCAGCTAAGGCTAGTTGTTTTGAATTGCTATACATTTCAAGCATAGATTTTAAGTATTTTGTTCCTCCATCTATGTTTTGTTCAATGTCATAGGGATCTGTAACTCCAAGCTCACGGGCGGTTCCAGGCATAAGCTGCATAAGCCCTTGAGCTCCGGCGTGAGAAGTAGAATTAGGATCAAAATCAGATTCCTGTTTTATTACAGCCATAATAAGATCTTTATCTATACCGTATTTTCTTGATGCTTTTTCTACAGCCTGCTCTATTGAGATATTTCCAGAGCTTAAAGAAGTTTTTATATTATTATATATATTATTAAGTCTTTCGCCTCCACCATATCCAAGTTTACTTAAATCTACATTATCTAAACCTAATTTGCTTAAATCAATATTTCCTTTATTATTTGCAGCATTTAAAAGACTTTCCATCATAATTTGAAATCCAGAAGAGTTTCCAGCAGCTTGTTTTAACATTTCTGTCATCAACTGAAATTTCATAAATTGTTCTACTTGTTTAGAATTATTTACTTCCATAACATCACCACCTTTTTTATTTATGATTAAATAACTTTATACTCTAATTTTATCGTAAAGTTATAATATAAGCTTTATAGCATAGTCATGGTTAATAAAAGTAAATATAAAGTATAGTTTTGAATAAAATTATTTATTATGTGGAAAAATATTAAATAATTATGTGGAAAAGTTTATAAAATTTACATATATAATAACCATCTTTACTATAGTATATCAAGGGAGGGTATTGTAAATTATGGAATATAATTGGGAAGAGGCGCATTTTAATAATGTCTTTGAAGAAACTTATAATTCATTAAAAGCATCTATAGAAAAAGGCTCTAGGTATAATGTAGAAAATCTGAGAGATTTATTGAATAATTTATATATGCAGCATGGAAATAATCAGCTTGGAATGGGTGAAGCAACGTCAATATGTATAGAGGCACAAATAGCTGCATGTGAAGCGCTTTTAGCAGAGTATAAGGGGAGTCTTACTTAAACGCCCCCTAGCGTATCTTTATAAGAGAATAAAAGATATAGTGAGAAATGATGAAAAATGTAAAAATAATTAAATTAAATCATTTGTAATATGCTTCGCATAAAAATGATGTGTGATAAAATAACACTTGTCCTAAGGGAAAATAAATTTGAGAAAAGCAATTTAGTAGATAAAGTTTATGGGGGTATAGCTCAGTTGGGAGAGCACCTGCCTTGCACGCAGGGGGTCAAGAGTTCGAATCTCTTTATCTCCACCATCTTTTGGGTCTATAGCTCAGCTGGTTAGAGCGCACGCCTGATAAGCGTGAGGTCGATGGTTCGAGTCCATTTAGACCCACCAATTAAGTTGATTGTAAAAATTAATAAAATATGCGGGTATGGTTCAATGGTAGAACGTCAGCCTTCCAAGCTGAACACAGGGGTTCGATTCCCCTTACCCGCTCCAATAAAAAAAACACCTCAATAAGAGGTGTTTTTTTATTGCTAATTATAAGCAAAGTGAAAGATTGATATAAATTTAACAAAAACAAGTGTAATAAGTATTTTAATATAAGAAATAAGGATACATTGGGAAAGAACGTTATTTTTCATTTTAAATCACATTTTAGTTTAAATAAGTATTGAAGTAAAATATATGTAGTTGGTATTCTTGTGAAACCAAACTTCATAATTTATTATAATCAATTTAATTTAACAACTTATATCCAATTTTGGAATAAGAATGGAGGAAGTTATTATGCAAGAAAAGGTTTTAACAAAAACAAAATTTACTACAAGACAAATTGCAGTAATAGGAATGTTATTTGCAATTACTATAGTCTTGGGGGCAACAGGGATTGGATTTATACCAATACCACCATTTAAGTTAACTATAATGCATATACCAGTGATTATAGGTTCATTAATAGAAGGACCCATAGTCGGAGGGTTGCTTGGATTACTTTTTGGAATATTTAGTATGTTTCAAGCTATAAACACACCATCTCCAGTATCGTTTATATTTATGAATCCTTTAGTAGCGGTTTTACCTAGAGTTTTAATAGGCATAACCCCATATTTAGCTTACAAATATATAAACATAAAAAAGTCCAAGCTTAAATTAGCAATATCAGCGGCTATAGGATCTTTTACTAATACGATAGGAGTAGTAGGACTAATTTACGCACTTTACTTAAAAGCTTATGCTGAGGCACTGCATATATCAGTTAGCACTGCTAGCAAGTCTTTATTTCTTTTAATAATCAATGGAGTTAATTCAGCTGCACTTGCTATTTTTGTAACAGTTCCTATAGTACTAGCAGTTAATAAGATTAAAAAGTAGGGATAATTTCAAGGTTTATATAAGAATACCAATAAGACTGCCTAATTTAATTATCATAGAGGCAGTCTTTTTATTTTATAAAATATGAAATATACTACTAAAAGTAGTTTCTAATGGAGCTTAAGTATTAAGAAATTTTATTTTAAAAACTAGTTTTAAATCAGCAGCATGAGAAATAAAGTTATATAAACAATAAAAATATTTTAAGGAGGAATAGGATAATGAAAAAGTTAATTAACAATCCAGAAAATGTTGTACAAGAAATGCTAGATGGAATGGTGCTAGCACATCCTGAATATATAAAAAAATTAGATGAATTTAATGTCATAGTAAGAAAAAATTCACCAGTGCAAGGAAAAGTTGCTCTAGTAAGTGGTGGAGGAAGTGGCCATGAGCCAGCTCATGGAGGATATGTAGGAAAAGGGATGTTAAATGCTGCAGTAGCTGGAGAGGTATTTACATCACCAACACCAGATCAAATATATGAGGCTATTAAGGCTGTGGATGGAGGAGCAGGTGTACTTTTAGTTGTTAAAAACTACACTGGAGATGTAATGAATTTTGAAATGGCAAAAGATATGGCTGAAATGGATGGAATTAGTGTAGATTATGTAGTAGTTAATGATGATGTAGCTGTAGAAAATAGTACTTATACTGCAGGAAGGCGTGGTATTGCAGGAACAATCTTTGTTCATAAGATAGCTGGAGCAAAGGCTGAAACAGGAGCAAGTTTAACAGAAGTTAAGGTAGTTGCTGAAAAGGTTATCAAAAATGTAAGAAGTATGGGAATGGCTTTAACACCATGTATAGTTCCAGCAGCAGGAAAAGCTAATTTTACTTTGGCAGAAAATGAAATGGAAATTGGAATGGGCATTCATGGGGAGCCAGGAACCCATAGAGAGACTATAAAAACAGCTGATGAAATTGCAGAACATTTAGTAAATAAAATTTTAGGAGATATGCCTCTAAATGAAGGGGAAGAAGTTGCAGTTATGGTAAATGGTTTAGCAGGTACACCTCTTATGGAACTTTATATAGTCAATAGAAAAGTAAATCAAATGCTGCAAGCAAAAGGAGTTAAGGTTTATAAGACTTTGGTTGGAGAATTTATGACTTCACTTGAAATGGCAGGATGTTCAGTTAGTATATTAAAATTAGATGATGAATTAAAAGAACTTTTAGATGCACCAGCAGATACACCAGCTTTAAAAGTACTATAAATAAAAATAGGGGAGATTATAATGAGCGTAAACGGATTAAGAGTTATAGAAATAATAAATAAAATTGGAGAAGTTATAGAAAAAAACAAATTGTTTTTGACGGAACTTGATGCTGCAATTGGAGATGGAGACCATGGACTTAATATGAGCAAAGGCTTTAATGCGGTAAAAGAAAAATTAAAAGATGATAATGGAAACAATATAGGTAATATTCTTAAGAAAACAGGTATGGCTTTAGTATCAAATGTAGGAGGGGCATCAGGCCCTCTATATGGAACAGCTTTTATGAAAGCAGCTATGGTGGTAAATGGGAAAAGTGAAATTGATATAAAAGATTTTGAAAAAATGTTAGAAGCAGCTTTAGACGGCATAAAAATGAGGGGTAAAGCAGAGTTAAATGATAAAACTATGATAGATGCTATAGAACCAGCATTAAATAGTTTAAGAAGTTCTATAGAAAAAGGACTGTGTCCAAAAGAAGCATTAAAAGAGGCTGTAGATGCAGCTTATAAAGGAGTTGAGCATACAAAAGAAATAGCAGCAAGAAAAGGTAGAGCTAGTTATTTAGGAGAGAGAAGTATAGGTCATCAAGATGCAGGCGCTACTTCCAGTACTTTGATTTTAGAAACCATATATAAAGAAATTCAAGGTTAGTAATAAATGAAATTATTTTAATTAGAGGACCTTAGATTTACTGAAAGGGTTTACCTAAGGTCTTCTACACATAGCTGAAAGTAAAGGAGAGGAATTCATGGTAGGATTAGTAATAGTATCTCATAGCGAGAAAGTAGCACAAGGAGTAAAAGAACTTGCAAGTCAAATGGCGTCAGGCCTTCCTATTGCAGCAGCAGGAGGAACTAGTGATGGAAGATTAGGAACAGATATGGGGAAAATTTTAAATGCTATAAATGAGGTTTATTCTCAGGATGGAGTTTTAATTATATTTGATTTAGGCAGTGCATATATGAATGCGGAAATGGCGCTTGAATTTCTTGAAGAAGATATGAGAAATAATGTAGAGATAATAGATACCGCAATAGTAGAAGGTGCTATTACTGCTGCAGTTGAAAGTAGCATAGGTAAAACTATGTCAGAGATAAAAGAAGCAGTAAAAAATATGAGTCTTGGGAAAATGCCGTAATAGAAATATTATACGACAATATTTAATATTGAATTTCCCCATGAGATTTGTATTTAGGAAAGCTTTATTATGCAAAGAAGCTTTAATATTTCTGATTTTAAAACTCATAAACCTTCTAAACTCACTATCGTTCAGATAATAGAAGGCTCTTACAATGTCTTAAATCCAGAAATAAAAAGCTTCTAATGCTTGTTTAACGCTTTATACAATGCAAATCTCATGCTCCAGTTCAATATTAGAAGCATTATTCATAATTATATAATTTTTTAAAGTGAAATATTTCTAAGTGGGGGCGCTGCGGGTCCCTCCACTTAATAAAAATGCTGAGCATTTTATTATATATCGTATACCCTGCCAAGAGTATCACTATATAAAAAATGTAGCATTAACTTAAAAAAATGAGAAATATTCTTATAAATTCATGTAATAATAAATAATAAATAACGTAATGATATTAATTTTGATAAGATAACCTATGTCGTCGCAAAAGACGACAAAAAGTTATTCACTTCTAATTTTTAAAATTTTAATTTTTAGTTAAGAAATTTTAAAAAGAGTGTTGACAAACAAAAATAAACTTGTTATACTGAATAAGCTGTCAGATGACAGCGAAAAATAAAAGATTTGGTCTTTGAAAATTAAACAGAATTAAGGTAAATAAAAGCCAGTCAATGACTTATGAGTAGATTAAACTTTTAATATGAGAGTTTGATCCTGGCTCAGGACGAACGCTGGCGGCGTGCCTAACACATGCAAGTCGAGCGAGAAGAGCTCCTTCGGGAGTAATTCTAGCGGCGGACGGGTGAGTAACACGTGGGCAACCTGCCTTAGTGAGGGGGATAGCCTCCCGAAAGGGAGATTAATACCGCATAACATTATTCTATCGCATGATAGAATAATCAAAGGAGCAATCCGCACTAAGATGGGCCCGCGGCGCATTAGCTAGTTGGTGAGGTAACGGCTCACCAAGGCGACGATGCGTAGCCGACCTGAGAGGGTGATCGGCCACATTGGAACTGAGA
>NZ_PVXN01000054.1 GCF_002995795.1 Clostridium thermopalmarium DSM 5974
TTAGCAATATAGCGAATACTTTTACCTTCTTTAAGCAATGCATAAATTTCCCCACGCTCATATAGCTTTAGGTGTTTAAAAGAACGTATAGGTGTGTTATAATCAGTATCATGAACCATAGTGAAAATCTCCTGTATGTTTATACTCAACACCTATATCATACATGATTTTCACTATGGTTTTAATATTTTTTTATCTGTTGCATTTAATTTTACAATGAACCATGAGTAAGCAGTTAATGAGAGATTATTGACAATAGAAATATGTCATGATATAATACCATATTACAGAATGGTTTTAAAAAATTTAATATATGTTGCTTAGCAAACAATATATCACATGGGGGCGTATATGGCTTTCGACGGGGGTATGTTGTGCTGCAGAAGCGAGTCGATGGTTTCCTGGACCAGCGTTAAAAAACTGGGAATTAAATATAAACGCAGAAGATAATTTTGCATTAGCAGCTTAGTATAGCTGCTCGTTCTACCCGAGAGTCCCACGACTTGGGATAGGGCGTCGACCAGTGGGGAACCGAGCCTTGGAAAGCTTTGACCAAGGAACGGAAATTATGAAGCTACTGAAATCTCAATCCTGTCAGTAGGAGTGAGATGGAGGGAATGTTAAAATACTGACTGCACTCGGAGATGCTGTGGCATTGCTGCTTTCGGACAGGGGTTCGACTCCCCTCGCCTCCACCATACATAAATTTATAATATTGATACAATGAAAAGTCCTTGATTTCAAGGACTTTTACTATTTTTAGTAGAAATAAAATATGAAAACATTTAAAAAACTCAAACTTGAAACAGTTTAATGCTGTCTTCCAGATCTGCAGCCATTTCAGCAAGTTTTTTTATGTTTCCTGTAATCTCTTGGAGTACAGAGACTTGCTCTTCAGTAGATGCGGCAACCTGCTCAGTGTTTGATGCGGTATTCGTAGAAATAACTTGAATATCTTGGATGCTTTTATCCAAGTTGTCTATAGTGTTTCTAGCATTTATTATCATATTATTGTACTTTTCTAAATTTTCTTTAGTATTTTCAAAAGATCTTATAATTTCATTTAAAGATTGTCCTACAATCTCAGCTAACTCTTGTCCTTTTTCAGATTCTCTATTTCCTTCTTCTATTGCAGCTAAAGCTCTATTTGTTCTATCTTGGGTATCATTAATTAGCTGTTTAATACTATTTGAGGATTTCATAGATTCTTCTGCTAATTTTCTGACTTCATCGGCAACTACTGCAAATCCTCTTCCTGCTTCACCAGCTCTAGCGGCTTCGATGGAGGCATTAAGTGCCAATAAGTTCGTCTGATCTGCTATTCCATCCATTATTTCAATTATATTTCCTATTTCACTAGAATTTTTTTGGAGTTCATAAACAATGTTTGATGTATAGTTTACACTATTTTTTATTGTTTCTATTTGATTTACCATACTATTCATTTTCTCTCTACCATCAGCAGCCAATCTGCTTGTGTCTTCAGAAAGTTTCACTATTCCAGAAAGTTGTTCAGTTATATTTCCCATATCATCTACAACATTATGCATACTTGATGAAACGTCTTTAGAAGCTTTGAGTTGTTTTTCTGCTCCACCTGCAACTTCTTGAGTAGAATTTGAAATTTCTTCTGATACTTTTGATACTTGCTCTGCTGAAATTAATAATGTTTTGGAGAATGATGCAAGATTTGTTGATATATCATTTATTTTAGTAACCATATTTTTTAAATTTAGAACCATGTTATTAAAACTAACTCCAAGATTTCCTATTTCATCATTGCTCTTAATATCTATATTTTCCGTTAAATGACCCTGTGCTACATTTTCAGCTGCTTGTGCTAATTTATTTAAAGGATTTAAAGTAGAATTAATAATTAACCTTAAAATAAATCCTCCAATAATAAGCGCTAAAATAGCAACTATAGTAAAGCTTATTGCAACACTTTTTACAGCTGCATTTTTATTTTCTAATGAAAGTCCTATATCCACGGCTCCTAAATTGGTATCGTTATCTTTTAGAGGCATTAGTACATCATATACATTTTGTCCTTTATAATTATATAAGGATGAAAACATTTTTCCTTCTTGAGCTGCTACCTTACTTCCTTCATCGGTTAGAGTGATTCCTATTCTACTCTTATCACTATGGGCAGTAGTTTTTAAATCAGGATCAATAGTTAATGCATAAACTATATTAGATTTTTTACCTAACCTATCAACTAAATTTTGATTGCTTACAGTTTGGTTTAATTTTTTAACTTCGTTTGCAATTATCCCAACCTGTATTATTCCTCCATTGCTTAGAGTCATAGCTCCATACTTATAAAAATTTCCATCTTTTTCATTTGGCTTTTTCTTATTTGCTCAATAATTTTTGATTGGCGTTTCTGCAAAACTGCTTGCACAGGATGGTTTTCTGGATACTTATATCCAATATTGACTGCTAAGTTAGAATAAATTATAACACCTGATGGATCTGCTATATCGATTTCTTGAACATTAACTGCTTTAGCAACTTCTGATAAATATTCATTAGAGATATTAGGATGCTGTCCAACTAAGTAAGCAACAGCACAAATTTTATCTCCTAGTAAATTATCTAGTTGTTCCATTATAGTATTATTGCTTTGTATTTCAGATGCTATTTCTTCAACAAGACTTATCCCATCTTCTTTTACTTGATTTTCAAATTTTTTATTTATTATATTGAAAGACATGATTGCCAGTAATATAATGGAGATTGTTAACACAAGAAACGAACTAATGGTTATCTTAGATTTTAATGAGTAATTTCTTTTTTTAGTAATCTTCACTATAAACATCCTTTCTGCCATATTATGTATTATGAATATTAGTTAGATTTTACACTGAATTTTAACATTTTTCAATAATTATTCCCTTAATTCAACATAATTTTCTATACCTTATATATTTTAACTAGGATTATAAAACCAGCTAAAAATGAATTTCTAGTTGGTTTATTTTAATATAAATCTATGTAATTAATTAACTGTATATTTTTTCATGTACATATATGATCCGAGTAATAACCCGTAGAACTAATAATGAATTTTGGTTCTTTGAGGTTATTTTTTATTTTATAAATAAATCCACAATAAGAATATTTTGTATTCTATAGATAACTCATATTTATAATTTGCCATCTGCTTTAATTGTGCAATTGTGAATAACTTAACAAAAACATATTTAATATTAATCTTGTAATAATTATTATTAAGGAGTATAATAAATTATATAATTAGTAAAATTTATTAATAAAAAATATTTGTAATATGACATATGGCATATTACGTATAAATTATACTAGTTGCTTTAATTATAGGGAGGTGCGCTTATGTCTTTTAAGACTACAGACCAACATGAAATTTTAAGAAAAAGGATCAGAGAATTTGCTGAAGAAGAAATTAAGCCTATTGCATTTATGTTAGATCAAGAAAATAAATTTCCCTCTGAAGTAGTTAAAAAACTGGCTGATATGGGGATGATGGGAATACCATATCCAAAAGAATATGGTGGAGCAGGTCTGGATGTAATCAGTTATGCAATTACCGTTGAAGAATTATCAAGGGTTGATGGC
The DNA here is from genome assembly GCF_002995795.1 of Clostridium thermopalmarium DSM 5974. Classification (GTDB taxonomy): domain Bacteria; phylum Bacillota; class Clostridia; order Clostridiales; family Clostridiaceae; genus Clostridium_H; species Clostridium_H thermopalmarium. The sequence goes on from NZ_PVXN01000054.1 coordinate 3,601, forward strand.
GGTACAGGCGTAATCCTTTCAGCTCATACATCTTTAGGCACATATCCAATTGCAGCTTATGGAACAGAAGAACAGAAACAAAAATATCTAGTCCCGCTAGCAAAAGGTGAAAAACTTGGAGCATTTGGTCTTACAGAAGAAAATGCTGGTAGTGATGCTGGAGGTACAGAAACAACTGCTGTTCTAGAAGGCGATTATTATATTCTAAATGGTGAAAAGATTTTTATTACTAATGCAGGTGAAGCTGATATATATATTGTTTTTGCAGTTACTACACCAGGTATAGGTACTCGTGGTATCAGTGCATTCATTGTTGAAAAAGGATGGGAAGGTTTTACTTTTGGTAAGCATTACGATAAGATGGGTATCCGTTCCTCAGCTACTGCAGAATTAATTTTCAATAATGTAAAGGTTCCTAAAGAAAATCTATTAGGAAAAGAAGGCGAAGGTTTCAAGATTGCTATGACAACATTAGATGGTGGACGTATTGGTATTGCAGCTCAAGCTCTTGGAATCGCTCAAGGAGCTTATGAGAATGCTTTAGAGTATTCAAAAGAAAGAATACAATTTGGTAAGCCTATTTGTCAACAGCAGATAGTTGCTTTCAAATTAGCTGATATGGCAACAAAGCTTAGAGCAGCTAGATTGCTTGTTTATAGTGCGGCAGAATTAAAAGAGAATCATGAACGTTACAGCATGGAAGCTGCTATGGCTAAACAATATGCTTCAGACGTTTGTCTTGAAATCGTCAACGATGCTCTTCAAATATTTGGCGGAAGCGGTTATATGAAGGGTATGGAAGTTGAGCGTGCATACAGAGATGCTAAGATATGCACAATATATGAAGGAACTAATGAAATTCAACGTGTTGTTATAGCTTCTAATATAATAGGTAAAATGCCTAAAAATAACGATGGGGCTAAGGTTTTTCAAAGAGGACCTATAACAGGTTATCGTAAGAAAATAATCTTTAAAGATGGAACTTTAGAAGAAAGAGTTAACTCACTTGTTGAAGCACTTAAGAAAGATGGATATGATTTTACAGTTGGAATTCCTATAGACACTCCTATCAATAAAGCTGAAAGAGTAGTTAGTGTAGGTCTAGGTATAGGGGAAAAAGAAAACATGAAGCTTATAGAGGATTTAGCAATTCAAGCTGGTGCTGCTATAGGATCTTCTCGTCCAGTAGCTGAAAACCTTAAATATGTTCCTATCAATCGTTATGTAGGTATGTCTGGACAGAAGTTTAAAGGAAATCTATATATCGCTTGCGGTATTTCAGGTGCAGGCCAACATTTGAAGGGTATAAAAGATGCTTCTACAATAGTTGCTATAAATAATGATCCTAATGCAAAAATATTTAAGAACGCAGACTATGGAATTGTTGGTGATATAAAGGAAGTAGTACCATTGCTTACTGCTGCGTTAGATAATGGAGAACCAAAGAAGGAGGCACCACCAATGAAAAAGATGAAGAGAGCTGTTCCAAAGAAAGCTGCTCCAACATGGAAATATCATGTATGTAATGGATGCGGTTATGAATATGATCCTGGTGTAGGTGATCCTGAAGGCGAAATAGCTCCTGGAACACTATTTGAAAATCTACCTGAAGAATGGAATTGCCCTGCATGTGGTGAAGGCAAGGATATGTTTATAGAAGTATAATTTCTATAATAAATGACCATAATAACCTAATCTGTTTTAGTATAAAGGAGGACTAAGTTTATGTACTGTGTTAGAAATGTAACAGATGATCTTTATTGGGTAGGCGGCAATGATCGCCGTCTTGCCTTGTTTGAAAATATTCATCCAATTGAAAGAGGAGTTTCTTATAATTCATATTTGCTTTTGGATAAGAAAACAGTATTATTTGATACTGTAGATTGGTCAATTTGCCGTCAATTTATTGAGAATATTGAAGGAGTCCTTGGGGACAGATCTTTAGATTATATTGTAATCAATCATATGGAGCCTGACCATGCAGCTTCCATTGAAGAGGTTATTATTCGTTATCCAGATGCAAAGATTATATGCACAGAAAAGGCTGCTATGTTCATGCATCAGTTCGGGTTTCAAGTTAGTGACAGGATAATAGAAGTTAAAGAAGGCGACACCATGTCTTTTGGAAAGCATAAGGTTGTATTTATAACTGCTCCAATGGTACATTGGCCAGAGGCTATGGTAACATATGATACTACTAATGGAGTATTATTCTCAGCAGATGCCTTTGGATCTTTTATAGCATTAGACGGTAGACTATTCAATGATGAGGTTAACTTTGATCGTGATTGGATTGATGAAGCAAGAAGATATTATACAAATATTGTAGGAAAATATGGTCCTCATGTTCAAGCTCTTTTAAAGAAAGCTTCTACTATCGATATTAAGATGATTTGTCCATTGCATGGACCAGTATGGAGAAATAATTTTGAATATTTCTTGGATAAGTACAATAAGTGGAGCACCTATGAACCTGAAGAAAAAGGTGTATTGATTGTTTATGGAACAATGTATGGAAATACAGAAGCAGCTGCTAATAATTTAGCAATTAGCTTAGCTAAAAAAGGAATGACCAATATTGCTATGTATGATGTTTCAAAAACTCATGTGTCATACTTGATTTCTGAGTCATTTAAATATAGCCATATAGTTCTTGCTTCTCCAACTTATAACTTAAAAATTTATCCACCAATGCTAAACTATATAATGGATATGAAGGCGCTAAATCTTCAAAAACGTACTTTTGCTATTTTAGAAAATGGATCATGGGCTCCTCAATCTGGTAAACTAATGCGTGAACTTATAGAGAGTATGAAAGATATGACTATTTTAGATAGTGAAATGACTATAAGCTCAAGCTTGAAGGAAGAAGATGCAGATTTAATTGAGGAGATTGCGGATAACATTATAAATTCAATGAAGTAATATTCCTAAATAGGTTGCACTTGCAAATAATATTGATATTATAGTAAACTAAAGACAATGAATAAATTTTGGTACATGGAGGAATAACAATGAAGAGAGTAACTGTTTTTGGAAGCAGATACTGACCACAATGTGAACCAGTGAAAGAGTTTCTTTCCGCAAACAATATAGATTTTGACTATTTTGATATTAGTGAAAATCTAATGAATTTAAAGATGTATTTAAGATGCAGAGACTTCAGACCAGAATTTGATAAGGTTAAAGAGCAAGGTAAAATAGGAATACCACTTATAGTAGTTGGTGATGGAGAAAAATTCATTATAGAGAGAGAACCTACTTTAGATGAACTTAAATAAGAATTGTAGCTTCTTATTATAATGAACTCAAAAATTTCAAAACACAACTAAAAAATAAAAGCTGTATTTGGAAAAAACAATACAGCTTTTATTTTTATCCTAAATTTTTTAATATATTTAACTGCTGCCTTACTGGCTTACAACGTTAATAGGATTTCCTTCAATGAAGGCTTTTATGTTATCAGCTAATAATTGAATAAGTCTTTGTCTTGATTCAAAACATTTCCATCCTATATGAGGAGTAAGAATAACATTATCTATTTCAAATAGAGGATTGGTGATTGCAGGTGGTTCAGGGTCTTGAACATCTAAAGCTGCACCAGCTATTCTTTTTTCACGAAGAGCTTCTATTAAATCATTTTCATTTATAAGAGCTCCTCTAGATGTATTTATGATAAAGGCTGAAGGTTTCATCATATTTAATCTGTCCTTATTTATGATATGCTTTGTGCTTGGTGTAAGTGGGCAATGAAGGCTTACAAAATCGCTATTTTTAAGAAGTTCTTCTAAAGATACAAATTTTATATTTGGGTCTTCCCAATGTTTTGGAGTTCTGCTGTATACTAAAACATTCATGCCTAGGGCTCTAGCAATTTTTATTACTTGCTGTCCAATGCTTCCAGCACCGATTACTCCAAGGGTTTTATTCTGTATTTCAAAATGAGGAACCTTAAGGTGTTCTGTAAAATTAGTAAAGTTCTTCTGCTTTATCATTACTTGTTGTATATGTAATGAAGAACTTAAGTTTAGCATAAAGGCAATGGCAAGTTGAGCTACGGCCTCAGAACTATATCCTGGAATATTGCACACAGTAATGCCTTTTTCCTTTGCTGCATCCAGGTCTATATTGTTATAGCCAGTTCCAGCTTCACAAATTAATTTGACAGACGAAGGAAAGTTTGATATTAAATCTCTTCCAAGGGGCAATTCCTTAGAGATAACAACATTTTGATTATTAACTCTTTCTAAGATTTCATCATTAGTGCTAGAATCATATTTTGTAACAGTGCCAAGGTTTTCAAAGCAAGAAAGGTCTAATTTCTTATCAAAGTCAATTTTACCTGAATTAAGAAATACTATATTTTCCATATTACCCTCCTAAATTTTTCATAATCAATATATATTATACAAAATTTCATTTAAAAAGAATATATTTTATAAAGTAAGAATACAAATATATTCAAGAGCATAACATTAGAGTTTATAAACAAAATGTAAAAGATTACAAATGATAAAAATCTATTGAACTTTAAACCCTATTTGGATTATAATATATAAAAATAATAAAACATAAAAACTATGATAGGGAGAAGTATATATAGGATAAGTTCAAAGCGAGCGGTGGATGGTGAAAGCACTGTAATGGAACTATATAGAAAGCAGCCCTTGAGTTTCCAATCGAGAAAGAAGAATTAAGTTTTAATTCTTACAATAGAGGAAGACGTATCCTCACGTTATAGAGGAATAGAATAATCAATTCTAGGTTAGAGAGAGTGCTAAGTAGCACTAATTAGGGTGGTACCGCGAAAATCCTTCGTCCCTTTATGGAGATGAGGGATTTTTTATTATAGATAAATATATAAATTAGGAGGTATTTAATATGGAAGAGATTCTAGAAATCCTTGAGAAAAATAGCAAGTATAGCGAAGAAGAGATTGCTTCTATGGTAGGAAAAACTGTTGAAGAAGTAAGAGCTGCAATAAAGGAATATGAGGATAAGAAGGTTATTTTAGGATACCCTGCATTAATAAATTGGGAGAACACAAACAAAGATAGCGTTATAGCCTTAATTGAAGTAAAAATAACTCCACAAAGAGGAGAAGGTTTTGCAAAGGTAGCAGAGAGAATATATAAATTTTCAGAAGTTAGAGCCTGCTACTTAATGTCAGGAGGATTTGATTTAACAGTAATTGTAGAGGGTAAGACTATGAAAGAAGTAGCTCTTTTTGTAGCACAAAAATTAGCTACTCAAGAAGGAGTTTTGAGTACAGCAACTCACTTTATACTTAAAAAATATAAAGATAACGGAACTATATTTGAAGAAAAGATAAGAGACGATAGGGAGGCAATATTTATATGATAATGGAGAATATGATTTTACCGCAAGTTAAAAATATGCCTCCATCAGGCATAAGAAAATACTTTGATATGATAAACGAGATGAGGGATGTTATATCTTTGGGGGTTGGGGAACCAGACTTTGTTACACCTTGGAATATAAGGGAAGCCGGTATTTATTCTTTAGAAAAAGGACATACCCACTATTCTTCTAATGCAGGATTTATTGAACTTAGAGAAGAGATTTCAGCTTATTTAAGTAGAAAGTATGATTTGAAATATGATCCTAATAATCAAATTATTGTTACTGTTGGAGGAAGTGAAGGTATAGATATAGCTCTTAGAGCTTTAGTAGGTCCTGGTGATGAAGTAATTATTCCAGAACCAAGCTTTGTAGCCTATAAGGGATGTACAACCTTCACAGGGGCTACACCAGTAGTTATAAATCTTAGAGATGAGGATAACTTTAAACTTACTCCTGAGCTTTTAGAAAAGGCCATTACTCCAAAAACTAAAGTGGTTATAATTCCTTTCCCTAATAATCCAACAGGAGCTATTATGACAAGAGAGGATTTAAAACCAATTGTAGATGTTTTAAAGGATAAGGACTTAATTGTTATATCAGATGAAATATATGCTGAACTTACCTACGAAGGAAAACATGTATCTATAGCAAGTTTTCCAGAAATAAAAGATAAGACCATAGTAATCAATGGATTTTCAAAAGCTTATGCTATGACAGGATGGAGGATGGGATATGTGTGTGGACATCCTGTTTTAATAGATGCTATGAAAAAAATACATCAATATGCAATTATGTGTTCACCAACAACTGCACAATATGCTGCCATTGAAGCTTTGAGAAATAGTGATAAAGATGTAGAAGAGATGGTAAAAGAGTACAATAGAAGAAGAAGGGTTATGGTTGATGGATTTAGAAAAATGGGACTTGAGTGTTTTGAAGCTAAGGGAGCTTTTTATTTATTTCCCTGCATAAAATCTACAGGCTTAACCTCAGATGAATTTTGCGAAAAACTTTTAATGGAAGAAAAAGTTTTAGCTGTTCCCGGCAATGCCTTTGGAGATTGTGGAGAAGGTTTTATAAGAACTTGTTATGCATCATCTATGGACAACATATTAGAAGCGCTAAAGAGAATAGAAAGATTTTTAAATAAAATTAGATAAAACATCAATTATAGGATTTGCATTTAGAAAAGCTTCTAATGCTTGTTCAACGCTTTCTACAATGCAAATCCTATAGGTGATGTTTAAATATCTCACCAATGTACCGCAAATTTTATGTGCCAAGTAGCTAACAGTAATATTTATAGAAAAAGGGACTGTTGCAAAATGCATAGAAGTCCTGTATAAAATCAAAAGCCATGCATAAACAGGGAAATATATTCTCTTATATGCATGGTTTTTATTTATGATAGTTTATAAATATTCCTTTCGCAACACTCCTTTTGTGTTGTGCTTGGCGGCTCCGCTTTCCACTTCTTCTACTCCTAAACTTTTTGTTTGTCGCATTAGATACGACATATAGGTCGCATCTTATATGACAATGATGGCTTTTCTAATATGACACAATTGATATATAAAGAATATCAATATAATAATACAAATTTAATAATACTAATCGAAAATATCCACTAACAAAATTTTTATTTTTGTACACATTGTATTAAAGGTGCATATCTACACTTTGGAGGGGATAGATATGAGAGATTTTACAATGGTACAAAATGAAGTGTTAAACTTAGGATTAAGTGGACAAGCCTTTAAACTATACTGTATTCTAAAAAGCTATTGTTTTAATGATAAAACTATATGTTTTCCATCACAAAAGACCTTAGCATATAGGCTAAATAAAAGCGTTAGAACTGTGCAGAGAGCATTAAAGGAATTGGTTAAGTTTGGACTAGTAAAAATTAAAAGAAGAGGTTCTATCAGCAATATATATGAATTAAATATGAATCATCATAAAGCTAAGGATAATTCAAAGAGAGCTAATATCCATGAAAAGTTAAATTCTTTAATTGAAAAACACTATAATAAACCTAGTTATAAAAATAGCCTCAATATTAATAAAAGGAATTTTAAAAATACATATAATAATTGTAAGAATAAAAAGGATAGCTTTAATGATTATGAACAGAGAAAATATGATTTTAATAAGCTGGAAGCTATGCTTTTAGGATATCCATCTGCTCCGGAAAACCTTAGTGAAGCTCTAGCTAGTGAAGGTTAATGAAAGTGTAGGAGTAGAGGCACCTCCACTAGAACTAAATTGTTGCACGATTTAATTTTGAAACGCATATACTACAGTATATCTATAGGAATAATTGAAATGTTATATGAAAGTATTGACAAGATGAAAATAAATATATAAAATTATACTGAATAACATATAGGATAACTAGGAAATATAAAGGCGTATTTATAAAAAAGCTTTACCTAAGATAAGTATTTATTTTTTGAGCAAATACCTAGTAATCATATAGGAATAATATAAAAGGAGGAGAATGGATGAAAAATAAGAGTAATTTTAGGATGGTTTTACCTATGATAACATTGCTTATAGCAATTTCTGTAAGTAAATTTGTTCCAGATAAACTTGCGATTTATAAAACGACGTTCTGGATTCCTGTACTTATTGGAATTTTAGTTATTATTTTATTGTTAAATATAGTTTCTCTAAAAAATTCAACATTACATCATAAGCTTGAAGAAAAATCACCATTAATTAGTGCGGGTATATTACTACTGTGTCTGTGGGAAGTTCTTACTTCAAAGCTTACTATATTACCAATGCCATATTTCCCAGCACCAGGGCAAGTGGTTGATGTTATTATAACTGATTGGAGAATGCTTGGTATAAGTACTTTGTATTCTCTTAGAATGTTAGTTATAGGATATTCTATAGGTGCTATTTTAGGCTTAGTTACAGGTGTTATGATTGGGTGGAATCCAAAGCTCAACTATTGGCTTTCTCCTTTGCAGAAGGCAATTGGACCAATACCTGCAACAGCATGGATACCAATAGCTATGACATTATTCCCAAGCAGTTTTACGGCTAGTGTATTTATACTAGCATTAGCGGTATGGTTTCCTGTAACTGTAATGACAAGCTCAGGAATTGCAAATGTTCAAAAATCTTATTTTGAGGTAGCACAAACCCTGGGAGCTGATAAGTACTATCAAATATTTAGAGTGGCAATACCTGCTTCGTTGCCTAATATTTTTATAGGATTATTTATGGGTCTTGGAACATCCTTTGTTACCTTAATAGTAGCAGAAATGTTAGGTGTTAAAGCAGGACTCGGCTGGTATATAAACTGGGCTCAAGGATGGGCTGAATATAAAAAGGTATATGCAAGCCTTGTAGTTATGTCAATACTATTCTCTACAATTATAACCTTGTTATTTAAGATGAGAGACAAAATATTAGTATGGCAAAAGGGGCTGATAAAATGGTAAAAAAGGAAGGAAATATAGTAATAAAGGATTTAAGCTGTGAATTCACAGATCATGAAAATAATAAGATTTTAGCATTAGATAGAGTAAATATGGAAATACAATCAGGAGAGTTTGTATCTATTGTAGGTCCCAGCGGCTGCGGTAAGTCTACTTTACTAAGAATAATAGCAGGACTTCAAAAACAAACCTCTGGTACGGTTTTTCTTGATGGTGCGGAGATACAAGGGCCAAGCTATGAAAGAGGGCTTGTGTTTCAAAATCCTAACTTATTTCCGTGGTTAAATATATATGACAATATTGGCAGTGGATTAGTGGCAAGAAAGTTATATCACAAAAAGAAAGATGAGATTGATAAGTATATTGAACTTGTAGGATTAAAAGGCTTTGAAAAAGCTTATCCTCATCAGTTATCAGGAGGTATGGCACAGCGTGCAGCTATTGCAAGAGCATTAGTAAATCATCCTAAAGTATTGCTTTTAGATGAACCTTTAGGTGCTTTAGATGCATTTACTCGTATGTATATGCAGGACGAGCTTATAAGAATTTGGCAAGAGAGAAAAAATACAATGATATTAATTACCCATGATGTTGATGAAGCTGTTTATTTAAGCGATAAGATAGTGGTTATGTCACCACGTCCAGGTAAGGTTCATCATGTTATCAAAGTAGATATGAAACATAAACGAAAGAGAAATCAACCAGAGTTTATATTTCTTCGAAATAAGATTTTGCAGTTGCTTAATTTTGTTCAAGAAGAAGAAAAACAGCCAGAGTATTATATTTAATCTATAATTCAGGAGGAGATACCATGAATAAAAGTATTATAAAAATTATAAGCGTATTGTCAATTTCAACTGTACTGTTAACAGCATGTGGAAGCAAGCAATCTTCTAATAAAGATACTGCTTCACAAACTAATTCTGAAGGCTTAACAAAGGTAACTTTAGGAACATATAACGGTACATGCGAAGCACCATTATATGCTGCAGTTGAAAGTGGAATTTTTAAGAAACATGGTTTAGATGTAGAGCTTGTTAATATTAACGCTGAGACTTTAAAAGAAGGACTAGCATCAGGAAAAATAGATGGTGCACAAATTTCTCCAGGAATGTTTAAATCTATTGAACAAGGACTTGATATTAAGCTTACAAATGGAGTGCATACTGGATGCATACAAGGGGTTGTACCAATAAATTCTAGCATTAAGTCAGTTGCAGATTTAAAAGGAAAGAAAGTAGGAATAGACGCAATCGGTGGAGTTCCTATGGTACTTTTATCTATTGAGTTAGGTAAGGCAGGAATAGATGCTAAAAACGATGTAGAATGGAGAGTATATCCTCAAGCTCAACTTCAACAAGCTCTTGAAAAAGGAGATATAGATGCCTTTGCAGCATGGGATCCATATGGTGCTCTAGCAGTATCACAAGGTAAGGCTAGAAAGATATTTGGAAATATGAATCATGATAACCATGATAATCATCATGATGAAAATGCTCAAGATAATTACTGCTGCTATGTGGGAGTAAGTGGAAAGGTTGCAAAGAATAATCCAGAACTTGCTAAGGCTATTACAGAAGCGTGGTCTGAAGCAAGTGCTTGGGTTCAAGAACATCCACAAGATGCAGCTAAGCTTACTGTTGAGAAAAAATATGTAAGCAGTGGGGATGAAATTGAAAACAGCAAGTTAATCGGTGAATATGAATTTAAAGCAGATGCAGCAAAAGCAAAAAATGATTTTAAAAATACTCTTGAAGCTATGAAGAAACAAGGTATACTTGATAGCAATACAGATATAGAAAAACTTGTTGAAGATACTTTTATTAGTTTCTAAGGTTTAAAGTTAAATATTTTAGAAGTGGCTAGATCTTATGGGATATAGCCACTTTTTTCATTCGCATATAATCTTTAGTTAATACTAAAGGTAATTTTAAAAATATTTTAAAATAACTTTTTAAAATATATTGAAAAAGTTTTGATTAAGTATTATAATAAAATCACAGCAAGTGAAAACAATTTCAAAAATAATTTTATAGGGGGTAAAATAAATGAGTAAATATTTTAATAATGTACCAGAGATTAAGTATGAAGGAAAAGATTCTAAAAATCCTTTTGCTTTTAAATATTATAATCCAGATGAAGTTGTAGGAAACAAAACAATGAAGGAACATCTTCGTTTCACAATGTCTTACTGGCATACACTTACTGGAGAAGGAACTGACCCATTTGGTGCTGGAACTATGGAAAGACCATGGGATGGAGAAACAGATAAAATGAAATTAGCTAAAATGAGAATGGAAGCTGCCTTTGAATTTATGGATAAACTTGGTATAGAATACTTTGCTTTTCATGATAGAGACATAGCACCAGAAGGAAAAGACTTAGCAGAAACAAATAAAAATCTTGATGAAATAGTTGCTTACTGTAAGGAATTAATGAAAAAACATAATAAAAAGCTATTATGGGGTACAGCTAACATGTTTAGCAATCCAAGATTTGTTCATGGTGCTGCTACTTCTAACAATGCAGATGTGTTTGCATATGCAGCAGCTCAAGTTAAGAAAGCTCTAGAAGTTACTAAAGAGTTAGGCGGAGAAAACTATGTATTCTGGGGTGGTAGAGAAGGATATGAAACCCTATTAAACACTGATATGAAACTTGAACAAGATAACTTAGCTAGATTTTTCCATATGGCTGTAGATTATGCTAAGAAAATAGGATTTACAGGTCAATTTTTAATAGAGCCAAAACCAAAGGAACCAACAAAGCATCAATATGATTTTGACGTAGCTACTGTTCTTTCATTCTTAAAGAAGTATGATTTAGATAAATACTTTAAAGTTAATATAGAAGCTAATCATGCTACTTTAGCAGGACATACTGTTCAACATGAACTTGCTGTAGCTAGAATAAATGGAGTATTAGGAAGCCTTGACATAAATCAAGGAGATTTATTACTTGGATGGGATACAGACCAATTCCCAACTAATATATATGATGCAACATTAACTATGTATGAAGTGTTAAAGAATGGTGGAATAGCTCCAGGCGGACTTAACTTTGATGCTAAAGTTAGAAGAGGTTCATTTGAAGTTGAAGATCTATTCCTTGGATATATAGCTGGTATGGATACTTTTGCTAAAGCATTAAAAGTTGCACATAAGTTATTAGAAAGCAGAGAATTAGAGAAGTTTGTTGAAGAAAGATATAGCAGTTTCAGAGAAGGAATAGGAAAAGACATAGTTGAAGGAAAAGTAGATTTTGAAGCTCTTGAAAAATACGCACTAAATAACAGTGTTATTAAAAATAAGTCAGGAAGACAAGAACTTTTAGAATCTATATTAAATCAGTATATACTTAACGAATAATAGTGTAAAATAATGTAGAGATAAATTCTATCTCTACATTATATTTATAAGTGGTGATAAGATGGGAACTTTAGGGCATAGTGACATAAAAATTAATAATAAGAAAAGAATAATTAAACTCTTATCTAAGGAAAGAGAATTAACAAAATTAGATATTTCAAGAATGCTTGATATAAGTGTTACTACAGTTACAACAATAGTAGGAGAACTTAAAGAAGAGGGAATTGTTGAAGAAGCGGGAATGGCAACTTCCACAGGAGGAAGAAAGCCAGTGATTATAAGATTTTTACCTGATTCAAGATATAGTATAGGTGTAGATTTAGGTAGAGACTATATAAGAGCTGTCCTTGTGAATTTAGATGGCAAAATAATCGAAGATAGAACAATGGAATTATTAGAAATTAATAATTTAGAAGTATTATCTATAATGAAAAGATTAATACAAGAGTTATTAGATACAAGTGAGGATGTCCATAAAAAGCTTTTGGGAATAGGTTTCTCTCTTCCTGGTATTATAAATGAAAAAGAGTTTAGATTAGAACTAGCTACCAACTTCAGATTAAAAGATATATCTTTTAAAGAAATACAAGAAGAATTTAATCTACCTATTTATCTTGAGAATGAAGCTAATGCAGGAGCATTAGCAGAATGCAAACTGGGGATTGCCAAGGATTTAAGCAATCTTATTTATATCTCAATTACGGAAGGTGTAGGTGGAGGTATCATTATAAATAATGATATGTATAAGGGTAGAAACAATAAGGCTGGAGAAATAGGACATATGACCATTATTAAAGGTGGTAGGACTTGTAACTGTGGAAAAAAAGGATGTTGGGAAACTTATGCTTCAAACAGAGCTTTAATAAGAGATTATAATGAAAAAAGCAAGGAAAATGTTAATAAAATAAGCGATATAATAAAGAAATTTGAGATTGGTGAAGAAAAGGCTGTGCAAGTTGTAGAGGATTACACCGATTACCTTGTGGAAGGCATACAAAATTTAGTATTTATATTTAATCCAGATTATATTGTAATAGGTGGAGAAATAAGCAATTACTCTTCAATTTTTAGCGATAAACTTAAGGCAAAAACCTTTAATAAAAACGAATTTTATAATAAAGAAAATGTAAATATACTTTTTTCACTGCTCGGAAATGATTCAAATATATTAGGGGCAGCGCTAATACCAATTATAGATACATTTGGAGTTTAGTATTTATAGTAGTTAAAAGGAGATGTTTTGTATGAAATTGTTCGTGGATACAGCAAATATAGATGAGATTAAAGAGTTAAATGATATGGGAGTGATAAGTGGTGTTACTACTAATCCATCCCTAATTGCAAAAGAAGGAAAGGACTTTTGGGAAACTATAAAGGTTATAGCTAGCATAGTTGACGGGCCTATAAGTGGAGAAGTTATAAGTGATGATGCTGAAGGTATGATTAAAGAAGGTAGAGAGATAGCTAAAATTCATAAGAATATGGTAGTTAAAATACCTATGACTAGTGAGGGGTTAAAGGCTGTAAAGGTACTTTCAAAGGAAGGTATAAAGACAAATGTTACTTTAATATTTTCACCAGCTCAAGCATTACTTGCTGCTAATGCAGGAGCAACTTATGTAAGTCCTTTCTTAGGAAGATTAGATGATATATCAACAGAAGGAATGGACCTTATCAGAAAGATATCAAATATATTTAAGATTCAAAATATAAACACTCAAATTATATCAGCAAGTATAAGAAATACAATTCATGTAATAGATGCAGCAGAGGCTGGAGCGCATATAGCTACTGTTCCATATAAAGTAGTAATGCAGATGGTAAAACATCCTCTAACAAATGAGGGGCTAGAAAAGTTTAAAAAAGATTGGGAAGAGGCTTTTAATAAATAAGATGAGGTGTTTAATATGAATTTTTTAGGCATAGATTTAGGAACTTCTTCAGTAAAAATTGTAGTTATGAATGAAAATGGACAAGTAGTATCTTCTATTTCTAAGGATTATGACGTAAATTATCCTAAAATAGGATGGGCTGAACAAAATCCAGAGGATTGGTGGACAGCTACAAGAGAAGGAATAAAAGAACTTATAAATAGTTCAGAAATTAAAGGAGAAAGCATCAAAGGTATAGGATTAAGTGGACAAATGCACGGGCTTGTTCTTCTTGATAAGGAAAACAATGTACTAAGACCAGCTATACTATGGTGCGATCAAAGAACTCAGGAAGAATGTGACTACTTAAACAAAGAGGTAGGCCAGGATAAAGTATCACAGTTTACAGGGAATATGGCTCTTGCAGGATTTACAGCACCAAAACTTTTGTGGGTTAGAAAGCATGAAGAAGAAATCTTTAATAAGATTGAACATATACTTCTACCAAAAGATTATATAAGATTTAAGTTGACAGGCAGCTATGCTACAGACGTATCAGACGCTTCAGGTATGCTTATGCTAGATGTTAAAAATAGAGAATGGTCAAAGGAAATGCTTGAAGTACTAGGAATAAGTGAAAAGGTTCTTCCAAAGGTTTATGAATCATGGGAAGTTACAGGAAAAGTGCTTAAAGAAGTTTCAGAATATACTGGACTTTCAGAAGAAACAGTAGTAGTTGCTGGTGGAGGAGATAATGCAGCTGGAGCAGTAGGTACTGGAACGGTTGAAGAAGGAATACTATCTGTATCTCTGGGAACTTCTGGAGTAGTTTTTGCAAGCAGTGATAGATATGAAGTAGATGAAAAGAACAGACTACATTCTTTCTGTCATGCTAATGGTAAATGGCATCAAATGGGAGTTATGCTTTCAGCAGCTTCATGCTTAAAATGGTGGGTTGAAAATATAAATAAAGACATTGAAGGTGATGTTTTTGATAAGCTTCTAGAAGAAGCAAATAGTTCACCTATAGGAGCAAATGGAGTAGTTTTCCTTCCATATCTTATGGGAGAGAGAACGCCATATAGCGATCCAGACGCTAAAGGAGTATTTTTCGGATTAAATATTACAAGTGCTAGAGAAGATATGACAAGAGCAATATTAGAAGGTGTTTGTTTCGGACTTAGAGATTCACTAGAAATATTAAAGAGTTTAAATGTAGACATAAAAGAAGTTAGAGTTAGCGGTGGAGGAGCAAAGAGTCCTTTATGGAGACAAATTTTAGCCGATATATTCGGAGTAACGGTAAAGGTTATAAATTCCAAAGAAGGTCCAGCTTATGGTGCTGCTATATTAGCAGCAGTAGGATGTGGGGCATTTAAGTCTGTAGATGAAGCTTGCAAAAAGCTTATTAAAGTTACAGATTCAACAGAACCAAATCCTAAAAATGTAGAAGTCTACAATAAAGTTTATAATGTATATAAAGGATTATACCCTGCACTAAAGGAGTCTTTCAAAAAAATAAATAATCTGCAGTAAAGTAAAGACCTAAAGTAATAAAAATGCTTTAGGTCTTAATAAAATAGTATTGGAGTGATAATATGAATAAATATTTAGATGACTTATCAATAAATACAATCAGATTACTCTCAGCAGAATCTGTGCAAAAGGCAAATTCAGGCCATCCTGGACTTCC
The DNA here is from genome assembly GCF_002995795.1 of Clostridium thermopalmarium DSM 5974. Taxonomy (GTDB): domain Bacteria; phylum Bacillota; class Clostridia; order Clostridiales; family Clostridiaceae; genus Clostridium_H; species Clostridium_H thermopalmarium. Next base: position 19,349 of record NZ_PVXN01000054.1, read on the forward strand.
TATGGGAGCAGCACCTATGGCGTATACATTATGGTCAAAAAATATGAAACACAATCCATCAAATCCAAACTGGGTAGATAGGGATAGATTTATACTTTCAGCTGGTCACGGCTCTGCACTTTTATATTCTTTATTACATCTATTTGGATATGGTCTTACAATAGAAGATTTAAAGCAATTCAGACAAAAGGGGAGCAAGACACCTGGTCACCCTGAATATGGTCACACTCCAGGAGTTGAAATTACTACAGGACCTTTAGGACAAGGACAAGCTAATGGGGTAGGTATGGCATTGGCAGAAAGCTATCTTGCATCTAAGTTTAATAGACCAGGGTATGAAATAGTAAATCATTATACTTATGTTCTCTCAGGGGATGGAGACATGATGGAAGGAATAACAGCAGAAGCTGCGTCTCTTGCGGGCACTCTAGGGTTAAGCAAGCTTATAGTATTATATGATTCTAATAATATATCTATAGAAGGAAATACTGATATAGCTTTTAGAGAAAGCGTAGAAGATAGGTATAAGGCTTATGGATGGCAAGTAATAGTTGTTAATGATGGCAATAGTGTAGAAGATATTAGTGAAGCTATTATGAAAGCAAAACAAGATACGAAAAGGCCAAGTCTAATTACTATAAAAACTCAAATAGGATATGGCTCCCCTAAAATGGGAACTGCTGCTGCTCATGGAGAACCATTAGGATTAGAAAATATTAAAAAGACTAAGGAATTCTTGAATTGGCAATATACTGAAGAATTCTTTGTACCAAGTGAAGTAAAAGAATATATGGACAAAATTAGAAAAGATGGAGAAAAAGCTGAAGAAGAGTGGAATAAGCTTTTTAAGTCTTATAAGGAAAAGTATCCAGAATTAGCTGAGGAATGGGAACTATGGCACAGCAATGAGCTTCCTGTGGATATTTTAAATAGAGAAGATTTTTGGAAGTTTAGTGAAGGAAAGATGGCCACAAGAAATTCCTCAGGTGAAGTTATAAATCGTTTAGCTAAGCTTATACCAAACCTTATAGGAGGTTCTGCAGATTTAGCTCCTTCTAATAAAACTTATATGAAAGATAAAGGAGATTTTTCTGCTGAGAATAGGAATGGTGCTAATCTTCACTTTGGAGTAAGAGAACATGCTATGGCTGCTATAGCAAATGGAATTGCTGCACATGGAGGACTTAGAATCTTTGTTGCTACTTTCTTTGTGTTTTCTGATTATATGAAGGCGGCCATGAGATTATCAGCACTTATGAAACTTCCAGTTATTTATGTTTTAACTCATGATAGCATAGGTGTTGGAGAAGATGGACCAACCCATGAGCCTATTGAACAGCTTATTTCATTAAGAAGTATACCAAATATGCACGTATATAGACCAGCGGATTCAAAGGAAACAGCAGCAGCGTGGTATTCTGCAATAGAGAGAAAAGATGGTCCTACTGCTATAATCCTTTCAAGACAAAACCTTCCGCTATATGAGGAGAGTTCAAAAGAAGCTTTAAAAGGTGCTTATATATTAAAGGATAGTGAAAAAGAGGTTCCAGATTTAATACTTATGGCTACAGGATCTGAGGTGGAGCTTATTTATGAGGCAGCAAAAGTATTAAAAGAAAAACAAGTAGATACAAGAGTAGTAAGCATGCCTTCTTGGGAGGTATTTGAAAAGCAAAGCCAGGAATACAAGGAAAGCATACTAGCAAGCAGTGTAACTAAAAGATTAGCTGTTGAGGCAGGATGTTCTTTGGGATGGCATAAATATGTAGGTTCCTTTGGAGATGTTATTTCTATTGATACATTCGGTGCTTCTGCTCCAGCGGAGGAACTATTTAAGGAATACGGATTTACAGTAGATAATGTAGTTGAAAAAGCTCTTAAATTACTTGAAAGGAAGTAGTTATTATGAGTATTTTGAAAAAGCATTACGGGTATACCCAAGATGGAAATGAAGTTTATATTTTTACTCTTACAAATTTTAATGGTATTACAGCCGAAATAATAAATTACGGTGGTATTGTAACCTCCTTAAAAGTACCTGATAATAAGGGGAATTTTGATGATATAGTACTTGGATATGATAGTCTGGATAAATATATGGATGATACTGTATATTTTGGTGCAATTATAGGAAGATATGCTAATAGAATAGAAAATGCATGTTTCGAACTTAATGGTAAAAAATATGAGTTAGCTAAAAATGATGGAAGAAATCATCTTCATGGTGGTATTATTGGGTTTAATAAAGTTGTATGGAATGCAGAGATAATAAAAGAAAATAATAATGAGTGCTTACAACTTATATACAATAGTAAAGATGGAGAAGAAGGATATCCAGGAAATCTTCATGTGAAAGTCACTTACACACTTACTAATGATAATGAACTTAAGATAGATTATTTTGCTGTTTCTGATAAAGACACTATAGTAAATCTTACAAACCATTCTTATTTTAACTTATCTGGTCATTCCTCTGGTGACATTTTAAACCATAAGGTTATGATTAATGCTAATAAGTTTACAGAAGCTAATGAGGAAGCTATTCCTACCGGGGAGATAATAGATGTAAAGGATACTCCAATGGATTTTACTAAGTTAACATCTATAAAAGATGAAATTGATAGTGATTATGAGCAAATACGTTTTGCCAAAGGGTATGATCATAATTGGGTATTAAATGTAAGTGGGAATAGCCCAGAAAAAGCAGCAGAAGTATTTGATGATAAGAGCGGTAGATTTATGGAAGTTTACACCACAAAGCCTGGGATCCAATTTTACACTGGCAATTTTTTAGATAATGCTCTTGTTGGAAAAGGAAATGTAATCTATGGGAAAAGAGCGGGACTATGTCTTGAGACGCAGTATTTCCCAAATTCCATAAATTATAAGAATTTCCCTTCACCTATACTAAGAGCTGGACAAGAGTATAAGCATACTACTATTTATAAGTTTTCTAATAGATAAAAAAGAAGCCTCATGCTAAGCAAATCAATGCTAAGCATGGGGCTTTTATAATATATAAATCATCGTAAAATTTCATAAATGCTGTTATATAAAAGAAGTAAAATTTTCAAAGGTAAAAGTAAAATTATTATATATATTTAATTTTCTGAAACTTTTATACTATACTCATGAAAACGATTTTAAGAAAGTTGAGGTGGTCAGAAGGTGAATAGTGTATTCCTAAAAATGGAGAATATACACAAGCGATTTCCGGGAGTTTATGCGCTGAAGAATGTAAACTTGGAAGTAAGAAAAGGAGAAGTACATGGTCTTTTAGGAGAAAACGGTGCTGGAAAATCAACTTTAATGAAAATACTTGGTGGAGTGCATGCACAAGATGAGGGGAAAGTGTATGTTGAAGGAGTTGATTGTGGAATTATTACTCCAAGCAAAGCAGTAGAGCTAGGTATTGGATTTGTTCATCAAGAATTAAATTTAGCAGAATCTTTAACAGTTGCTGAAAACGTATATATGGGAAGACTGCCCTATAAAAATAAAGCTTTAGGGATTGTTGACTATAAAAAGTTGTATGAAGATACGGACAAAATAATTAAAAAGTTAGGAATCAATATAAAGCCTACAGATATAGTTGGAGAACTGGAAACTGCAAAAAAGCAAATGGTAGAAATTGCGAAAGCTATAAGTTTAAATGCTAAAATAATTATTTTTGACGAGCCAACAACATCCCTTTCAAACAAGGATGTAGCTAACTTATTTAAGGTTATAGAAACATTAAAATCTGAAGGAGTAGCCTCAATATATATATCACATAGATTAAATGAAATATTTGATATTTGTGATAGAGCCACAGTATTAAGGGATGGTACCTTTATAGGAACCTGTGAAATCAAGGAAATAAGTCAAGAAAAGCTTATAAATATGATGGTTGGTAGAGAACTTAAAGATTTGTTTCCAAAGGAAATTTTCACTCCAGGTGAAGTGGTTTTAGAGACAAAAGATTTATGCGATACCACTGGTAAGATTAAGAATATTAATATAAAAGCTAGAAAAGGAGAAATTTTAGGTATAGCTGGATTGGTTGGCTCAGGAAGAAGTGAGGTTATGAGGCTAATCTTTGGAGCAGATCCAATAGGTGGAGGAGAAATAAAAATAAATGGAAATAAGGTTAAGATAAAGTCACCAGAAGACGCAATTAAAAATGGAATATGTCTTTTAACAGAAGATAGAAAAAAACAGGGATTATCCTTAATAATGAGTGTAGCAGATAATATAACTATTACAAGTTTAAAGAACTTTTTCTTAGATCATAAGGCATTAAAAGAAGTAGCATCAAAATACGTAAACGCTTTAAGAATTAAAACATCTAATTTAGATACTATGGCGGGAACACTTTCAGGTGGAAATCAACAAAAAATAGTACTTGCTAAATGGTTAAATACAAATTCAGATATATTTATTTTTGATGAACCAACTAAAGGAATAGACGTAGGAGCTAAAGCTGAAATATATGATATAATGAACGATTTAGTAAGGAAAGGTAAAGTGGTTATTATGATATCTTCAGAATTACCTGAACTATTAGGAATGTCAGATAGAGTATATGTTATGTGTGAAGGAAGAATAACAGGTGAACTCAATAGAGATGAAGCCACTCAGGAAAAAATAATGGAATTAGCTACAGTTGGAGGTGCTGATATATAATGGAAAAAAATATTGATAATAAAAGTGTTCTTACAGGAAATTTAAAAAGTATAAGCATAAAAGACTTACTTTTAAAGTACTCAATTTATATAGTGCTTGTTGCGCTAGTAATAATATTTTCAAGTCTTAATCCTAAATTTTTAGGTGATGCTAACATTGCAAACTTTTTAAGACAAATTCCAACAGTAGGAATTATTACTGTTGCTATTACAATGGTTTTAATAATTGGTGGAGTTGATCTTTCAATAGGAGCTATTGCTGCTTTTACAGGAACAACTGCAGCTTATATGGCTACAAAGGGATTTAACCCTATTATTGTTATAGTGGGATGCTTGTTAATTGGAGCTATGTGGGGATTATTTAATGGTGTATTAATTACTCAGTTTAAACTAGAGCCTTTTATACTTACAATGGGTACAAGTTATCTTATAAGAGGATTGATACTATTTTTTACAAACGGAATTTATATTAAAGGATTACCGGATTGGTTTTATAGTCTTTCAAATACAAAAGTAGGAATAAAATTAATACATTCTAATACAGTAATGTTTATCTTAATAACATTAATTATGGCATATGTAATGAAAAATACAAGATTTGGACGTTATACCTATGTTATAGGATCAAATAAAGAATCAGCAAGACTATCAGGAATAAATGTAAATAAACATTTTGTAAAGGTATACGTTTTAGAAGGAATTTTTGCAGCAATTGCAGGTATATTGCTAATGTCTAACTTAAATGTTGGAGCACCAAGTGAGGCTAATGGTTTAGATTTGTTTGCTATGGCCGCAGCAATTATAGGAGGAGCTCAATTTGGAGGCGGTGTAGGAACTATAGGAGGAGCTATAGTAGGTATATTAACTATACAAGTATTCCAAAGTGGACTTGCTATCATGGGAGTTAATACATTTATACAACAAGCCGTTACTGGAACAATCATAGTAGTTGCTGTAATTATTGATTTCTATAGAAAAAGAAGCATATTTAATAAAAAAAGTTAATTGATGTATTTACAAATTATATTAAAAATATTTAAAAGTTTATGAGGAGGATTAATTATGAAAAAGAAGATTCTTACACTTATAACATCAGGTTTAATTGCAAGTTCAATACTTACAGGATGCGGCGGAGCAAAAGATACAGCAGCTAGTAACGCTAAAAAAACCCTTTACTTTATACCAATAGTTGATACAGGAGCATATTGGTCACCTATGAAGAAGGCCGCTCAAGATAGAGCTAAAGAATTAGGATATGAACTAGTGTTTAAAACTTCACCTTCAAATGAACCACAAAAGAATGAAAAACATTTAGGTTTTGTAGATGAAGGTATACAAAATGAGGCAGCAGGTATAGCAGTAGCACCAATAGATCCAGATATGTTTGATAAGAAGATTAAAGAAGTAAAAGAATCAGGTATACCAGTTGTAACCTTCGACGCCGATGTAAAGACTAAAGAAAATAGAACTTCATATGTAGGAACAGATAATAAATTAGCAGGAGAAGAGCTTGGAAAACAAGGAGCTTCATATTTAAAGAGCAAGGGAATTTCAAAAGGTAAGATTGCATTAGTAGCTGTAAACCTAACTCAAACTACTATGACTTATAGACAAGAAGGAATTAAAAAGGGATTTGAAGAAACTATGGGAGCAGATGCTAAAAACTTCGTATGGTTAGAGCCAATTCAAGATAATGACCAAGCAGCAGAATCTAAAAAGCAATTAGAAGCACAAATTACTGCAAATCCAGATATGGTAGCTGTATTTTCTTTAGGATCAGAAGGTCCTGATACTGGAGTAATGGAAGCAATAAAATCTCAAAATAAAGCTGGAAAGATATATCACTTTGGATTTGACTATACACCAACTTGGGAAAATGGAGTAAAGAGTGGATTAATTACAGGAATAGTAGACCAAGATTCTTATACAATTGGTAGAACTGTAATAGATGTTTTAGATAAGAAAATAAAGGGTGAAAATGTAGATGAAAATTATCCTGTAGCAGTTAAATGGGTACCAGCAGATCAAATTATAGAGTATGGAAAAGAAAAACAAAAACAGTTTACTACAGAAACTAAATAGCCCAATTTTAGGAGGTAAACGTGATGGATAAAATTAAAAATCCTATATTAAAGGGATTTAATCCGGATCCTTCAATATGTAGATGCGGAGAGGATTACTATATAGCAACATCAACTTTTGAGTGGTTTCCTGGAGTGCAAATACACCACTCAAAGGATTTAAAAAATTGGAATTTAATCCATAGGCCTTTAAACAGATTAAGCCAATTAAATATGATTGGAAACCCTGATTCAGGTGGAATATGGGCACCTTGCTTAACTTATTCAGATAATAAGTTTTGGCTAATATATACAGATGTTAAAAGCTTATCTGGAATATGGAAGGATACTCCAAACTATTTAGTGACTTGCGATACCATTGATGGAGAATGGAGTGAACCTATTTATTTAAATTGTGTTGGCTTTGATCCATCCCTATTCCATGATGATGACGGAAAAAAATATTTAGTGCAGATGGTATGGGATCACAGACAAGGAAATCATCCTTTTTACGGCATAGCTATTCAAGAATACAGCCATAAGGATAAAAAATTAATAGGAAAGTCAAGAATAATATTTAAAGGAACAGGTATAAAGCTTACAGAAGGACCTCATATATATAAGATAAATGGGTATTACTACTTAATGGTAGCAGAGGGAGGAACAAGATACGAGCACGCCGTAACAGTGGCAAGATCAAAGAGTATATTCGGACCATATGAAGTTCATCCTGAAAATCCTATTTTAACTTCTTGGAATAGTCCAAATATTCCGTTGCAGAAGGCTGGGCATGCATCTTTGGTTCATACTCATACAGATGAGTGGTATTTAGTTCATTTAGTAGGAAGACCTTTAACAGAGAGAGGCTGCTGTCCACTTGGAAGAGAAACAGCTATTCAAAAAATTGAATGGAAAGACGGTTGGCCATATGTAGTTAATGGAAATGAACCTTCTTTATATGTTGAAGCACCTAAAATGAAGGAAGTTAAATGGGAGAAGAATTACCCTGAGAGAGATGATTTTGATGAAGATAAGCTAAATATAAATTTCCAGACCCTTAGAGTTCCTTTAGATGAATCAATAATGACATTAAAAGAGAGAAAAGGATATTTAAGGCTTTATGGAAAACATTCTTTAACTTCTAAGTTTGTGCAAGCTCATGTAGCAAGAAGATGGCAAAGTTTTAATTTTGACGCTATAACAGGTGTTGAGTTTAATCCTACAAGTTTTCAACAATCAGCAGGCTTGGTATGCTATTACAACACAGAAAACTGGGTGTATTTAAATGTAACCTATGATGAAGAGAAGGGAAGAATTATAGACTTAATTGAATGTGATAATTTCAAGTTTTCACAACCTCTAAGAAATAAAAAAATAGTTGTACCAGAAGATGTAAAAACAGTTCACTTTAAAGTAGAAGTTAGAAGGGAAGAATATAGGTTCTCATATTCTTTTGATGAAAAAGTATGGCAAGACATTCCTTTAGTATTTGATTCAAATAAATTATCAGATGACTATGTTAGAGGAGAAGGATTCTTTACTGGAGCTTTTGTTGGAATGTGCTGCTTAGATGCAACTGGACAAAGTATACCAGCAGATTTTGATTATTTCACCTATAAAGAAATTTACTAATACTATGTGGCAAGGAATTTTTAAATTTAAAATCCTTGCCCTTATTTTTACATCTAATATTTTATGTGGAGGTGTGTTATATGAAGTTTCTTTCAAAAATTAAGGTAAAATATAAGCTAATGATATCTTACATATCAATAGCTTTAATAGTTTTGTTGGTAGGAATTATAGGTATAGTAAATTTGCGTAAGATTAATTTAGCTTCAACAAGTATGTATAATATTCAATTTTCATCTATAGATACTCTTCATAAGATTAATGAAAACTTTCTTCAAGTTAAAAGTAACATATTAATTCTACTCTACGATAAGGACGATATGGTGATAGATCAAGTTATCCAGGACACCAATAGAATTATTAATGAAAATAACTCTCTTATTGAAAAGTATAAAAATTTAAATTTAGATGATTACGAGAAAAAGGAATTAGAGAAATTTAATTCCAATTTTATAAAATATAAAGAAAAAGGTAATTTAGTGTTGAGTAATGTTAAACAAAGAAAGTATAATGATATTGAAATGAAATGCAAAGATATGGATATTTCTAGAGTTAAGATGGAAGATTCTTTGAAAAAGCTAATAGATTATAGTTCTTATGAAGCTAACGAAGTAGATAAAAATAATGCTAGGATATTTAGCAGATCTAAAATAACTATAGTATTATTTGTAATAATAGGATTAGTATTTGCTGTACTTTTAGCCTTTTTTATGACATGGGATATTATACTATCATTAAGTAACATTAAGAATTATGCAAATAATCTTTCAAAATATAATTTTTCTAATGAAATAAATATAAATAGAAAAGATGAATTTGGACAAGTAGGAAATTACCTTAATATAGCTTTAAAAAATGTACGAGAACTCATAAAAATTATTATAGATAATTCTTTATCTCTTAGAAAATCTTCTAAGGAATTATACGATACAGTAAAAGAAATAAAATCTAAGGTATATGGTATAGACAAATTTATAAATGAAATAGTATCAGGATTTCAAGAAATAAGTTCTTCTTCTGAAGAGATTGCAGTATCTATTGAGGAAATAGATAAAAATCTAAATGAGTTATCTGTAAAAGCTAGTAACGGAAGTACTAAGTCATATGAGATAAAATCCAAAGCTATTTCAATCAGAGAAGAAGGAGAGGCTTCTAAGGAAGCTTCAGAAAAGATTTACTTGGAAAAATATGATCAAATTAAAAAGGCAATGGAAAAAGGAAAAGTAGTTGAAAAAGTAAAATATATGGCTCATGATATTGCTGACATTGCTTCACAAACTAATTTATTAGCCTTAAATGCAGCTATAGAAGCCGCTAGAGCAGGGGAAGCTGGAAGAGGTTTTGGAGTGGTTGCAGATTCTATTAGAAATCTTGCAGAAAAGTCAGCATTTACAATAAATAATATTCAGAATATTGTATCAGAAGTAGAAGATTCATTTATCTACATGTGTGAGAATTCAGAAGATATATTAAAATATATAGAAAGTAATGTAAAGTCTTATTATGAATTTATTATGCATTCTAGCAAATCTTATGAAAATGATGCTAATTTTGTAAGTAATATGTCTGAAGAGATTGCAGCTATGACTGATGAAATAAATATAAGTGCAAATCAAGTGAACAATGTTACGCAAAATTTTGTATTCACAATGGAAGAGTTTAATAAAAGTTCTCAAAATATAGTGGAAAACTTAGATAGTCTAGTAAAGGAAATGGATGGTATTGAATTAAATGCACAAAGACAAGAAGAATTGGCTCTAAGTTTAAATAAAATAATTGATAAGTTTCACATTTAGGAGGTGAGCCTATGAAAAAGTTGCTTTCAATCTTTTTAATATTAGCATTATCTATTGGTTTTCAAGGATGCGGTAAAAATGAGATAAGCAATTCAGGAGAAAATAAAAAAATAACTCTTACGATGTGGCATATATGGTCTCAAAAGACAGAAGATAGTAATTCTGTCATTATTGAAAACGTTGTAGACCAGTGGAATAAAAATCATCCTAATATTCAAATAAAGCTTGAAAGCGCTGAAAATGAAAGGTATAAAACAAAAATAAAAACTGCCGCTGCTACAAATGAATTACCAGATATATTTTATTCCTGGGGAGGAGGATTTTTGAAACCTCTAGTAGATACGGAAAAGCTATTGCCTCTTAACGAATATTTAAACAGTAATACAATAAAAGAGGTAAAGGATGGAGTGTTAAATAATGTAACTTATAACAATAAAATATATGGATTACCTCTTACGTTTTCAATTGGCACCTTCTATTGTAACACAGAATTATTTGAAAAGGCTGGAATCAAGATACCAGATACTTATGATGAGCTCTTGTATGCTGTTAAAAAATTTAGAGAAAAAGGAATAACTCCACTGTTAGTTGGAGAGCAAGATAAGTGGACTGGAATAATGTATTACGACATTTTAGCTTTACGGGAAGTAGGAATACAATCCTCTAAAGATGCATTAAACGGTAATGATAGAGACAACGTATTTTTAAAAGCAGCTTATAAATTAAAAGAACTTATAGATTTAGGGGCCTTTGATGAAGCAAGTTTAAGACTTATGAGAGACGAATCAGAAATACTATTTAAAGAGGGAAAGATACCAATGTACTATACTGGAAATTGGCTTATAGGAGAACTACAAGGAGAAAACTCTAAAGTTAAGGATAAAATTGTAGTAAAAACATTTCCTATAATAAAAGGAGGCAAAGGAAATAATAAGGAATTTTTAGGTGGAGCTTCAGATTACTTAATGGTAAACAATGATACAAAGTATAAAAAAGAAGCTGTAGAAGCTATAGAGTTTATATGCAAAAATGTATCAAAACAGTATTATGAGTTTGGTTCAGGCTTGCCTGCATGGAAAGATACTTACAATGAGAAAAATGTAAATAAACTTTCTAAAGAATTAAAACATATTAGTGATAATGGAAACTACATGTTGTATTGGGATATTTATCTTGGAGAGAAAAATGGTAATAAGCATAAGGATTTAGTCTATAAACTATTTCAAAAAAGTATAACCCCAGAAGAGTTTGCGAGAGAAATGAATAACTTAGAGGAATAAGGCTAGGATGTGATTTACATGCAAAATAAATTTAGATTAAAGTCTATATATAAGGTCTTAAGGAATAAATACTTAAATTTGAAAATAAGCTCAAAGATAACAATATACTTTTCAGTACTTTTTATAATATCAACTTTGGCAATTACTTTTGCATATAAGAAAATAAATAGCACTTATATGACGGAAAAAATAGAGCAGAGTTCTTTTGAGGCTTTAGAGAGAGCACAATTAAATATAAATACCATAATTAATGACGTTTCTAACACTTCAAAGATGATTATATCAAGTAGTGAGATTCAGGATAATCTACAATATAGTAATGAACATGGTAGTCTAGAGATTCAAAATAATATTAATAAATACTTAATGCAATTTACAAATTTTAATCCTAATATAGCCTCTATATATATTTTTGATAATTATGGCAACAGATATTATTCAGAAAATGTTATCTATAAAAATTTTGATATTAATGATATCAAAAATAAATATTGGTACAAACAAATAATAGATAAACAAGGTGGATATATCATAAGACTAAATGGTGGAGGGTTATTTCACAGTAAAGAAGGAAATTATGTATCACTAATAAGGGTAATAAACGATATTAATACTCAGAAAAAAATAGGTATATTAATTATAAATATAAGTGAAGAAGCATTTTACAATTCCATTGTAAGAATAGGAGATAAATATGGCACTAATTTAATTATAAAAAATGAAAATGGAGAAGTAATAACAAAATCTAAAATGGATGAGAGAATATTAATTGAAGCAGAAAGACAAAATGCTTTTGAAAATGATAAAGGATTTAGCATTAGAAAAATAGATGAAAGCGATTATATTATATCTAATATGAAAACAGACACGTATGGATGGAATTTAATTACTATTAGTGAGTATAGCCAGTTAAGTAAACAAGCTCAATATATGAAAAGTTTTATTTTATTTTTTATTAGTATAGTATTTATGCTAATTGCCTGCGGTTCAATAATAATATCTAGATTAATTACAAGACCATTAATAAAGCTCCATGAATCCATGATGGGAGTAGAATATGGAGAATTTAAGCCTGTAAATACACCAACCTATAAGGATGAAGTTGGAGAACTAAAAAAGGTTTATAATATTATGATTTTTCAGATCAAAACTCTTTTAGACAAAATAAGAGAGGATGAAAAATTTAAAAGGAAAGCAGAGCTAGAAATATTAATGTCACAAGTTAAGCCTCATTTTCTATATAACACATTTGATACTATCAGTTCCCTAGCTTTATTAGGAGAAAATAGAAAGGTATATGATGTAGTAAAGGCTCTAGGAGTCTTTTATCGAACAAGTTTAAGTAATGGCAAAGATATAGTAACTGTAGAAGAAGAGATAAAAACAGTAAAAAGCTACTTAATGATTCAAGGTATACGATATAAAGATAAATTTGAAGTTAAATATGATTTAGATCCAAATTGTAATCATTTCATGATAATAAAGCTAATATTACAGCCTTTAGTAGAAAATGCAATTTATCATGGCCTTAGAAATAAAGCTGGTAAGGGATTGATAAAGATTTCTACCTTTGAAGAGGGAGAGATGCTGGTATTGTCTGTGGAGGATGATGGATTAGGCATGGATGAAATGCAACTTAAAAAAGTTATGGAAGGAAAAACTCCCGGCATAGGAGTTAGGGCTACTAAGGAAAGGGTGAGAATTTTTTATGGTGAAAAATCTGAATTTATTGTTAAGAGTGAGAAGGATGAAGGAACTAAAATTACAATTAAAATTCCTAAAAAAGTGGGTGAAGTAATTTATGAATAATAGAATAAAAATTATGATAATTGACGATGAATACCTTATAAGAGAACTTATAAAAAATTGTGTATCTTGGGATGAAATTGATGTTGATATAGTTGGAGAAGCTTCTAATGCTGCTGAAGGATTAAATCTAATAAGTAAAAATAAGCCAGACATTATTTTAACCGATATTTGTATGCCTGGACCAGATGGATTAGATATGAGCAAATCTATTCTAGAAAAGTATCCAGATATTAAAGTTATTATTATTACAGGATATGATGAATTTGAATATGCAAAGAGAAGTATAAAATTAGGAGTCAGTGATTTTATACTCAAACCTATAAATGATGAGGAATTGAAAAGTTCTGTTTTAAAGTTAAAAGAAGAAATTTTAGAAGAAAGATTAAAAGAAAAGCATTATGAGAATATTAAACAAAAATTTGGAGTCCTTAAAGAAATTATAGATTTAGATGAAGAGAATAAAAAGGAAACAAAATCTTTAAATATAGAAGAAGTAAAAGAATTTATATTAAAGAATATATCCAACAGAAATTTGTCATTAAAATTAGCGGCGGAGCATTTTTATGTAAACTCTAGTTATTTAAGTAGAGTTTTTAAATCGAAAACAGGAAAGAGTTTTTCAGAGTATGTTATCAATATAAAGATGAAATTAGCTATGGAAATGCTTAAGGATTCTTCTATGAAGTCCAGTGATATAGCCAAAAAGATTGGGATAGATGACCCTAATTACTTTAGTGCTTGTTTTAAAAAACATATAGGTTGTTCAATAAAAGATTTTAGAAAAAGATATTTATAATACTTAAATATAAATAAAAATTATGGTAATACAATATCATAAATTAAAATATAAAAAATAATATTAACAGGAGAAAAAGATGAAAAAGTACATAGTGTATATAACATTTATGCTTGTAAATATATGCATTTTTACTTTTCTTTTAATATATATCAGTAATACAGGAGTAAATAGAAGGGAAAAAGCAGATAAACCTAAAATAGTTTTAATTTCACATGTGTATTCTAATCCATACTGGCAATATGTGAAGCAAGGTGCAGAAGATGCCGCAAAAGAAAGAGGTGCTGTAATTGAATTCAAGGGTCCTAATACTGATAGTATAAAAGAAGGAATTAAATTTATCGATATGGCAATATATGCGAAGGTTCAAGGAATAATTACATATGTTCAAGATGAAAATGAATATAAACCATATATAAATAAGGCAATAGAGAGAGGAATTCCCTTAATCACAGTAGATTCTGATGCAGAGACTAGTAATAGACTGGCATATGTAGGAACAGATAATGTAAAAGCAGGAGAAGTTGCGGCAAAGGAATTAATGAAAAAGATTGGAACTAATGGAAACGTGTTTATATTAATGGGTGGAAAAGAAGTAAAAAATCAAATAGAGAGAGTTAAGGGATTTTCAAATTACATAAGTACTCATTCCAATATACATATAACTAATATAGAAGGAAGTGGAGCATATCTTTTAGAATCAGAACTGGCCACAAGAAAAATATTAAGTAAAAATCACAAAATAAATGCAATATTTTGTCCAAGTGCACTAGGGAGTGTTGGAGCTGCTAAAGCGGTAGAGAGTATGAATTTAAAAGGAAAAGTCAGCATTATAGGATTTGATGATTTGCCAGAAACTATTGCTAATATAAGCAAAGGAGTTACATATGCTACCATAGTTCAAAGACCTTATGAAATGGGATATAAAAGTGTTAACTTAATAATGGACAATCTTCAAGGTAAAAAAATTAATGGAAAATATATAACTGATGTAAAGGTAGTAGATGAAAGTAATTTAGATTCTTATCTAAGAGGAGATATAAAATAAGATGAGTAGATTAAGAAATAAGTTAATAACTTTTATTATTATAATCATAACTCCTATGCTTTTCATTAATTTATTTACATTGTTATTAAGCAATAAAATTGAGATGCAGTATAGTACTATGATAAGTAAACTAATTACAATGGAAGAAGCAAAAAGAAATATAAATAACTCTGTTTTATACTTTGATAAATATATTACTACAAGAGCTCAAGATGACTTGAAAAATTGTATTATAAATTATGAAAAGGCAAAACAGAACATAAATGCATTGGGATCGGGTTCCACTATAGAAAATATGTATTATTTGAGAGAGCTTAAAAATACTTTAGAAAGTTATAAAAAGTCTTACGACATAACTATTGAAAAGCTTAATAGTAATATGGGATATAATTTTTATGATGATTTTATAGAAACAAAAAATATAGCTCACTACTGCAATGAATATATAGAAAAGATAAATGAAAATTATTTAAAATATAATAATGAAAATTATAAATTGCTAGTAAGGAAAAACAGAATTAAGGATTCAGCAGTGATATTATATTTTTTGTTAATGATAATTGTATGTCTATTTATAACACTAATTTTTTCCAAAAATATAACGGAAACATTGAAGGAATTAGTGCTTGAAGTAGAGAAAGTTTCAAAAGGATATTTTAATATAAAAAAAATAAATCCATCAAACATATATGAAGTAGATATACTTTTAAAAGGATTTAACATAATGGTAAGCGATATCAAGACTTTAATAGATGAAATTAAAGAAAAAGCAGAAATTGAAAATATGTTAAAAGAAACTCAGCTAAAGGCTCTTCAATCTCAAATAAATCCACATTTTTTATTTAATACTTTAAATAGCATAATTCAAATAGCAGATATTGAAGGAGCTGTTGAAACTGAAAAATTAATGAATGCTGTATCTAAGCTTTTGAGATATAGTCTAAGTATGGTAGATAGACAAGCATCTTTAAGAGAAGAATTAGATATAATAAAGCAATATGTGTATATTCAAGAAACAAGGTTTGAAGATAGGGTGGCTTTTAATATTGAAGTCAATGGCTATATAGATGACATAATTGTTCCAGGCATGACTCTGCAACCACTGGTAGAGAATGCTTTTATTCACGGAATAGAACCTAAGGAAGAGGGAGGAAGTATACGTATAAAAGTTGATAGAAATGAAAAACATTGTTTAATAACAATTGAAGATGATGGATGCGGTATGACTGAGGAAACCATTTTTTCAATATTGGATGATAAAGAAGGCAAAAAACATACAGGTCATATAACAGGCATAGGTACTAAAAATGTCATTAAGAGATTAAAGCTTTTATATAATGACGAATTCGCATTCAAAATTCAGAGTAAAGTTGATGAAGGAACAAAGATAATTTTAAAAATACCTATTACTGGGGTGAGTTGATTTGATAAGATTACTTATAGCAGACGATGAGAGTTTAGAAAGAAGAGCAGTAAAAAATATTATTTTAAAAAAATATAATGCTCAAGTTGAGTTTTTTGAGGCTAAGAATGGAAGAGAGGCCATAGAAATATTTGATAGAGTAAAACCTGATATTGTAATAATGGATGTTAAAATGCCAGGTATAAATGGCATTGAAGCAATCAAGCAAATAAGTAAGATATCTAGAGATGTGTATTTTATGATATTAACAGCTTATGATTACTTTAGTTTTGCTAAGGAAGCTCTTGAGTACAATGTAAAAGAGTATATTTTAAAGCCATTTGATAAAAATGAATTAATAAATAAGGTAAGTAATGCTATAAATATTGTTGAACAAAAAAGAGAAGAAAGAAAAAAGGAACTAGAAATACAAGAAAAAATAAACATGATACTTCCTATTCTAGATAATGAGATGAGCTATGCCATAATTAATAATAGTTTAAATGTCATCGATTATAATACTTACTTAAAATACCTAGGTTTAAAATTTTATTGTGGATACTGTATGCTGATAAAAGTTAAGGAAAAATATAATTATGTTCATTTAGATGAGAAGTCTAAACAAAAGCTAAAAGTAAAGATTAGAGAGTTTATAAAGGAATATATTAGTAGAGAATATAATTCAATTTCCTGTTTAACTCCTAATAATATAGCATTTTTTATAGAAATTAATGATAATCAAGATGATTACCAAGTTAGAATTGATTCTATAACTTTGGGGAGAAGAATAAGACAAGCCGTTAAAGAAAAGTTTGGTGTTTCGCTTAGTATAGGGATAGGAAGAAGATATTATGATATCAAAAATTTACATATGTCCTATAAGGAGGCATATACTTCTCTAAATTATAATTCTAATGAAGTAAATGTAAGAAGTTATCAAGACATATATGCAGCATCAGATAAAGCGCAAAATAATCCTAATAAAAAAGTAGATTTTATTAAGAGTGATAAGGAAGAAAGCTCAAGAGAAGATAGAGAAACTTTGCTGTCCAGAATAGAAAAGTATATAAACATTAATTATAATAAGGAGTTAAGCTTAGAAAGTTTAGCAAGTCACTTTAACTTAAGTCCATATTATTTCAGTAGAATGTTTAAAGAATTAACTGGAACTAACTATTCAGAATATATAACTAACGTTAGGATATGTAAAGCAAAGGAAATGTTGAAAGAAGGAACTTTAAATATAAAAGAAATATGCTATAAAGTAGGATATAATGATCCTAATTATTTTAGCAGGGTATTTAAGAAAATAGAGGGTATGAGTCCTAAACAGTTTAAATTAAATTTATAGAATAGAATTATGCAAAAGCACTATATAGGCAATAAAGTCCTATATAGTATTTTTTTGCAGTTAATTAGGCATATATGTATATGTTTACAGCAAGTAATTACATGGCTTTAAAACAAGTTTTAATGTATCTTAATAGCATAAAGTATTAAGTTATATATTACGTAATTTGAAGATTAAGGGGGATTTTTAATGAAAAGTAAAAAACTGTTAAAGAGTATTGCTTTAGGCTTGATTTCTGCTATGACTTTAGCAACTTTAGTAGGATGCTCGGCTAATGGGAACGGTGGAAATAGTAAGGCTGCATCCAGTAACGGTGATAAAAAAATTAAAATTGGACTTAGTATCGATGACTTGAGATTAGAAAGATGGCAGCATGATAGAGATATATTTGTACAAAAAGCTGAAGAACTTGGAGCGGAAGTTGTAGTTCAATCAGCTAATGGAGATGACCAAACTCAATATTCACAAGCTGAAAACTTAATCTCACAGGGAGTTGATGTATTAGTAATAATACCACATAATGGAGAAACTATGGCTCCTATTATTGATGAAGCTCACGCTAATAATATAAAGGTTTTAGCATATGATAGGTTAATTACTAACTGTGATTTAGATTACTATATATCTTTTGATAATGTTAAAGTTGGGGAATTACAAGCTGAAGCATTAGTTAAAAAGGTACCAAAGGGAAATTACTTTTTAATGGGCGGATCACCAACAGATAATAATGCAAAACTATTTAGACAAGGACAAATGAATGTATTACAACCTCTAATAGATAAAGGAGATATAAAAATAGTAGGAGATCAGTGGGCAAAAGACTGGTTACCAGAAGAAGCATTAAAAATAATGGAAAATGCTTTAACAGCTAACAATAATAAGATAGATGCTGTAGTAGCTTCAAATGATAGTACAGCAGGAGGTGCAATACAAGCTTTAGCAGCACAAAAGCTTGATGGTAAAGTAGCAATTTCAGGACAAGATGCTGACACTGCAGGTTGTCAAAGAGTAGTTGAAGGAAAGCAAACGGTTACAATATATAAACCAATTAAAGATTTAGCAACTAGTGCTGCAGAAATGGCTGTAAAGATGGCTAAGGGAGAAGAAATTACTACTAATGGAGTTACAAATAATGGAGAAAAGGATGTTAAATCTATGCTATTAAATCCAATAGCAGTTACTGAAGAAAATATGGCTGATACCATAATAAAAGATAAATTCCACACTGTAGAAGAAGTTTATAAGAATGTACCAAAAGATAAGTGGCCTAAGTAAGAATTTATAGAAGAATTTTTAAAGTCGCTATTTCCCAATTGATGAAAATAAATGATTATTTAGCTGCTTAATAATCATTGTAAATTGGTGATTAGCGGCTTTATAAAAACTATGGGAAAGTCAGAGGTGAAATATATGAGTCAGTACTTACTAGAAATGAATAATATAGTTAAAGATTTTTCCGGAGTAAAAGCACTAGATAACGTATGTCTTAAAGTACGAAAAGGAGAAGTTCATGCTCTATGCGGAGAAAATGGTGCAGGGAAATCAACATTAATGAAGATATTAAGTGGAATTTATCCTACAGGAACATATTCTGGAGAAATAATATATGAAGGTAAAAAGTTAAATTTAAAAGGTATTAAGGATTCTGAAGAGGCCGGTATTGCCATAATACATCAGGAATTAGCTCTTATTAAAGAAATGTCCATCAGTGAAAATATATTTATAGGTTCGGAAATAAATAAAAGAGGCATTATTAACTTTAATGAAATGTATAACAGAACAAAAAAATTGCTGGAAGAAGTAAAACTGGATGTAAACCCATCAACTCCAGTAAAAGAGCTGGGAATAGGACAACAGCAGTTAGTTGAGATAGCAAAAGCATTATCTAAAAATGCAAACTTATTAATATTGGATGAACCAACTGCACCTTTAACAGATAGTGAAGTTGAGGTTTTGAAAAATATAATAAGATATCTTAGAAAAAAAGGAGTTACTTGTATCTATATATCCCATAGGTTAAATGAGGTAATGGAATTAGCAGACACTGTTACGGTAATACGTGACGGCAAATCTATAGGTACGGAATCTATTAAAAATCTAGATCAAGATAAGATAATCAGCATGATGGTTGGAAGAGAAATGAAGGATTTATATCCAAGAGAAGAGCATAAAATAGGAGAAGAAATTCTTGAAGTAAAAAATTTTAATGTATATGATGCAGCAAGTACAAACAAAAAAAGGGTAAATAATGCAAACTTTAAACTTCGAAAAGGGGAAATAGTAGGTATAGCAGGATTGATAGGTTCAGGGAGAACTGAGCTAGTTGCTAGCATTTTTGGAAGTTACCCAGGAAAACGAGAAGGAGAAATATATTTTGAAGGAAAAAAAGTGTCCATTAAAAATCCTAGTGATGCATTATCTTATGGTATAGCTATGGTACCAGAAGATAGAAAAAGACAAGGTATAGTGGGAGATATGTCCGTAAGAGAAAATATTACTTTGGCAAATCTTTTAAAATATAAAGGACCTTTTAATGCAATAAATTCAGATAAGGAAATTTTAGATGTAAAAAAGTATATAGAAGATATAAAGATAAAAACAGCTACTATGGAACTCAAGGTTAAAAGCTTGAGTGGAGGAAACCAGCAAAAAGTTGTACTAGCTAAAAACCTTTTAGCAGAACCTAAAATTTTAATATTAGATGAACCAACAAGAGGAATAGACGTAGGAGCAAAATATGAAATATATAAACTTATGTTTGAGCTAGTTAAAAAGGGAATCTCTATAATAATGGTATCCTCAGAGCTACCAGAAGTACTTGGAATAAGCGATAGGGTTATTGTAATGCATGAAGGAGAGATAAAAGGCGAATTTATAAATAAAAACTTAACTCAGGAAATGATAATGGAATGTGCAATAGGGGGGGAAAAATAATGGAAAGTAAACTTTCTATAAATTCTAAAATCAAGGAGAAGAAAGAAATAAAAAAGAATAAAATAAATTCTAAAATGTATACGATGATTATAGCTTTAATATCTATTTGGATTATATTTACTATTACAACTGGTGGAAACTTTTTAACAGCAAGAAATTTATCTAATCTTTTAAGACAGATGTCAACCACAGGATTATTAGCTATAGGGATGGTATTTGTCATTATATTAGGTGAAATAGATTTGTCTGTAGGTTCCATGTTAGGATTACTTGGAGGAATAGCTGCTATTTTAAATGTATGGTTTAAAATGAGTGCAGGAGCCACTATAGTTATAACTTTGGCATTAGGATTAGTATTAGGACTTTGGAATGGTTTTTGGATTTCTTATAAAAATGTACCTTCATTTATAGTAACTTTAGCAGGAATGCTTGTGTTTAGAGGAATACTTATAGGTGTAAGTAAAGGTTCAACAATAGCACCTTTAACTAAGAGTATGAAAGTAGTTGGTCAGGCTTATCTACCATCTGTACTAGGATATATTATTGGAATAATAGCTGTTATATCAACCATACTAATCATTACAAAAAGTAGAAATAATAAATTAAAATATGGATTAAATGTTCCGTCTAAATCTGTAGATATGGCTAAAATAGTGGTTATTTCAGTTATTATAATGGGATTAGTTTTTATATTAAATCAATATCAAGGACTTCCAGTTCCAGTATTTATCATGTTAATGCTTGGAATCATATTTTCCTATATTGCATCTAAAACTGTATTTGGTAGAAGAATATATGCTATAGGTGGAAATAAGGAAGCTACAAAGCTTTCAGGAATAGATATAAAGAAATCAGTTCTTATTATATATGCAATAAATGGTTTGCTTGCAGCCATGGCAGGAATCTTACTAACTGCAAGATTAAATGCTGGTTCAGTTGCAGCAGGACAGAATGCAGAGCTTGATGCTATAGCATCTTGCGTTATCGGAGGTGCTAGTCTATCAGGAGGAACTGGTTCTGTAGCAGGAGCTTTAGTTGGAGCATTAGTAATGGCAAGTATTGATAATGGAATGAGTATGTTAAATACTCAACCTTTCTGGCAGTATATAGTAAAAGGTCTTATATTACTAATAGCTGTATGGATAGATATATCTACAAAAAAGAAGGATTAGCATTAATAAAATGGGGTATCTCATAATGCATGAAGATGCATTGTGAGATACTCTTTTTTATAGACAATTTCATGTAGAAATTTAATCAGTATACCAATTAAATATTATAATCAAGAAAAAACTTGCATAAACTATTAACAAAACTGCACAAACATGATAAAATAGACATAGTTGAGTTTGTAATTTAACAGGAAGGTGTGAGAATAATGTTTGCTGAAGAACGCCGAGAAATGATATTGGCTCAGTTAAAATCAAAAGGAAGAATACTTGCAAAGGATTTAGCAAAAGAGTTTGGTACTTCAATAGATACCATAAGAAGGGATCTTACAGCCATGGAAGAACGAGGTCTTTTAAAAAGAACTCATGGAGGTGCTATTCCTCTTTCAAAGGTTAGAAGATTCCCAATAGATGAAAAGTTAAGATATGGGGAAGGTACTGAACATCAAAATGCTGTTGCAAAGCTAGCAGTAAGATACATAGAACAGGGAGATACTATATTTATAGGCGGTGCCAGTATACATTATGTCTTATTGAAATATCTTCCTTTAGATAAAGATTATACCGTAATTACAAACTCTCTAATTATTGCTGAGAAGTTAAAACTATTAAATAACGTAGAAACTTATATAGTTTGTGGAAAAATAAAAGATGAAGAAGGAATAATTGATGCTTTAGCTACGGAATTTATAAGAACACTTAGAATAGATGTAGCATTCCTAACTGGAGGAGGATTTTCAGCAAGACATGGACTTAGCAGTTCTACTCCTGAAGGTTCTGCCTTTCAAAGAGCAGTAGCGGAGGTATCAAGAAAAAAGATATGTCTTGCTAATTTTGATAAAATAGGCACAGAATTTTTTTCTAGAACCTTGGAAGCAAAAGAATTGGACTTACTAATTACAGACTGGGAAGCTCCAGATAAGGAAATAGAGAAAATAAAAAAATTAGGTATAAAGGTTATTATAGCTAAATAAAGACAAAACTATATTCTATGATACTATGTGTTTTTTATGATTAATTTAGAAGATAATTCTAAATTTAATAAATATAAATATAAACAAAAGGAGATAAAAGATTATGAAAGTGGATTTCTATACTTCCAAAAGAGAATATAATGAAAAAAAAGCCGAGTTTGATAGAGCTATTCAAGCTGTTATTGAAAGTGGGAGCTTTATACTTGGAAATCAAGTAGCAGACTTTGAAAAAGCAGTACAAGAGTATACAGGAGCAAAACATGCCATAGGAGTTGCCTCAGGTACAGACGCTTTAGTTATCGCTTCAGACATACTTGGATTTAAGGATGGAAAGGAAGTAATAACTTCACCATTTACTTTTTTGGCCTCAGCATCATGTATCATAAGACACAAAGGAAAACCTGTGTTTGTAGATATTGATGAAGAAACTTTTAGCATAGATGTAAATAAAATAGAGGAAAAAGTAAATGAAAACACCGTAGGAATACTTCCAATACATTTATTTAATCAAATAGCAGATATGGATAAGATAATGGATATAGCATCTAGACATAATCTTAAAGTTCTAGAAGACGCTGCAGAAGCCTTTGGAATGAGATGGAAAGGAAATGGTACAGAATATAAAAGTTCAGGATGTATAGGAGATTTTGGAGTTTATTCCTTCTTCCCAACAAAAACCTTAGGTGGATATGGTGATGGAGGAATGATAGTAACTAATGATGATGAATTAGCAAGGCTTGCAAGGAGTTACAGGGTGCATGGAGCATCAAAGAAATATCACTATGATTTCATAGGCTATAATTCAAGACTTGATGCTCTTCAAGCAGCCGTTCTATCTGTAAAACTAAAATACATAGATGAAGCTATTAAAAAGAGAGAAGAAGTAGCTAAGCTTTATATAGAAAGATTAAGTGAAATTGAAGAAATAAAAATACCTAAGATTAAAGGCCACCAAAAACCTGTTTATTATGTATTTAATATATTAGTACAAAATAGAGATGGACTTGCAGAACATCTTAAGAAGAATGAGATAGGATACAGCATTTATTATCCAATGCCACTTCATATGCAAAAGGCATTCCAATATTTAGGATATAAAGAAGGAGATTTCCCAGTGGCTGAAAGGTTATCAAAAGAAGTTATTGCTCTTCCAATTTATCCTGAAATCACTACAGAAGAAATTGAATTTGTATGTGATACTATTAAGAATTTCTACAGAAAGTAGTTTAATTAAAGAAGGGAAGGATTTATCATGGCAAATAAAAAGATACCATTTTCACCACCGGATATAACTCAATCAGAAATAGATGCAGTAATAGAAGTTATGAAATCAGGATGGATTACATCAGGTCCTAAAGTAGCTAAGTTTGAAGAAAATGTATCAAATTATTGTAAAGCAAACCATGCAGTAGCAGTAGCAAGTGCCACTGCTGGAATGGAATTAGTACTAAAATGCCTTGGAGTAGGAGAAGGTGATGAGGTAATAACAACACCATACACATACACTTCTACATCCAATGTAATTCTTCATAGAGGAGCAAAGCCAGTTTTTGTAGATGTAGAAAAAGATAGCTTTTTAATTGATATAAATAAAATAGGGGATGCTATAACTGAAAAAACAAAAGCTATAATGACAGTAGATGTTGCAGGAGTACCTGTGGACTATGATGCAATTAGAGAAGTAATAAAATCTAAAGGAAGAGAAGATATAATTCTTTTATCTGACTCTGCTCATTCTATTGGTGCAAGCTATAAAGGAAAAAAAGTAGGGGGACAAATGGATTTTCATGTGTTCTCATATCATGCAGTAAAAAATCTTACAACTGCTGAAGGTGGTGGAATTACATATAATGATAACCACTTCCATGGAAAAGAAGACTTATATAAGGAATTTAAATATTCTTCAGTAAACGGTCAATCAAAGGACGCTTTGACAAAGATGCAGGCAGGAGCTTGGGAATATGATATTATAACAGATGGGCTTAAATGCAATATGACAGACATATCTGCAGCTATAGGACTTGCACAACTTGAGCGTTATGAAGATATGCTGTCAAAGAGAAGAGCTATATTTGACACCTATAATAGAATACTTGGAGAAAAGGATTGGGCTATACTTCCTTTCAGTAAGGATGAAAATAAAGAAACAAGTTATCACCTATATTTGTTGAGAATAAAAGGCTTTAACGAAGAACAAAGAAATTTGGTTATAAAGATGTTAGCAGAGAAGGATATAGCAACAAACGTTCACTATAAACCTCTTCCAATGTTCACTCTTTATAAAAACTTAGGATACAAAATGGAAGACTATCCAAATGCTTATGCGCAGTACGAAAATGAGATAACATTACCACTTTATTCAATACTTGCCTTAGAGGATGCTGAATATGTGGCAAAGGAACTAGTTAAATGTGTTGAGAAAGTATTAACTACTAAAGCTTAAAGAAATATAAAATTGTGATAAAAAATAAGACCGGGAACTTTCTCGGTCTTATTTTTTACAGAATGTATTCAGTTAATTCAAGATATGGAATTAAGAAAAAAAGTTTAATGTACTAACGTCAATATTAAGCCTATCCAATAAAACTTCAATTTTTGTTTTAGATTGAAGTAAAAGTCTTTCAAGAAGTTCAAACTTTTCAGAGGTTGCCCTATAAGCAGGAATACTTACGCCAAGGGCTAATACAACTTGCTTATCTTTACGAATTGGAACAGAAATACACTGAATTTGATCAGTAACTTCTTGTATATCCATAGCAATATTTGTTTTCTTTATATCACAGAGTTGGCCATACAATACGTTAAAGTCAGTTATTGTATTTTCAGTATAAGGTTCTAGGCCATTAGGATAAAGTGCAAGCAATTCTGACAAGGAACAATCACATAATAAAGCTTTACCTAGAGCTGTACAGTAGGCAGGTAACTTTTTACCCACGGATGAAATTAATCTAATAGGCTCCGGGGAATCTACTTTAGCTATATAAAGAACTTTATCTTTATCTAGTACACCTAGTTGGCAAGTTTCTAAGCATTTATCAACTATAAGCTGCATCTCCTCAGTAATAAAATTTAGAACATTTAAATTCTCTAAATAAGAGGAACCAACAGCAAAGGTATTAATGCCTATTGTATACTTGGACGTTTGCTTATCAATTGTGATAAACTTTCTTTGTAATAATGTATGGATAACAGGGAAAATACTACTCTTCGGTGCATTAATAGCACTAGCAATCTCAGTTAGGGTATACCCCCCGGAAGAAAATGCAAGCAATTCTAATATATCTAAGACACGAGAAGTAGGTCTATGTTCATTTTTTGTCAAAATAATACCTCCTTTAGAAAAATAAAAGCAACAGTATAATAACAAAAAAGTCAATTTTTTTCAAGAGAAAGAAAAGTTTTAATATTTTTATTATTAAATTATACTCCACATATTGACATTGTTATATGGACTTGGTATTATAATTACATAGTTCGTATTTAAGATATGCATTCGTAAATACGAACGAAGGTAAATAGATTAATTGTGAAATCTTAATAAATTTCACAAAAATAAAAATATTTAAACACTGTATCTAATTACTGGATATAGAATACTATTGGCAAATCTCAAGAAATAATAAAAAGTTATACTTCATATGATAATTCTATTTAAAAAGCAGTTTGTAAGTAGTATTAAGTTAAAATGACTATAAGAATATCCAGTAATTAAATTTTAGTGTAATTAAAAATAATAACTAAAGGAGGAGCTGTATGAGTATTTATTACATTCCACCAATCAATTTGGTTGGTAAAGGATGCCTTGCAGAGGCAAAAGAACCTATAAAATTATTAGGTGCTAAAAAAGCATTTGTTGTAAGTGACAAATTCCTTACTTCAAATGGAACTGTAAAAAAAGTAACAGATTTATTAGATGAGATTGGAGTTGGATACATAGTTTATGATGATGTAAAGCCAAACCCAACAGTTACAAATGTAAACAATGGTTTAGAAATACTAAAAAAAGAACAATGTGACATTGTTATAACCATTGGTGGGGGTTCACCTCAGGATTGCGGGAAAGCAATAGCTGTTCTTGCAACAAATGGTGGCACTACAAAAGATTATGAAGGTGTTAATAAAACAAGCAAGAAATGCCTTCCAATAGTTGCAATTGCAACAACTGCGGGTACTTCTGCTGAAGTTACAATAAATTATGTAATTACAGACGAAGAACGCCATGTAAAAATGATTATGGTTGACAGAAATGCATTAGCTTCAATTACAGTAAATGATCCAGAACTTATGTTAAGCAAACCGGCACCTTTAACAGCTGCAACAGGTATGGATGCATTAACACATGCAATAGAAGCTGTAGTAGCAAAGGGAGCATACGATGTAACAGATTCAACTGCTTTATATGCAATTAAACAAATATTTGAGTTTCTTCCAAGAGCTGTTAAGGATGGCAGTGATATAGAAGCAAGAGAGCAGATGTGTTATGCTTGTTTCTTAAACGGTATTGCCTTTAGCAATGCTGGACTCGGAAATGTACATGCAATGGCACATCAGCTAGGTGGTTTATATGACTTACCACACGGTGTATGCAATGCTATGCTTCTTCCATTTGTTGAGGAAGAAAATGCAAAAGCTGTTCCAGCTAAATTTCGTCCAATTGCTAAAATTATTGGCATGGATGTAACTGGAAAAACAGATGAAGAATGTGTTGATTTTGTAATTAGTAAAATAAAAGCTCTTTCAGAAGAAGTAGGTATTCCTAAGTCATTAAAACAGGTTGGTGTAGATAATCCAGACTTCGAAAAACTTGCTGAATTTGCTATGAATGATGCTTGTGCTGGTGCAAATCCTGTATTCTTTACTAAAGAAAAGTTAATTGAACTATTTAAGAAAATAGCTTAAATAATAAAATTTTAGTTGTATACCATTAAAGATTTAAGGCAAATGTGACTATATAGTGATGGCTAAAAAGTAATACATAAAATGAGAATTTAATGTAAACGGATTCAAAAAATGCTAGTTAAGTTTTAAATAAAATTTTATATAACTTTTAGTAGGGGGAAATTATTATGATTATGAAGTTTCTTAAAAAAGTACCAGCTGGTATGATGATTGTTCCATTACTTATCGGTTCATTTTTAAACACCTTTTTCCCAGAAGCTTTGAAAATTGGATCTTTTACTACAGCTACATTTTCAAGTGCAGGTGCAGCAACTGCCATGGGAATTCAGTTATTCTGTTTAGGAACTACACTACAACTTAAGGACATGCCAAAGGTTCTTAAGCGTGGAGGAATACTACTACTGTCCAAATTTATAATAGGTGCTGCTATAGGTATTATAGTTGGTAAAGTATTTGGAATGGCAGGGGTTTTAGGTTTAACAGCATTATCAGTAATAAGCGCCGTAACAAACAGTAACGGTAGCGTTTACTTGGCATTAATGAAGTCTTATGGAGATGTAACAGACTGTGCAGCAATGGCACTTTTAGCATTAAATGATGGACCTTTCTTTACATTAATAGCTTTAGGAGCATCAGGACTTGCCAATATTCCAGGAAAGGCTTTACTTGCAACAGTAATTCCAATAATCGTAGGTATGATACTTGGAAACTTAGATAAGAGCTTAAAAGACTTTTTAGCACCAGCAGGAGATATATTAATACCATTCGTTGGATTAACATTAGGAGCAGGAATCAACTTAACAAACGTTGTTAAGGGAGGTCCACAAGGAATAGTATTAGGTTTAATTACATTTGGAGTGGGTGGAGCATTCATTGTGTTCTGCGATAGAGTAATAGGAAGACGTCCAGGATATGCAGGATGGGCAGTTGCAACAACTGCTGGAAATGCTATAGCTGTGCCTGCAGCTGTTGCATTAATAGATCCATCATGGGCACCTTATGTAGATATAGCAACATCTCAAGTAGCAGCATCTACAGTTGTTACAGCAATATTAGCACCTTTAATGACTGACTGGTGGGCAAAGAAATATGGATGTCCACAACTTGAGTTGAAGAATCCATCAGGATCAGAAGTAAGTGCATAACTATATTTTAATATATAAATAAAATAAAAAGAAAAAAAGGAGCGATAACTATGATTAATGCATTAATAGTTGAAGAAAAAGATAATGTTATAGTAGCAATTGAACCTATAGCAAAAGGTTCTGAAGTTAACTACAAATTAAAAGATGGTACTGTAAAAACATTAACGGCACAACAAGATATCACAATATATCACAAGTTAGCAGCAGTGGATATTGCAAAAGGTACTCCAATTGTTAAATATGGGGAACATATAGGGGCTGCAGCAGTTGACATTAAAGCTGGAGAGCATGTTCATGAACATAATGTAGAAAGCGTTAGAGAAGAACTGTAAACAAGAAGAACTATAAACAAAATTTAAGGAGGAATTAATTATGAATTTCTATGGATATAAAAGACCAGATGGAAGAGTTGGAGTAAGAAACCACGTTTTAATTTTACCTGCAAGTGTATGTGCTTCAGACACAACAAGATTAGTTGCATCACAAGTTCAAGGAGCTGTAACATTTAACAACCAAAATGGTTGTTCACAGGTTGCTCCGGACCAACAATTCACAATGGATGTAATGGCTGGATTTGCAGCTAACCCTAATATTTATGGTACAGTAGTTATTTCCCTTGGATGTGAAAACTGCCAAATGGATTTAGTTGTTGAAGCGATCAAAGAAAGAACTAATAAGCCTATGAAAACTGTTATTATTCAAGAAGCAGGTGGAACACTTAAAGCAATAGAACAAGCCGTTCGTTATGCTAAAGAGATGGTAGAAGAAGCTAGTATGCAAAGAAGAGAAGAATTCCCAATATCTGAACTAATTGTTGGTACAGAATGTGGTGGATCAGACCCAACATCAGGACTTGCTTCTAATCCTGTAGTAGGAGAGCTTAGTGATAGATTAGTAGACTTAGGAGCAACATCTATATTAAGTGAAACAACTGAGTTTATAGGTGCAGAACATATCTTAGCAAGACGTGGAAAAACTAAAGAAATTAGTGATAGAATATATGAAATAGTTCATAGATACGAAAATGCACTTAGATTAGTTGGAGAAGAAGTTAGAGATGGTAACCCATCACCAGGAAATAAAGCAGGTGGATTAACAACTCTTGAAGAAAAATCTCTTGGATGTATCCATAAAGGTGGACATAGAGAAATAAGTGCTGTATATGATTATGCTAAACAAGTTGATGAAAAGGGATTAGTTATTATGGATACTCCAGGAAACGACCCATCATCAGTTGCAGGTATGATTGCAGGAGGAGCTCAAATAGTTGTATTTACAACTGGACGTGGTACTCCAACTGGTAACCCGATTGCACCAGTTATAAAAATTACAGGAAATAAAATTACTTATAAAAACATGGAAGACAATATGGATTTTGATGCAAGTGGTGTAATTTATGGAACTAAGACTTTAGAAGAATTAGGAGATGAATTACTAAATAAAGTTGTTGAAACAGCAAACGGTAAACTTACAAAGGCAGAATCTCTTGGTTACAATGAGATAGCTATAGCTAGAGTTTGTAACTACGTTTAATAGATATATTTAAGTTTATATTAGGCTTGCATCTTTGCAGGCCTAATTATATGCAAGAAATGAGATAAGTTATAGAGTATAGAAAGGGGGGGGCTTAACATGAAATTTATTTCTTTCAAAGAATCAGGAGAAGAAAAATTAGGAGTTTTATCTAAAGACGGTACTTTAGCAATAGAATTATCCAGTCTTAACCTAAGTAAGAACTTTTACGGTATGATTGATTTAGTAAACAATATTTCAGACTGTGATATGGATACAATCCGAAATATTATATTAGAAGATTCTGTAGATAATATTGTAACATATCCATTGAATAAAATAAGAGTCTGCGCACCAATAAAAAAGCCAATACACGATATTATTTGTGTAGGTGTAAATTATAAAGATCATTTAGAAGAGACTAAGGAAAGCTTTGATAAGAACAGTTTTACAGAACCTAAAAAGACTGTATATTTTTCAAAGAGAGTTACAGAAGCTATTGGTCCAGAGGATAAAATAATAAGTCACTCTGACCTTGATGAAGAGTTAGATTATGAAGTTGAACTAGCAGTTATTATTGGTAAAAGAGGAATAAATATTCCTAAGGATAAGGCCGAAGATTATATTTTCGGTTATACAATAATGAATGATATTTCAGCAAGAGCTCTACAACAGCAGCATCTTCAGTGGTATAGAGGAAAGAGCCTAGATACTTTCACAGCATTAGGACCTGTTGTAGTACATAAAAGTGAAATACCATTTCCAGTTGAATTGAATGTATGCAGTAGAGTAAATGGAGAATTAAGACAAAATTCTAATACTAAGCTTTTTTTAACAGACATTCCAAGCATAATTGCTGAAATTTCTAGTGGAATGACTTTAGAGCCGGGAGATATTATTGCTACAGGTACTCCATCAGGTGTTGGAATGGGATTTAAGCCACCACGATTTATGAAATCTGGAGATGTAGTTGAATGTGAGATTGAAAATATTGGGATATTGAAAAATATCGTTGAATAACAAAACGTATAATAAAAGGAGTGTATATATTATGACAGGAAAATGGTTAACCCCTGTGGTTACTGCATTTGATAAGGACGGAAACATTGACAGTGAAGCAAATAAAAATATCTACGATTTTCTAATTAAAGGTGGAGTAGATGGTTTAGTTATAATGGGCAGCACAGGTGAGTTCTTTACAATGACTATGGAACAAAAGAAGGAATTAATTAAGCTTGCAGTGGAGCATGTAAATAAGAGAACAAAGGTTTTTATAGGTACAAGCTGTATGTCTGCTGATGAAACTATTGAACTTTCTAATTATGCCAATGAAGTTGGAGCAGATGCTGTTATGGTTATAAGCCCATATTATTTTGCTCTATCTAACGAGAGTGTTGAACTTTTCTATGATAAAGTAGCAGAAGGAACAAAAGCAGATATTTATCTATACAATTTCCCAGCTAGAACTGGATATGATTTAACACCAGAAGTTACTTTAAATTTAGCAAGAAAGCACAAAAACATCGTTGGTTATAAAGATACAGTTACAGAAATGGGACACACAAGAGCACTTATAGAAACAATGCATAAAGAGTTCCCAGAATTTGAAGTTTATTCAGGATTTGATGAAAATTTTGCACACAATATACTTAGTGGTGGAGCTGGATGCATTGGGGGTCTTTCTAATTTTGCACCAGAAATATGCTCTGCATGGGTAAAGGCTATAAATGAAAAAGATTTTGATAAGGTTGCTGAAATTCAAAAGATTATTAATGAAATGATGGCAATTTACGATATTGGGACACCATTCATTCCTATTGTTAAGAAAGCCATGATGATAAGAGGAATTGAGATGCAGGATTACTGCACTGTCCCATTTATTCAGGCTAATGATGAACAAACAGCTAAGATTAAGACGTTAATGGAAAAATTAAACTTAATCTAAGAAGGTGAAATTATCATGGCCTTAAATTATACAGAAAACCTTGAAAAGGGAATTGAGTTATTGCAAAAAAGAGGAGCCTTTCTCACTGTAAAAGATGAAGATAGATTAAATACTATGACCATAGGTTGGGGAAGTGTAGGTTTTCAATGGAGAATACCTGTTTTCGCTGTACTTGTTAGGAAATCAAGGTATACCCATAATCTCATAGAAAATGCTACAGAATTTACAATAAGCATACCTTTTGAAGAGGAATTAAAGAAAAGTTTAGTATTTTGTGGTACAAAGTCAGGAAGAGATTTTGATAAATTTCAAGAATGTGACTTAAAGACTGAGGGCGGTAAAGAAGTAAGCACTCCGGTGATAGCAAACTGCGGACTTATATATGAATGTAAAATAATATATAAGCAAGATATGGATCCAAGCTTATTAGATGAAGATTTAGATAAGAATTGCTATCCAGATAAAGATTACCATACCATGTATTTTGGTAAAATTGTAGCTTGTTATATGAATAAATAGTTAATGGAAAAGCTCCAGCAAATATTTACTGGGGCTTTTTTATAAGTTGAACTTGAGTTTTTTTATATAATTATATTGCTTTATTATCTTCTTGCATGATTAAATCTTCCTCATTAACGAGGTTGCTATCTTGGTACTGAACTTTAATCGATTTTATATAGTCGTTCCTTTTCTGAAGATTAACCATTCCTCTCATGCAAACTGCAAGAAACATTGTTCCTATGATTAAAAACAGGAAGTTTTCCTTTTCAAATTTAAAGCTATAGAATTCGCTTATGAAATTATCTTTTTCTTTGCTGTGAATTTTATAGGAAAATAATATATTTTTTACTTTAGCTATATCATCTATACTTTGCTCATCTGAATAATTTTCAATAAAATCAATTAAACTATTATGATTAATAACTTTAACTGAGATATCAGTATTTCTTGATGAGTTACACACATCATTTTTGATTGCAATTACGTCAATAATTGGATATTTATAATTAATGATTTTTTCTAATACCTTTTTATAATTTCTACATTGTAAATCAAGGCTACTAACTCTAGTTTCTTCATTCATATTGTCTTTAATACAATTTTCTATAGAATCAACCAATATAGGATTAGATAAGGTTTTAACCTCAATATTAAATATAGCATTAGGGCTAATTACTATGTGATTGAAATGTTGTTCTAAGTTATCTACTTTTAGACTAATATCCTCAATAACTTTAAATTTTTCTTTATCTAAACATTGAAGAGCATATTTAACTTGCTTATCTATTCTTTTATTTGCTGCTCTAATTATTCTATCTTTATAAAAATCCTTAAGTATACTTATAATTTCGCCTGGCGTTTTGCTAGAGACAAAAACAGTTAAGCCTATTAATATAAGAGATACGGGAATAACCATCCACGGAGCATCGGGAGATAGATTACGACTAATAGATAGCCTAATGAGACATAATCCTGATACAATATATAAAAGACCTATAACTCTGTTAAATAGTCTTAAGGCAAAGGATTTCATTTAAACACTTCCTTCTTTATTTTGGTAAGTAACACATAATAATAATATTTTATACCTTTTTATGAAATTATATGTATATAGTTAATTTTACATTAATTTAAACAAAATTGATATCTTATTAAAATGTTACTGGATAGCTTTTTGATGAATTTCCATGTATGGAAGCATATATATAGTGGGAAAAGATAAAGTAATTATCTTACTCCCACTTTTAATTTGATTAAAAAATTTAGTTAGAATTTACAAATCTACTTAGTTTATAGATAAAAAATTAGCTGCAAAAGGATAGTGCCTTAACATTATAAGTCTAGATTCAAATTTAATGTATTCTTTGGCAAGATATTTAAAGTCTAATCTAGTGGCGGTGTCCATTAAGTAAGCGGATCTTGTAGAGCCTTCTTTTCGATTTTCATTTAGAGCTTTAATTATTTCATTCGCAGTTTTTATTCCTATTCCATGACCATAATATGTTCCATCTCCTAGATCTATGGCGTTTTCCCCTTGCCATTCTGGAGTTTTTGGATTTACGTCAGGATTTTTAAAATATCTACAATCACCTGGGAAATAATCTATAACATTTGAATAGGTTGCAATTCCAAGGTCATCATCAAGGTATTTCCAATTCATTAAGTATATGTGATCAAATAATCTATTAAATAGTTTTCTAGGAAGTATATCTAATAAAGCCTTATAATAAAGAATAACTATAGCAGTAGAACATTCTGTACCGTACATGGAGCTATTCAAATATATGTCTTCAATTGCAGCATAAGGTTCTACACCTCTTTTTAACAAAAAACCTCCTTCAGAGGTTAGAGTCCAGTATTTTGGATTGCATTTAGCCTCCTTAAATACTCTAAATCTAAAATTGCTCTTATATAGATCCCTAGAAGCTTTAATAATACTTAGCCTTAAATCTAGTTCAAATTTTAGTTCCTTTAGAGAATCAAATCTGTAGATTTTGTTACTGGAGGTCATAGTGTTTACAATTTTTTCTTCAAGAGGTTTTAAGTTATATTGCTTGTTTATGTCATCAGTGCTCATAATTTTATTGGAGATTATTAACATTGCTATCCTCCTATTAATTGAAAAACTATACATTATATACTATGAAATAACTAATAAGTTGCTAATTTTTTTAAAAACAATAGATATGGAATTGGTGTTTTTTGATATAGTTGACTATATAAGTTGATAGATATATAATTTAAATGAATATAGTAATAATTACTGTTTAAAGAAGTTAAAAATATATAAGCGTTTGGTGGGGACTATGGAAACATATAAGAAAAGGCTTTTATCAACTATAAATTATACGATTACTTTTCTAAAGTGGATTTTAATAGCAGCAGTAATTGGTTTAATTGGAGGAAGTATAGGAAGCTTATTTCATGTAAGTGTTGAATTTGCTACATATTTTAGACAAAAGCACAATTGGTTAATTATGCTTTTGCCATTTGGCGGTATCATAATAGTTTGGCTTTACAAATTATGCAAGATGCCTGTAAACATAGGAACAAACCAGGTTATAGAATCCATACGTTCTGATGAGAAAGTTCCTTTTGTTATGGCTCCTCTTATTTTTGTGAGTACAGTAATAACTCACCTATTAGGTGGATCAGCAGGAAGGGAAGGAGCGGCACTGCAGCTTGGAGGAAGCATAGGTTCTCAAGTAGGTAAGATTTTTCGTCTAGATGAAAAGGATATGCACCTGATTACACTTTGTGGAATGAGCAGTGTATTTTCAGCATTGTTTGGAACACCTTTGACTGCCACTTTTTTTGCAATGGAAGTTATTAGTGTAGGTGTAATTTATTATTCAAGCTTTCTACCTTGTATTACAGCTTCTATTGTAGCCTATACCATTTCTTTACTATTCAATGTGGAGCCTGTTCGATATACTTTAAAGGTTATACCTAAAGTATCTCTTCCTATTATAATAAAAATAATGGTATTATCAGTTCTTTGTGCAGGTGTAAGCATAGTATTATGTATGATTATGCATAATACTCAAGAACTTATGAAAAAGAAAGTTAAAAATGAGTTCCTTCGTATTGCTGTAGGAGGGATATTAATAATTGTTTTAACTTCTCTTGTTGGCTCAATGGATTATAATGGAGCAGGCATGGACATAATTTCAAAGGCAATAGCTGGAGAAGCAAGGCCTGAAGCTTTTATTTTAAAAATAATTTTCACAGCTATTACTATTGGAACAGGTTTTAAAGGAGGAGAAATTGTACCAACCTTTTTTGTAGGATCAACTTTCGGTTGCTTAGTTGGAGGACTTTTAGGAATTGATCCGGGATTTGGGGCTGCAATTGGCCTAGTTGCGTTATTTTGTGGTGTAGTTAATAGTCCGATAGCTTCTGTTATTTTGAGTATTGAACTCTTTGGATCTCATGGAATTATATTATTTGCAATTGCCTGCAGTGTTAGTTATATGATGTCTGGATATTATGGCCTTTACAGCAGCCAAAAGATAATGTATTCTAAGCTTAAAGCTGAATTCATCAATATTAACGCAAAATAAAAACAAAGTCTATATCCTATTTAAATTAGTGATATACTAATGTAAGTGGGATATAGATTTTATTTTTTGTAAAATAAGAATTAACATAAGATAATGGATGGGAGGAGAACTATACATATGGGAAAATCTCTAGTTCTAGCCGAAAAGCCTTCTGTTGGAAGGGATATAGCTAGAGTTTTAAAGTGTAATAAAAAAGGAAATGGATATATAGAAGGAGACAAATATATAGTAACATGGGCATTAGGACATTTAGTTACTTTAGCTGATCCAGAGGTATATGATGATAAGTATAAGAGCTGGAAGTTAGAGGATTTACCTATGCTGCCCAAACCACTAAAACTTGTTGTTATAAAGCAGAGTAGTAAGCAATTTAATATAGTTAAAGAACAAATTAATAGAAAAGATGTTACAGAGGTTATTATTGCAACAGATTCTGGACGTGAAGGTGAACTTGTGGCTCGTTGGATTCTAGAGAAAGCTAGAGTTAATAAGCCTACAAAGAGACTCTGGATATCATCACAAACGGATAAAGCAATACTTGATGGGTTTAAAAATTTAAAGCCTTCAGTGCAATATGATAACCTTTATAAAGCAGCGGCATGCAGAGCAGAGGCAGATTGGGTAGTAGGCTTAAATATTACAAGAGCTCTTACTTGTAAGCATAATGCACAACTTACGGCAGGACGTGTACAGTCAGCAACCCTTGCTATGATAGTTAATCGTGAAGAAGAAATAAGAACCTTTAAGCCTAAAGATTATTTTGTAATAAATGCAAAGACAAAGGGTTTTATTCTTCAGTGGAGAGATAAGAATAATAATAGTAATATTTTTGGAGAAGATAAGGTAAATAAAGTTATTTCAGCAACAAAAGGTAAAGAGGGAAATGTAGTTGAAGTTAATGAAAGTCCTAAGAAGCAATTTGCACCTGCACTATATGATTTAACAGAGTTACAAAGAGATGCAAATAGAATCTTTGGATACTCAGCTAAACAAACATTATCCATAATGCAAAGATTATATGAAAATTATAAGGTATTAACTTATCCAAGAACAGACTCAAGATATATTTCTACTGATATAGTAGATACATTAACAGAACGTTTAAAGGCCATTTCTATAGGAAGTTATAGGACATTTGCAACTGAAATATTAAATAGTAAAATAAATGCAAATAAGGGCTTCGTGGATAATAGCAAAGTAAGTGACCATCATGCAATAATTCCAACTGAGGAAAGAGGGAATATAGCTCTTTTAAGCAGTGAAGAAAGACATATTTATGATTTAGTAGTTAAGAGATTCTTATCTGTTATGCTACCACCATATGAATTTTTGCAAACCACTATAAAAGTTGACATTAATGGTGAAAGCTTTGTAGCCAAAGGAAATGTAATAAAATCAAAAGGTTGGAAAAAGGTATACGATAGAGTTGATGACTTAGCAGAAGATGAAGATGAAAAAGATAGTCAAGTATTACCGATAGTTAAAGAAGGTGACAAGTTAAATATAACCTCAGTTGAAAGTAAAAAGCTTAAGACAAAGCCACCTGCAAGATTTAATGAAGGTACGTTACTATCAGCTATGGAAAAACCACAAAAATATGTAGCAGTAGATAAAATTTCTGCTAAAACGCTAGGAGAAACAGGTGGAATAGGAACCGTTGCTACAAGAGCTGATATTATTGAAAAGTTATTTAATATGTTCTATATAGAGAAGAACGGAAAGGAAATAGTTCCTACCTCAAAAGGAAAGCAGCTTATAGAGCTTGTACCAGATGAGTTAAAATCACCATTAATGACAGCTAAATGGGAGCTTGAGTTAGAACTTATAAGTAAAGGAAAGAAAGATCCAAGAGCATTCACAGAGGGAATGAGACAATATGCAGCGGAACTAGTTCAAGATGTTAAGGGAAGTAGTGATAAGTTTAAACATGATAATCTTACTGGCAAGAAGTGCCCGAGCTGTGGTAAGTACATGTTAGAAGTTAAAGGTAAGCATGGAGTAATGAATGTATGTCAGGACAGAGAGTGCGGTCATAGAGAAAATGTAAGTAAGTTTACCAATGCAAGATGTCCAGAATGCAAAAGAGACTAGAGCTTAGGGGACAGGGAGAAGGGCAAATATATATTTGTACAAATACAAATTGTAACTTTAGAGAAAAAGCATCATCTTTTAGCAAGAGATTTAATAGTAAAGCTGATAAGGTAAATAAAAGAGATGTTCAAAATTATATGAATAAAATGAAAAAGGAAGCTGACAGAGATATAAATAATCCATTTGGGGACTTAATGGCTTTATTTAAGGATAAAAACTAAAAATGAAAAGTTAGTAATGAGTGATCTATTCATTACTAACTTTTTTATTTTGCAATTAAATGTATAGTAAAGCTGTTTTTAAATAAACCATTAAATATTAGGTAATCCTCAGCTTTAATGATGTTTCGGAATTACTTTACAATTACATCTCGTCGAATAACTCTTCAATACTTACACCTAAAGCTACTGAGAAAGCCATTACTTCATAATCAGAGATACCGCGTACCTGTTCTTCAATTTTAGAAATCATAGTTTGATCTATTTCTATTCCTTGTATATTGAGTCGTGCGGCTAATTGATCTTGTGTAATTCCCTTTAATTGTCTAATTCGTTTTATTTTCTTCCCAATAATGTTTCTTTCTAGCATAATAATCATCCTTAAAATTTAAATATTATGCATTGATTTTAAATGAAAGAAAATACTATAATATGCGATAATCGCATATTATGAAAATTTTATTAAAAGCGGGTGAATATTATGGAAAAATACAAGCCACAAGTTAAAGATATATCGTTATTTAAAGAAATAGCACAAAATATTATAAATCCCCTAGAAGTTATAAGAGAGGCTTTAAGTAATTCTCACGACGCTGGGGCAAAAAATATATCTATAATAGTTTATAGGAATACTAGTGGTAATTTTGTTATTGAGATCCAAGATGATGGAAAAGGAATGAAGATAGAAGACATACATAGGTTTTTTAATCTAGGAGATTCAAATAAAGCGTCAGTCGGTATAGGAGAAAAAGGGTTAGGTACGAAAACGTACTTTAAAAGTAAAAGAGTAATGGATTTATGTCCATATAGTAGACACAAAAACTCAAATTTTTATGCAGTTTTTCTTAAAGCATCTTCAAGCTGTTGAGGAGTCATATAACCGATACTGCTATGAAGCCTTTTTCTGTTGTACCAGGATTCTATATATTCA